>CAWGJM010000012.1:0-24515 GCA_963822795.1 uncultured Alphaproteobacteria bacterium
CGGCAATCTCTATCACCTCAACGCCGAAGAAGAGCCGGAACTGCCGGACTATCCCAAGGATCCGGAATTCAAGAAGAAGTTTGGACCGCGCGGCGTGCTCCATTGCGTGGCGGACGGCAAGGGCGGCCAGAAGGTTACGGACACCGGCCCATTGACCAAGAAGCGCATGGAAACCGTCGATGAGGAGATCACTGCGCGTGCTCTGACCTGGATGGAGAAACAGGCCAAGGCTGAACAGCCGTTCTTCCTCTGGTATAATTCGACAGCGATGCATTTCCGTACCCACTTGGCCGACAAGAACCGCGGCAAGAGCGGGCAGGACGACTACGGCGATCGGATGGTCACCCACGATGAGCAAGTCGGTGAGTTGCTCGCGAAGCTTGACGAGTTGGGCATCGCTGACAACACAATCGTCATGTATTCCACCGACAACGGCCCGGAAAATGACACCTGGCCGGATGGCGCCAACACGCCGTTCCGCTCGCAGAAGAACACGAATTGGGAGGGCGCCTGGCGTGTTCCTGCGTTCTTGCGCTGGCCGGGCAAGATCAAGGCCGGTTCGGTCTTCAACGGCATCGTCTCGCACATCGATATGTTCCCGACCTTGCTGGCCGCCGCGGGCGATGCGGACGTGACCCAGAAGCTCCTCAATGGCTGCACGATCGGGGGCAAGAACTTCAAGGTCCATCTCGACGGCTACAACTTGATTCCCTACTTGACGGGCGCGGCGAAGGAGAGCCCGAGAAACCACATCATGTACTTCAGCGACGACGGTGATGTCATGGCGGTCCGGGTCGGCGATTATAAATTCAACCTCGCGGTGCAGCGCGCGGACAGGATGCAGGCCTGGGCTGAACCGCTGGTGAAGCTAAGGGTCCCGCTCATCTACAACCTGCGACGCGACCCGTTCGAACGCGCGGATTTCAACTCCAACACTTACTATGATTGGATGGTCGATCACGTCCCCCAGATGTACCTCATGCAGGCCGTGGTCGCGGGGCAGATCGAGAATTTCATCAAGTTCCCGCCTCGCCAGAAGCCGGCATCGTTCAACCTGGACGCAGTATTGGCGATGGCGTCAACCCACGGCGGGAATGCCTGATCCGGCGGTCGGATAGCCACGAGCGGCGCCCGGCACATTCGCCGGGCGTCGAACTTGTTGATAGAGGCGCCTGGCGCGACTGCAAAAAGGCGCCGCGTGAGGGACTAGGGAGCGGAGGCAGTCACGGATTGCCTCCGCGGCCTGCCGGTCAGGGACAGGATGCGCTAACACACGATCGTCGATGAGCGCGATGCAGGGATGCTTGCCGCTCAAGTGTGCCAATTGGGTTTAAGCGGAATAGCCGGCGTCCGGCGTCTGATATGGAGGCCCGAAGTGAACCGTAGCGACGAAGTCCGCAACTTCTACGAAAGGATGCCTTATCCAGCCCCCCTTACCGATCTGGACGAACACCGCAACCTCTACAAAAACCAGGACCGTCGCAGAGCCGAGTTCCATCTGATGTGGCCCGCCGCGCGACCGCGGGCGAACCAGGAAATCCTGGTCGCTGGCTGTGGTACGTCGCAGGCCGCAAGGTATGCGCTCCGCGAGCCCGATGCTCGAATCACGGCGATCGACGTCAGCGACACGAGCTTGCGCTACACGCGCGATCTTCAGCGCAAGTACAATCTGGAGAATCTCGAACTGCATCAGCTCCCGATCGAAAGCGTCCGGGAGATTGGCCGCTCTTTCGACATGGTGGTCTGTACAGGAGTGCTGCATCACTTGCCTGACCCGGACTTCGGTCTTCGAGCACTGCGCGACGTCCTGCAACCGAACGGTGCGATGCGCCTGATGGTGTATGCACGCTACGGTCGAGCTGGAATCTATATGATGCAGGAATACTGCCGTCTGCTCCACATAGATGCGTCAGTGACGGATCTGCGAAGTCTTGGCGCCGCCCTTGAAACGCTGCCGCCGGACCACCCGATCTCAAGCCTGCTACGCCGGTCAAAGGATTTCTGGCGGCCGGAAGCGATGGCGGACGCGCTCCTTCATCCCCAGGATCGGGCCTACACCGTCCCGGAACTGTACGCATGGCTCGATCGGTGCGGCGTTTCCTTCGGCCGCTGGATTGAGCAGGCGCCCTACCTGGCTCAATGCGGCGCCATCTTGCGTAGCCCGCATGCCGCGCGTCTGGCCTCACTGCCCCCACGGCAGCAGCACGCCGCCGTCGAGCTCTTCCGCGGAACAATAGTCGCGCACAGTTTCATCGCGCACCGGGACGACTGCTCGAACGACAGCCAGCCGATCACGTTCGCTGGCGATAGTTGGCGTGACTACATTCCGATTGCGCTGCCATGGACAGTGTGCGTTAGGGAACGTTTGCCTCCTGGTAGCGTAGCGGTGTTGATTAACCGTTCGCATACGTTCACCGATCTCATTCTCGCAATTGATGCTTTCGAGGACCGGTTGTTCGGCGCCATCGATGGGAAACGACCTCTCACCGAAATTCTGCAGTTTGCAGTCCAGGACAGCGACGACGAGCGCCGAGCCCTGAATTTCTTCGAGCGCCTTTGGCAATACGACCAAGTCGTCTTTGATGCGTCACGCGCCGCCGCGAACCATCGGGACCGTGAGAAGGAGAGACAATGAATACTTCAGGCTACGAGGCCGCGCCATATCCGGCTAAGGTTGTCGACGGAAAGATCTTGATGGCCCTCTTCGAGTTCTCGCTCGTCCCCAATTCGGAATGCAAATGACCCCCGGGCAGAACCTTGCGAGCGAGCGAGATAGCGACCATGGCAGCATCCTAGTCCTTGCTGTTTTGGCGCTTATCGTTGGCGCGGTTTCAGGTTTCGTAGGAGCGCTCTTCCTGCTCTTGCTTGAACGGGCGGATGGGTTTCGCGATGCCCTCATCGTCTGGGCGCATTCGAAACCTTTCGCCGGCTTTTTGGTCGTCAGCATTGCTTGTGCCGCCGGGGCGGCGGTAGCGGCTTGGCTGGTTCGCCGCTACTCGACTCACGCATCAGGGAGCGGAATCCCACACGTCGAGGCGGTGCTGAACGAGGACCTGCCGCAGGCCCCGTTTCGCATCATACCGGTGAAGTTTGTTGCAGGGGTGCTGGCGATCGGTGCGGGGCTGGCGCTCGGCCGTGAAGGCCCAACTGTTCAGATGGCGGCGACCATTGGGCATCTCGTCGGCAAGGAATTTCGACGCGGCTGGCCCGACTGCAGAGTGTTGCTTGCCGCAGGCGCCGGGGCAGGCCTGGCCACTGCTTTCAACGCTCCGATCGCCGGCGCCATTTTCGTCCTGGAGGAGTTGGTGCGGCGATTCGAGCTACGCGTTGCGATAGCGGCGCTTGGCGCGTCGGCGACCGCCATCTCCGTGTCGCGTATGCTCCTCGGCGACGCAGCAGACTTCCATGTTGGAGCGTTGGCCTATGCTGATGCCGCAACGAGGCCGCTCTACTTTGTCCTCGGGGCGATCGCCGGGCTTACGGCGATTGTCTATAATCGGTTGCTGCTCGGAACTATTGCGACGATGCGTCAACTCGACCGGTGGCCCGTCGAGCTGCGCGCGGGTCTTATCGGCGGGGCGGTCGGGATGCTCGCTTGGTTCGTGCCCGACCTTGTAGGCGGCGGCGATCCGATTACGCAGCGCACTCTGGTGGGGGCGGGTACGCTTGGCCTGCTTCCGCTCGTTTTTCTATTCAGGCTCGGGCTCGGCGCCATATCATATGCGGCGGGGACACCGGGGGGCCTGTTTGCCCCCATGCTTGTATTGGGAGCCCAACTGGGATTGTTCTTCGGTCAGCTCTGCCAGCTAGTATTTCCTGATCTGAACATTCAACCTGAAGGATTCGCCGTTGTCGGGATGGCCGCCTTTTTCGTCGGTGTCGTCCGCGCCCCGCTGACTGGCATCGTTCTTGTCGTCGAGATGACGGCAAACGTCACAATGCTTTTGCCGATGTTGGGCGCCTGTTTCATGGCCATGCTGGTGCCAACTCTGATGCACGACGCCCCAATCTACGATTCGTTACGGGAGCTCACTCTGGAGCGCGAAAGAACACGGCTTGAGCAGGCGGAAACCTAGAGACACGCCCCGATTCCTTTTTTCGTTCATGCCGGATTTGCATAGCCGGGCGGATTAGAAGACTTATCCTGCAGCCCTGTGCGCGATGGGATACTCGTTACCTCCAAAAAGCCAACAGGAGGTTGTTGAGAGTTGTTGCGGCTGCAAAGAATGATCGGGAAGGCCAGTTCAGAACCGGAGTAGCCGGAATGACGCCGTTGGATATGATGTGGGTCGGTCTGGGCGGCGGCTTGGGATCACTGCTGCGCTGGTTGACCGGGCGCGTGATCGGCGAGCACTATCATGGCGTTTTTCCCGTCGGCACGTTCCTGATCAACGTGTCGGGTGCCTTCGCCATCGGCTACCTTTCCGTCCTGTTCAAGGTCGACTGGCGGGATCGCTATGGCACGGCTCTCAATGCCGGTGTGCTGACGGGGGTGCTCGGCGGCTACACGACGTTCAGTAGCATGCAACTCGACGCCGTCAAGCTAGCCGGAAAGAGAGGCGGCATGCCAGCCGCGTCGTATCTTCTGCTGTCGGTCTTGGTCGGTCAGCTCGCCGCCGTGCTCGGCGGCACGCTTGCCCGCGCGCCGGGCTGAGGAGGAACTTGCCGTGGTCAATATTGTCGTGCCGGTGTTCGTCGGCGGCGCCCTGGGTGCCATGCTGCGCGAGTTCATCATACTGATGGTGCCGAACCTGGTGGACAATTTCCCGTTGGACATCCTCGTTGCCAATCTCGTGGCCGCATTTCTGCTCGGTCTCGTCACAGCGCTGCATCGCAGGCAGATCGTGTCCGAAGGTGCCGAGATGCTGGTCGGCACCGGCATTGCGGGCGGACTGTCGACATTTTCGAGCTTTGTCTATGGCGCAGTCGTGCTGATGTTGGCCTCGGCGGCAAGCGCCGTCGTGGCGTCAGTCTATGTCGTGATCAGTCTGGTGCTGGGCTACTTCGCAGTCACCGTCGGACTGAAGCTCGGCGGACAAGGCTCGGACAGGCTTTCGCCGATGTGACGCGAGGGGTGCAATGTGACGGGCTTGATCGACGAGATGAGATCACACGTCCTGGCGCTGCCGGATCTGGCAAAGTTCGCGGTCGTTGTCGCGGCCATCGTCGGCGTTCCGCGGCTGGCGGCCCGCATCAGATTGCCGCCAATGGTCGGCCTGCTGCTCTTCGGAGTCGCGTTGGGGCCGCACGTGCTCGGCTTCTTCGGTGAGCAGCGGCCGATTGCGAACTTCTTCGGCGAGCTGGGCAAGCTATTGCTGATGTTTTCCGCCGGGCTCGAGATCGACATTGCCCTCTTCCGCAGGGCTCAGGCCCGGTCGATCATCTTCGGGCTCTTTACCACCACCGTGCCACTGCTGTTCGGCACCTTGGTGGGCCTCGGTTTTGGCTATGCGCTCATTCCAGCGATCGTCGTCGGATCGCTGCTCGCATCCCACACGTTGCTGAGTGTGCCGATCGTTCAGAGACTGGGTGTCATTCGGCTCGAACCGATCGTCGTGACGATCGGCGCCACAGTGCTGTCAGACACACTTTCACTGGTCGTATTCGCGGTCTGCGTCTCTATGTACACGACCGGCTTCTCACCGGAAAGGCTTGCTATCCAGCTCATCGAGATCGCCATCTTCGTGCCGCTGATCCTGATTGGGCTCAGTCGCGCCGGCGCCTGGGCATTGAGCAGGATGGGGAGTAACGAGGAGGCGCATTTCCTGCTGATGCTGGCCGTCATGGCGGTGGCAGGCGCGATCGCCGACTTCATAAACCTGCCGGGGATCGTCGGCGCGTTCCTAGCGGGACTGGCGGTCAACAGCGCGGTACAGGACGACCCGGCGAGGATCAAGCTGGAGTTCTTTGGCAAAGCCTTGTTCATCCCGAGCTTCTTTATCGTCACCGGTCTGGTGATCGATCCGGTCGTGTTCGCCACTGACGTCGTCGACCATTTCCCTCTGGCCTTGGGGATCGTCGTGGCTTTGCTCGCGGGAAAATGGATCGCCGCGGCCGTTGGTGCCCGCCTCTTCGGTTACGCGCCGGCCGCAAGATCGACAATGTGGGCGCTCACCTTGCCGCAGGTGGCCGCAACGCTCGCCGCCGCGATGGTCGCCTTCGACACGCGCAACGGCGCCGGGCAACGAATGCTGGACGGCACGACGCTCAACGCGGTACTCGTGTTAATGCTGGTCACATCCATTCTCGGGCCGGTGCTGACGGAACGTTTCGCGCCCGGCATGCTGGAGGGCGCGGGGCGCGATACTCGTCAGGCCAGCCCATGAGGAGCGCACGGTTGTGGTTCCGATGATTTGAGGACGGCTAAGAAAGGTCGGGGCGAAATAAAGGCAACCGCCCAACCCGAACGTTGGCGAAGTGTCTCGGCCTACGGTCGGAGCCGACAACTTGCTTTCGGCCATCCGGTACTGGCCTGCGGGTCGGCCGACGTTCGAAGATGTTCCGAGGTGTCCACCATGCATGAATGGCTCGTCGCAATCACCAATGGCACTGTGCTGGTCATCGATGCGATGGTATTGGTCATAATAGCGGTCGGGACGATCCAAGCCTTTGTCCAGGGATTGCGGGTCATGCTCTTGCCATCCGCGACCGGACATGAAAGGCGAAACGTGTGGCTGCACTATACGCGTTGGCTGGTCGCCGGCCTCACCTTCCAGCTCGCCGCCGATATCCTTGCGACCTCAATCGCTCCGAGCTGGGACGAGCTGGTGCGCCTCGCGACCGTCGCAGTGATTCGAACTTTGCTCAACTTCTTCCTCGAGAGAGATCTCTCCGAGGTTCGCAGTCGGCAATTCGAGCCCGTAGACAGCAAGTCTACTTCCGAATGATGCAACGCCGGAGCTGACCTCAGCGCTGTGGATCTTGCTTCGCCTCGCCGTTTGGGAGGCACTGTGCGAGGGCAGCTGCAAGCCCTCTGCTCCGAGTTAGGAAATGGTCTGTATTGCGTGCGCGGGGTCTGCGGATCGTCAAACGGTCGAGCATGTTGTGTGCGATCGTCGCGGTTGCACGCAAGCTTGCCGGAATTCTGCATCGAATGTGGGTCAGCGAAGCCGACTTCAAGGTCGGATTTGGCAGTGCGCTCCGAAGGCGCGGATCACTCGTGGAGGAAGATTCCACCCAGAGAGTTGTCGATTGATCTGGTAGCTGACGAACGGTTCGGCCGGGTAACCGGCAGGGCTGGAGCCTCGTGACAAAGGCCGCTTTAAGCGGTTGAGCAACCGGTGGGCCGTAACGGGAGTGAAGCCTGAGCAGGTCGAAAGTGACAATGCGGATGCCGACCCTCCTGCCATTTAGGGAAGGCTGCATGGGCGGCGAAGCAATCGACACGCGCATCCGCTCGATCCGCCGGGGTAGTGGGCACGCCACGTCGGAAAGGTGGTTCGGGTAATCGGGGGAGACCCGTCAAGGGCGAGGGTACCAGCCTCAACGTCGCGAAGGCGGCGGCCAAGGCGGGAGTCGGACGGGGTCGTATGACCGTTGAAGCCGGGTATTCAGCGCCGTACATTTTTCTGCGGAGCAGACCGGGGTTTCTGGCACTTGGATGCCTGTGGATCAATAAGATAGCGTTTCCAAGCGCCGATTCGACTGCGCATAATATTTGATGACCCTCTTCGCGATGTCGATCACCGACATCGCGAAGAGGACATCATGTTGACGCATTATTTTTGCGATCCAGTTATGCTGGATTTGATCCAGCACACAGCTGCCTCACCTCACTTAGAGGGCTTGATCGCCACATTGATAGAGCGTGACTACAGTCCAGTCAGTTCCCTGCAGCTTTGAAGGAGGGCACGATGGCTGAAGCGAAACTCGCTCCGAACCTACCGGACTGGATGGTCGAGCACGCGAAC
This sequence comes from uncultured Alphaproteobacteria bacterium, assembly GCA_963822795.1. GTDB lineage: Bacteria > Pseudomonadota > Alphaproteobacteria > Rhizobiales > Xanthobacteraceae > Bradyrhizobium. Next base: position 7,911 of record CAWGJM010000012.1, read on the forward strand.
CGCTATCTCGCTAGCGGCAGAACCGACGGGCACATGTACAAGACAACCGTGCCCCAGCGAGGTGAGATCACGGCGCCGGCACTGCTGCTGACCACCACCGGCCGCAAGTCTGGCGATAAATTCATATTCCCGCTGTTTTACGGAACGGACGGCGGCAGTTACTTCGTAATCGCCTCAAAGGGAGGCGCGCCCCAACACCCAGGGTGGTATCGCAATATTCTGGCGCGCCCCGACGTCGAAGTACAAGTCGGGACCAAGAAACTGAACGCGCGGGCCAGGACAACGGCGGGCGAGGAACGCCTCCGACTTTGGAAAAAGGCGCTCGAATTTTGGCCGCCCTACGCCGACTATCAGCTCAAGACCGAGCGCGAGATACCGGTGGTCGTGCTGGATCCAGTCCATTAGGGTACGTGGCGGCCGGCCACTGCAGCGACGGCATGGCACTGTTCGCCCGGCTTTATCACTTTGCCGGCCTCGTCGGCTCCCATGAGGCGACTGTATCCAGCGACGTCTGCCGCCAAAAACCGCCGCCAGCCGTCGCTCCACACGCTAACCCGTCGCGAAGTAGCCCGCGCCGATGACAACCAACGGGATTATCAAAACATAGGCCGGAACGCCGCTAGCTTAGCTGGGGGATGTCCGAGATGGGTCAATCGCGTCACTTTGACCGTGGGCCGGGCCCCTTCCGGTGTACCCCGATCAACGGGACATCGTCAGACCGTCCCGGCATGTCGGGTTGGTGCCAACTCCGGAAGTGACCGGCAAATCCGCGACTAGCGGTCAAGCTCGGGACGATCACGCATCTTCACTTTTGACCCTTGATCTCATTAGGGCAGCCGACGATGCTCCTTCGAGCGACAGTCCATATCCAACCTCTCGCACAATGCGCTCCTTTAATGGTTGAATGAAGTGGATACGCGTGTAGCGACGCGTCACTTCCGGTGCCTTCAAGTACAGCGCGGCCAGTTCCCGCGCCCGACTGAGCGCCCTGCCGTTCGGCACGACTTCTGCCACGACTCCCCATTCATATGCGGTACTAGCTGGCAGCGGCCGCGGGTCGAGCAGGAACGCCTCGGCTCGTCCTGCTCCAGCGCGATAACTCCACGTCGTAAAGATTCCGTCGCCGGGCGCGACACCCACGGCGAAATGCCCAACATCCTGGAAGGTCGCACCCTCCGCCGCCACAATCACGTTCGCAAGCAGCGCATAGTCTGAATGGATATGCGCACGTCCTTCGATAGCCGCGATGACAGGCACGCGTATGTTGGCTATGTTTTCCAAAACCTGAGTGCCTTCGTCGTGAATCTGGCTCCAAACACCGGGATCGGAAACATCGCCAAAAGAGTTCCAATCGACCCCAATAATGAAGTCGCCTTCTGCACCCGTCAGTATGACGATCTTGTTTGCTCGATCTTGCGCAATCCGGTGAAAGGCATCCACGACCTCCGTATGGTGTTGTGCCGAGAAAGTGCACGGCCCGCCATTACTGTGAAATTCGACAACCAGCACGCCGTTGGTATCTCGCATCATCTTCATGGTGCGATAGGCACCGAAGTAGTCAGCTTGATGGGTTTGCATAGCACTCTCCCTGGATTGCTTGGCTTTGCTCGTAATGACATTCCGGATCGGAGTTTCAACCGGATCGGAGTTCCGCCACCGCTGCGATTATCCAGCCTATCCCCAGGTGCGCACGCGCTGCCGGTCTGATGGCGCTGGCGAATTGCCGAAGTAACTAAGAACGGTCTCAAGAGTTCCACGGAACGTGGACCGCTATCGTTTTCCTCAGTCTCTCCGCCTTGGGTCAATCGCTACGGTTTCGAGATGTCGCGCTACGTCCGCTTTTCATCTGATAGCGACCAAATCGCAGACGTGCCGACACGTCGTATAAAGTGCGCTCCGGCCGCTCGCGAGACCGCCTGTGAAACCCAAGTGCACCCCATGCGCCGAACAGCGGCCACGGACATCGCGCACCAGAGCACCTGTGGCTCTTGCGGACCCAAGCGAACCTTGGTGGGACCAAGCCGGTTCACGCACTTCAACTTCAAGGTCTTTCGTGGGCATGCGATCATCGACCGTGGTCATGCGAACGCGTCCTCCACTCGCTCCATCGCCGGATGACTTCGGTTCTTGACCTTGATCCAATCCGGTGACCGGCCGGCGCGATAAGGCCGATCGCGCCGCTTCGACACGAGGCCCTCCAGCCCCCATTTTGCAAGCCGCACGAAACAGGTCGGGACCGATCTCGCCCGTTCGAACGGAGCGACGAAAATGCCGTCGGGCTGTCGCGCCACACCATATCGGCGCTTTACAATAAGGTGTACGCCGATCCGGCCAACAAAGCGGTCGTGGCACGCGCGCATCGGCGTCCCACGGCAAGCTCAACTAGCGGCAGCGAGCTACAGCGCGACGATGAATTGAAATTGGCGATTGCGTCACGCGTGGTTGTGGCAGCGTAATCGCGAAGTAAGGGCCGGGCTTCGTGTCCGGCAGGCGTCCAGCAGGCGGTGACGCGTTCCATTCGAATAACACCTGCGGCCAGCGCAGTTTTGTTAACTCCGAAACTGGCGCTGGCAACACAAAGGCCCGGTCGCCGAGGTTACTCCTTGGACCTTCTGCGGCCGGGCACCTTTACTACGCGAGTCCGTGATGACCGACGTCGTTAATCCGTTTGAAGACTGCTGCACCATCATTCACCGCGCCGGTGCCGCCAAGCCGACGGATACCAACCCAGCCTCGATAGTTCATTGCGTTGACGAAGAGATATTGAAATTCCTGAAACGTCGCGAAGCACGCCGGCAGGGCGGGGAGAAGATTAAATGACGACGGGGTGACGGGCACACACCCTTTTAACGGAGCCGTGCCGTGATCAATAAAAATACGTGGCTCCTCCTGATCTGCGTCACCATGCTGATTGCCATGCTGCTGTTGTTATGGATGTGATCGACCCCGGTCCCAATCTATTCGCTTCAAGGAAAGGTTAATCAAGCCTAGCGAGGTTTCTTTTGTAAGATCGCTTTAATTGCTGAAGGTGAGCAATTCTGATTCTGAACAGACCGCCGGATAATATTGTCCTGTTTTATATCCCGGCGATGGAACCGGACCAAGACGTACGATGAGGGCTGGCACCAAGTGGTTGAGTTACTGACATGCCCAAACTGCGGGCAATCTGAACCTGTCCCTCTTTCTCAGCCTGAAGGACGCCCTTACGACTTCAGCGTGGAAGCCGTTCCGGCGGGCTTCAGAGTTGTTCGCACGGAATATGGCAAAGCCTTCTTTTGTGGCGCTTGCGACCGGCAAGCGGTCACCAACTACCCAGGTCAATTTTATTCGAGGAGCAAGTAAGGGCCCTGCTCAGTTGGTGGCCTCTTTGGTTTCCGTCGCGTTGGAGAGTGTGCCATGATTTATATGCTCACTGTCATCCTAGTGCTCGTCGGAGCTGCGGCTAGCGCGATCGTGGTCATTGCCATGTGTGACGCGGGCAGGCCAGCTTGGCGCCGATGGCGACAGCGACAACGGGCAAGTTAAGGGCGCCTCAGTTGGCGGTCTCTTCCATATCAGGCCACGACGAGCTGTTTGGGGGGTAGAGCGGAAGTGATCGGCGCACCCTCAGAATGACGCGATTGACCCTCAGGCGACCTTCGAGGGGCTGCCCTCTTCAATAGACAAAATCGCGCAGATCATCACTCCCACCCGAGCGACATAATTGGTTCAAGGTCAAAGATCGTTGCTCTGTTGCAACACTTCCGGTTTTTTCCAGTAATTGCCGTATCTGCATAGGGAGCGTCAAATTCCCACGTTACTATCGTGCGTTGTATTGGGCGAAACGGGGCATTTTCTCAATCGAGGGGGATTGCATGAAACGTCTTCTCAAATATCTGGCAAGTGCCGCGATGCTGCTTAGTCCGTTGGCTGCGCATTCGGCTGATCTTGCCGTCAAGGCCCCGCCGCTACCGCCGGTGCCCGTGTTCAGTTGGACCGGGTTCTACATCGGCGCCAACATTGGCGGTGCCTGGGCCAACAACCGCTGGACGGACACGCTCTTCCTGACGAATTTCAATAACAACGGCAACAACGGCGTATTCATCGGCGGCGGGCAGATCGGCGGCAATTACCAGATCGGCAACTTCGTCATCGGCGGCGAATGGGATTTCGACTGGGCCGGAACAACAACAACAACAACAACAACGGGGTCATCATTCCGGGCGTTGGAACCTTCTTGGTCACCAACAACAATCGCTGGATCACGACCGTGGCTGCCCGCTTCGGCTATGCCATCGATCACTGGCTGCTCTACGGCAAGGCCGGCGGCGGCTGGGTCGGCAACAACAACCTGACCGTCACTAACGTCACGACGGGCGTGTCGCTCACCTGCGGCAACTTCACGAACTGCGGCAACAACACCGGCGGCTGGCTGGTAGGCGCTGGCGCCGAATATGCGTTCACGAACAATTGGACGGTGAAGTTCGAATACGACTATCTCGGGTTGGGAAACCGGACCTTCGTCATTCCGGCCACGGCCCCGCTCCTTGCCGGCGATACATTTACCTCCAACAACCGCAATGTCCAGATGGTGAAAGTTGGCGTCAACTACCTGTTCAACTGGGGCGCACCGGTTGCCGCCAGATACTAATCACTGAAACTACTTTTGACTTCGGCGATTATAAGGGCTCCGGTTCTCGCACCGGAGCCCATTCTATTTTGTGGCGCTGACTCTAACGCGCCCGCGCGCGGCGGGGTTCGCGACGCTCGCGTTCAACAATATCAGCGGCATCGGACGCGACGGCACTGGCGTGCTCATCCTGCAGTGGGACGAGACCTTCGACGTCGGATCCGATACCGGCACTCCGGTGTATGAGAAGAATACCAGGTGCCGTTCAAGTTCACCGGCAAGCTCAACAAGCTGACGCTCTCAATTGAGCGGCCGAAGTTGACGCCTGAGGAGTTGAAAGAGGAAAAGGGAGAAAACAATTCTGCGCATTCTCTGCTCGCGCACGTCTTCACATAGGCTGGACGCATTTCGGACATTGAGCTTCCGACGGTTCGCTCCGCTGCTATTTCGTAATCATCCGGCTTGGGGCTGGCGGAGGCGCCGCTGCGGGTGAGATGACAAATGTCAGCCATGTGTTCCAGCCGGTGGGCCGATCCGATCCGATCCGCCAAATTCTGCGTAGCCCTTGAGATTGATGTAACCTTGTAGGGTCTGGCTAAGGGGGAAGACGTAGCCAAACTGCGGCCCGATGCCGAACACCTGCGACTGGAAGCAACCGACGCGATCGCCCGAACCGCTATCACACCCGATATCTTTGTAAGCGTAGCCTACCAGACCCACCTGAACCTGCTTGGTCAGGAATTGCGATGCGCCCCAATCGAAGTGCAGGTCCACGCCACTCTGATACTGTGTTGCAGTATTTTTTAAATTATAGGTTAATCCAAGCACACCTGAGAACTCGTGGCCGGTCGCCGGATTGAAATAAGTGTAGCCACCGCCTGCGTCGATCGCGCCGTGCCCGATACCTATATTCGACAAGCGGTCGGATTGGTAGGCTCCAACAATCCAATCTCGGGATCCTGTATCTCTTAAGGCCGAGGCGTGGCGCAGGACGATACCGAGGCAGCAATGTGGTTTCGGAAGGCTGCAGACCAAGGCGACGCCGTCGCCGAATTTCTACTTGGGAACCAATACGCAAACGCCAAAGGCGTGCTGCGGCGATGTTCTGGTTTCACAGGGCTGCCGAGCAAGGCCACCCCGTCGCCAAGCTCTATCTCGGGGTGATGTACGCCGAAGGCCGAGGCGTGCCGCAGGACTATGTTCGTGCCCACATGTGGATCAGTCTATCGGAGGCACAGGGTGAGAAGAGCTGTCAAGACTTTAGAAATGACCGAACGGCGGATGACCCCAGCTCAGGTAAGCGAAGCGCAGCAGCTCCCACGCGACTGGAGCCAGCTACGCAGCCAACCTCATTAAAGGAGTGTGCTCTACGGCCCGTCCCCTCACCAGCACCTGCGCATTTGCCCACACGGTTGGTCACGGGTCGACCGTCACGGCCCATCCCATGTATAGGGACGCTGCGCCGTCAGTCGCCTTGTACGGGAACCGCGATGTGTGGGGCCATTGCGGCACCTACTAATGGGCCCACGATTCCCACAGGCGCCGGCGGCCGGTGAAAGTGCTAACGCGAGCGAGACCGCACGCCGCCGAATGCCAGGCTTGTCATTGTCGTCAGATGCGACTGACAACGTCTTCGAACTCAGCGCGGCTCAAGCGGGTACGTTCTGACGGCCTGACGTTACTTCACGACCGCGATAACGTTTCCTTCCGCGGTTCGTCCCTTTCCAAGACAGCTCACTCGAACAATTTCATCGCGAAATGAAATCTTGAAACGCAGCCACTCCCTCGTCGATGCCGCAGCAGATACGGCTATCGACTGTCGATTGTGCGTCGTGATCGAAGAGTTCAATCAAAAATAGCGGGCCATCGGCGGTATCTGCTTTCGAGGCTTCAAGCATGCGAACCTCGTAATTTCCGATACGCGCGAGTGAAACCGTTTTCGCGGCGCCTTCCGGAATGCATAAGAGCTTGATATAGGTACGTGCAATCCGTAATTTGCTAAACTCGATGTCAGATATTTTGCACACGATCAATTCTCGGAGCGTCTGAATTTTGATTACTTCCGCCCCATCGTTGCGTCGTGGCACGATGACTCCTCTTCAAGAGCTACGCCAGCCCGCGCGGGGGATGATGTCGAAGAGAGGTCGGCATGGACGCTGTGCCTTCATCTAGGAGACAGGTTTCGGATCACCGTCATTCGAATACTCGACGAATTTTTTGTAGGCCCAACGTCGTCCACTGCGGCGTCGCCATACCCCAAACGAGCCGACCGGAGATCGACCGCCTCGGGATGATAACAGTCCAAAGATGCCAGGCATCGACCCGCGCCGGTCCTGAACGTGAACCGACTAATTGGGCAATGTCGCCGCTTTTAGCTATCACTGGGTTGCCTCAGCAAAATTAGAAATGCCGTCGAACCGCACGCCGCGGCAGTGTGACCGATCGGTAAGAGGTCTGGCAGCGGCCATGACAGCCGCAGCCAAACCTTCGAGTTGATTTAGCCGTTTGCGAGCGGCACAGCGACGTAATGGGACGCGTCGCCAGAGCGAAGGCGCATCAACACGCTGTTCTTCTTGTCGGTGCGCGCGGCTTCGATCGCTTCGCCAACGTCATCGGGATTCGAAACGCTTTTCCCGGCAACTTCTAAAATCACGTCGCCCTTCTTAAGCCCGCGATCCGCAGCCGCGCTCTTCGGCTCTACTTTCATGACAACGACGCCTTCCTTGCCTGCGCCGTCTACCTTGCCCGCCGGGGCAACCATCAGGCCCAGCCGCGGAACGTCCGTGCCATGGGTTGCCGCTTTGCCTTCGGCATCGATGTCAGCCTTGGCTTCCTGCGCATTCGGCAGTTGACCAAGGCTCAGGCTAACGACATTGCTCTTCCCCTTGTGCACTAAGTCGAGCTTGACGACGCTGCCAGGTGCAAAGCCTCCGATGATGCGGGCCAGTTCCCGGGCGTCCTTGACTGTCTGACCATTTACGGCGGTGATGACGTCGCCTGCTTCAACGCCAGCCCTTGCTGCGGGCCCATTCTTCTGAGGATCGGCTACCAACGCGCCCTCCGCCTGCTTCAAGCCCATGCTGTCGGCGATATCCCGGGTTACCGGCTGAATCTGAACACCGATCCAACCGCGGCTGACGCTTCCCTTGTCCTTGAGCTGAGCGATCACGTTCTTTACCGTCGAGGCTGGGATCGAAAAAGCGATGCCGACACTGCCACCGGATGGCGAATAGATCGCAGTGTTTACGCCGACCACCTCGCCCTGCATATTGAAGGCCGGGCCACCCGAATTACCCTTGTTAACGGGCGCGTCGATCTGAATGAAATCGTCGTACGGTCCACTTCCGATGTCACGGCCGCTGGCCGAAACGATACCAGCGGTTACGGTACCACCCAAGCCAAACGGGTTGCCGACTGCAAGTACCCAATCACCAATTCTGGCTTTGCCCTCAGAAAGCTTCGCAAACGGAAAGTCTGAGCCGCCCTCGACTTTGATCAAGGCAACATCTGTCCGAGGGTCTGTCCCGATTACTTTTGCCGTGTAAGTCTTTCCGGCGTCCGTCGTTACCTCGACTTTGTCGACTCCATCAACAACGTGGTTGTTGGTGACCGCATATCCATCGGATGAAATAAAGAAGCCAGACCCCTGACCCATCATTTCGCCGTGCCGACCGTTACGCCCGGGATTTTGAGGCCCGCCATTCGGGCCACCGAACTGACGAAAGAAACGTTCCATGGGCGAGCCCGACTCCTCGTCATCGTCCTTGTTGTTAGCGTCAGTGGCCTTTTCCTTCATTATGACTTTGACCGAGATCACCGACGGCTTTACCCGCTCCACCATATCGGCGAAGCCGACGGGCTGCGCGGCGCTGGACACAGCATTACTCACTTGGGCGTGAGCTGCGCTGGAAAAAATATCAAAACGATCGGACGAAGAGCTGAAGCCGTACACCGCGAGCCCGGTCGCCACCGATGCCATCAATGCAACTTTTCGCGCCGAGAACAGGGAGCGCGTCTGCTCGCGATGAGAGGAGGAAACAGGATTACGTTGGTCGGTCATAAGAAAATCTCCAAGATGAGGATTCAGCGCGCGGTTGCTCGCCCTTATGCCGCCGTAGATGCAGGCTCTCGCATTACACAATGCTGACCGAGGAATTAATGTTTCGAAATGAATCGCAAGAAATCGACGGCCACCTTGGATCAGAAATCGCGACCGCTGTTGCAATCACGAACGCCTGGTGAAGCGCGCAAATTACAATATCAACGCGTTTTGCCTTGCTTCTAACGGCTCAGAGCAGCTGGCGACTAAGATCAGCCGGCACCCACGCGAGCCAGGGCGGCATTGTCGGCCAACACCAGCTGGCGAAGCGCGACACGTTGTCGCGATGACACCCCTAATAGATCCGCCGCTCGCCAAATGATATTGGCTTCAAATTCGTTTGGCTTCCGGTCGGCGTAAACAATCTCCCACATCATTCGAACGGTCTGGTAGCGGCCCTCGTCGTCGAGAACTTCACCAAGTTTCCGGGTGAAATGATAGAGATCGATCGCGTTCCGACCGACGGCGGCGGACTGGTCGATCAATTGAGCGGTAGTGAGATCGTCGAGTTCAAAGGCAGACTTCAATAAGGCGTAAAGCTTTTTCTGCCGCCCCTCAGACATCTCATCATGAACGGTTGCCACACGCGTGAGTAATGCTGCGGTCGCGAGCCAGCTGGTTTGGTCTTTGGCTGCGGTCGGCGGCCTCGCATTTTCAAAGAGATTTGGGATTAAAGTCTTGATCAATTCAAACATCGCGCGCCAACTTTCGTAATTGCAAATTCGTAATTGTTAAAGACGCCTTGGCTGACCCTTTGCGACCTCAGCCTGGTAGCAAAGGGGTGGCTACCCTCCGAGACATCTGTTCGCGAAGTAGTCAGCTCCACCCTGCCAGACAACCCTGCTTACAAAGCTTTAATCTGAACCCTCAGACCGCAATGGAAGGATGATTGACGAAATTTCATTAGGTTCGGAATAGCCGTCCGACTAGATGGGGCCACGTCCCGAAATTCAAATCACCGAGGTTTCTGTGTTCATGTCCGTCGCGAAGGCGACGGCCCCGCCAGCTTCAGGTTGAATAATTATCGACGAAAAACGCTGTTGGGGGTGATGGCTTTACTTCGTTCCATGCTGCCTATGCCGCTAACTCGAAGGTTTTAGAAGAACTGGTGGCGAACATTCTGAAGGAAAAAGAAAGCATGGCGTGACCGGTCTAGCGCCGCCCTGTCGCAGCCGAGCGCACAACGGATCAGTCACCTCATTCAACCTATTGCTCGGCTGGAAGCTCATTGCGCGCTTCAGTTCTCGGAAACCCAATCATGTTCGTATCGTTCTTTCCTCGCCCGCTGGTTTTTGCAGTTTCAGCCGCCCTGTGGGGGGCCTTCGCGATCGGCTTCTGGTACGCGTTCGGCTCTCAGATCGGCGAATTGCTGGGATTTCACCTTCAAGCTTCTGGAACAAGGACAGTGGGAGCCGCTGTATTCTGGTCGTCGCAATTCCTGTGGTTCTATCTCTATTATATCGTGACGGTCGCGTTGTTCGCGTCGACCTGGATGCTTTTTTCTCCTCACCAGTGGTCGCGCTGGTCGATCCTTGGGTCAGCCTTGATCTTGTTCACTTCCTACTTCCAGGTTCAGGTGAGCGTCGCGATCAACGACTGGTACGGGCCGTTTTACGACCTCGTTCAGGCTGCGCTTTCCAGATCCGAGCCTGTCACGCTGCTTCAATTTTACCTTCAGCTTGCAACTTTTGCCGAAATTGCCTTCGTTGCCGTTAGCGTCGGCGTCTTGACCAGATTCTTCGTCAGCCATTACATTTTTCGCTGGCGCACTGCGATGAACGATTATTATGTGGCGCATTGGCCGCAACTAAGAGCCGTTGAGGGAGCGTCACAACGCGTTCAGGAAGACGCGATGCGCTTTGCGACGTCGATGGAAGGCCTCGGAGTCAATCTCGTCGACGCGATAATGACGCTCATCGCTTTTCTACCCGTGCTGGTCAGGCTTTCCGGCAGCGTGACCGAATTGCCTTTGATCGGTGCAATTCCCTATCCGCTGGTGGTGGCTGCTCTGCTTTGGGCGACGTTTGGAACAGTATTTCTCGCCCTGATTGGAATACGTCTGCCGGGTCTCGAATTTCACAATCAGCGTGTGGAAGCCGCTTATCGGAAGGAACTGGTGTTTGGCGAAGATGATCCGGTCCGCGCCAAGCCGCCCACACTAGTCGAGCTTTATGCGGCGGTCCGCCGAAACTATTTCCGGGTCTATCTCAACTATATGTACTTCAATGTCGCCCGTATCCTGTACCTGCAGACCGACAATATCTTTCCTTACATCGTCCTCGCACCGACTATCGTTGCGGGTAAGATCACGCTTGGCCCTATGAACCAAATACTTAATGCGTTTGCCCAGGTTCGATCGTCTTTTCAGTACCTTGTAAACTCCTGGCCTCAAATTGTTGAACTGATTTCGATCTATAAACGCCTCAGAGCTTTCGAAAGCCGCGTTGGCGGCGAGCCCGAGATATTGGTCGAGGTTTTGAGGTATGAGACCCGTGGAGCCAGATGACCGCACGTCTGTAGTGATACGAGCGTCAGACGCTCACCCTTGGAATCGGCGGGGCGCACTGGATACCACCGACCCTCCCTACTGATTCAGCCCGGGCGGAAATGCCAAGCTTCGAGCCCAAGCCAACGTTCCGCTCGTAGACCTGATCGTAGTTGATGCGTTTAGTCGCACTGACGTTCAACGTTCAGACCCTGGAAGGCGATCTCCACGGCGGCGACGGATCGGCTGCAGTCGTCATCGACATCATCGGCCGACCACTCACGCCGCCGTCGTGTGCGTCGCCCGCTGCAGCGCACCACTATCCGCCGTGCTATTAAGACGAATGAACGAGGGAGGCTTAGCCCTCCCTCATTTTTCTACTTCTAGACTATCAGATAGGTGTCCGCTTCCTGCCAGCCCGCGCGGGCAAGTGCCGGCCAGGTGCTGCGGGTGTAATTTCCGGAGTTCGGCGGCGATAGGAATAGGGCCGTTCGGGACCGATGGGTCTGCACCCGGACCTGATCCTACGTTACCACTCGCTTGGTACCATGGGTTGCGATGCACTCGGCCTCGGTGCCCGAGGCGGCAGCCTGGCACTCGTGGTAGGAGCTGAACGAACAGCCACTCCAACCCGGATTATCAGGGCCCTGGATGCAAAATAGATATTGGGTGGCTGGCTGGGCCAAACCGGGTCCCGCGAATCCAAATCCAACATTGATAAGCAACGCTAAAAAGATATGGATGGGGTTTGAACCCACCATTTTGTAACGTCTCAATCGATACCGACGGCTTGTCCCTTCTTGGCGCTCGCGCTTTGCGTCGGCTCTAACTACGCATGCTCCGTCTAAGCGATTTCGGCGGGTGGACGCGGGCCGCGGATTTTTGTTTGCGAGTAAAAGAACTGCCGCCTTCGCATAGGCGTCCCTTCGTCGCGCTCTTAGAAAAGCAAGAGACGACGCGCTTACCTGCTAATCCTTCGGGAGCTTTCGGACAGGCTGTTGGCCTTGATGGCACGTCAGCAACTCGGACTTCGCCCCGCGACCCTTTCGCGCCCGTCTCATTCTGATCACGGTGTTCTAATGCAGTTTCTACAGACCTTCCAGCTCTACGATTTCTTCGACACTCTCGTAAGCTTGTTCATGGCGTTTGTCTTTGGGGCCCTTATCGGTGCCGAACGCCAATACCGTCAAAGAAGTGCTGGTCTTCGAACCAACGTCCTTGTGTCAGTCGGTGCTGCCGCCTTTGTCGATCTTGCAGACCACTTGGGAGGGGCGGAGGGGAGCGTGCGCGTCATCGCCTATGTCGTGTCCGGCATCGGGTTTTTGGGTGCCGGCGCGATCATGAAGGAAGGTACGAATGTTCGTGGTCTCAATACGGCAGCAACCTTATGGGCTTCGGCCGCCGTGGGATCTTGTGCCGGTACCGACATGGTTGCGCAATCTGCGGCGCTAACGCTGTTCGTGCTCGCAGGAAATACATTGTTGCGTCCATTGGTGAATGCCATTGATCGCATTCCGCTCAATGAGCACTCCTCGGAAGCGAGCTATGAGGTTATCGTCACAACCGATGCAAAAAGAGCAGCAGACATACGTGATTTTTTGAATGAGCGACTAGAAGCGGTGAATTATCCAATAAGGGAGACCAAAGTGGTATATCGCTCAAACGATAATGTTGAGATTGCCGCGAAGTTGGTAAGCCTCGCAGTCGACCAAGAGGACCTCGATGCAGTGGTAGCTGAACTTTCAAAACTGCCCGGGGTTAATCATGCTACATGGAACGTCAGCACCCTAGAGTAAAGTGCCAATAAGTTTGGCAAAGGCACGGCACATCTCAGCCGCTCGTACCTGTAACCCTTCCCAATTTTATCGATTGAGATACGGTATCGCTATGCAAAAACGGGCCAGACTCCCGAACGCGGCGATCAGCGGTCAGTGCCCTACTATTCGCGATCCCCACGAAAACGCGGTATCTTTTATCTGAATCAGTGCAGGCGCCGGGAGCATTTCAGCAGGCTTTTCAGCTACTTTTCCACCGCTGACAAGTCGCGCTACCCATATCTCTCCATCCGTATAGTAGCGATCGCCCTCACCGTTCCAGCCATTTAAGGTGGGACCGATCCCCTTCATTTGATAAACGCTTGTCACCATATGGGCGTCATTCAATCCTGCGATCAACCGGTCGCGCTCTTCATCAACATTGGGTGCGATGCGATGCGTAACCTGGCCGGTGTCGCGGCTTAACGTGACCCCGCTGTCGAAAGTCGCAGAGCCGAGCCAAACAGGACCGGCATCAGCTCCACTTTCAAGGACCTTCCAAAAGCGGACGTGCTGACGGCGATCGGCGCTCGCACCAACTTCCTCTTCGAATGCCAAATCCTCTCGCCGCCCCTCGTAGAACAGTGGGCTGACGGGCGCGCTCTTGTCAGGTCGGTCCAGCAGTACACTCCCGATGATCTCCACGCTGCTCCGCAATGTGATGGGGTCAGCGGGGTACCAACCGGCGGCATGAAATGCGCGGATCAAATCCTCGCGCGTTCCAACCAGCCCTACGTTAATGGGACCTCCCGGGATACCCTGGGCTGTCGCAGTCAAAAACGTATGCTTTGCAAGACCGGGTTCGTGCTCAATACGCGCCCACGTCGCAGGCAAGATGAGGTAACTGATGACCACATACAAAGCGACCAGTGTAGCAAGGGTCGCGAGAACCCGCCGCTTACGTCCCTCCGGAAACAAGCCCATTCTCCACCCCTAGATTCGAGATCCACTGCGCGGTGGAATACCCTCCCTCGCGGGACGATGGATGAGGTGAGTTCGCATGTCCGCTTGGACCTGTCGTTCATCTGACAGCAAGGCCGCGGGTAAAGATTATTCCACCTCGTCTTCGAATCCCATACTGGAAGGGCTTGGTGCCGTGACAGTGCGGCGGCCTTCGCGATCAATTACGACGGAAACCCTGGCCAAGACGCTCGACCAGCTGGACCAGCATTACAGGTGTTGCGGATACAATCCTGGTAAATGCCCCGGCACTCGGAGGATGGTATTTGCTTCAAGTGCAGGCAGTCGCGATATCGCGCACGACAGGTATTTATGCATTTCTGATTAGCGGTCTGAGCCGCCGCAAAGGTGAGAGAGGCGAGATCGGCGTCGCGCGCATTGAGTATTCCCGTACTCAATGACAGAAGCACTGCGAAGAGTACAAGGACGATGATAAAGGACCGCCTGCTACATTTCATACCTTAGCCCCTTTGGGTCAGCGAGTTTGGAATGACGTCAGTTCTTCCGGGAAGTTACAGCCTTTATTCGTCCGCAACAGCTTCTCGCATGGGATTGATCATGACGGAGTGGGGCCGCAGCGGTTGTAGGGGGCATAATAGTAGTAGCCGTATGGACAGACGACGCGCGGGGCGACCACAACGGCCGGCGCTACCACCACGGGCGCTACGTAACCATACGGCGCACCATTGGGAACGCAGGCGCCCCAGGGGTTGCGGTGAAAGCCGAGCCCGCAAAAGTCGCGCACCAGTGCGACATCTGATGCCGACATTTGAGAAGCGCGCGAGCCCGGAAAGGCTTGGGCACTGAACGGAAATATCGAGGCCACCAGGCCGCAAGCCAAAATCGAAGCCATCCTTGACATTGTTACAGTTCCTCTCACCAAGTCTTGGATTATTCACAGGGGGCGTGGCTAGACCAATTCGGAAAGATAGTCCGATCCGCTCTACGCGCTATGCAACTTCGGCAGAAGTTTTCGATTGGGCCTGATTCTCGCTCTGGATAGACCCAACATTGCGGGCGCATTGCGGCGGGCCTCATGTCTGGGACCGATAGCTGCCAGATTTCTGGAAGGTTGCTGGCGATATGCCGATTAATGAAGGCAACGAGACCCTTATGAAGCTTCAGGAAGCGATGCGACAAAGCATTATGACAGCCATACGATCACCGGAGGCAATGGCAGACCACGCTGTCCAGACAGTCCTGCAGAACTACGCCGCTCCGCGTCCGCAAAATTGGGAAGCCCTGCGAGGTGTTGCATCGCGGCCTGGATGGGTCGGAGAGATCGGCGGCAAAATACTGAAGCACCAAGAGGACTTCACCTACGGAATGAAGGACGCAAAAAGAGATTTAGCCATCAAGGGAGAAAAGTCGTGAAAGGTTCTATCCGTGAACGCTCGCCCGGCCATTGGGCAATCATCCTTGATCAACCCGATCCCGTCACCGGCAAGCGCGAGCGCAATGGCATTCATTCGAGGGCGCCAAACGGCAGGCCAGATTGAATGCGCCCGGCTAATCTCGGCCATAAACGGCGGCACCTATCTTGAGCCGAACAAGATCACCCTGGCCCAATTCTTCGAGCGCTGGTTGGACCACATGAAATCCCAGGTGTCGCCAAAGTCCCATGCGCGATATTCCGAGCTTGCCCGCAAGAACATCGCCCCGTTGCTTGGACCAGTCGTCCTGACAAAGCTGCGGCCTGCACAGATATCGGCGGCCTATTCTAAAGCACTTACGGAAGGCCGCAGGGATGGCACCGGGGGCCTATCACCTCAGACCGTCACTCATATACACCGCGTTTTGAAACAAGCCCTCGGGCAGGCCGTGAAGTGGGAATTGCTGACCCGCAATCCTGCCGATGCCGTCGATCCACCACGAACGGCACGTGGTCCGATGAACACTTATGATCTGGATCAGACGGCGGAGTTGATCGAGGCAATGCGCCCTACCCGGATGCTCGTCCCGACCCTGCTTGCTGTTCGCTGCGGGATGCGCCGTGGCGAGATCGCCGCCCTGCGTTGGAAGAATGTTAATCTTTCCAGCGGCCAGCTTGCCGTTCTTGAAAGCGCCGAACAGGTAGGCGCAAAGGTCCGCTACAAGACGCCCAAGAACGGCAAGAGTTGCACACTGGCCCTGTCGGCCAGCCTTGTGGAGGAATTGCACGCACAACGCCCATCGACTGCGGCGGGCTGAGGAGCTTCTCAAGGTCCGCGTTCGCCTCTCTGATGATACATTCGTGGTAGCAGAGGCTGACGGCACGCCGTTGGAGCCCGACACCATCACCCAAGATTGGTTTCGCAAGCTCGATGGAACTTCCCTGCCCCGTATCCGGTTCCATGATTTGAGGCGCGCCCATGCGATCCACCTGCTCAGCCAAGGCGTCCATCCAAAAGTCGCCAGTGAACGGCTCGGGCATTCCAAGATCGGAATCACGCTGGACCTGTACAGCCACGTCCTGCCGGGGATGGAGGCGGATGCTGCCGAACGCGTTGACGCCGCTCTACCGGCTGCCATAAACAAGCGCTCCAAACCGCTTGGGTAGCAATCGGGTAGCAATTGGGCGGGTTCAGAAAATGCTCTGACACGATTGTGAAAGCATTTTCAATTGGTTAGCCGGTTTAGCTCAGCGGTAGAGCAGCGG
>CAWGJM010000013.1:0-317006 GCA_963822795.1 uncultured Alphaproteobacteria bacterium
TGGCACATTTCCGACACGGCGCGATGTCCGACTTGAGTCCGGAATGCGCGTCAAACCGGACGTCACCGCATCGCTATGAGGCTGTCCTTTAGGCGAACAGCTCAGCGCCGGCCGGGGTGAACTTCACGTATGTCCCGGACTCGTGCAGCCAGAGCCAGCCTTTGTCGACCGATCGCTGGATGCCGGCGCGAAACTCCTCGCCCGTGCCACCGGCCTTTAGGAAAGCGGCGTTGACAAGCTCGATATAGATCCGTCCATCCTGGGCCGGCTCGATCGTGTTCGCGATCTCAACCAGCTTGCGTGCGGCAGCGTCGGGATCATTGAAGGGGCTGGGCTCGACGAACTTCATGTGGCTTCCATGTGGGTGACATGGACGTGCTGGCTCATGCCCTTGATGTCGATCACTGCGCCGCAGAAGCATCTGGACTGGCCGCTTGCTAGTTGCGTTGGCAGCTTGCATCCTGAATCCCACATCGCGTATTTCCACGCTGTCCAGGCGCGGTGCTTCCGGTATTCGTCGAAGTCAGCCTCCGTGCGATTGGCGAGAAAGACCAGCCACGCCAACTCGAAGTCGCCGCGCGCCTGGTCGAAGCTGGCCGCGGTGCCAGACGTCCAGTCGCCGGGCTCAGAGCCCGGATAGAACGGAGCCGCAGCGCCATTGCCATTGATCGGTGTCGAACGGGTTGCCTGACCGGAGCCCGATGGTGCCGACGTGTACGTCGCCATAGTGGATCATCCAGCTCTCTTGTCGGGCATCAGGATCGCGGCGGCGGGTGAGGGCGGGCATGCGCCATGATTCCGCCAATTCGCTGGGCCGTGAAGTCGATTTTGTCGGATCGTCAGGTAGGTCCATCTAGGAGCACGCCGACCCTTGGGGCGATGAACAGCCACGGCAGCAGCCAAGCGATGAGCGGAAGAAGCCAAAGCAGCCATGTCATGTCTTACCTCAACTGCGGGGCGGTTCTTGTTTTTGCGGGTGCGACAGTCATTCGGGTTTGCGGAGCATTCGGCGGATGTTTTTGAGTCCGTATGTGTGTCGTATTGATTGAAGTTTAAGGGAAAGTTTAGAACCGCCGCTCCTGTCAGCCAAAATCAATCGGTCGGCAGTTTCTTAAGCCTCTTGAAGGGCGTGCGGATCGCGGCGGCTGGCAATCGCAGGTCGGATGGCTTCACGCCAATGTCGGCAGCAATTGCCCGATCTGATCTGCTTGGATCAGCCTTGATGGCCTCAGCCGCTCGAGCGCCGCTTCCCGAATCTGCAGCCGCTCGATATCGCGCCTGATCATGACATCAGCCACGCACGCAAACGGCACCACAGCCGTCCGCGTGCGCTTCCAGGCCACGGTCACGAAGCCCGGCGTGTCGGATGGGCCATAGAGTATCCATCCGGCCTCGTAGTAATCGGCCAAGTCCTGGAACGGGATGTGCAGGTGGGTCACGGATAGGTCTCCGCGCGCTCTGCCATCGCGGAATCGCGGCGATTGATCGTCGCCAGCCGGCCGCCGATTTAGCCCGCGTCGGCCGAGTCACGGCGGCACCCCAGGCGCGCTGGCGCCGATCGGCCGGCACACATCCGCGGTCAGGAGCCGGACGCATGGGCGGGCTCGCCAGACTCGGCAAATAGCAATCCGCGCCGGGGATCAGGTCCGGGCCTACTAGCCGTGACGCCGATGGGGGTGTTTGTTAGCCAGCTCGAGATCAACGTAGCCCCGGTCGTCAATCCATTCATGAGGGCAATACCGAAGCGGCCCACCGGTCGAATGCCCGTCGCGCCGGATAGCTTCTGGCGTACCGACATGGCGGGTCCAAATGTGGTCTCCTGCCTCGATATCGAAGCACATAGCTGCGGTGTCATTCGTCATGAAATTCCCTTTGATTGAAAAAGCGATGCTCGAATCAAAGGATGGGCCGAGATCCGGGTCCGCACAAGGGCTTCGGTCCCGCGCCCTAGACCGCGCCACAAACCTCAAGGCCGTCGCGAGGGAAATTTAGAAACGTTTCCAGCCGCCGCTGGCGGAGTGGCCGCCGTGGCTTACCGGGCCATCGGCATGCCCTTGTCTCCGTGATGTTGTGTGGATTCGGTCTCTTCGCACGCGAGAGTGACGACTGCCGGATTCGCTGTCCAGAAATTTTTCGCCGGGGCCGGAAATCAGCCGTGCCCAGCGAAGCTGACATTCCTGTGATCAATCAGTTGCCAGCACGTCGCCGCGCCAGCGAACTGATTTAGAACAAAAGTTCCGCATCATGAGGAGACCGCCGCAGTTATCCGCGGCGATCTATTCGAGAAGCGGCGCAAGCTGATGGAAGCCTGGGCAGCCTTCGCAAATCACCCTGCGTAAAAACCGAACAACGCACGAACATTACTTATCCCCGATTGCACGGTTATTGCCGCAATATTACTGATGTTCACCCCTCCCGAGGGCGGGCATTCTCCATGTCGGAATGCATTCAGTTGCATTCGCAGCGATGGAGACGACGAACATGAGTTCTGAAAAGCGTGCCTATCAAATCGAGGAATTTTGCGAGGCCTATGGCGTCGGCAAATCCAAATTTCATGAAGAGGTGGCGGCTGGGCGGCTAAAGGTCGTCAGGATCGGTCGGCGGATTCTGGTCACTGCCGACGATGCGGATGCATGGCTCAAGAGCCTGCCGGACACTTTCACCCCCCGCGCCGAAAGGCATCCGCGTATTAAGGCCCGCGTTTCAAGCGCCGCCTAAATGAAAAACGCCACCCTCGCTAAAGGGCGGCGTTTCATTTTATACCCGTCGATCATGCCGAGCTTGGCACAGTTGATGCAGTCTCCAAAAAGGCCGCTAGGAAGATTGCCAGTGCCACTATGCGACGACAACTAATCGCGAGGTTCCCGAACTGCTTCAAGCCCTATGAGAGCGTGAAGCGACCATTGAAGATCAAAATCCATGAAGATATTTTGGCGGCCTGCCCGGAGTTCAATCGGAGGACGTTGGGCGATGCGTTGCGTTGGTACACCAGCGTCGGCAATTATCCGCGATGCCTCGTCGCCGGTGCTCAGCGGTTTGATTTGAACGGCGACCCCGCCGGTGTCGTCACCGAGGATGAAGTCCGAAGGTCGAAGGCCGTTACAACTAAGGAGGAGAATTGCAAATGACCGACATGAAGGAAATAAGTGCGGCTAGGCAAATTCAAGTGAGCGCTTGACGATTTCAATGTCGAGATGCGGAAGAACCTTTGCAAGCGCCTTCGCAAATTTTGGTGCTTGATATCCGCTGTCGGCGAACAGCGTCTTCAACAATGGAAACATGCCGAACAGTGTCGACATCGAGAGAACGCCGCCATTGCGATCTTGAATGTCGACCGGATGAACGATGGAGTAGAGCAGGAGACCTACTGTGTCGACAAGAATGTGTCGCTTCTTGCCCTTAATCTCAGCGCAACGTCTTCGTTGTCGCTTCTTGCCCGCATCGTAGCCATGCGGATCAATGCACGCCCCCGCCTGCGCAGCGTCCTGATCGGCGAACACCTTGATATGCTCGGCGTCGCCGACTTCGTTGCTTGTATCGACATAGACCCAGTCTCTGAAACGGGCCTACTTCTGGCCTGAAATTCACAAGATTTCCTGAGAGCGACTTCAAGATCTTCGGGGCTTTACGCTCGATGATGATCGGCTGAACGCTGCGGTGTCTCGTGTTGGATTTAGTCCCACCGTGGCGTTGGATGCGCGTCCTGCTCTTGAGCGCATTACGGACTGAAGTCAGACCAACAGCGGAAGCAGCGTGCCCGCAGACAGGTTCGCCATCGAACCTCTTACTGAACTTTTTCTGGTCCCATTGGGATCAACTCTTGTCCCAACAAAAAACTCGGCGCAGTGCCGGGTTTGTCGTGATGATTTCGCGCGCCTGGCGCTCGCCGACCCTGGTAGATTTGTGCAGCAACCCTGACCCAAACCCATGACACGCAGTCCGCGAAACTTGCTTTCAACGCAATCGGGGCCGGGATAAGTGAAGTGGACCCCGGAGCTGGGACCAGGGATCGCCGAAGTTAAGGTGTAATCGCGCCCTGCCTTTGTCCTTCAAATCAAGCAGCTTCCTGCTGCTGCTGCTGCTTTTGCGTCTGCTGTGGGTATGTGGGCAACGCGTTTGCGTTGTCCAAGCGAAGCGGCATATCCACAGTCTTCGCCGCCTCGAACCTGTCCATGCCGGCACGCCATGCCGCCATGGGAAACCGATTGTTCATTGCCTGGTGCGGGCGGTGATGATTGTAAAAATTCATCCACAATCCGATGCCGTCTCGCGCTTCGCGCCCGTCAGTATAGGCTTTCAGATGCACTTCCTCGTATTTGATCGAGCGCCACAACCGTTCGATAAAAATATTGTCCATGAAACGACCGCGTCCGTCCATCGAAATCGCGATGCCTGCAGCCTCGAGCCTGCCGGTGAAGGCGGCGCTGGTGAACTGCGCCCCCTGATCGGTGTTGAATATTTTCGGCGTGCCGTGCCGCGCCAGCGCTTCGTCGAGCGCCGCGATGCAAAAGCCCGTGTCCATCGTGTTCGACAAACGCCACGCCAGAACCGCCCGGGTAGCCCAGTCGATAATCGCCACCAGATACAGAAAGCCAAGCGCCCTCGGAATATAGGTGCTGGCCCAGACATGATTGGGCTCGGTGATGTTCACGCCGCGCAGCAGATAGGGATAGATCTTGTGGCCGGGCGCGGCTTTGCTGGTGCCGGGGCGCGGAACCAGCGCCTCGATCCCCATCACGCGCATCAGCCTTTGCACGCGCTTGCGGTTGATGCCGTGGCCTGCCTGGTTGAGTTCGAACACTATTCGACGCGAGCCGTAAAACGGCCACTTCAGATGCAATTCGTCGATCCGCCGCATCATGGCCAGATCGTCGGCGTCGGTCACCGGCCCGGGCCGATAGACGCCCGAACGCGACAGATTCAGCAGCGCACATTGCCGGCGAACCGACAAATTCTCGCCAGGCCGCTCCACCATCGCCCGGCGCTCGGGGACACTCATCGCCCGGGCCTCCTGGCCAAGAAATCCCTTTCAACTGTCAACTGGCCAATCTTGGTATAAAGCTTCGCCGTCTCGCGCTCATGCTCCTCCTCGCCACCCACCAGAGCGCTCGCACCGGGCCCGAAAAGGCTCGCCACGTTGTCGAGAACCTGCTTCTTCCAGCTATAGATCTGGTTCGGGTGAACTCCGTGCCGCTTCGCCAGCTCCGGCACCGTCGCTACCTCGCGCAGTGCCTCCAGGGCAATTTTGGCCTTGAACGTGGCATCAAACTTCTTGCGTGATTTCGTCATATCCGTGCTCCATCGGTTGAGATAGAGCAGGACGCTTCACACCTTAACATTTGGTCCTATTTCCGGGGTCCACTTCAAAGCTGAAGACCGGCCGCAGGGGACTACCGATGCGACGGCGAGAATTTGTGGCAAGGCGCGGCAGCGTGGGCGCTCTTTAGAGGGAGGCGTCATGCGCGAGACAAGGATTTTTAATGCGTGGATCGGAACTGCGGCTGCAGTGGCCCTTGTCGCCATAGCTATCATCTTGGGGGTTTGCGGGGCCGCTGTCGCTCAGCAGGGCGCGGCCGGTGCTCATTTTCGCATCGCGAAGAAGGCGCTGATCTCGGGCGCCGGCGACTTAATCTCGACCACAATGGAGTCTTCGATGGCCTCCAATCCGTGGAGGACTCCTTTGGGGTGCCGGCAAACATCGCCAGATCCCATGATGAATTCATCCGAGCCGACAGTCGATTTCACTTTGCCCTTCACAACGTAGGCAATCGATTCGTGCGTGTGGGTGTGAAGCGGGGCGCCGACTCCCGCCGCATAGTGGATCTCGAGGAATGTCATTTCCTCACCCTTGATAAGCGGCTTGACGAGCATGTTGCCGCCATACACCGTCTTGCCCTCGACGGCGCTTACCGCCACAGCCTCGACGTCAGCATTTCTCGATTTGATCACACTGGCCTCCCTTGGGTAACAACCCAAATCAATAGGAAACGATTAGTGCCGCAACAGCACCTCGACTCCCTACAACATTTTAGCGGGCAAAATAAGCTACCCCATTAGTTCATGTAAACAACGCCGGGCCCGTGCCTAATCGAACTATATGGTTTCGCAGTGTACGAAGTTCGCGTTGGGTCAATCCCGTCACTTTAGTCGTCGGCCGGCCGCTTCCGGTCTACCCCGATCAACGGACATCCTGGGGGCCGGTCAGCTGTCTCAAACGTGCCAATTACGGAAGTGGCCGTTCGAAAAAGATGAAGGCGAAGCCCACCGCTCCCTGCGCGACTTTTGCATATGTCACATAGAGTTCGCATGACCGACCACCTCGAAATGAACCGCCGGAACTGGGATGAGCGCGCCGCAATTCATGGACGCGATACCACTGGTGACTATATGCTTGACCGGTTTCGGGCGGGCGAAGACGCTCTGCATGCGATTGAAGCGACCGAACTTGGCGACATTTCCGGGAAGCGCGTTCTCCATCTGCAGTGCCATATTGGTCGGGATACATTGTGCCTGGTGCGGCGCGGCGCGACTGTTACCGGACTCGATTTTTCTAGTGCCGCGCTGAATGTTGCACGGCGTTTGTCCGATGAGACTGGCCTGAAGGCAGACTTCGTCGAGGGGACCGTAGATCAAGCCCCGGATCTAGCGCCTGGCCCGTTCGATCTCGTCTTCACAACTTGGAGAACCTATTTGCTGGCTGCCTGATGTGAAGAAATGGGCAAATGTCATTGCGTCCGTGCTGGCTCCGGGCGGGGAGCTTTACTTCGCAGACGCTCATCCGGGATTTGCCGTGCTGGAAGAATACGCTGGAAGGTTTGTGCCCACGTACGATTTTCCAAACGCCTCCCGACCGACCTCTGCAGTTCGCAGATGAGACCACGTACACTGGCGACCCGACCATCATGTCGCATCAATCAACCCGAGAGTGGATACACTCGCTCTCAGCGGCCCTCGGCGGACTCATTGATGCCGGACTTGCAATTACGATGTTTCGTGAACACGAGGTCTTGCCTTGGCGGGGTCTGACAAGCCTGGTGCCCGTGTCGGAAAGGATGTGGCGGCTTCCAGATGGAGTGCCTCGCATTCCGTTGTCTTATTCATTAAGAGCAAAAAAAGGCTCGTGAAAATTGAGGCCTGCCACCAAGTCCGGTGTGGGTCAAAGCACGAAGTCGCTGCGCTCCAGCCCGCTGCGCGGGAGCCTAACCCGGCAGAGGCTCCACTTATCGACGCGGAATTTTTGTTCAGACAATCGGGAGCAGTTCAGGCCGCGAGCACGACGGCAGCCTCGATCGCGTCGGGGACCTGCCCATCGCTCCGATCAAACCATCACTCAAAAAGCTCGCAAACGTGCGAGTCAAGAAGCGTGCTCATGCTCACCTTCTACGGGCCAAGGCCGGGGGACTATGAGTTTACGCTCACCCAATCAACGATCAGGTAGCATTGGGACGGCCTACGCCGACAAGCTCGATCGGCAGCTCTATACCGATCCGATCATGGAGAAATTTGCGGCACTGACGCAGGAGACGGTGTTCGGCTCGCTGTGGACGAGGCCCGAGCTCGACCTCAAGACCAGGACGCTGATCTGCGTCGTCTCCGACACCGCAACAGGGCGGACCCCGGAGCTGAAACTGCATATCCGCTTTGCGCGCAACCACGGCTGGGCCGAGGACGAGCTCGTCGAGGCGATTTTGCACCTGCTCGGCTATGTCGGCGCGCCCCTAGTGCGCGAGGCGCTGCTAGTCGCGAAGGAGATCTTTGCGGAGATGCGTGCCGAGAATCCGGTCACGTCATAACAGCGAGCTAGCAGCCCTGCGCCACTTCGGGCGAGAAATGCTCAGCTGGAGTTATTCGCAGTTTGACAAAAAGGACGTCCGACCGCCCTCGCGCGCGGCCGGTTCTGGCCCAGAAATGGCCGAGGCTGGAGGACTAGCAGCATATAGTCCGCCAATTGTCGGCATCTATCGGACGCAAGTTAACCGGCAAATGATCAAGATTTTTGCGCGGCGGCGCTTGCCGAAAAACCGGTCGAGCAACCGACCGCGTTCGAACTTGTCATCAACCTGAGAACGGCCAAGACGGCGAACCTTGATCTGGCAACCGGTATCGTTGCTCATGCCGCCAAGGTGATTGAATAGCTTGGGCAGTGAAAGTCAGTTACTGGCCCACAAGCGACATGGAGCCGACGGGGAAGCGTTGGAACGGGCTGCAATTTCAAGACACACATGGTCGGACGCGCCGAGGTGATCATAGCAGAGACCTTCGGCGCGACGCGAAGTCGCGCACGGCTTCGTTTCGCCTCTTCGCAATAACGGTTTAGACAATCTTCTCCCGTAGCCCGGCGAGCGTCTCCAGATTGCGCTCGTGCTCGCCAACGAAGCGCAGAACGAGGTGCGAGCAGCCGGCGCGCACGTATCCGGTGAGCCACTCGGCGACACCCGACGCCGGGCCGGCGTAGCCCATCTGGCGCTTGCGCAGCACCGCCGCTGGCTGGCCGTAGTAAGCCTCCAGAAAACGGTCGAACTTGTCATTGGCGCGCTTGGCGTCGTCGTCGAGCACGATGGTGAGATACATGCTGCCGACGAGCGCGTCGGCGTTGCGGCCGGCCGCGCGCGCGATGTCCTTGATCTCGCGCCACTGGCGGCCCCATTGCGCCGCGTCCGGGGTGATCGGCATCCAGCCGTCGAAATAGCGCCCGGCGCGCTCGATGCTCGCGGGCAGCGAGCCACCGACCCACAGCGGCGGGCCGCCGGGGCTATGCGGCGTCGGCCCGAGCACGGCGCCCTCGACCTTCCAGCGCCCGTCCCAATCGACCGGCTTGCCGCTCCACAGCGCGCGCATGAGGCGCAGCCCTTCCATCATGCGCCCGACGCGCTTTTCGAACGGCACGCCGGCGGCGGTGAATTCCGCGCGGATGTTGGGCACGTCGGCGGCGATGCCGACGCCGAGGATGAGCCGCCCCTCGGCCACCTGATCAAGGGTCGCGACCTGATGCGCGAGCAGCACTGGATTGTGCAGCGCTGGCAGCAGCACCGCGGTGCCGACCTCGACTCGCTTAAGCCGCGCCGCAATCGCCGTCATCAAAGTGAGCGGCTCGTGGCGCGGCCGCGCAAATAGCGAATCCCCGACCCAGATGGCGTCGAAGCCAAGCCGCTCCGCCCGCGCCGCGAGATCGAGCAAGGGTTCCGTCGCCGGCTCGCCCGCCATGATCTTCTCGCGCGTGGGCAGCAGATATCCGAGGCGGGTCGGCATGGGGGTCTCCGGTGATTGCGATCCGTCAGCGAGCATAGTCGGCAACGGATCGCCGGAGAAGGCCCAAGGTTGCGCGCGCATTGCGCGCGGCCGCGCTCGTCGCGGCGTCGCAAGATATGGCTCAAACGGCCATCGGCGCACTAGCCGTGCGAAGAAAAGATCGCCGTGATCCACCAGGGCATGGCGCTCGCGTGCGTACGACCATCTCGCGAGCGTGTCAGGTCAGCAAGCCGTCAACGCGCTCGGTGCCTGGTACACTCCGTGAACGCTTGCGTCGCTGGCCGCCTAGCCATTTCCCGCTGAATGTCTGCCTTTGGCACGTTTGAGACATCCCGCGATGTCCGCTCAAAGGTCGCTAACGGGGGGAAAGCGGACTCTGCTCGGACATCGTCAAATCGACGCCTTTGACCCAACTCGGACGTGACGACCCCGCGTGTTCTTGTTAAGCCGCGCCGGTTAGGGCCACAGCTTTCCCAATGGCATCCAGCAAGACATCACGCGCGAACGGCTTGCGCAAATAGGCGATGCAGCCGGCGTCCACCGCGCCATTGCGCGTGGCCTCGTCGTCGTTCCCCGTCATGAAGATGACAGGGCACTTCGATCCCGATGCGGCAAGTCGGCGCTGTAGCTCGATCCCCGAAATTCCTCCGAGGTGGATGTCGAGCAGCAGGCAGGTTGCCGTCTGCGCGCTGCCGCTCTCGAGCAACGCCTCCGCCGAGGCGAACGTCCGGCTTTCGATGCCGTTGTGGGCCAACAGCCGCGCCACACCCTTCAGAAAGCCCGCATTGTCATCGACCACGACCACGACTGTCGGCTGTGCTGCCATATCCGTGTCCAAGCCCAGTGCGGTATGTGCCCAGAGTGGTGGCGACCCTTGATCTGGATCAAGAAATCTAGTCCGCGGTGAACGGTCAGGCTGCGTCGAGCGGCGTCCGAATTGAGGGGCAAAGCGGAAAATATATGCTCGTGCTGAGTTCTTCTCAGTTTGACTCAAAGGGCCATCTGCCGTGTCACAATCGGTGCATTGATTTAAGTCAAATAACCGCACATTCATCACAAGTTATGGTGGAGTGGTGGAGCCAAAATACAACAGAGCCTCCGAGGCGCCCCGATCACATTGCCCTTTTTACGAGGTCCCTCCTGACGCTCGTCTTTTTGGAAGCAGTTGCCCGATCAAATAGTATTTTCTGTTTTCGGGGGTAGAGAGTGGCGTTGAGTAGAGTTTTCAGTCTTGATGATCCGTCGGCCTGTCAGGCGGTTTTTCCTTCTGCCGATGTCGAGCTATTTCCGACAGCGAAGGGGAATTTCCATGCCGCGATCACGCAAGTCGGCATGAACCGGATTTGGATGCATCGAATCCACATATCGCTGCCCGAGATTAATACGGTCGCGGTTAAGCCCGGCCGCAGATCGATTGGCTTTCTTACCGAATGTGGTTCATCATCTTTGCTGGACTGCGGCCTGGAAGTTCGGCACGGCGACATCGTCTTGAACAGGTCTGACGTCGTACATCAACGATCTGGCGCGGACTTTCATTATGGCACGGTGTCCCTTCCATCTGAAGATCTGGCCGCTGCTGCCGAGGCAATCATCGGTCGTGCACTGCCGGAGAAACCTTACAAGTCCGCTATTCGCTCGCCTTCTGCGTTGATGCTTCGACTACTAAAGCTGCACAAGAGCATCGGCCAGCTCGCTCATGACACCCCAGACATTCTAGAGCTCCCGGAAGTGACCCGGGCGCTAGAGACTGAGTTAACTCACATCCTGGTGAGGTGCCTTGCCGAAGGCCACTTCCTGGAGCCGACCGCAGGCGGCCGCCGTCAGGATAGCGTACTCACCCGTTTCGTGGAATTCCTGGAGGCACATCCCCATCGGCCACTCTATCTAACCGAAATTTGCGCCGCTATCGGCGTCTCAGAGCGAACACTTCGCGCTTCCTGCGAAAGGCATCTCGGCATGGGACCAATCCGCTATCTCACCTTGCGCCGAATGCATCTGGTGCGGCGGGCGCTCCGGCATTCGGATCCGTCCAAAGCAACCGTTACACAGATTGTGACCGACCATGGCTTTTGGGAGCTTGGGCGCTTTTCGGTTGCGTACCGCACGCTGTTTGGAGAGCCGCCGTCTGAGACATTGCGGCAGCCCACCTGCCAGACCCGGCGCCAAGGCAGATCGCCCCGCACGTGCGATGTGGTGCCGTCAGGAATGTGGTGGGAATTGGCGTAGCGCAGGCTCCGAGAATTTGAACATAGCTTGTCAGGCGGCGAGGTCAATTGGCTGAGCGATGGGTTTTTCGGCGAGCGTTTTCCAGCCATCGACTTTGCGCATGTTGATCTGGCCGGATGCAAGCAAGGCCCAGAACAACATTGCAGCAGTTTCAGCGGAAGGCAGCACGGTTTGCGTCTTGATCCGTCGCTTGAACTCCTCGTGCAGCCGCTCGATCGCATTGGTGGTGCGCGCGCTCTTCCATTGTTCGGGAGGCAGGCGGGTGAAGCTGAACAGGCGTGCGCCGGCTTCCTCGAGGCTGTCGGCAACGGCACAGTGTTTGACGCGCCATTTACGAATGAAAGCCTTGCGTCGCGCTTCGATCTGCTGGCTTGTTTCCGCGTAGATCATATCGTTGTAGTCGGCGGTGATTTCATCGTGCAGACGTTCCGGCGCGTGCGCGAGCAGATTCCTGTGCTTGTGAACAGTGCAGCGTTGGACCGGCACGCCGTCCCACACCGCGGCGATGGCGCTGTC
Source organism: uncultured Alphaproteobacteria bacterium (assembly GCA_963822795.1). GTDB lineage: Bacteria > Pseudomonadota > Alphaproteobacteria > Rhizobiales > Xanthobacteraceae > Bradyrhizobium. Next base: position 11,992 of record CAWGJM010000013.1, read on the forward strand.
GAGCCCCGCCGCGCCATCGACGATAAGAAACTCCGGCCGCTGCAAACCGCGCCTGGTGAGATCGTCAAGCACACTGCGCCAGGCCTCGGCGCTTTCACCGCCCATGTTCTTGATCGTGAGCAGAACTTTCTGTCCGTCGGCGCGCACCCCCAGGACGACAAGCAGCGAAATCGAAGTGGCTTTGCGGTCGAGCCGAACGCGAACCACCGTACCGTCGAGGATCAGCCTTACGATCGGCTCGTCGGCCAGCGAGCGGGTATTCCAGGCGTCCCAGTCGGTCTTCACCTTGCGCCAGGTTCGGCTCACCGTGTCCTTGCTCACCGCGCCGCCAAACAGGGCCGTCAACGCCCGGCGAACCCGCCGCGTGTTGGTGCCGGCCAGATAGGTGGCGGCGATCACCGCGTCCGCCGCGATGGTGCGGCGCTGATAGGCCTTCAGTGCCTTGCTCTTCCATTCGGTCGTACCGCCGTTGGGGGTGTTCAATCGGGCGCGCGGCATGGCTACCTCGACCGGGCCAAACGTTCCAAGCAGCGAGCGCGACCGGTGGCCATGACGATGGCCGGTTACTCCCCCCTCTGCCGTGCTGGCTTCCTTGCCCGCATCCGGCGCAATACGCCCATAGCGGGGTCGGGAAAGCACAGCATCGAGTTCCTCCTCCATCATCGTCTCGATGAAATCGCGCACCCGGCTGCGCACTCCAAATTCAATCGGGTCAAACCAATCGTCGAAAAGCTGGGGGGATGTCTCCGCTACATGTGTCGCGGAATCAGGCTGCGTGGTATGCTTCTTCATGGCGTAGTCTCCAGCCCAGCGCGCTAACGCCGGGCAATTCGAGGTTGAACACCCCGGAGACTACGCCAACTTGAATTCCTACCAACCTCGCGACGGCTTTGAAATTTTCAGGGGCAACCAGGCCGCGCGGAGCAATCCAAGCACGGCTTTGAAGCCTCAAGGTCTGGTCGGTTTTTTCGAGCGTCCCCCATTAGAGTAAAGCCACGATAGTCAGTGCTATCGTAGCGAGGGCAACGGCTACTCGTGCGCTGCCCGCCTTGGCGAGCCCTTTCTCTCGCCGTTTGCTGCCGCTCTCGTCGGGTGGCCAATGAGACCAGCATAGCGCGCTACGGCTCGTCGATCCCGCAATTTCCGCGAGAGGACCTCGTGCACCAGCATATCCGCCGTTTCTATACCAACACCAATAACGCGGGCGATCAGTTGGACCATCGCGTGTGGTCCATCGCCGGGCGCCTGCTCCATACGCTCCAGGCGAGCCTCCTCGATCTGGCGGATCTGATCACTGACGAGCCGCCGGCCCTCCATGTCGCGATGCAGCTCAGCTAGCGTGTTGGGCAGTATTGGTTCGCCCTCGGGCGTGCGCAAATCGTCAAGGCGCCCGGCTGCCTTCTTCAGCTTGGGATTGAAGCCGCGGATGCCCAGCCGGATCAACGCTGCTTTCATTCGGTCGACAGCGCCGCCTTCAGCATGTCGGCCAAACCCAACTGCACCGGCACACTTTGCGGCGACGGACGCGTCGGCACCGGCTAACGCGTCGGGTTGGCAATCGGACGTGGCGGAGGCGCTGATGTCTTGGGTCGCAGGTTCTGTTCGGAAGCTTTGGCAATGAACCTGGCGATTTGTTCTTGGCTCGCCTTGAGCTGCTCGGCGGCCTTCGCATTGTCCCGAGCCATGTGTTCTTGGCTCGTCTTGAGCTGCTCAATGGCCTTTGCGTTGTCACTGGCCATCTGTTGCTGGCTGGTCTTGAGCTGCTCGATCCCTTGCTCCACGTTTGCGAGATCGCGCGCCATCGTCTGGAGCATCTGCACCAACTCGGGAGACAGCGGGGCAGCTGTCGGCGCAACCTCTTGCGGGGCGGTCTGAGCCGAAGGTGTTGGTTGCGAAGGCATTGACTCCGCCGCGACCACCTGAGCGGCAGATGGGCTCGGCTGCACGGGAAGCCCCGTTTTTTTCAGCGGCACTGATGAAGTCAAAACGAGCTGCGCCGCCCACCGGAGCTTGGCCGCACCGCCATAGGACGACTGCGAAACGAAAGCAGCGACAAAGATGCACGTTGCCAACAGCAAGCCGATGAGGCCAAGTAGCGCTGGCCTACCACGCGATGGCCGGCGGCCCGGGACAGCCGAAGGATGGCGCGCGGCATCGTGGTCTGGCTTCGAAGGCTGTTCAGTTACATGGGCGAGCTGCTCATCCGCGCACTCGACATCGTCGGGTTCAGTTGCTTTCGGGTTCGGCGTGGAATTCATTGGCGCTCCTTGTTCCGTCCAATGACACCTCGTGACCTTCTTTCCGCGAAGCAGGCACTGCTGGAAGCCTTTTCCAGCCTCCGGTACAGCTTCGTTAAGCGGCGCGGGTGGTCTGTTGATCTGGATCAAAGCCTACTAGCGGCGCGACCGTAGGCAGCCAATTGCGGTAAGTTTCCGGTCCGCGGAAACGCCAGGTGATAGCCTATCGACCACACCGAGCCCCCTACACGCAATCGCCTGGTTAAAACACCTTATCGGATTACGGAGAGACCGTCGCCAGACAGTCTTTCTTTTTAAGCTGACGTAAGAATTGGCTGATGCCCGCTATCGGCACCTTTGCGACATGCCGACCTCGTCGAGCGATGTCCGGTCGCAGGGGTACACCGGAAAACATTTGCTCGGGCTGAGTTCTTCTCAGTTTGACCCTGAGCCGAAGAAGCTCGAAACGTCCCGGATGTCCGGCAGTCACGGGTAGACCAGACTTAAGCCTCGATCCTCGATCGCCGCTTCTGACCCAGTAACGCACATTTCGACAAGTCAATCTTCCTCTCCAAACATGCGAGGAATTGCCATAAGCTACGCACCAAGCGGCTACCCAGGATCGATGGCGTACGTGAATCCACTTCGAACCACGGTGATCATGAAGACCGATATCAGCGGCTCGACATCCCGCTTCCAAGGGCTGTTAGCAGCCGATCTACAGACACTCCTCATCGAGCACCGAGCCTTTTTTTAGCGTCATGCGGAAGAGCATGGCGGCCGTATCATTAAGGCGGCGGGAGATGGCCATTGGTTAGACTTTCCTAGCGTCACCGCTGCCGCCAAAGCGGCGATAGCTATGCAGGAAATATTGCCGCTCACGCAGCTGGGCCGCGGCGATGAGCGAATAGCAATTCGCATTGTTATAGCGCTCGGCGACATCGCCGTTCAGGACGGCGACTTTATGGGCGAGGCTTTTGCGCTCGCCACCCGCATTGAGGCCGTAACACCGCCCGACGAGATTTATCTTACTGCCGCGGCTCGGCTCGCCCTAACATCGGCAGCCGAAATTCAGACCGCCTTGGTTGAGACGTTTGTATTCAAGGGGTTTGCCGGCGCGACACCCATCTACCGCGTTCAACAGCGGCATCGCACACGAACTATTGCTGACACTTACATCCTGTATTTGGATCGCACCGGATTTGGTAAGATCATGGATGCTGACCCAGGTAGCACCACGGTCGAGCGACTCCTTGATGCACTCGACACGGTAACGCATAAAACAGCGCTGGAATTTGATGGCACGATCCGATTTAACGTCGGTGATTCTTATTGCATTACGTTCGCTGATGCTGGGCAGGCCATCGCCGGTGCAGAGCGACTGAGCCGCAGCTGGGCCGCGAAGCATCAAGAGCTATTTGGCTGTGCGATTAGCATCGGACTGCATCGCGGCACAATCTACACGTTCCGCTCCTTCCTGTACGGTCGCGATGTCTGGATCGCCTCGCGATTGCAGGATGCGTCGGCCAAGCTCCTGGAAAGCGGCGAAAACGGTGTTTTTATCACCGGTTCGGTTCGCGACGCACTGTTCGGTACCCCATGGCACAACCGGTCGCCACGTTCCTCATCTCAGCGCAGCCCATGAAATTCGTCGAACCGAATCCCTTCACTGATCCCGACGCCACCGCGCGCAAGCTCCTGGAAATCGCCAACGCGACCGAGCCTGCCCAGGACGGCCGGATCTACATCGAGCTGGTTAACGCTGCCTTCCTAAAGGCCGGCGGCACGGCAGAGCTGTTCCGCGCCACGGGATTCAGAGGGCGGTCGACAAAGGTTGGATGGTGCGGCACGAATCTGGGACCTATGTGAAATTCACCCCTAGCGGCGCCGAGATGTTTGCCTGATGCGGGTTAGAACGCAGGGACTTGCAATGAGATCAGAAGTTCATGCGATGGCAGCAACCATTTTCATCTGCGCTGCTGTTTCCATGTCGCAAGCGTCTGCCTACCCGTCCGGCGTGACTGTGGCCCCTCCAGCAACCGATGTCCGCGCAAGCCGACATTATCCTCACCGCCGAGGGTACGAGAGCTATCGCGCTCCACCACACCGTCGCTGCCAATATCACTATTTTCCCCGCTATGAATGGAATCCCGGCTGTGGGTACTGGTGGGACTATCCCTGAAATGAACGGCATCGCGCGGCGCCCGATGCCCGCACGACTGGCGCACGCTGCCCTGAATCGCGACGGGAAACGGATCACAACTCACTTTAAGCGGACGCGCCACCACGTAGCAGGTGCCGATAACCGTGCTCCGTCATTTGGCGCGCGACAAATGGCTGTCGAACGCCCTCCGGGTGCGATCGGGTTCACGCTCCTGGATCAAGATGCAGCACTATTCGAGTAACCTCACGCCAGTCCGCACCCTCCGCGTTCGCGTCGAGCATGCGCAGATACGTGATAACGTGTTCCTCGTCGTAAACGGTCAACAACGCTCCGGAGGGCGCGGTGTCGGCGACATCTGGATCAAGCGGCAGCTTCGGCATGGGCGGTCTCGCGAAGGTCCAGTTTCAGTGGCCCGACGCGTGACTGGTACAAACACCCGCCGGGCCTGACCATTCCCTCTGGCCCTCGAGGCATGGCTAAAATAAGACGTAGCGACTGATGCGCCGCCCCAGACCTTATCGCTTCACTTTGCCGCGAATTGGCGGAATCATGGGGCATGCCCGCCCTCACCCGCCGGCGCGATCCTGATGCCGGACAAGAGAGCTGGATGATCCACTATGGCGACGTACACGTTGGCACCATCGGGCTCCGGTCAGGCAACCCGTACCGATCAATGGCAATGGCGCTGCGGCTTTCTATCCGGGCTCAGAGCCCGGCGACTGCACGTCCGGCACCGCGGCCAGCTTCGATGAGGCGCGCGGCGACTTCGAGTTGGCGTGGCTGGTCTTTCTCGCCAATCGCACGGAGGCCGACTTCGACGAACACCGGAAGCACCGCGCCTGGACAGCGTGGAAATACGCGATGTGGGATTCGGGATGCAAGCTGCCCACGCAACTAGCGAGCGGCCAGTCCAGATGCTTCTGCGGCGCAGTGATCGACATTAAGGGGCATGAGCCAGCACGTCCATATCGCCCACATGGAAGCGGCATGAAGTTCGTCGAACCGAGTCGCCTCACTGATCCCGACGCCACCGTGCGCAAGCTCCTGGAAATCGCCAACGCGACCGAGTCACCCGTTCCCTTCCAGCGCCAACGTTATCTCGATTTCGTCTTCAGCCCGAGCTCGACCAGGCCGAAGGGCATACCATAAACCGCAGCCGTCATGAAGCCGGCGCCGATCGCATAGGAAGCTCAACTAAGGGAGGACAGATGTCGAGACGCAGCAAAAGGATACGCAAACGCACGAAGCAACGGCTGGCGACGCATGCCAAGCGGCTGAAGCCGTGACAATAAAGGGCGCGCGATCAATGTAGCCCCGCGCCCTGTCCTCGCAATGTGAGCTGGTTCATACCCTTGTGCTTGAAAAGCACACCATATTGGTCAAGCCCACAACCCTTCGCGGAGGTCGCGATGGCTACGAATCAAACCCACTCAAGCGATGACCGCCAAACAGATCCGCTTCTCGAGAAGTTCGGCCAAATAGCGGCTGCAGCCGGCGGGGGTGTCTTCGTATATAGCGTGAAGATCGTGTGCGGTAAACAGACCGAGACAAGCTGTGGTTGTTGTGTCGCAGGCACCCGGCCGGGCCTGTACGCGACTGAGGTCAACATTCAAAATCTCAATCCCCAGCCAACACAGGTTTTGAAGTTCGTCCAACCCCTGATACTTTTGGGCACCGTTGTTGCGCGTGAGCCCAACGTCACCGACCCCACGAGGATTCCTCCACGCCAGGTCGAGGAGATCGTCCTTCCCCCGCTGGCGGCCACGATGGACGATTGTTGCCGCATCGCGGAGATGCTGCCGCCCCCGAGCGGAGAGGCTGCGCTCACCATCGCCATCCTGTCGATCTTGAGCCAGTTAGAACTGTCCGTCTCCGCGGTCTACACGGCGAGCCCTCTAAGCGGGGACGGCATTAGCATCGACGTCGAGTACATTCCGTCGCGACGCGTCGGTGGTCAGGGTTAGTAAGCGACAACGCTTACGGCGCAAGAGCGAGGCGAGGAAAACGTAGGGCGCGGGGTTTCGGTCCCGCGCCTCAAATCTATGAACAGCGCCCGAAAAGGCAGCGCTCCACCGATACAGAAGCGTAGCCTTCACCCCAACGAACCGCGAGAAAACGCGGATGGCGAGGGTGACCGCTGTTCGGCGCATGGGTGCACTTGGGGCTCACAGGCGGTCTCGCGAGCGGCCGGAGCGCACTTTATACGGCGTGTCGGCACGTCTGGGCTGGCATCGGGTCGATTCCGGGCGCATATTTCGGGAATGGCGGCAATTGTTCAATGCAATTGCGGCGCCGAGTATAGACGCACCGAAGAGAAGTTCTTGGCACCGCATACGGGTGACGCGGTCTGCACGGTCTGCGGGGCTGCGCTAAAATCGTGGCTGGAAAGCACCCATGTCCCCGCATACGAACTTGTTGAACGTCCTGAACGTCCAGACAGAAAGCCGGGCCACCCGGCATGAAGCGGGGCGAGGCGGCAGGCTGTCACCTACCGCCCAATCGGCGCCAGCGAATCCCGGGCTACCGCAACGCGAACCAGCCAAGGCCTATGCCTAAGGCGGCGACGCCGGCGCCGACGTCGATAAGCACAGCATTGTGAGATCCTGAGGCTAACCCCGCCGCTTGTCCGAACCAGAAAAGCCCGAGGGCAATAAATAGCGGGCCAGCGGCCACAAGGACGATCTTCATTAGAGCCTGCCTTGATCGTGCGTTTCCGACAGCGACTTGAGAAGGCCGGCGCTTCTCAAAAAGGACCCGCCATTGGCGACGGGCCCCAGTCAGGGAGAAACGCTGCCAAAGTAAGCCGATTCGCGGCAGCGTGATGTGTCGTAATTCACACACAGTGAGGGAAACTCTTCGGGCCGCCCGCGATCTCCCCGGAACACGACGGCGCAGCGGCCGCGGTCGCCCGCCTCGCCGCCTGGTCGCCCCCCACGGTGCGTTGTTAAAAAATCCCGGAAAGCCTTCGGTCCTCGGCGAGGCATCCCGCCTCAATTCGAGGACAGCAAAATGAGCCAACAGACTAAACAGTGTGAAGCCTGCGCCGGCACCGGGAACGATCGCCGTATCCTATCCGCAAGATCCTGTTTTAGCCTTGACCGGCGTGTGCCGGGACTGGCAAGGCGCCGAAATCCCCAGCGTCCGCGCCCGATTTTGAATAGTGGAGAATAGCCCTTTGCCGAGTCTACGGAGTCCGCTGGTGCGGGTTTGGCCGGCGGTCTCGAGAAGTGGGCGGCTGGCTCCAGAAAACGAATCCGGGCCGCCGCACGGATCGATAGTGGGGTCAGTTTTGATTGTGGCAGACATCCGGGCTGGAAAAGGGGCAGTCGGCGGCGCATATTCGGGTGATGGAAAAGATGACCGTCTTAGCCTTCGTCATCGCCATTATTGTGCTCGCAGCCGTCTACTTGCTGATGCGTCGGAAAAGAAGCTGAGATGACCCCCAAACGCCCGAGCCTAGCATTACAGTTGCTTTCCTTGTGGACTTCTGAATCCATGGGCAACCATGATTCGAATGTCATGGGCGGCGCAGACAGCGTCGATTGAAGAGACGCTTGCGTTGTGGGCGACGTCGCTTCGAGAGATCAGGCAACGGATAGGTCCGTTGTTCACGCAAGAGCGTGTTGCGACGAATGCAGGCCTGTTCGTGGAAGGTCTGCTCGGAGATGAGCAGCGCAAGACCGGTTGGATGCGCGCGGAGGCGGCTGGTGATCCTGGTCCATGGCGGCAGCAGGCGATTCTGGGTCGTGGAGACTGGGACGCTGATGCCTTGCGCGATATCGTGCGCGACTATGTCCTTGAGCATTTGGCAGACGACGATGCGGTGCTGGTTATCGACGAGACCGGTTTTCTCAAACAGGGCAAAGCGTCATGCGGAGTGGCGCGGCAATACACTGGTTCGGCAGGGAAGATTACGAACTGCCAGATTGGCGTCTTTGCTACCTACGTTTCGCGTCATGGTCATGCGTTCATCGATCGTGCGTTGTATCTTCCGACGGAATGGACTGACGATCCAGATCGTTTGGAAGCTACATACGTGCCTACCGACGTTGGCTTTGCAACCAAACCAAAGCTTGCGACGAGAATGATTGCACGCGCCATAGCCGCGTCTGTCCCATTCAAGTGGGTCGCTGGCGATACTGTCTACGGTGTTGGCAATATCGAACAGCAACTACGCAAAGCAGGTAAAGGATATGTACTCGGGGTCAGCAGCGCTCATGTCTTCCATTCCTGGGGCAAGCGACCGCCGGTCGCCGGGACGGCTGCCGACCTCGCCCGGACGCGGCCCGCATCCGACTGGAAGCGCCTGTCGGCGGGAGCCGGGACCAAAGGACCGCGGTTGCACGATTGGTGTTATCTCGAATTGGCCGATCTTGAGGCCGGGCAGTTCAACGCTGCAAATGACGGTTTGTGGACACGCGGTCTACTGATCCGTCGTCGCATCGCCGATGATGACCTCGCCTTCTTCACCACTTGGTGCCCAGCAGGAACAACCATTGAAACGCTCGTCGCAGTCGAAGGCCACCGATGGGCGATCGAGGACAGCTTTGAAACCGCGAAAAACGAGTTCGGGCTCGATCACAACGAGAGCCGATCCTGGCATGGCTGGCACCGTCATGTGTCCTTGGTAATGCTTGCCTTCGCCATGATGGCCGCGATCCGACATCGCGCTAATCCTCCACCGCCAAAAAAAAAGAAACGGCGGTCCCCAGCAAAAGCCAGGACCTAACCGCCCCACAACTGATCCGTTGGTCAATCCAGGAAATCCGCCGCATTGCAATCAGACTTAATCGAAAGCGGATTCAACCCGCCCACATTATCGCATGGTCTTTCTGGCGCAGAGCTCACCAGGCTGCCGCTCAACGCGCTCACTTCAAATCAAAAAGCAACTGTAATGCTAGGGACAACCCCAACCAGCTCGCGACTTAGGGGCGGGTCTTACGCAGGCCGGGCCGCCCGGCATGAAGCGAGGCGAAGATGTCCATAAATGAAATCGTCAACGAGATTATTCGTCTCGTCAGGGCGCGCGACACGAACGGTGGTCACTTCCACGACGAGCCCTACAAGGGCGACTTCTTTCGTTTGTTTATTGCGGCCTGGGACGCGGGCTTGCTCAAGCGTGCTGGACCGAAATCTTTGAAGCTGGACAGCTTGATCAGGATCGTCGGTGACCGCGATCCGGCAATTTTCGACGGGGACACTTGGCTAATGTTTTGCGCTGCATGGCCAGAGTGGGACTACGCTTGGTCGCAGGCGAAAGCGGGGCGGTCCGCATGATGACGCCGCGCCTTGAGGGTTGACTCCTGGCGACAATGCCCCCCTTTGCCGAGTCTAGCAAGGCCCGCCCATGCGTCTGGCCGCGGGCTCGGGAGAGGGCGGGCCGATCACTGCCATCGCATGGGCGCCCGCCGCTGATTCCTGCGGCACATTCAGGACCTTTAGGGGACGGTGAGCGTTAAGGCCGTAACACCGGGGGGTAGGACCGCGAACCCGGAGTCGGGTTATGAGCAATATTCCTCTAGACCTTCAAAGAAAGTGCGAACAGCGGTGGGCCGCCAGATTCGAGAGGCCAGTTTCACCAGCGGCGCCTCAAAGCCAGCCTCAACAACAGCAGCTTTCCGCACCCGCCAAAGCCAAAAGAAAAACCCGCCGAGTTAAAGCGGCGGGCGTGAGATCTGCCCCAGCGGGGTGAGCGCGGGACCGAAGCCCCGCGCCATGGTCGCCACAGGTTCGCAGCTAAGACGGCCGGCCTTGAAGGGCCTCTCGTTCACGGATTGCGATCTGCTGGTTGAGCGCGCGGATGACCGCATTGCTCCCCGTCGTCGTGACGTCCGGCTTAGCCAGCTCGCTGCTCAAACGCGCCCGGCACTGCTGCAGCGTCATGCTTTTGATCGTTTCGAGTTCGGGGTCCATGTATGCCTCTGGCTGCGCATGATTCTTGATCCTGAACCCTGTCGGCGCCGAAACAAGACGCCGAACTATCCGCTGGTTAGAGAATGTCTGGACAATCGAGCCAACCAAAAGGCGCTTGCCGATATACGAATGCGTTCCGCCCGAGGGCACCGTTGGGATGCGTTGCAGGGTCGGTGGATGGACGACTGACATCACCGCCGCCTGGTCGAGCTTGGGCTGAAGGCGAAGAATAGGTTGGATATAGTCAAGACCGCCATGGAATGGCTGCAGCTGCCGCACTGGCTCATGATAGCAGGCACATTGCTGGTGATTGCTGGCCTAATCGGGCTTGTGATCAGCCGCAGGCAACAGGCGAAGGTCCAGGACGATCCGGCCAACGAGCCAAGTCCCGAGCCGCGTCCCCAGCTGCCACCGCTGCCGGATCTTCTTGACTCCCGGCCACGAAAGAGTCGGCGGTGACGTTAATCGGAGAGAACGCCACCGGGTCCGCCGCCGAACGCTGATCGTTTTGATTGGCTTCACGATATGGCTGACATCGAAACAAGGCCGGCCACCAAGCTGCGAAGCACGCTGCCCCCACCGACATTTCCGCTATCCGCAAGTAGCCGCCGCGTTAAAAATCCATCCCCTTTCGGGGCGCTTTCGTGCGTGCAGTATTGCCTTCGCGCTCAGGTTGCGCTTGGATGGCGACTGATCTGGGGGGATCACATCATGCGCAATCTGGGAATCGTGGTGCTGGGCGCCGCGCTCGGCGGCTGCGCCTCGTCCGCTGCGGATATCGCGCCTGCGTATGTGTCGCCGGTCGCCTACCAGAGCTATACCTGCCAGCAGCTTGCGCTCGAGGCGCAATCTATTTCGACCCGGGCGGCGAAGCTGTCCGGCGCCCAAGACAAGCAGCGCACAAATGATGGATTGGCGACTGCGGCGGCCGTCGTCATCTTCTGGCCGGCGGCATTCTTCGTTGGTGGCGACAAGCTAAATCTCCTCGCGCCGGTGACGACCGTATGAGCGCTGACGGATCCTCTTGGCCGGCTGAAGCGGCGCCTGGGCGCCTCAATGGATCGCGATTTTTCCTGTTAGGAATTTTTGGCGTCGCGCTCGGTGGGTGGCTCGGCTATCTCATTGCTGGCTTCATCGGAGCCTGCATTCTGATTTTTGCGTGGCGCGCAATCAAGGGGCGCACCTGATCGGCGCACCGCGCGCAAGCTCCTGGAAATCGCCAACGCGACCGAGCCTGCCCAGGGGACGGCCGGATCTATATCGAGCTGGTCAACGCTGCCTTCGTAATGGCCGGCGGCACGGCAGAGCAGTTCCGCGCCGGTATCCAGAGGGCGGTCGACAAAGGTTGGATGGCGAGCCATGAATCCGGGACCTATGTGATGTTCACTCCGGCCGGCGCCGAATTGTTTGCCTGAGGCGCCCCGGATCAAGCGTCTGGAGTAGCGTTATGCGTGACACAGATTGGACGCCCTCGATTGTGCCAGGAGACGAGGATCGAGACACCTGCTTGGTGGTGAGCGATTTCGGCCGCCGCGGCCGCGCCTGGTGCGAGACCGATGTCGAGGCGACCGACTTAGAAACGGTGATCCAGGACCTGCTGGACGGGCAATTTTCCGAGCCCGTGCGCGTCGTTCAATACCGGCGAAGGCTGGTCGCGCGACATCTCAGCTAACGTCGCTGAGGAACTCCGTCGGCGCGCGAGGTGCCGCCGAGCCTCGCGGGCTTTTTCGCGCGGCGCGAATCCGACGCCCGGCAGCTGACGCTTCGCCTGGTCTAGGGTGGCATATTTCGCAATCGCGCCGCGATGAGGAGCGAATCCAGACAGCGCTGGGCATCTGGCCGCCCAACCGCTATTGAAGCGTAGGTTGCAAATCAGGCAAGATACCCGGTGGGGATAATGGGAGGGCAATTTGGCTTGGGAGTTCTGGATTGGCATCTTCTTGGGTGGCATCATCAGTTTTTTAGCCTCGGTTGTCGCGAACATCTTTAACACAGAGCTCGTCCGCTTCCTTGACGATCGCAAGATTGTTTTCAGAGAACGACGACGCAAAAATGCGCTACAACTGTACAACGTGATCAAGGATATACATGACGGCAAGCGCGACAAGTACGTCAACCTGCTTCGTCTTAGCACGATTTCTAATTACGCTGCCGGGTCTACTATAGGCGGTCTTTGCTCCTTCGCGGTCTTGTTCGCACTGAGCCTTCCTCCGGACTTCTCTTTTACCGACACCTCGTTGCCGATCTCTTCCTTCCGGCTGACCTTCCTATTGTTTCTGTTGTTCTTTGCTTTCAGCGGCTTGAATGGCTTAAAATTGTCGGTCGATCGCCATCTCAATATTGCAGCAGCGCTGCGGGACTTTGATGCGTACCAGGCGCAGTTCAAAGCGATATGGGGCGAGCTTAACAGCTAGCCCCGGCTGGTTTAGGCACGGACTTGCAATTCTGGCAAAAACGTACCGTCGCGCTGATCGCATGACACCATGCGAGCGCTCATCGCACCGGAACTAACAAGCGACACCGACCTTGATCCGTCGGGCCATGGTACTCGCGTTCCACGGCCTGGCGCGGCCTCGCTTGCACCCCAACATATCCAGGGCGGGGTCGCGTCGCTGCGTGGCTTGGTATCTGTAACATTCCATCCCCCCGTTCCTATCTTCGCAGCATGTTAAAGGCGTTTGATTTTTGCATCCCGACAAGGGGAACCAAGGTTCCGGGGCGCCCCGAGCGGCTTCACGAAATCAAATACGACGGCTATCGCATCAGGGTGGAGCGGGAGCGCGATCGCGCGCGCCTGTTTTCACGCAACGGGTATGACTGGACCGATCGCTATCCGTGGATCGTGGAAGCGGCGCTCAAGAACAGGACCAAGCAGTTCGTCGTCGATGGCGAGGCGGTGGTGCTCGGCGTCGACGGCATCGCCGATTTCAACGCCCTGCATTCACGCCAGCACGACGACGAGGTCCAGCTCTACGCCTTCGACATCCTGGCGCTAGACGGCGAGGATTTGCGCCCCCTCCCCTTGAGCTTGCGCAAGACCAATCTGGCGCGGCTACTCGCGCGACGGCATTTTCGTCGTACCCTTCGAGCAGGGCGAGATCGGCCCCGACCTGTTCCGCGCCGCCTGCAACATGGGGCTTGAGGGTCTGGTCTCCAAGCGCGTCGATCGCCCCTATCGCGGCGGGCGAAGCCCCGATTGGGTCAAGGTGAAGAACCGCAAGCACCCGGCGATGGAGAGAGTAAAGGACGCGTTCGCATGACCACGGTCGATGATCGCATGCCCACGAAAGACCTTGAAGTTGAAGTGCGTGAACCGGCTTGGTCCCACCAAGGTTCGCTTGGGTCCGTAAGAACCACAGGTGCTCTGGTGCGCGATGTCCGTGGCCGCTGTTCGGCGCATGGGTGCACTTGGGTTTCACAGGCGGTCTCGCGAGCGGCCGGAGCGCACTTTATACGGCGTGTCGGCACGTCTGTGATTTGGTCGCTATCAGATGAAAAGCGGACGTAGCGCGGACATCTCGAAACCGTAGTGATTGACCCGAATGCGACCTCACCGCGCTCTGAAGGCGCGCTACGAACTCGGCCTAACCGAAGAATGAAAATGGCTAATGCGCCAGCCCTCATCGGTCTTCGTGATCAGCATGGTGAAGCGCGCTGGCGTCTTGATGACGTTTCCATCCTTGGTCTGTGAGAACGTATCCATACCGGCAAACAGGACCGCATTCTCCGAGACGACGATGGTCGAATACTCGTCAATCGTGATGGAGCGTGGCATGAATTGCCGCAACGCCTGAAAATACTTGTCGATCTGGTCGGTCTTCGTCGCCAGTACCGGGCTGACGGTACCTAGAAACACCGCGTCAGGCGCGAATAATTTGACGACACCTTCGATATCGGAAGCGTCAAAGGCCTTCTTGAATTGCTCGACAACCAGAAAAGCATCTTCCTTCGGACCAGAGAACGCAGCGACTGGCCAGATCAGAAACAGGGCGCATGCAAGCAACAACCTCATCGTCGTGATCTCCCCTGCGTGAATTACCTGCAACTGCACATTACATCACGCGAACAAGGAGCGAAAGTGCGCGATGTCTGCCTTTGACTTTTCGGAAGTGCTGATCATTCTGACGAACGTCAGCTATCAGGGGTAAAGCGGAAGTGGCTCGGATATCGTTAAACCGACGCGTTTGACCCTGAGCGGACCTCATACCGTTCCAGTTCAAGTGAAGATAGTCGACCTCGCGAAGGCAAGAGGCTACGCTTGACACACACGACTGCGGTCCGCACAAGCTTTGATCGCGAACGCAAATATCGCCGAGGAACAAATGATTGGACGATTTACGCACCGAGTTTGCGCAACGCTGTTACTCCTAACTCCTCCGGCGAGCGTCCTTGCCCAGTCCAACACATCATCGCCCGACCCAGAGGGTGCCGGCTTTTCAGCCAAACGCTTGGACCGGATCGCACCTTGGTACCAAACGCGAGTGGATGCCGGCGCGCTGCCGGGCGCCGTGGTCGCCATCGCCCGCAACGGCAGGCTCGCCTATCTCCAAGCGATCGGCACCTATGACCGTGCGGGAAAGATTCCGCTGACGCCGGACGCAATCTTCTGGATCGCGTCGATGACAAAGCCCGTGACCAGCGTGGCGGCAATGATGTTGGTCGAGGAAGGTAAGCTCGATCTGACCGCGCCCGTCACCGACTACCTGCCGGTTTTCAAGGACAAACCGGTCGGCGTCGAGGAGATCGATCCGGCGACCGGCAAGCACACGCTGCTGCTTGAGCCCGAGAAGCGGCCCATGCAGGTGATCGACTTGCTGCGCCACACCGCGGGCCTGGTCTATCCGGAAGAGGGCAAGACGGCCCTGCACCAGATGTACGGCCTGGCAGATTTCAGGCGCAACCGGACTTTGGCTGACTTCGTTGCGAGCCTTGCCTCGTTGCCGCTCGCCCATCAGCCGGGGGAGGTTTGGGAATACGGCCGGGGCGTCGATGTGCTTGCTCGTGTGATCGAGGTGGTCTCGGGTCAGCCATTCGACCAGTTCCTCGAAAGCCGGATATTCAGGCCGTTGCGCATGGTCGACACCGGCTTTTACGTTCCCGACGAAAAACGCGCGCGCCTCGTCGATCCGATCCCAGGCGGACGACCGGTGCTTTGGGATGTCACCAAGCCTGCGAAGCTATTCTCCGGAGGCGGTGGTCTGGTTTCGACGGCGCCCGACTATCTACGCTTCTGTCAAATGCTGTTAAACGGCGGCGAGCTTGACGGCGTGCGAATCCTCTCCGCGAAAACCGTGCAGCAGATGACGACGAATTCCTTGCCGCCGGACGTGCGCTTTGCTGGGGTCATTGGCCAGTTCGTTGGTCCAAGGGTCGGCACAGGGTGGGGGCTGGGCTTTGCTATTCGCACCAACGCTGACTTCAGCCTCGTTCCCGGCGCCGTCGGCAGTTTTAACTGGAGCGGCGTTTGGGGCACATATTTCTGGATCGATCCGGTCGAAAAGCTGATTGGGGTGCAAATGATACAGGTGCCGCCGGACGCCGGGGCCGCGTATCGAGACGCTTTGCGCCATCTGACTTACGCAGCGCTTAGCGTTCCACGACCCCAAGCACTGCCAGCCCCAGTCATCTTGAGTGCGGCTGCGCTCGATGCCTATGTAGGGACTTACGATTTCGGAGCGTCGCTCAGCTCACGCGACAGGCAAGCACCGATCCCCGCGTTTGTCTTCGACGGGATCGGCCTGGATTTCGCGCTGGCAGACAACAAGGTCGTGGTCCACGAACCTATGGAAGGGGGGCCCGCTTTGAAGGCCGGTTTGAGGGCGGGCGACATGCTCACCGAGGCCGACGACGTGCCGCTCGCGGGGCTCAGCAGGGACCAGGTGATTGAGAAGTTGCGGGGTCGTGCCGGCACGGCGGTCCGCCTCAAGGTCATACGCAAGGATCAGGACTCGATCGAGGTCACGATCGTGCGTGAGCCCATCCGACCGCCAGGCGCGCGGATCGAGGTGCGTGTCGAAGACGGTGCGCTCGCCATTGCCGCAACCGGCAAGTGGGCCGTCCTTAACTTTGAAAAAGGCAAGAATATCCTGGCTCGACCGACGTCAGGCAGCGAGTTCCTTGTCGAAGACGACGACCACACTCGTCTTTCATTCGTGAGGGACCAATCGGGAAAAGTCTCAGGAGCAATTCTAAATCCAGGGCCTTGGCAAATAACGGCGACGAAATCGAACTAAAATGCCGCTGCTCTCGGCATAGTTTCGTTCTACCGTTCTAGGTCTCTTCATGGCACGTTTGAGACATGCCGACGCGCTCTGAGAATGTCCGTTGATCGGGGTACACTGGATGTGAGCGGTTGACGGTCAAAACGGTGCTTTTTGACCCCAAGCGGCCCTCGGCGCGCATGCACTGCGGACGGCGCTTCCTGGCGTCTCAGATGGACCGACAATCACTCCCGTGTTACCAACTTTCAAAAAGGTGCCAGGCGTCGTTCTGGGCTCATTGAAACTGGATTTCCATGACAGAGAAGCCTCTGCCAAAGGCGGCAAGCCCTGAGCTCCTCACTGCCGCACTTCGCAAATTCAGTTCGTTGACCAACGTTCGAGTTTGCGATGTCGTTGTGGAAAGCTCTCGCGCAACGATACTCTCGGAAATCAATCGTCTTCGTCTAACGTACGATGGCGAAGCTTCCGACGCACCTCGTACGATTATACTCAAGACCGGCCTTCCCGACCGTCTGGGTGACGCCAATTGGGACGCTGGCCGACAGGAAGTTGGCTTTTACAATGAGGTGGCCGCCGCGAAGCCGGGTCAGCACGTGTTGCGCTGCTTTGAGGCCGCTTGGGACGCCGACACAAGAGCATGGCACCTCTTGTTGGAAGACCTAACCGATACGCATGTCATTGCTACCGCCTGGCCACTCCCCCCCACAACGGAACAGTGCGAAAACATCATCCGCGCCCGCGCCCGTTTTCATGCCGAGTGGTGGGATGAGCCTCGTCTTGGCAATTCTGTGGGGACTTGGCAGGACGAAGCCACAATGAGCCAGAACCTGAAACAATTCGAGGAGAAACTGTCACTTTTCACTGATCGCTTCGGAGATCGCCTCCTATTAGAGCGGCGTGGTCTTTACCGACGTTTGATCGATGCTGGGCTTCGACTGCACACGCACTACAGATCGCATCAGAATATGACGATCATTCAGGGAGACTCTCACGTCTGGAATAACTTCCTGCCCCGCGATGGCGGGAATGATGTTCGCATATTCGATTGGGATTGCTGGCGTGTCGATGTGGCGGCCGACGATCTTGCCTATATGCTCGCGCTGCACTGGTATCCCGACCGCCGCCGCAGGATGGAGCAACCCTTGTTAGATTGCTACCACTCGGCGCTTCTGGAGAGCGGCGTAAAAGGCTACGATCGCGCAGCACTGACCGAAGACTATCGGTTGGCAGTCCTTTGGCAGACAACCACACCTATCTGGCAAGCGATGTCGAATAATTCACCTGTCGTCTGGTGGAATAATCTCGAGCGTATATTCTTGGCAGTAGATGATCTCAATTGCCAAGATTTGCTTGATTGAAGGTGCCAGCAAACCGTTGTCATCAGGGGTAGATCGAACCCCACAATCCCGAACTTCCGGTTATGGGCACATTTGCGACATGCCGGCGAGCACCGTGAATGTCCGTTGATTAGGGTAGACAGGCCTGCGGCCAAAACGGCGCTTCTGACCCAACTCGGATACATGCCTAAGCAATCGCCACATGGACTCTCATCATAGCCGTCGTCTTCCTCTTCGGACTTTGCCGGAAGATCTGGCTCATCCACTTTCGCGCCTATCCGCTACCGCCAGCTAACCTATCCCAGTAAAACACTCCGACGAGTTGGGGGCGTTTGTGCGGCCCTGCCCGCTTTTGCCTCACACCGGTGTCGATCGAATCAATTAGCCTCCAGGATCATCTGGGGAAGCTATGGCCAGCACCACGTCCGTTCTAGAGAGGATGATAGCCGCGATGAACCGCGGCGGCGACGCTGGCTCCAAGGCTTCGAGCGGGTTAGACCCACAGGGGAGCGGCCAAGCACACCTTCGTGTTCGCGGCTCCTTGGATCCGGCCTCAGGGATGCTTCTCGGTTTTCGACGCCCGGTCTTCAGCGGCAATTGCTTCCTTCTCACACATGTGGGCGCCGCGATGCGAAGGGTCCGCTGAAACGCAGAGCCGCTCGACCTTCACTTTTTCGACGGCTGTCGGACGTCGACCGGGCCGGTGACGTTCACATTGCCGGCCACTGGCACTTCCTGGATCCAGGTGTACTAGGCTACGGACTTGGGGCTCAGTTTCCATAGCGCCCCCGTAGACGAGGATCATTCCCGTCACCGCAATCATCGTGCAGATGCCAACGGCGAGGTGCTGGATCGGTAGCGACCGGTTGTGCCAGCTGTCAAAGCACGCGACCAAAGCGCGCCCGAGAGTGGGCCCGAGAAGGAAAAGGGACAGCAGAGTAATTAGCGTTAACGCATTATTGAGGAAGTCCATCGCGGAGGCTGCGGTTCTCATGCCTGAGTTATTAGAACTCGCTGCACCACTGAAGTGCTGACGCCTATAGTCCGGCCGATCTTCAGGATGCCCATGCCCTCCGCTTTAAGCTCGCGTATGCGCGCCTCTATGGAAGCCTTCACCGGGCGCCGACCGAGCTTCATCCCCTTCGCTTTGGCCCGCGCCAGACCGGCGTTGATCCGTTCCCGGATGATGCCGCGCTCGAACTCTGCAAACACGCCGAGCATCTGGAACATCGCCTTGCCCGCAGTCGTCGATGTGTCGAGCCCCTGCCAATGTAGGAACAGATCGACGTCCTTATCATGAAGTCCCTGCAGGATGCCAAGCCGGTCCGTCGGCGATCGACCTAGGCGGTCCACCGACCAGGCAGCGACCATGTCGAACTCTTTCGCGTTTATCGTCTTGAACATGGCGTCGAGCCCAGGACGCATCGCACGGGACGGCAAGATCGCGGCTCTGTATGTCTACCTCGACTCGCCGCCCACATAATGTACGGAACGGAATAGGATCGATCTACATGACTAACGGCACCCGCCTTGGTGCGTTACCTCTTCTGCACTGAGGCTGCTGCACACCGAGCAGCCCACGTCAGCAGAACTTGCATAGGTCTGCATGGCCGCGCGCCACGCATCTTTCGTGCTTAATAAAGATTTTAATGGAGTGGTCGCGGTTGCCCCCTACATAACGACAAGAAAGGATACAACCATGAAACTTACCACAATCGTTGTCGCAACAGCATTTGCTCTCTCGAGCGCGGCCGCGCTGGCGCAACCCCTTGCGCAACCCGGACCTTACTGGCGCGGAACAACCACCGCTCCGTCAGTGGGGTCGTACACCTGGCCGTCGGTAGGTACGACAAATGCAGTCCCCACTTGGAAGAACACTAACCCCCGCAGCGCGTCTAGCCCCGAAAGATAAACTGTCACACTCTGCGAACTATTCCGTCTCGTTGTGATCACCAGTCATGCTACCGCGGCCGAAATGATCCGCTGCACCACGCTGGTGCCGACTCCGACCGTCCGGCCAATCTTTAGAATGCCCATGCCTTCGGCCCGGAGCTCGCGTATGCGTTCTTCGGCCGGCTTGATCGGACGTCGACCCAGCCTCTTGCCCTTCGCCCTGGCCCGCGCAAGGCCCGGCATTGACCCGTTCGCGGATCATGCCGCGCTCGAACTCGGGCAAAGACGCCGCACATGTGGAACATGGCCCGGCCAGATCGCGTGCTGGTGTCGAGGGTTTGCTGATGTAGATATCAGATATAGGTCGCAGCCCTGCCCGACAGCAGGATGCGGCCTTCGTCCGGGGTCTCGAAGCCGGCGAGCATTCTGAGCAGCGTGGTCTTGCCGCAGCCGCTCGGGCCCGAGCGCCCGTAGGTCGGGTTGATTCGGGCACCTCCGGCGCTGCCAGACCGGGCTCGCGTGATCCGACCCGACACCGTCTCGGCCTGGCCGGCTTTGATCCCTCACAACGGGAGTCTTCTCTTTGAAGGCTTAGGGCGCTGCCCTCGGCGCGCATCAAGCCGCTTCCACCCAAAAAGACAGACACCTTTTCGCGTCAAGGGGGAACGCGAAGACGGTGTTGCTTTTTCTGTCCCGCGAAGCCGCCTGATGCTTGCACACCCGATGCTCGCCGCCAAGGCAGGGTTGCCGCGCAGTGCTGCGCAACAACCCGAGGCAGAAAGTGATGACCATCGACGTTTACGAGCGCATCAGCAGCCAAGTCGCGAACGAGTTCGAGAGCGGAGCCCGCCCCGAGCTCAAACCGTGGAATGCCGAGTTCGGTGCCGGGCGGATCGCGAGCGCGGGACCAGCAAGGCGGGGTGTGAGCAATGCCGCAGCATAGCAACGGCAAGGCTGTGTCGCAGCCCTCCGTCCGTAACATGTGAGGCCCCGACGCCGAATTCTGGTCCGCCAATCGGGCCGAGTATCGTTTCGCCCACGGCTATGAGCAGGTCGCCTTCGATCTGCCCGCCGCGAACGGCTATCCGGCCACAATCGGCTGGGAACTGTTCCGCTGGCTCGAATACATGACGCTGGTGACCTCGGGCCAAGCCGCGAGTTTCTGCGAAGCCAAGGACGCCTGCGAGGCGGCGCTGGTTCAAGCGTTGGCGGCTCTTGATATCCGCCGAAGGCCTAGCCTGCCCTGTTCGTATCAATGGAGGGAGAACTCACGGGAGCTATGCTCTGATTCTGGGAGTTGGATCCAAGCGACCATAGCCTGCAGCATCGAGAGGGTCTGCAAGAAGCGGGGGGCTGGGGTCGTGAGGGTGACGTGCGTCCTCACCCGGTTGTCGCCATGGAGCCAGGCCGGCACCATCCGCTCAAGCTGGCGCGGCTTTCAGGCCTTGATGGGCCGCTGCCACGGGATAGGCTTCGCAAGCGTAGCTCGGTGGCAATGTCACGTTGCCTTCGCAACGCACGCGACACCCTTGGCCAACCGAGCCCGCACGAGAACCCTTCGCGGCGCCAAGTCGTCCTCATGCGGAGCCATCAGCAAAAGACTTCGTTCCACACGTTGGGGACCAGATTGGGTCCAGAGACAAGTCTGGCTTCGCCGGCGTTTCTTTGTTCGGCTAAAAAGTGGCTCCGTTTCTCCGTCCCGGCCAACCTCACGCCAAGCACCGCGCGCAAACGACGGTCAATGATCGCGCTAGACCGGATTCCGGAGTATGGACGAACGACCGAAAACCTCGGCCGAGGGCGAGATTGTGAAGCACCCGATCCTTCGTGAGTAGTACCGACCGCCGATCTAAGAGCTCGTCGATGATCTCGATGTCAGAAATGCCAGGGCACTCAGTTACCAAAAATACGAACTCGATTGACCGGTCACCCAAGCGGCAACGAACCTGCTCCAAGAGTGCAGATGACTGACCAATGCATTCGTCCACGACAACACGTTCAATGAGTTCCATGATCCAGTCACGCTTCGGTGCCACAACAGGTATGCTGAAACGCAGGATTCGGGTATTCGCCGGCGTTCAATGTGCGACTACTAATCTCGGCGGCCTCCGCGGATGGCAGTTGCCACCGCAGAAGCCAGGGGAGTGTCGATCTCGTCCAGGGCACCGAGCACCACATCCGCCAGCCCGGGCTGCAATCGCGCAATACGCCCGAGCAGGACGATGCACGTGTCGTCGGCAATTGAAGCGACGGCATCGATTGCATCCGCCGTCGGCTTCGCCTGGATCAGGCGAACAAGGGCCGGGCGCGCTTCAATCCGCCCCATGTGCCCGAGCGCACAGGCGGCGGCTTCCGCCACGGAGACATGGAGGTCATCAAGCAAGTTGACCAGCAACGCCACGACCTCCGGCGATGGCCGCGCGCAGCCGCAGGCGTAGGCGCGGATAGCCGGATCGGCATGCCGGAGAAGCGCTGCCGCACGATCGGGTGGAAAGCTGGAACCGAGGATGGCGGCAGCGGCGGTGACCTCCTTCAGACCCGGTCCCTGCACGGCCCCCGCGATGAGGAGTTGCGTCACCGCGGCGGCGGCCGCACGTCCACCGATCGCCGCGAGCGCTTGCAGTGCAACGACTTGCTCCGGCACGGCACGGTGAAGGCCGAATCCCTTGAACCGGCCGCAGAGCGCCTCGAGTGCCGGAACCGCCGCTGTCAGTTTGCGTTGTCCTGCTTCCGCCGCCAACGCAAGGCAATCAGAAAAACTTGCGTCGGGGAGAGCCAGGATAAGCGCAGCGTCGTCGAGCTCTCCCGCCACCATCCGTGGACGCACGGCAGCTTCCGGTAACGGCGTTTTCATCGCAAGGGTGTGGGATGAGAAAAGATCCAGTTGCTGATCCGTTTGTTGATGTGATGGCGCCATGCGGTGTAGTCCATTCTGAGCCTGCGGAAGTGAGTGAGAGTTTCGGCAATCGGCATGCCGCCTGTCAACCGACAGGCCAGGCAGATCCACGGCGGGGAAGCCAGATTAACGGGCTGGAACGAACGGTTTTAACTTGACGTGAGGCGATCGATTCATTCAACCGACCTCCGCGACGAAACCAGGGATTTGGAGCATACGGGTTAACGGAGCTTGAGCAACGATTTGCTCCCAGGTGACTCCGACAAGTGGTTAGCGCCACCCTGCTCTCGCCGTGTGTGCTCCTGCGGCAAGCAGAAGCGCTACCGGAACGTGGTCCGAACGACGCGATTGACCCCAACCCGGACATCCTTTGGGGCTTACGAGCGGTATACGTTGTTTGTTGGCTTGAGCCGGAAATTGCTCAGTCGCGGCTTTGATCGATGAACTTGCGAACTTCCTCGAGGGCCGCGAGGTCTGGCATTCGCTTGATAGCCTCGGAAGCCGGGCACCACGGATATGGCAGTCCGGGCAACCAGCCCATCACCGGATGAAGGTATTCGGGCGGCAGTACCTCCATCATCCTGATGGTAATTGCGAGCCCATCGACGAGGTATGGCTCATTTCTCTCAAATGACCAGTCGTAGTGCCCACAACCGACACGGACTGAGCCGCTAGCTTTTTCCGACATCCCCACTATCCAGGGACAGGTGTATTTGCCCGCATTCCCCTTTGGGGGATCCGCAAGACAAAATGTGTAGACGTTCTCGTAAACTTGCCCGAAATCTCGAATCACTTGAGTAATCGCATCGACTCCGTTCGCAAGGGGCGGAAATGAAATCGTTTCTGTCTCGACCGTCATTTTAAGTTTAGCGGTCTCAGCGAAAACAAACTTCATCAAATGAGGACGGTTTTCGTCCTTTGCGTGCAGGTAGGTTTGAATGCCTTCTGATCGACTTGGCATGGCAAAAGCCCTTAGGAAATGCGCTTCAATATCTTCGAGACTACGCTGCGGTGAAATGAGGGGCAACTTGTTTGCGGTCCTGGCAAGAGTTCGCCTATGGCACGTTTGAAACATGCCGCGATGTCCGCAGTTCGGTCGCTATCGGGGCAAAAGAGTGGGTATACCTGAATAACGATGCTTCGTGCTGTGACGTAACATCCCTCAATGTTGCGCATAACTTCAGCCGCTGGCGAACGAGACGCGCCACGTCGCCGGCGCAAGATGCGGCTGAGTTTTGTTGGCACTTTCCGGACTAGAGTCACGCAGTGTGCTTCAAACAGGACATTGCCAAGAGTGGCGTTCCGTCGCGAGCGCGGTCCAACTAATTCATGCCTTGCGCTACGCTTCCGGATTTGGGTCGGGCTTCAAGTGCGATTCGCACTTCTTTGGCACTCTGGAGGGCTCGACGGATGTTTCTATCTTCCGAACTGGAATCGAATGTAATTAATCGATTGCAGTGCTGGCAGTTCGTCTGGGATCCGTTGCGGATATTCTGCGCCCGCTCTCTAAATATTTGCGAGCATTTCGGGCATTTGATTTTCACTTTTTCGTCGATCACAAAATAGCCCCCTAAACCTCAGTACCGGGCAGCCTGCTTTCTATAGTTTAAGGTCTTGCTTCAGGATTAGATAAAATCCCTAATGAAACTGAGCTGTCCTGAGCCGTGAAACGGGCCCTGCTATCAATGGTAAATCGGGAGCGGTACGGACAGTTAACCCTCGATTTAGAGCAAGAGACCAAATTGGTCGCGGGCTGCGTGTCATGCCCGTGGAGAAGCCGTCGCTGATGTTCTCAGCTCGGCGGCGGCTTTTCCATCGAACGAGATTGCAGCTTTTAAGGCGCTTCCGTCGGGGCGCGGATGCCGCCGGCTCATTCCGGTGTAGCGCGCGCATCACGCCGATCCTGTTCTGCAACGAGCAGCAGCGCGTCCATGGCGGCCTACCATTCTTCGGTATCGTGTTCTGCCTTCGGCAGCTTGGTGATGGAGTGTGCGCGTCGCGGAGCGTGACCGGCGGCTTCCGGCCTGGCACGTGCGCTAAAGCAGGAACGCGACGCACTGGAGTAGTTGTGGACCATCCTTCCCGGCGCTATGCGCCGAGCCGCTGCTCCATCATTGTTAAAAAGATTCTGCGCTGGGCGATGCTAGTGGGAGATTCCCGCCGAGCAGCCGACGAAATTTGAGTTCGCGGATTAAGACAGCCAAGGCGCTCAGCGCCTCACCATTCCGCCGACGCTGCTCGCCGCACTGGTAAAGCGATCGAACAAGCTGTTAATTGTTGCGATGCACGAGTTTCTTGTTGGCACTTAGCCGACAAGCGATTTGCCGAATGGCCGCTTTGCGCCACGAGCTGCCATTCCCCCGAGAGTCAGCACGATTAAAATAACGTGCCAGCTTCGCGGCCCAAGTTGCTTGCTTTGTCACTCCTATTCTTCCTGAAATTGCCGGATCTGCGGCTTTGCACCCCAATAACAAAAGGCCTTGGGCTCGAAAGGGAACTGGCGTTCGCGATAGAGAAGTTCGTCGGCGATCGATTTCACCCCGGAGGAATATTCGAACACCATGCCGTCGGGTCCCTCGAAATAGAGAAAGCGGGCCGACGAGGACGGATGCCGTCCCGGGCCGAAAGTTATCGGGACGCCCCTCTCCTTCAGGAAATGATAGGAGCGCATCACGTCGTCACCGGTCTCAACCTGATGGTTGATGTGCTGGATTCCGGTGCGGTCGGATGGAAACAACGCGATCGAATGGTGTACCTCATCAATACGCAGCAGCGGGGCTTCGCCGATACGATCGGAGACGCGGGCGTTGCAAACGGTGGTCCAGAACTGCTCATCACGGATGACATCGGATGAGCAGAGGCCGACATGACTGAATCCGGTGACGCCGGCGTCGCGGCTGCCGTGGTAGCGTTTGCCGGAATGCGCGGGCCGATAGACGAGTTCAATGCCGTTCCCGCTTGGGTCCTTGAAAGCAATGAAGCCTCGGACGTGCCGCGCCGCGGCCTCGCTCTCGGTGCCGCTCCTGACAGCATGCCCAAGCCGCTCCAGCTCGGATGCCGCCGCATCGAGGTCATCCTTGCCGCGGACCTCAAAAGCGACCGCCTGATCGGCGGGGTTTCCCTCGAAATAGCAGAGCGTATGCTCGCGGGCATCGGACTTGAAACAAAGCGCCCCCTTGCGATGCTCGGAAACTTCCAGGCCGAGATAGTCGACCGCAAACCGCGCGGCCCCCTCGATATCACGCGTTCCGAGCCTGACATAACTCACATCCAGCAGGCTGATCATGCGTCGCTCCTCCCTCGCTAGTCAGCAAAACTCGGATACATCGCTCTCGCTGCCCCAGGCGCAGAACGACGAAGGGTGGCGGGGAAACTGTCGTGGACGATGGGTGGCCGCGTCGGCGATATCGTCGCCCTCCGTGACAAAGGAGAACAGCGTATCATCGGGGCCGGCAAAGGTCAGGAAGATCTGGTTCGACGTGGGACGCCGCCCGGGGCCGTGAACGATTTTCACCTGCGCAGATTGCAGAAAATAGCTGTTCTGCATCAGCAGATCGACGTTCTCGACGCCGAATTCGATCGCAAGGATCCCGCTCCCGGCCGAAGGGTAGTAGGCGAGTCGATGGTGGGCCTGGTCGAACCGCAGAAATGCCGCCTCGCCGACCCAATCGCTGACACGGCCATTGAACAGGGTCGTCCATAGCGCCTCGCAGGCCGGTACGTTCCGGCTGCGGAGTGCTATACCCTTCAAGCCAACGACGCCGGCATCGCGCGTGGGAAAATAACGCCAGCCCGAATGGAGCGGCCTCAGGACAAGCTCGATCGTATTGCTTCCGGGATCGTGAAAACTCGCCAGCGCACGCACCTTCCGCGCCGCACACTCCTCCGCCGTGCCAATGGCGGCTTCGATGCCATGCTGCGACAGCTCCGCGATCGCAGCGTCGAATTGCGTCTGGCCATGTATCTCATAGCCGACGGCTGTTTCGGTGGGCTCGCCAGAAAAGAACACTAACGTGTGATCGCGCATGTCGGAGCGAAAATAGGCGGCTTGGTCGGTCCGATCGACCAATTGCAGGCCAAGCATTCGCTCGGCGAAATCGATCGCGGCCGGAAGGTGACGTGTCCCCTGGCGAACGTATCGAAGCTGGTCGATCTCGATCATGCGACGCGTCCTTTGGAGACTCGTTCGCGGGAAGCCCCGCTGGGCGTGGCTTCCCTGTCGGCCGGGCTATTTGATTGCAAGCTTGGTCGGGTCGTTGATCGCCTTGAATGTCTCGAATTCGACGCTGTACAGCGCGCCATCGACCTTCGCGACCCGGCGAATGTAGATGTCCTGAACGACATCGCGGGTCCTTGGATCGATCGACATCGGGCCACGCGGGCTTTCCCACGACATTCCCTTCATGGCTTCGACAAGCGCAGGACCATCGGTCTTGCCTTCGGTCTTCTTCAGCGCCTGATAGATCAGGTGCATGCCGTCATATGCACTGACGCTGATGAAATTCGGCCGCACATTGGCATTGGCCTTCTGGAAGGCGGCTACATATTCCTTGTTCAACGCCGAGGGGTGATAGGCGGAATAAAAGCCAGCCGTCACGGTGCCGATCATGGCGTCGCTCATGCCCGGCAGGTCTTCGTCGTCAGCAATATCACCGGGACCGATCAGCTTGATGCCCGATTTATCCAGCCCGCGTTCGACGAATTGCTTGGCCAGGATGGCAGCCTGGCTGGCCGGAACGAAGACGAAGAGCGTATCGGGATTGCCGTCGCGGGCGCGCTGCAGAAACGGCGCGAAGTCGGGGTTCGCCAAGGGCACCTTGAGCTGCTCCACGATGGCGCCGCCAGCTTGCCTGAAGGTGGCGGAAAACACCCCGGACGCTTCATGCCCCGGCGCCCAGTCCGACGCGATGATGGTGGCGCGCTTCGAGCCGTTCTTCGCGGCCCAGTTCGCAAGCACGCTCGCCTGCTGGGCATGGGTCCAGCTCGTGCGCACAAAATAGGGCGACCGTTCCGTGACGATCGACGTCCCCGAAACCATCACCACCGTCGCGGTCTTGCTTTCGTT
This sequence comes from uncultured Alphaproteobacteria bacterium, assembly GCA_963822795.1. Classification (GTDB taxonomy): domain Bacteria; phylum Pseudomonadota; class Alphaproteobacteria; order Rhizobiales; family Xanthobacteraceae; genus Bradyrhizobium. The sequence continues at coordinate 39,718 of CAWGJM010000013.1, forward strand.
GACCAAGGGCGCGATGGCCAGCACGTTCGGCGTCAGGCCACCGCCAAGGATGGCGACCTTGTCGGAAATGATCAGCTCCTGGGTTATCCGCTTCGAATTGTCGGGCACGCTGGCGTCATCCCTGACGATCAACTCGATCTTGCGACCGGCGACCATGTCGCCATGTTGCGCCATATAGAGGCGGGCACCGGCGACGGCCTGTTTTCCGACCGGGCCCAAAACCCCGGTAAGCGGCATGACAAGCCCAACTTTGACGCTCTCTTGCGCTGCAACATCACCGGCAAACGCCGCTCCGGCGAGGGCCGAAATCGCAAAAAAATGCAGAGATTTCCTGAACATGACGTGCCGCCTCCCGTAATATCGACGGTGAAAGCGTCGGGCATAGCCGTATTTTCTGAAGCACGGCAGCCGCAAGATTGCCTCGCGCAAAGTCAAGATTGAATAGCTCATGTTTGACTGGGACGACCTTCGGCATTTCCTGGCGGTGGCTCGCCATGGCAGCACGATCGCGGCCGCCAAGGCGCTCGATCTCAGCCAGTCGACGGTTCATCGCCGGCTTGCCGAACTGGAAAAGCGTATCGGCCGGAATCTGGTTATCCGGCACGCGACGGGTTATCGCCTCACCGAATTCGGCAATGGGCTGCAGCCATGGGCCGAACAGGTCGAAAAATCGGTCGCATCGCTCGAGCGCTATCTGGTTGCGGCCAACGATGCACCGACCGGTTCGGTCCGGGTGACATGCTCGGAGTTTATCGGTTACCGATTGATGCAGTCGCGGCTGCTTGAAACCTTTCACAGCCGTCATTCCGGCCTGCTGGTCGAACTCATCATGAGCGACCATTTCCTCGACATCGCCAAGGGCGAAGCCGATGTCGCGATCCGCGCCGGCGTACCGAATGAAGAAACACTCGTGGGCCGCAAGATCGCCGACGTTCCCTGGGCGCTTTACTGCAGCCGCGCCTACCTCGCGCGCTACGGCCGGGTGGAACGGGTCGAAGACATCGCCGGGCATTCGGTCATCGAGTTCGATGGCGACATCAGGGATCACCACGCGGCCAAATGGCTTCGATCGGTCGCTCCCACGGCGCGGGTAGTTGCCCGAAGCAATACCGTGCCCGGACTGCTCATGACCGTGAAGTCAGGCGCGGGACTTGCGCCGCTGCCCGTACCGCTCGCGTTTCAAGAGACGGATCTGGTGTCCGTGCTGGGTCCATTACCCGGGCTTTATTCGCCGATCTACCTGCTGACGCACCCCGATCTCAGGCATATGCCGCGCGTCCGCACATTCTTCGATTTCATCATTGCCGAGATCGACAACGTGCGCGCCGTACTGACGGCCGGCAACTAGATCCCGTAGGGCCAAAATATTGATCCGGGGCTCCGATCTGTTCGATTGAGGAATAGAACCGCGTTGACTATTGTCCCAGCCCTTCATCGCTCTACCGACCGGTCGCGCAGGCGAAGTTTGGCGATATTCCGCTTGTGCATTTGCCAGCAATCTTAGTCGTCATTGCGCAGGCGCAACTCGACCACCAGCCTGACAGGGCTCATCCAGGACTTGCCCGCCATCTCGCGCCGCTTCTTTATGGTAACAACGCAAGAGCCCGCCCAGCCTCTCGCGACATTGCACAGCTCCCTCGCGGTGGATGTCTGTATTGCGAGGGAACAACAGGACGTTGTCCTTTCCCCGATGATTGCGCTCAGCATGGTAATGCTCGACGTATTCGCATAGCGCCCCCCGTCAGGAGCGCTCACCAAAGAGAATGATCTTCGACATGAACTCCTCCTTCACCGATCTCACCCAGCGCTCCGCATAGGCACTCAGGTTCGGACTACGCGCTGGCAGCGCGAGCGGTTCAACCCGACCTGACGCAATGATCGTCCGGAATGACTGGGTGTATTTTGTGTCCCGATGCAGGAGATAACGACAGTCCCGCAGCACGCCGCATCCCTCCATCGTTACGTTGCGGGCGATTTGCTTCATCCGCAGTTCGCCCGGGTGAATGGTGATGCCGGCGATATCCACCCGGCGGCTCTCAAGGTGGATGAAAAACAGCACGTAGTTGGTCACCAGCCCGCTCAGCGTCAGCACCTCCGCAGTAAAGAAGTCGGTCCCCGCCAACAGCGCCAGGTGGGTTCGGATGAAGACCGGCCACGTGGTCGTGCGCTTGCGCTCCGGCGCGGACGGCAGAGCATGGCGTTGCAGAACATTGCCAACCGTTTGATCGGAAATCATATACCCGAGATTGGCCAAGGCGCCCACAATCCGGTCATAGCCCCAGTCCCGGTTCTCGCCCGCCATGCGAACGATCAGTTGCTCCACCTCGCGCTTGATCCGCGGTCTACCCGGGCCATGACGAACCTGCGAGCCATCGAATTTGCAAGCGACCAGCTTGCGGTACCAGGCCAGGATAGTGTCCGGCCGGGCGGCGGCTGCTACCTCGGCGAGAACCTTGCGGCCCACGCGATGACCAATTTCGCCGAGCGTGGCTCGCTCGGCATCCGACAGCTTCAGCCGACCTTTCAACTGGGCCTTCAGGATGCGGTTTTCGGCAGCCAGATATTCGTTTCGCGCCAGCAACTCTTGGTCCACCGTCCCCGTGACGCAGGCCAGGATGCGCGCCAGATCCATGAGTCTCCCCCTCTCGTCCAATCCGCGATGGGCGCCATTGATCGTCGCAAAAGAGAAGCGCACGGCGGCGAGGCTACGCCGAACGCGGATACTGCCCATGCTTCCTGCCGTTTCAATTTTTTGACCATATGGGATCAGGAGGCCAGACGAGTTCTGGCCTGCGCTTGGGCTCAAATTACCTCAGCAGACCGCCCTGACGAGCCTTGCAAAGCAAGGCGCCGCGCAGGATGCTCACAAGCTCCGCTTCATCAGAGGATTCTTCATGCCTGTCGACACTCAAGCCGCCACTGACCGCGTCATGCGCTTCCTCGCCGTCGAGGGCGTGACCGGAAAGGAGGCAGCGATTGGGCGCGAGCTTTCCGCGGCGCTGGAGGAGAGCGGCGTGGCGGCGGACGCGATCAGTCTGGACGACGCGAACATACGCATTCCTGTGCCGACGGAGACCGGCAACCTCATTGTCGATCTGCCCGGGCGCGGCGCGATGCACAACCAGCCGCGGATCATGTTTATGACCCACATGGACACGGTGCCGCTGTGCGCCGGCGCGAAGCCCAAGCTTGCGGGCCGGAAGATCGTCAATGAAGCGAAGACCGCGCTCGGCGGCGACAACCGCGCCGGCTGCGGCGTTCTCGTCACGCTGGCGGCCGAGCTTGCGAAGCAGAAACTTGATCATCCGCCAATCACGCTCTTGTTCTGCGTGCGGGAGGAGAGCGGGCTATGGGGCGCGCGCCACGTCAAGACCGCCGACCTCGGCTCGCCGGTCATGGCCTTCAACTACGACGGCGGCTCTGCCTCCAACGTCACCATCGGCGCCGTCGGCGCGGACCGCTGGCAGGTCGAGGTTTTCGGCCGCGCCTCGCATGCTGGCGTCGCACCGGAGCGGGGGATCAGTTCGACCATGATCCTTGCGCTCGCGCTCGCGGACGTGAAGGCCGGTGGCTGGTTCGGCAAGGTGGTGAAAGGCAAGCGGCAGGGCACGAGTAATGTCGGCCCCGTCACCGGTGGCGACGGCCGACCGGCCGGAGACGCCACCAATGTCGTCACCGACTATGTGAACGTGCGCGGCGAAAGCCGCAGCCACGACAGCAAGTTTTTCAAGGAGATCACCAAGGCCTACAAGGTGGCGTTCGAGAAGGCCGCAAAGCGCGTCAAGAACAGCGATGGCAAGTCAGGCCGCGTCAAGTTCAAGGCCGAGACCGACTACTATCCGTTCCGCATGAAGGATAGCCTGCCCGTGGTGAAACGCGCGGTCGCGGCGGTATCCAGCATCGGCGGAACGCCGACCATCCGCTCCGCCAATGGCGGGCTCGACGCTAATTGGATGGTTCGTCACGGTGTTCCGACCGTGACCTTCGGCGCAGGGCAGAACGAGCCACACACAATCGACGAATGGATCAATCTCGACGAGTACGACCGAGCGTGTGCGCTCGCTGTACAGCTCGCGACGATGCGGTGAACCTCACGACGCGCTGAAGGTAAGAGCGATGAAAGGCGCTGAGTGCCGATAGATAAAACATCGGCTCGTGTTTGGTCGCGCAACGAGGACGTAGGTGAGTTTGCTACGCCCTGCTCAAAAACTGGCAACGAGCCCGACAAAACGCGCGATCCAGGATCGACGACATTTGGCGGGCCACCGGCTGCAATTTCGTGAGAACGAAAGCGAAAGAATAGTAGAACATGCGTGCACAGAATTTGCACACGACCCTCACCTAACTATTTTATTTAAAAAAACTCTCTACCCAATCCATCATGGGTGCAATGGCAAAACATCTATCTAACATCTTGTTTTCATTGCACTTACTCATCTTTCTCGGTCCCATCGATTTCGGTCCGGGACAATCTGAAGCGCTGAGCTAAGGCATTTTCCTTTCTTTTCAATGGCTCGGTCCGATCGTTCAATTATTTTCACTTATTTCAACCTTGTCCAGTACTGCACGGCAGTACCAAAATGTCCGCGCATACGACAAAATGCGTTGGCTGCGCCCAACTATGCCAGCTTTTCGAATTTGAAATGGGAACGGCCCTGCCGTGGCGCAGACGCCTGATTGATCAGCAATTCGCGCGTAGCTCATACGGGTTCGTGCGGTTTGACCGCCTGACCGGAGAACAAATCGCGCGTACCCGATACCTTGTAACCTAACGCCTGATAGCCAACGCGGCGTTTCGCAGCCATGCGGGCCAGAACCGGCACTCTCATGTCGGCATAATCATATATGATCACCTCGCGTTTGGCGTCGTTGAGACGATGCAACCGGCCGGCATACTGGGCAAGTGTACCTTTCCAAGCAATTGGCATGGTAAGAAAAAGGGTATCGAGGCGGGAATCATCGAAACCCTCGCCGAGGTAGCGCCCGGTCGCGATAATAACGCGTTCCTCGGCTTGGGGAATTGCCGCGAGCTGTGCGGCAATATCGCGACGCTGCTTCCCGCTTTGCCCACCGCGCAATACGACTACATGCTTTGCGAAACGCTCAAGACGCTTTGCGATAGTCTCCAAATGGGCGGTGCGCTCAGTTATTACGACGGGTGAGCAGCCAACTTCGAGCGCACATAAGACATCATCGAATATCAGATCATTGCGCGCTTCATCATCGACCATTTCCTTGAACACATCCTGGATAGAAGGAACAGAACTGTCCAATTTCGCTTGGAGCTGGAAGCTGGTGTCCCTGATCCTCACCACGTGATCGAACGGTCGCTTGTCTGCCTCAGAACGAGCATCTACGCGATGCCGGATCGGGCCACATTGCATAACGATGATCGGATGATGTCCGTCTTTTCGCGTAACCGTTGCTGACAGGCCGAGGATGTAGCGGGCCTTGCCGCGCCGCGCGACCAGTTCAAAACTTACCGCCGACAGATGGTGGCATTCGTCGACGACGAGATGCCCATAATTGCCGATGATATCATCGACTTCTCCCTTGCGAACGAGGCTCTGAATCAAGGCGACGTCGACCCGTTCTTTCGGCTTGCGACGACCGCCGCCGATCATGCCGATCGCGTCACGTGGCATATCGGAGAACGCTGTGAGTCTCTCTATCCATTGATCCATGAGCTGACGGCGGTGAACGAGGACCAATGTATTCCGTCCCCGTTCGGCCATCATCCGGATGGCCAAGATCGTCTTGCCGAACGCGGTCGTCGCCGCGAGCACGCCGGTATCATGCGGCAAAAGTGCTGCGATTGCGGTTTCCTGATCGGAGCGCAAGGCGCCGGTGAAGGCAAGTGGGATCGCCGTGCCGGAGAAGCGGCAATCTTCGATTGTTACTGCAATTCCAAGTGACGCTAGCAGATCGAGGACCGCGTCGAAGCACCCGCGAGGAAGCGCAACGTGATGGCTGGTCAACTCCGCGCAAGAGATGATCCGGGGCTTGTCATGGGTCGATCGGCGCATGGCCTGTGCGGCGTAAAATTCGGGATTCTGGAACGCAGCAAGGCGAATGAGGCGCGCAATCAACGATGGCGGTAGCGTCTGACGCGGGAGATAGATCTGGTCCGCCCGTACGACAGTGATCGCACCCGGCAATGGCTCTCGGATCTTTGGCGGCTTCTGCCGCCGCGACGCCGGGGCAAGCCACGGTTCTTCGTCTTCGTCAACGAGAGGAATACGCACGCCGAGAATCTTTCCGGATGCACTGCCTTCCTCAACCAGATTGACAACCTTCGCTCCTTGGCCAGCAGAGGCGCAAGATTGGCCCGGATCGCGTTGCCGTCAGCGTCGTTCGGATACAGCACGCCGACCTTTTTGTTGGTCTGAACACTGCTGTTCCATAGCGAGACGTACGTCTTGTAGAACTCGCCGACGCCAAAGCCGAAATGATAGGTCCACTTGAATGGTGAGGGTGCGCCGGGCTTGGCGCCGCGGACGAAATACCACGCCTCCCATGGCATGACGGTCGACAAACACGACGGCACGATCGTCGAACTCACCGCGCCTTTCATGCTTTGGCTGCCACGGCTCACCCTGGGCGAATTCCGTCTCCCGGCCGGCAGCAATGGCGTCGCCGCCTCGATTGCCGAGAATTTCATTTTACGAACCGTTGGCGAAAGCGCCGTCGCGGCTCATCTGCGGCCGCTGCTCAGTCGCACCACGGTGGCCCCGCACGACAAGATCGCCGCAAACCTTGCAGAGATCGAAATCGCGTTTGCGGCCCTGGTCAGAGAATCCCGCGAGCAACGGCCGGGGGCTTCCGCGAAGATGGGCCACCATCTCGGCTCTTTGCTGCTGCATCTTTGGCGGGCCTCGGCCGGCGACCCGACGGTCAGAGGTACTGGGACAACAACGGTGCAGCGCTTCAGACAACTCATCGAGCTTCATTATCGGGATAATCCGTCGATCGAAGTGTTCGCCAAATTACTCGGCGTCACGCGCGCGCATTTGCACGACGCTTGTGCTCGCAACGCGCGCTGTACGCCGCTGAACCTTGTCCACGACCGCCTGCTGGAAGAGGCGCGGCTCCGGCTGGAGAACACCGAATTTCCGGTCGAGCAGATCGCTTATGGTCTTGGCTTTCGCGACCCTGGCTATTTCAATCGGTTCTTTAAGCGACTGACCGGAGTGGCACCCGGCACTTACCGGCAGACCATCGCAACGGCGCGTTCAACGAACGATGCTCCGTCCTTTGCGGCGTGGCCATGATGCAGCCGCTGGTCAACGCTGCGTTATGCAAGACAGTTGCCACGAATGGCTCGCGTGAGATGATGGCGCCGCAATTGCCTTGCGCCCCGGCCTACCACCCAGCCGCCCGTGCCACCGACAAAGATATCGATCATGACCGAACTTAGGCGCGCAAGCCCCTAGTTTCAACTATGGGGTGAGCGCCTCTTTGCTATTAGACATCAGCCAGGTATATAATAGGCTGTGGCGGACTTCAGATCGAACAGGAACGTTCTCTTCTCGTGCAAATACCACGTGGTGTTTTGCCCGAAATACCGTAAGCCAGTTCTTAATCCGCCTATCGACGCCAAACTTAAGAAACTAATTCGGCAAGTATGCGACGAGACGCAATCGGCGCTGATTGAAATGGAAGTCGTGCCAGACCACGTCATTCTTGTCGGCTGCGATCCGCAATACGGCATCCACCGGCTGGTGAAGGGCATCAAGCGCCGGTCTTCGCGTGTTCTCCGTCAGCAGTTCCGGGTGCTGCGCAGGCGCATTCCAACATTATGGACGAACAGTTATTTTGTGTCTTCGGTCGGCGGCACTCCCCTCGCGCTCATCAAGCAATACATTGAAAATCAGAAGAGGGTCTGATGGAAAAGCCTCAAATGATTTCAATTGCCGGTCTTAAGGCGCGAGGATGGACACAAGCCCTCATCACGCTCCTTGGGGAACCGGATGTGGTAGGGCGCAATAACACCGGATTCTTGCGATTGGTTGAAAACGTCATCCAGGATTGGCGGCATAGAACCGTTGCCCTCCGAAGGCAGACCCTCGTGACGTGCGCGAGTTCCCATCGAGGCTTGGCGAACCCATCACCACGGTGCTCCAGCTCCTTTGTCCTGAGGCGGACCTGTCTTTCCAGACCACCGGTTAATTCGCGCAATTCTGTTTCCGCTTTTTCACCCGCGGCGACTTCCGATTTGAGTTCCTCTATGGATTCAACGGTTTGATACGCGGCTGATGCGAAGCGACCCATGCTTTCGAACAACCGCTGGTCCTCGGCGTCAAACTTGCGATGATTGCGATGTGCAATCATCCAAATCGTACTCACCGCTTTTCCATTTACAAAAAAAGGAACGAGCAATCCCTCTTCGGCGAGCGGCATCGCGGCGCTCAAGTACGGATAACGACGTTCCGAAGCTGCCCGTCAGGTCACCACTCGCGTTCAGCGCTAGCCGCCGATCGAGCGAGTGCTTTCGCCGCATCAACATGTGAAGCTTGTTCAGCCCGCCGCTGGTAGTCGTCGGCAAGGGCCTTAAGCTGACCCGCAACCGCTCGGTCGGTCATGGTTTGGGCAGCGCGGAGCAAAGTCTGTGCTGTTTCTAGATATTCCTTGCCTCGTCGTGAGATCTGCAACGTCATGGAACCCTCACCCGGTTCTCTGGCAGCTGGTTGAAGGCGATTTGGAGCCAGCCCACCCAAGTGCGGTCGCTTTCCCGGCGAGCTTTGAAGCGATCGGCGCACTTCTTGGAACAAAGCGGGGTTCGCCACGAGTAGTGCCGGACGAGACCAAACTTGCCATCGCAGACTGCGCAACGCGCGGCAGCGCCAGATCTAAGACTTTCGGAGCAGTTGGGCATTGTAGTCTCCTCTTGGTATTATCGTCGTTGTTCGTCGATCATCCTTTTTTCACCGTCGCACTTCATGAGCCTGTCCACTTTTCCAACGCATGCAGCCTAAGACGATCGCGATCAGCGGCTCAATTGCACGTAGGTAATCGTCGGGCATCTTAAAGGGGTCACGGAACGATACGAAGGTTTATGGCGCTCTGTCGCAGAGGCAGCTTACTTCTTGTGCCGCAGGACAAGTTCGAATCCGAGCACGTCAACCCACTTGAGGAGCATCTTGCCGCTGGGGAATTCGGCGCCTCTCTCGTACCTTTTCAGCGTGAAATAGCTGGACCCCATTCGCGCGGCGATATCCGAAACGGACAATTGCCAAGCAAGCCGGGTCTCAACGAGGCATTCGATTATCGGATGAAGATCTAGCGCCTGTATTCCTCTCTCGTGCCTCATCTTCCAGCTCCGTCTGTGCGTCAAACCTCGCTCTTGTGACGCGCCTCATGGTCAAGCAATCGGCGCCCGACTGGCTGAGAGACTACATCGACGAAAATCCGTTATTCCATTGTACGGAAGTAAGCGTCCTCTATCTCGTGGTGTTGGACGCCTATACGAAAGGTTTGCCTTCGGGTGCAGGTTCCAAAGATTCGCGAGGTTTCACAACTGAAAGGCCATGAAAACCAATGGCAAGAAGTGTCAGTTCGCTGATTGAAAGGGGCCAGGCGGTAAAGAGTTCGTCTGATTGAAGCGGCTTGCCGACCTGGCTGAACCACTCTCGGCGGCGAGCTCGCTCGTTTACCGGCAGCTTCAATTGGCTCAACAGCCTTTTCACTTCCTCCCGTGCCGCGGTCTGGCCGGGGCTCGGGTGCATCTTGAGCCCCGTTGGGTCGGTATCGTCGAGGGCGGACACTCCCCGAGGAAAAAATTCGCGGTAAATTGGGCGTTCGACAAAGCCGTCAATTGGTCGAAATCCGAGCTCCGATAGTTGCCTTAGACAACCGGAAAGTACGTGCGTACTGCGCGATGACAGTCCTTAACTTCGATTGCGCATTACGATCCAGTCGATATTCGAACCGTCGAGCTGCCGGCGCCTGCGCCTTACCTGTCGAACCATAGCTGCATAATGCGCCACTCCGGTCACAGCATATGTTGTGGGGTCAACGGAACCGAGCACGTCGAAGTCAAGGAGGCTGTCGTTCATCGGAGTTATCAAGGTGTCCGCTGTCGAATGGGCAAGGCGGCTCAGATAGCTATCCGTCCCCGGCGTGTCGATGACGATGAAATCAACATTCCGCTCGAGCGCGTTGACCGCATCGATAAGCCGTTGGCATTCAAGCTCTTCATTGTCAGCGATCTGTATCGCCTGGCCTTGCTCGATGCAGCAGTGGACTGGCACTTCGAGATCGAGCCCGGTATGGGCTGCCCAAGCACGACGATTGTTTATGTAGCGCGTAAAGCTCTGCTGACGAGCGTCGAGATCGATTGTAGCAACCCGCTGGCCGGCCTTTAGAAGACTAACGGCGACATGCGATGCGACCGTGGACTTGCCGGACCCGCCCTTCTCATTCCCTAGTACGATCACATGAGCCGAAGCTGACCGCCCTTTGCTAAACTTGTCCAGCATGTGTCGACGTCTGCCATTCTTCCGGGTACTCTATGGACGACCTCGGCTCGCCGCTCGGTCAAGAGAAAGGCCGGCGGGCGTTACGCCGCCGACCTTGCCTTGCGACTGCCGGTTCGTGGGTCCGGTTCCGTTGCATTCCGCTTTCAACTCGATCGGTACCATCTGGTGCTGGCTCACGCCATTGCACGCGGGTATGGCAAATCCGTACCAAGGTAGGCCCAGGCTACGGAGCCGGCATGGATCCGACTATCCGTAGGTTTAGTCACAGGTACAGTCCGATCAGCCGCGGAAGGTTGGATGCAGGCTGCGCAGCCGCTGCCCGCTCGCCCAGGCGGTTTGCACCGAACCGGTTCCCCGGCGCGAAGTGGCCCCGGGCAGAGCATGATCAAACTCTTCGCATTTGTCGCGAGGAAAACCGGCACCCATGTTTCCGGATCATGCTCTAGCAGAATCGCTTCGCAGGGAACGGAAGAGATTCTGCCACGATCGCGATGACGCGAGCATTCCTAAAGCGTTATTTAGTGGTGCGAAGAAACCCGCAAGCCCAAATCAATTTGCAACAGCAGCTCTGTTGAGGGCAATCAGATGTTTTTGCTCCGGGAATAAAACTGTTGTTGGTTCGGTCTCCTCCTCAGGGCATTGAACACACCTAAACGCAAAACAGGACAAATGACCCTCATCGTCGGCCGTCGTGGCTGTTAAGCGGGTCAGAAAGGTGAACCATGAATATCAATCACAAGCTAATGGCGCTGGGCCTTGCATTTATCCTACTCGGTAGCACGTCCGCATTCGCAAGGTCGACGCTGCATTTCGAAAATGGCAATCAGTCCTACGGGAAAAGGACGATCACGGCTCATGTTCCGATAACAAAACGATCTGGCGCGACCGGCTATGCGCATCGTTCATCAACTAATTCGGATAGAGAATGGCCGGGCGACATGATCCTCGGGTGAGGCCCGCCGTTGACTCTTTCGTCGCGGGCAATACTCGCTGACGAGATAATCGAGTGAACTCCGCCAACGAATGTTGTGAAGGTTTTGGGATGCCGGCACCACGAAGGTGGTGCCGCGCACACCGAGGCAGGCGCACTCCGAAAAGCCTCACAGAAGTGATCGTTTGGCGCTGTTCGAAGTCACAGCTACCCTCTAATATCAACCGCTCTCGAACGGAGCCCGATCAGAGAACGGAGCCCAATCAGAGCAAGACGACGCTTCGTCAGATTATTCTGCAGCAAGATTTTGCTGCAGTTGTTGCGGCAACTTCAACTGGTCCCACACATCCACCAAGGCTTCAGCGAGGTGATCGATCAGCCCGTCATCGTGAAAGGGCGACGGCGTGATGCGCAGCCGCTCCAGCCCGCGCGGCACGGTCGGATAATTGATCGGCTGGATGTAGACGCCGTGATCCGACAGCAACAGGTCGGACGCCATCTTGCACTTCTCGGGGTCGCCGACATGCACCGGAACGATGTGGGTCTCGCTCGGCATCACCGGCAGACGCGCGGCGTGCAGCACCGATTTGAGCCGCGCGGCGCGGTCCTGGTGGCGATCGCGCTCCCATTGCGAGGTCTTCAGATGCCGGATCGCCGCGGTCGCCGCCGCGCAGATCGCCGGCGGCAGCGCGGTCGTGAAGATGAAGCCGGGCGCATAGGAACGCACCGCATCGACCAGATTGGCAGTGGCGGCAATATAGCCGCCTAAGCAGCCGAAGGCTTTCGCCAGCGTGCCTTCGAGGATGTCAATCCGCGCCATTGCGCCGTCGCGTTCGGCGATGCCGCCGCCACGCGGACCGTACATACCGACCGCATGAACCTCGTCGACATAGGTCAGCGCTCCATAGCGTTCGGCGAGATCGCAGATGCGGTGCAGCGGCGCGACGTCGCCGTCCATCGAATAGAGGCTTTCGCACAGGATCAGTTTCGGCCGGCCGCGATCGGCCGCGCGCAGCAATTGCTCGAGATGGTCGGTGTCGTTATGGCGCCAGATCTGTTTTTCGGTACCGGCCTTGCGCACGCCCTCGATCATCGAGTTGTGATTCAGCGCATCCGAAAGCAGAAGGCAGTTCGGCAAGAGTTTTGCGATGGTAGAGATGCCGGTCTCGTTCGAGACATAGCCCGAGGTGAAGACCAAAGCGGCTTGCTTGCCGTGCAGCTCGGCGAGTTCGCGCTCGAGCTCGATCAAGGGATAATTGGTGCCGGCAATGTTGCGCGTTCCGCCGGCGCCGGTGCCCATGCGCGTGGCCGCATCGACCATCGCCTCCACCACCTTCGGATGCTGGGCCATGCCGAGGTAGTCGTTCGAGCACCAGATCACCACGTCGCGCGGACCGTTCGGCGAATGCCAGATCGCGTGCGGAAACCGCCCGGCCAGCCGTTCCAGATCGGCGAAGACGCGGTAGCGGCGCTCATGGCGAAGCTGGTTCAAGGCCCGGTCGAAAAACAGGTTGTAGTCCATGATGCTCTCGCTTTCTTGGTGCTAGTACGCAACCTACCAAACGAGCTCCTTTAGAAATGTCGATTTTGTCAGATGCCGCTGCGAACCTAAGTCATGCTGCCCGGCATAAAGCAGCGGATCGACACGCCTTCAGAGCCATAAAGCGGCCAAACCATGGTGCGCCCGGCTTTGTTCGGCTCGGTGATCACGGCCTCATCCGGCACTGCGGCCCAAACCATGTCTTTGGAGTCGGCCGCCCTCGGCACGCGCACGCGATAGTGACTGTCCCTGGCCTCCCAGTCAGCGTCCGTGACAACATAGCCGTCGGCGTAGGAACAGCAGAGGCCCTTGCCGCTCGCGAGATGTTCGAACCAATCGTGGAGCGCCGAATCCTTATAGCGTCCGTCCAGATCGCGTCCCAGCGCCGGCAACATTGGCAGTGCCATCGCTGCAACAACGCTGATCAGCGGCATCCAATTCAGCGCCAGCCAACGACGCCCCATATTATCCTCCGGGAGAGTTTTGTGGTATCAAGACAGTTGTCCTCGGCACGGAAAGAAAAGAGCAAAACGCAGAACGATTGCCGGGTCGTTACTTCAGCGTGCTCCCCTCACCTTCACCGCGAACCGCCACCGCAGCCACGGCCTCACCCGCATCGGTGCGTGAAGCTTTCTCAGCTCGCCGTTCGTAATCCTCGGCAAGGGCTCTGAGCCGATCCGCGATCGTTTGGTCGGTCATGTTTCGAGCAATGCGCAGCAAGGTCCGCGCCGTCTCGAAATATTCCTTGCTCAGCATCTTCAGCTCCGTGATTGCTCTTCTCGAACTGGGATGTAGGTGCGTTCTCGGCGCAACGAATTCACAAAATTGCGAAGCGAGCCGAACGTGCAATTCGGAAAGACGCGCGGGTTCTCGAAGGATCGAGAAATGCGCGTCCGATTTATTCCGGTCGCCCATTCGTATCTCACTTTTGTACACGAGCCTTTGAGCTACCCCTGCATTTCCAGGCCCCTATGCGCATCTCGCGCCCAAGGGCCATACGAAACAGCAAGGAAACAGATCAATGGTGAGAAAAATCATTCTGGCGGCATCGACGGTGGTGCTGGTCGCAATCGCCGGACAGGCGTTCGCATATTCCGTCGTCGCGCCGAAGCCGGCACATCAAGTGACGTTCGAAGAGCAAGTGCCTCGCGCCTTCGATGCTTTCGATCGGACGAGTGCACGGTTGGCGGGCGAACCCGGCACCTATCACTATCACGGTGGGCCGAAATCGAACGATTGAGTCGGAAGCCGCTACCCAGGCTCGCGCCGGATGACAGTCCGCGCGGGCTCGGAGCTCGATCGTGAGTACGAACCGGAGCACCATGGCACTTAGCTAATCGCTGCCGGTGAGCTGCGTCGTGGTAAGGGTTGTGGCATCCGTTGGCACGGCGACAGCGACGTCGGCCGCGAAGTTGAACGGTCGCAGCCACGACATCGAAGCCAGCGGGTCAAGCAGTGCGTTCCTCCGCCATCCATATGTTACTTAGCCCGATTCACGCGTCAATGCAGATCCAGTTAGCGGGTTCCATGTCGGCCAATCCTTGCCTATCGGCGGCGGCAGCCATGTCGACTCCTTTGCCGTTTCGGGACCCAGGACCGGTTGGCATTTGATTGATGGCGCGCCATCGATTGGGAGTAGAGCCAACGAACCGCTTGAATATCGTGGTAAAGTGAGCTTGCGTCTGGAAGCCCACCGTCAAGGCGATTTCGACGATTGGCGTCGTCGTGTTTTGCAGCAATTCCTCAGCCCGCAGAATTCGCCGCCTCAAAACAAACTCATGTGGTCGTAGATTTGTCGCCGCCCGGAACTGAGACGCGAAGTGCATTCGGCTCAGTCCCGCGACCCCAGCCAACTCCGCCAAGGTGATTTTTGCCGAAAGATGGAGGTCGACATATTCGAAAACCCGCTTGAGGCGCCATTTCTGCAACGCCTGGACCTGCCGTCGCCTCAGTTCTATTTCAATTGGCTCGCCCGCAATCCGAGTATCCGACCGCAGACCGATAAATCTAACAGCAATGGCAAATCGCAGGGCAGCGGCACAGCACTGGTCATTTCCCTGCTCCGCGGCAAGGAGTGCGCTAGAAAGAGATTTGATGACGCGATCGTCCGGATTTTCGGTTACGGCAGTATTTCGCACGCGTTCGAGCCACCCAACGTCGGTAGCGAATTGCACGTACTGATCTATGTCTCCCCGGCCGGCCATTGTCGACTGCAGGCGCCAGGCATCGAATCGCAACGCCTGGACTCCGGTCGCGTCGCTCGAATGACGAACGAACTGACTGGCCTCAGCCTGAGCGAAGTAACGTGCGGTCTGGGGATCGGCCGCTACATCATCTGCAGAGTATTCGGCTCTTGGAACTCGCGACGGCTGCGGCATAAACCAATCTCCCGATCGATTGACTGAAAGCCGGAAGACTGCGAGCCGCAAGAACTGCGAGGCACCTGATCGCAAGAACCAATCAGCGTCTCGTCGCGCCTCTCTTTGTAGCTATTCCGACCTGTGCAACGGAGATATTGCATCGGGATCGGCTCGCTCCATTCTACCGTTGTGCTGATCGGCTAATGACCTAGGGTCGAAACGTCATACCTTGGTATCGGTGGCGTCATTCCCGGCTGGGCTTTTTGGTTCTGATTGCACCGAGGATGGCCGGATTAGTCCGGGCGAATACGGGACAACGTATCTTGATCATCTATGATGGAGAGTGCCCCTACCTCCCTCCTCCATCCAAAACATATCGGTGAACATCGGATGAGGCGCAAAGAGCAACGCGGCCAAACGGCGTGTTGCGGCAAACCCACGACCGGCTGTCGGCAATGCCAGAATTGCGCACTCACCAGATCCGCCCATGTACTCCCCAGATCGCCTCCTCCATAATCGGCGCATGGGAGGCTGTCGCTCTCGCGCAGACCCGACGCAATTGGCCGGCGGCTTGGCTGGGGCAGCGCGGATAGGCGCTGCCCGCGATGATTACCACCGCAAAGCATACCGATCTCTGCTCCCCATTACAGAAACAGGAAGTCAGCGCCATGGTCGTGGACGACTGCTTCGGCGAGGTTGGCTTCGAATGCGCCGAACTCCGCAAGCTCAATACACTCCGTCCCCTGGAAAGAATTGCCGGCAAGGCGATCCAACCACTTCGCCGCGATCCAACTCGACGCCTTCAGAAGCCCTGCCTGCATGGCTTCACTCCTCAACGGGGAAATCGTCCGCACCGGCAACACGCGAGCGCACGATCCGAACCGGGATGCCCTTGGACGACGGCGTGAAGCTCAGGGGATCGTGCGCATAAAGCGGCACCAGCGGATTGGTCTCGGGATAGTACGCAGCGCAGCAACCATCCGGGAACGAATAGCTGACCACGCGGAAACTGTGCACTCGGCGCTCGACGCCGTCGGTCGACACCGTGACCAGATCAACGCGGTCGCCGTCCACAAGGCCCCGTTTGTCAATCTCGGATTTGTTCAGGAACACGATATCACGCTGGCCGTACACGCCGCGATATCGGTCGGACATCGAGTAAAGCGTGGTATTGTACTGGTCGTGACTCCGAATGGTGCTGAGCCAAAGCGCTTCCGGGTTTACCGAGCCGAGATCCTCGCCCAGCCCGTCGAAGACGAGGAAGTTTGCCTTGCCCGACGGCGTCGCCCAGATGCGCTCTCGGGCGGTCGACACAAGGTGGAAGCCGCCCGGAACGCGGATGCGGGCGTTGTAGCCCTGGAAGATCGGAAACACATCCTCGATCGCATCGCGAATCCGATCGTAACTCGCAACGAAGCTGTCCCAGTCGACGACGGTTTGATCGCCCAGGGTTGCGCGTGCCATCCCCGCGACAATCGCCGGCTCGCTGAGGAGATGTTCCGACGCCGGCTTGTTGCGGCCGGCCGAGGCATGAACCATCGACATGGAATCCTCGACCGTAATGGATTGCGGGCCAGTCGCCTGGATATCAATCTCCGTCCGCCCGAGGCAAGGCAGGATCAACGCATCACGTCCGTGGATCAGGTGGCTGCGATTCAATTTCGTAGAGACATGGACGGTGAGGTCTAGATTTTTCAGAGCGGCTTGCGTCGTCTGCCAATCGGGAATTGCTGCCGCAAAATTGCCTCCGATCGCGATGAACACCTTCACCTCGCCTCTGATCATTGCTTCAAGCGCGGTGACGACGTTGTGCCCGTGGGCGCGCGGAACCTTGAAGCCGAACCGACCTTGCAGCCGCTCAAGAAACTCTTCCGAGGGGACTTCGGTGATCCCGACCGTACGGTCTCCCTGCACGTTCGAATGGCCGCGGACCGGACAGAGGCCAGCGCCCTCGCGGCCGATGTGGCCGCGTAGCAAGGCAAGGTTGGCGAGCTGCTGCACATTGTGAGCGCCCCTGCGGTGTTGCGTGATGCCCATGCCATAGACGATGATCGCGCGCTCGGCCTTCATGTAGACCTCTGCGGCATGTTCGATGTCTTCACGCGCAAGTCCGGACTGGCGCTCGATGTCAGTCCATCGCATCGCTTTCAGATCGTTCGCGAGCGCCTCGATGCCGAGGGTATGGCCGCGGATGAAATCCCAGTCCAGCAGCTCCGGCCGCTCATTCGCGCGTGCAGTCTCATCGGCTTCCACCAGGACCTTCATGATCCCCTTGAGGGCAGCAACGTCGCCGCCCACGCGCACCTGATAGAGACTTGAGCTGATTGGCGTCGATGTCAGCGTCGCCATCTCGATCGGACTCTGTGGGTGCTGGAAGCGTTCAAGGGCCCGCTCGCGGAACGGATTGAACGAGATGATCGCCGCCCCGCGCCGCGAGGCCTCGCGCAAATTTGTCATCATGCGCGGGCTGTTGGTGCCGGGGTTTTGTCCGAAGATGAAGATACAGTCTGTCTTGTCAAAATCCTCCAGCAGAACTGTCCCTTTACCGACCCCGATCGAATGCGGCAGACCAACGCTCGTCGCCTCGTGGCACATGTTGGAGCAGTCGGGAAAATTATTGGTGCCATATTCCCGGACAAAGAGCTGATAGAGGAATGCCGCCTCGTTCGAGGTCCGGCCGGATGTGTAGAATTCCGCCATATTCGGATCTGGCAACGTGCTCAAATGCCGGCCGATGGTCGCGAATGCCTCATCCCAGCTTACCGGCAGATAGTGATCCGAGATTGCATCGTAGGCCATCGGATGGGTCAGGCGCCCGACCATCTCCAGTTCGTAGTCGCCCCAGCCCGATAATTCACGGACACTGTGCGCCGCGAAAAACTCTGGCGTGCAGCGCTTGGCCGTCGCCTCCCACGCCACGGCCTTGGCGCCGTTTTCGCAGAACTCGAACGACGACGTGTGCTTCGGATCTGGCCAGGCGCAGCCGGGACAGTCGAACCCTTCGGGCTGGTTCATACAACCAAGCGTCGCCGCGCCCTTTACCGCAACACCCTGCTCGAGCAGGTGCTCGCTCACGGCTTTGAGTGCACCCCATCCGCCGGCCGGGTGGTGATAGGGACGAATGGCTTTTCGATCGGACATTGAAAGCACCTTCGGACAGGATCATTGGCCCGAAGTAAGTGCGCGCGTTCAACAACGTCTTTCGAGAATGACCTCGGCCTTTCCGGATTGCACAAACCGACGAACGCTCCTGCGCGCTTGGCACGACACGCCGTAGTGCATTCCGGAAAAACGCAGCGCCGTTTAGGGAAGCGAATTGAGAGGGCCTTGCCTAGTTTCGGGCAAGGAGGCTCGGCGCCGATGGGCGGGCTGTGAGGTGTCCGAACGCTCAACCTTCAAGGAGTGGAACGATGTTTTCGAGACGAGATGTGTTGGCGGCGTCAGCCGTCGGCGCCGCAATGACAGTGTCTGCGGCGAAAGCTGCGTCTTTTGGCAACCCGGACGAGCCGCCGGAAGGCACGATCAACGCCAAAAATCCGGCGAGCGTCACCGATCCGGGGCCGCAGGATCCGGCGATCAGGGATCAGCTGCAGTCGGCGTTCTCGCCGCCGCCAACCGACGTTGGCGGCATGCCGCAGATCTGGTCTTCCTTCAACACGGTGCAACGCCGCATCCAGAACGGCGGCTGGGCGCGGCAAGTGACCCAGTGGGACTTCGCCATTTCCACAACTATCGCCGGCGTCAATATGCGACTGACGGCCGGCGGCATCCGCGAATTGCATTGGCACCAGGCGGCCGAGTGGGCGTATATGACTTACGGCAACTGTCGAGTGACCGTGATAGACCCGACAGGCCGCCCGTATGTTGCCGACGTCAAGGAAGGCGATATCTGGTATTTTCCTGCCGGTTACCCGCATTCCCTGCAGGGTCTGGGACCGGATGGTTGCGAATTTGTTATCTGCTTCGATGACGGCGCGGCTAGCGAGTTCAACACTCTGTTGGTGACGGATTGGTTTGCTCATACGCCTCCTTCAGTCCTTGCAGCAAACTTTGGCGTTTCGGCCGAGACGTTTGCGAAAACACCGCTGCACAACCGCTGGATCTTTCAGGGTAAAGTGCCGGGAGACCTGCCCGCTATTCGGGAGGCGATGACTGGAAACGCGCAGACGCCGCCTCAACCGTTCACCTACTCGCTCGCAACGTCGCCCAACCTGAACGGGACGAAGAGCGGCACACTGCAGCTTGCCGACAGCAGCAATTTCAAGGTTTCCACCACCATTGCCGCGGTGGTCCAGACGCTTCCACCCGGCGCGATGCGGAGCATGCATTGGCATCCCAATGCCGACGAGTGGCAATACTACATCAAGGGCAAGGCCCGCATGGGCGTGTTCAATACCGGCCCGCACGTGCTCACGATGGATTTCAATCCCGGCGACATTGGCTACGTCCCTCGCAACTACGGGCATTATGTGCAAAACATCGGCGACACCGACATGCAATTCTTTGCCGTGTTCCGGACATCGAATTTTCAGGAAATATCCCTGTCAGACTGGCTTAAACATTCTCCTGCGGAAATGGTAGCGGAGCATCTGAACATCGACCCGGCGGTGGTCCCGCACTGGCCAGGGGCGAATGCGCGCATCATGCCTGAATGAGTGAATTCGAGCGCTCGTCAACGCCATCGCTCAGAGCGAGATGCGTCGATCCGTAAGCACCTCGCTCGCGACCACAGGCTTGCACCACGGATCCGATCGGCCTGACCTCTCGCTGCGATTCGCGCTCGCTAGATGCCCAGCATGTTCACGACCACACCCTGGCGTTTTGCAGAATGCTGGGCGATACGGGGGTCAAGATCCTTTGAATGCCCTGACACTCTGTCTCGGCTCCGCCCAGCGCTTGTGCGGCTAGCTCCGAAGCCATCTCCCGACCACGCGGGAGCTCATGCCCGATCAGTAATGACCAGGCATGGACCCGACTTTACCTCTGAAGACACGATAGCTGATGACCGCGTAGAACAGCATGAGCGGATAGACAAAGAGACCCTCGCCCCAGAACATGAACGCGAGCGTGGAATGGGGCGCCGCCGCCGCATCGATCGTAATGGCAAAGGGAATCATGTAGGGCCAGAATGACAGCGCCAGCGTGCCGAACGCGGACACGAAGATCAGCGTGACCATGTGGAACGGCCAGTAATCGTCATGGTGCAGGATGCTGCTCGCAAGCACCAGCGCGGCAGCGGCGCCGATCGCCGGGAAGACAACCAGATATGGCCTGTCGATCCATCGATGCATGATCGGAAGGTTTTCGACGAGGGCGTGGCTGAAAACGGCGACCAGGAACGCCAATACTGCGATTGCAAGTATCGGGATCTGGCGCCGCGCTGTGTCACGGACTTTGCCCTCGCACTTCCTGACCAGCCAGCAGGCACCGAGAAGCGCATAGCCGAGGCAAAGTCCGACGCCGCATAATAATGCAAAAGTAGTAAACCAGCCGAATACGCCGCCGGAATATCGGCCGTCCGTGAACTGCAGCCCCTCGACCATCGCGCCGACCATCACTCCCTGCATGAAGCTCGCTGCAAGCGAGCCGGCGGCGAAGCAAAACTCCCATAGCCAGCGGGAGCTCACGGCCTTGTTGCGATACTCGAACGAGACACCGCGCAGGACTAAACCCAACAGCATGATAATAACGGGGATATAGAAGGCAGATAGCAGCGTCGCATAAACAATCGGAAAAGCGCCCCACAAGATCACCCCGGTGACAACGAGCCAGGTCTCGTTACCGTCCCAGACCGGCGCGACCGCGTTGAGCATGACGCTTCGATTGTCTTCGCTGCGCGTCAAGCCGAACAGCATGCCGACACCAAGATCGAATCCGTCGAGCAGCAGATAGAGCAGTATGCTGATGACAAGAAGCGAAATCCAGAATATGACCATTTCTATTCTCCCGCATTGATGTAGCGCTGCGCAGCGACCGGCCTTCGGTCAGCGACCGACATCGGTCGATTGGGCACCGCATCGTATGAAGGCTCAACCAGAGAACGCGAGGGGCCAGCGCGCAGGAGCCGGTAGATATAGTAGGTGCCGAACGAAAAGATGAACACGTAAACTTCGCCGAACAGGATCAGTGAGGTCGTCGCCGCCGGCGCCGTCAGGAATGGGGTCATAGCGTCGGCCGTTCGCAGCAGCCCGTAAACCACCCAGGGCTGGCGCCCCACTTCCGCTGTGTACCAGCCAGTAAGGATGGCGATGAACGGCAGCGGAAAACTCAGAAAGATTGACCAAAGCATGAGGCGGTTTCGCTCGAGGCGATGCTTGACGCTCAGATAGGATCCAAGCCAGGCGACAAAGAGCATGATCAATCCGCAGCCGACCATGATGCGGAAGCTCGCGAACGGGATCAGCACTGGCGGGCGGTCCTGGGGCGGAAAATCGGTCAATCCGACTTCCTTGGAGGTGAGGCTCATGCTGCCGATGATGCTTCCCAAGACCGGTATCTTGATTTGGTATTTGTTGGCTTCGGTCGCTGGATCGGGGAGCGCGAACAACACCTCTCCCGCGGGTTGTTCGTCGTGCCAGCGACCCTCGATCGCTGCGAACTTCGCGGGCTGGTAATCGTGAACGTAGTCGCCGACCAAATGTCCGAACAAGAGCTGGACAGGAACGAGCACTGCCGCAAGGAACAGACCCATACGGAGCATGATCCTCGCTTCGCCATAATATTTTCTGCGCAACCGATACCAGGCCCCGGTCGCTGCAACGCAGAAGGCGCCAGCGAGATAGGCGGCCAGCAGCATGTGCGGGAAGCGTGACCACACCACCGAGTTAAAGATGATTTTTGACCAATCGGTTGGGACGAAGTCGCCATTTTGCACCGCATAGCCGACCGGCACCTGCATCCAGCTGTTGTTGGTCATGATCCAGAATGCCGAAAGCGTCGTCCCGGCCGCCACCATGGCGGTGGAAAACAGGTAGAACCCCGGTGCAACTCGCTTCCGCCCGAAAATGAGGACACCGAAGAAACCGGCCTCCAGCGTGAATGCCCAGAATGTCTCGAAGGACAGCAGCGGCCCCTGGATGGGTCCCGACATCTTCGACAGTACGCTCCAGTTCGTGCCGAACTGGAATGCCATTACGATTCCCGACACTACCCCGAGGCCAAAGGCGACGCCGAATATCTTGAGCCAGAACTCGAATAGTGTCTGGTACACCGGCCGACCGGTTCGCAGATGCAGCGCCTCAAGAACGGTGAGCCACGCGGCAAGGCCGATAGTGAACGCAGGGAAAATGATATGGAACGAGATGGTGAAGCCAAATTGTATCCGTGATAAGAGAAACGCCGTCGGATCCATCAGAGTCATCCTTTCCGCTCATACTTTTGATTTGACTCCGCATGCGCGGTGGAACGAGGCTTCAGCGGCCAACCAAACAACAGCTATGCGCAAATCGAATTGCGAGCTTCCGGAAGCGAACGCCTTTTGCGGATTTGCATGCTAACAACGAGCTGCTTGAAAACGGCGAGACCGAAGCTCTTCCACCCCGAGCGTTGCGTGGGATCAAGCTGCGATTATTCCGGTCTCGGCGAAGATGAGCCGATCGGGATGCGTGAACACCTCATAGCCGTCCTCGCGAGCGACAGCGACAAGCGTGATGCCTGCCTTCTCGGCCATTTCGATTGCGAGCGTCGTTGGCGCTGAAATGGCGACCAGCACTGGCACGCCGATCATCGCCGTCTTCTGCACCATTTCCACCGAGACACGGCTTGTAAGAAGGATCGCACCGGTCGTCTGCGGCGTATTGTGGCGCACGAGCGCACCGGCAAGCTTGTCGAGCGCGTTATGGCGACCGACGTCCTCTCTGACCGGACCGATGCCACTGGAAGGATCCCAAAAAGCGGCCGCATGCATAGACCGAGTCTTCTGATTGAGGGCTTGCAGCGGCGCCAGCTCGCGCATGGCGTTCAGCAAGTCGCGCGCCCGAAACATCGTCCTGTTCTCTACTTGCGGTGGCGCCGGGCAAGCCTGCTCCAGGCTTTCGATGCCGCAGAGCCCACAGCCGACGGGACCCAGAATTGCGCGTCGCCGAACGAAAAACGACCTCGTTCGCGTTTCGTCGAGCCACATTCGAATTTCAACGCCGAGATCGGTCTCGATCAGCTCAAGGCTCATGATCTCGTCAGCGCGCTTAACGACGCCTTCCGTCAGCGTGAAGCCGACACCAAAATCGCTGAGATCGGCTGGCGTGGCCATCATCACCGCATACGAAGATCCGTTGTAGCTCAAAGCGATGGCCTTCTCCTCGGCCACCAGCCTCGACGACAGCGTCGGACTTCCTCCGCGCCAAACGAGTTTCGTCATCTCATTGAAGGTGCAACTGGTGATCATAGCGATAGCTCCAAGCGCGTGGCCGCAGTGTCGGATCTAGCAGGCTTTCACGGCAACTTCTTCCTGATAAAGCGCGGACCTTTCTAGTTTGCACGGTTGATGCAACCGGCAGAGAGACTATCCACAATGACTGCGAGTCCTGTTGATCGGCAACGTCAGAACTTCGGATCGAAGCGAGGAGGAGACGAACTTCGTGGCCCGCGCGCCGCGCTCTGTCCCGGACACGTGCGAATAGGGAAGACTCACATTTCGAGACGCGACACTTTTCGTCCGAACGCCAAGTTCTTCGTTGCGCGTAGGATTGGAGCTCAGCCGAGCGACCGACGCGCGGACTCTCGCAAGGATAGAGGTCATGCAACAGATAACAATGACTGAGACGACTTTGAGGAGCAATGCCAGCTCACGCTCGCCGGTCAAGGCCGACCGGCGATCGCTTCATGAAATGCTGACGCCGTTTCCTGTCGCCTACTTCACAGGCGCTTTCGTCACCGATCTTGCCTATTGGCAAAGTGCCAATGTGATGTGGGAAAGGTTTTCCGTCTGGCTGATAACTGCCGGCTTGATCGCAACGATCTTTGTGGTTTTGGCCGCCATCATTGACTTTGTACGCGGCAAGCGAAAGCCGGACTGGGCTCACGCTTCGGCGTATGTATTTGCGATCCTGCTCTCGCTGGTAAACGTCCTCGTTCACAGCCGAGACGGTTACACCGCCGTTGTGCCGACGGGCCTCACGCTGTCAGGCCTCGTCTTCGTCATTCTGTTGGCCGCGACCTCAGCGGGTTGGGCCTTTACCTCCCCTCATCGCGTTGGAGCAGACAAATGATGCCCATTTTCAAAAGCGTCCGGTTAGCGAAGTCGACACGCCTTGCCACGATCCTGGTTGTCCTCGCTGGTTTGGGACTAGCGAGCTGTGACGATAATGGCGGCGACCCAGAGAAGCAGATCGGAGCCAATCCCATGCTGCCTGCCCTGCAACAATATTTGTTGCCACCGATACGGATCGCAAAACCGGTCGCATGGGGAGATGAAACGCCGAAGGTTCCGGAGGGACTGCAGATCCGTGCACTGGCTACCGGATTCCAGCACCCGAGGTCGCTCTACGTCCTGCCCAACGGTGATGTACTGGTGGTCGAGAGCAATGGTCCGAAGCCGCCGATTTTCCGCCCGAAGGACATCATCACTGGGTGGGTGCAATGGTTCGCGGGCGCGAAGGCAAAGGACGCCAACCGCATCACGCTGCTCCGCGACACCAATGGCGATGGGGTACCCGAGGCGCGAACCGTGTTTCTGGACCACCTCAACTCGCCCTTTGGCGTCGCCCTGGTCGGCCACGATCTCTATGTGGCGAACACTGACGCCATTGTCCGCTATCCTTATCAGGGTGGAGAAACCACGATTACCGATCCGGGCACGAAGTTGACCGACCTTCCCGGCGGACCCATCGATCATCACTGGACCAAAGCTCTGTTGGCCAGTCCGGATGGCTCCAAGCTTTATGTCGGCGTCGGGTCAAACAGCAACATCACCGAAAACGGCATCGGGGCGGAATATGAACGAGCTGCCATCTGGGAGGTGGACCGCGCAACAGGCGCGCATCGCATCTATGCGAGCGGCCTACGCAATCCGACCGGCCTGCAATGGGAGCCCGTGACCGGCAAGCTCTGGGCGATCGCCAATGAGCGCGATGAAATAGGGCCTGACCTGGTACCCGACTACCTGACCTCGGTGCGAGACGGAGGCTTTTACGGCTGGCCATACAGCTATTATGGCGAGCATCTCGACCCGCGCGTCCAACCACAGCGACCGGATCTCGTGGCCAAAGCAATCGTGCCGGATTACGCCCTGAGTTCTCACGTAGCACCGCTCGGGCTCGCACTGTACAAAGGCAGCGAGCTTCCCGAACGCTATCGAGGCGGAGCATTCGTCGGCGAGCATGGGAGCTGGGATCGAACCCCGCTTAATGGCTACAAGGTCGTCTTCGTTCCGTTCAGTGGTGGCAAGCCCAGTGGGCCGGCGCAGGACGTGGTTACCGGCTTTCTTGACGCAAACGACCACGCCCGCGGAAGGCCGGTCGGTTTGGCAGTCGACCGCAGCGGTGCACTGCTGATCGCCGATGACGTTGGCGACACCGTGTGGCGGGTGTTCCCCGCTCGCCAAACCACTTCGCAGAAGACAGCCGATTAGTTCGAAGGACATAAGCTATCTAAAGTGGGGAACGCCGGCACGGTCATCATAACATATGAAGTCCGTGTCGGATTCCTACGCTGGGATTTCCAGACACTTGAGATTCCCTCTTTGCTCCGCGTCTCCTCGGATCGTTCCCGCTCAGACGGACGCGAGCGCATGTGATTACGGCATCTCGCCGTCGGATGGCCCTTACGCAATCGCCATCGTCCGTCCTTCTGATCGCCTGCGACGACCTCATGAGTGCATGGAGCGCCATCGCCTCATAGCCAATGATATCCACCGGATATCAACGCGCTGATGATCGCACCATCGCCCATGCCGCCAAGGCACCTGGAAGGACGGTCCCGGTGGCGCATTGGTTGAATGGGAACTCAAAGGCGAAATGCCGTAAACCTACGTATAGCTTTCCGATGCTTTTTGTTGTCCAATGCTTACCTCGGTGTAATTGAGCCAACAGCTCCGATCGCCTTAGTCTATCCCATATGCGATGGCCGATTGCAGGCTGCGATCCCGTGCACCAGTGTCCGCGCAACCGCAATCAGCATAACGCATCGGGGTAGCCCCGCGCGCGGTCGACTGTGGCAAGCAAGTCCGCTGCTTTGCCCCCAGTGGCCGCAAAATACATCTCAGGCTCTACGCGCGGCCTCTACACGCGGCGGCTTAATTCGGACCCGAAGGCCAGCTTCACGCGTGCGCGAAGCGCGACCGTTACGATGCTACAGAACCACGACCCAAAGGAGACGCCGATGATGATCGATCAGAACCAGCGAGTTCACGATAGCTCGACAAAGCGCTGTGCCGTCTGTGACGGAAGATTTGGTCTTATCCGCTATCACGTCAGCCGAACAGCTCTCTGCTCAAACAAGTGCGTGGAACGCTTCAAGGCACGCCGCGAGAACGATCGTAACTGGCTGCTCCGATGCCTGTCTGCCTGACACGCTAGCACGAGCCGTGACGGGACCGAATAGGGCCCCGCTGTAAAAATCGTGACGGCACACAGATCGGGCGTGATGTGCTCCATCGACCGCTCCGTGCCTGAAGGTGATATCATGAGATTCGTGTTGGTGCGTGGCAGAACGCCTCTTTCGCAAACTCACTGTGCTTGCTGCAATCAGCCGATCTCGGCGCGCTATGTGCGAGAGACCGGAACACGGCTCTATTACTGTGATCTTGATTGCTACGCCTCGGCGCGATCGGACAGCCTTGGCATCGGCCTCTTCATACACACCAGGCTAGCGAACTCCTGAACGCCGCGTTGAGCTCGCCTCCGCCGGGGTCTCCCCTTTCCACGTTCGCAACCACCACCGAATACGGCGGACTACACGGCCGATGCTTGCGCGCGCCGATCGCTACCGAAGGTTTATCTGAATTTGCGCACCGGGAAGAAAAGACGGCGGATCATCTTGATGATCCGCCATCAGGTTGGCACCCGTCCAGGGCAAAAGACCAGGTACCCGGGGGAGACTGCAAACTAGATGAGACTGGTTACGCTGTATTTTCGATCCGCACGTAGTTTATCTAAACCGACTGAAGAGGCCGCGGCTGATAAGTGCCTGGAGATTGGCGCTGCCCCCATCAATTCTGCAGCTCAAAGCCGGCTACGAGACCATCCTCGACCGAGTCTGAACGAATCTATCGCATTTGCAAAATCGTCCCGACGCAGCATTGGCACACCAGCTAATCAGGCGTCGCCGGGCCCTCCCCCCTCACGGAGTCTAGTCAGGGCTCGCTCAACGCACTCGAGCAATTGCGTTTCGTCGAAAGGCTTGGCCAAAAAGCCGATCGCGCCGGCCCTCATCGCTTGCTCCCGAATCCGATCCTCGGGAAATGCGGTGATGAAAATCATAGGCGTGGTATTGCCCTGAGCAATCAACTGTTCTTGCAGCTTGACGCCGCTCATGCCGGGCATCTCCACGTCAGCAATGAGACAAGAGGTGTCGCTCAATCGCGGCGATAACAAGAACTCTCGGGCCGAAGCAAACGCGTAGGCCGCAAATCCCATTGACCTCAACAACCGCGCCGTCGCAGTGCGCTGCGAAGCGTCATCATCAACAATCGAGATTATCGGGATTTCCACGCGACCACCCTTTTCGAGTACGGACCTGATCACGGTCTCGCCCCGATATGGTGCCGCCTCTCACGTCAAATAACACTCGCCCGGCGGGTCGGGAACTATACTTAGGTTGCGTTGCTGGCGAGCCTGCCGATGCATCGCGTTGATTGATTCCACCAAGTCCGATGGGAAATGGATTTGAGCAAACGTCACGCCCTCCCGCTCTGGCTCAGCGCTGCGACCTGACCGGCGTGACGCCGAGTGCTTCTGCCATTCTGACCAGGTCGGCCACCGATCTCGCGCCCATTTTCTTCATAAGGTGACTGCGATGCACCTTCACGGTGATCTCGCTAAGCTCGAATTTGGCTGCGATCTGCTTACTCATCAAACCGCTCGCGACGAAAGCCATGATTTCGCGCTCGCGAGGGGTAAGCAATTGGAAATGCGCCTTCAACTCGGTGATCATATGCTCATGCTCGCGCCGTTTCTCATCACGCTGGATCGCAGCTGCGACGGCATCCAGAAGATCCTGGTCGCGAAACGGCTTGGCAAGGAAGTCGACGGCACCCGCTTTCATGGCCCGCACCGTCATGGGAATGTCACCATGCCCCGTGATGAACACGATGGGAATCCGGATGTCCGCCTTTGCCAACTCGGTCTGGAAATCGAGACCGCTCAATCCTGGAAGGCGAACATCGAGTACCAGGCAGCTCGGCACGTCAGGGCGCTCGCTGTGCAGGAACTCCTGTGCCGAGGCAAAGACTTCGGCCCGCAACTGCACCGAAAAGAAAAGTCTCGCCAGCGCACGACGCGTAGAGTCATCGTCGTCCACGACGAAAACAACGCATCGGTCCTTGCCGTCAACGGCCTTCACTGAAGAATTGCGCTGACTCACGCTACCCTCTCACACATCTTTGCCGCATTGCCTACGTGGCGACCATCGAGAGCAACCGGTTCGAAGGCCGCGGCGATCGACGTTCTCGCCAGAATTGGCTTCTACGGTGCTTAACGAGCTCGATACAGCTACCACGACCCTGCGACCAGCGACTGGCCCCGATTAAAGCACTAGTGAGACTGCTCCAGCGCGCTAACGGGGACAGCAATCTCGCGCATGGAACCATATTTTAGCCCAAACAGCACGACCCGCAAACCCCAGAAAACCCGTCCGGCTCGGCTGTTCCAGAAATTGGCTCCCCGCCGCAATCAGCCGCGGCGCTGAAAAAACATCGTCGGGATCGTTCGAATTCGAAATACCAAAGCGCCAGCTCAGAAGCAGAGAACTGTTCCCTAGCCTTCCCGTGCGACATCGTGAGGATTAAGATTGCCGAAATTCCCCCGGAGTGACGTCCGCTGCGAGGTGGTCACCAACAACTGGATTGCCGGCAATGATGCCCAGTACAGCCAAGAATTTGCTGCATGAGACAGTGCAGTTCCTGGTCGGCCTCGTCGCACTGGCATCGCTCACATGGCTGTGCGCTTGGCTCGACTTCCGTCCCATCTCCGCAGCACTCGGCTTTTTGATCCTGATCGTGCTGCTGTCTCTTGCCGGCAGCTTCTTTGGCGCGCTCGCTCTTTCGTTCCTCGCACTCGGCTCTTTCGCCTACTTCTTTTCCCCTCAACTCGTTCACCTCGATTATCTCGAAGATATCGTCGCGGTGGTGGCGTTTTTGCTCACCTCATTGATCGTAACAGGCCTGGTGAGACAGCTGCGGGCTAGACGGGATGAGCTTGAAAATGTGCTGCATGCGATGCCACCCCTGGTTTTGAACACATCGCTGAGCGGCTTGGCTGAATTCTCCAATCAGCGCTTCCGCGATTACACCGGTCTTTCCTCCGAGGAGTTGCTCGGCTGGGGATGGATGAATGCATTGCATGCCGATGACTACAGTGTCGAAAGGTTTCGCGCAGCCCTCGCGACCGGAACGCCTTTCGAAAAGGAAATCCGCATTCGAAGCGCGGCAGGTGAATATCGTTGGTTCTCGCTGCGAATGACGCCGCTCCGGAAAGACCCAAAAACGATCGTCAAATGGTGCGGCACCGCGAGCGATGTCGAGGAGCGGAAGCGGACTGAACAGGCGCTGTTGCGCAGCGAGGCTTATTTGGCGGAAGCCCAGAGGTTGAGTCATACAGGCAGCTGGGCATACGACATGGCAAGCCGGCGCCTCGTCTACTCATCCGAAGAGAATTTTCGATTATTTGGCTACGAGCCCGCGGCGGGCCTCCCGACCAACGCCGGCTGGGCGGCACGCATACATCCGGACGATCGCCAAGCGGCTCTCGAGACCATGCGGCAAAAGATCGGCGAGCGTTCAGGCTACGAAGTGGACTACCGGGTCGTCCGCCCGGACGGCACAATCAGGCACATTCACAGCGTTGCGCACCCCGTTTTTGACGCATCGGGCGATGTCGTCGAGGTCGTAGGTACCCACATCGACGTGACCGAACGCAAGCAGGCCGAAGAGGCGCGGCTCGAGGCGCAAAACAAGCTTGCGCACGCCAATCGCGTCGCCACCATCGGTCAATTGACCGCCTCTATCGCGCATGAGGTCAATCAGCCCGTCGGCGCGCTTGTCACCAACGCGCATGCCGCCCTGCGGCTGCTGAGGGCCCAGCCGCCTGATCCGGACCATGTCTGCGAAGCCCTTGACGATATCATCAAGGACGGCCGACGCATCAGCGATGTCATCGACCGGATTCGGGCGATGGTGAAGAGGAAGCCCATGCGGCGCGAGCCGCTGGATCTCAACGAAGTGATCACAGAGACCGTCGCCTTAACACGTGGCGAGATGCTGAGAAATCGCATTGCTCTGGAAACGCAGCTCGCAAGCGATTTGCCACAAATCCGAGGAGATCGTGTTCAGATACAGCAAGTCATCATGAACCTAGTGATGAATGCTGTGGAAGCGATGAGCACGGTGGACGTATCGACGCGGCGGCTGCAAATTGGCACCGGTGCCGACCCCGGCAATATTGTGCAGGTCACCATCTGTGATTCAGGCCCGCCTCTAGCGCCAGAATGTATTGAGCGGTTCTTCGAGGCATTCTACTCCACAAAGCCCAGCGGCACGGGCATCGGATTATCGATCTGCCGTTCGATTGTTGAAGCGCACGATGGAACAATTTGGGCAACAGCCAATAGCGATAAGGGCGTGACCTTTCACGTGTCCTTGCCAATCTGGCGCGAAGCCGATGCTTGAGGTCCTTCGGAACGGAGGCCGACCGCATTTTGGTCAGGCCCAGCCGGGTGCTCGCCCCCCGGTCCATTGCAACTGCACTCGCAGTTATCGAACAATAACCCTCACCAGCGGCAGTCGACGCGTCGCACACAAAGCCGAGTGCTAATCCACCTATATCGACGCTCCAACTTCGGCGCCGTCAGCAGATTGGAGGCGATACGGTACCGATAAACGCAGCCAGGAGTTTTCGCGCAAGGCGGTCGGACATCGTTTACTCCGAGCACTCCACGTCCAGCTGCCGCTAATTTAATTTACTGCACGTCATGCTCAAAGCGGCGCTCGTAGACGCCATGCCGTGAATTAGGACCAGCCGTGGCCAAGCAATGACTGCCATCCGCCACAACTCGGCGATGGCTTGTGATCACGCGCTCAACGCTAGGTGAGCGCAACGCGACAGCGTCGGCGGTTGGTCCGCCTCATCTCTTGCAAGATCGTTCAAAATCGAAAAGTCCAGCGTTGTTAAATGGCAGGAGATGATCAAGTCCATCTGAAGAGTCCGTTGGATCGCGGTTTCGAGTACCCCCATCTCGAAATGGAAAGGCGAGTGCGTCAGAGCACGCTCCATCGCCCCGACCGCAACAAGGAGACAGGAATGACTATGGATAACTCGCGACGTACCGCTCTACTCGGCTTTGGATCATTGGCGCTCGGGGCCGCTGCGCTTGCAACCCGCCCTGCGCACGCCGCCACGGACGAGCAGATCATCCCGCCGGGCGCCCGGGCGCTTGCCGAGCTGACGGCGCGTCTGCAGCGCGCAACACGTCGGCGCGACTTTAGGACCGTTCCGATGATCCTCACGCACCCTGACTTCTGGGACAATGAAGCGCTCAACGAGCTCATCGCTTATCGCGGCACACGAAAGCAGGTGTGGAACAACACCAACATTGCGAGCCCATGGCTGAACCTGATGCGCAATTCGGTGAACGCCCAGGTTTTTTCGTTCCTGCATAAGGATTTTCTCGCGGTCTCCGCCACCCACGGCACCGCACATCTCGCGCTATTCGACCAGGCGATGTGGGACAAATACGAGCTGGCCACGCTTGCCGGCTCGAAATTCAAGACCAACACGCTGATCGTCGCCAAGCCCATGCCCACCGCCTTCTCGAATGAGGAGGATCCCAAAAGCGTGTTCGGACCGGCCGGCGACACGATTCCGGCGCTGCAGGACCGTGGCGCCGTCTTTCTCGCCTGCCACAATGCAATCTGGGAGATTACGGCAAAGCTGATTGCGCGCGGCACCAATCCGGATCACGCATCGCATGAGACGGTGGCCGCCGAGCTTACGAACCACCTTATCGACGGTATCGTGCTGACCCCCGGAATCGTCGCAACGATTCCGGAGCTGCAGCAGGTCGGTTTTCACTATGCGGCGTGAGGCCCGGCATGCGCAAGACCCGTTCGGCATCCGCGCGCCCATGGGCGCGGCGGCGACGGTGACGGCTGCCGCCACCTCGCAATCCGGCCAGCAATGTCGGCGGCGTGCAATTCCTCCGACTGACGGATGTTGATGGGCGGACGTTCTCGGTTGAGATCGGAGGAACGCTCCCACGCATGAATCAATGGTCATGACCGTAGACTGACGCAACTCTCAGACGACGCATTAGCGCGGTCGTCGGCGCCGATGGGCGAGGCCGATCGCGCAAGACCACTGGCAGATAACAAGATGCGTCAGCGTCATCGGTCGGTTCACCCAGCAATGCCTGCGCAAGAGTGCGTATCGGTGGCTAACGTTAGATTTGCACAAAGGCGCGGTATTAAAGGCGAATTTAGTAAATGGCCGGCGAATCGCTCCTATCTTTTAGTCATCGGAAGGCTCGGCTTTCGCGCGGTCGATCGGGCTCGCATTGCCGAGAGCTTCACCTGATGAAGGAGCACTATGATGAGACGAGTGATAACGATCTTGGCAACAGCCGCCCTTGCTTCAAGCCTGCTTACCGCCACGGCCGAGGCACGCGGCGGCGGCGGTGGCGGTCACGGCGGCGGCTTTGGCGGCGGTGGCCACATGGGAGGTTTTGGTGGTGGCGCTCACATGGGAGGATTTGGCGGCGGTCTTCACATGGGCGGCATCGCTGGCGGTGCTCGCATGGGAGGAGGGCTTGGCAGCGGTGTTGATATCGGCGGAATGGCCGGCCGTGGCATGGGCCGCGTTGGCGGCGGACGCTTCGGTATCGGCAGCCATCACGCCATGCACCGCTTCGGAAGCTTCCGGCACGGATACGATGACTACGGTCTGGACTGCTATGACTGGTACTACCTGCATCCAGATTACCAGTTGCCGCCGACCTGTAGCTAAGCCCCGTCGCACACGCGCGTCTGCTAGTGATTGCCCTTGGCCGGAGGGAATGAATTCCTTCCGGACCAATGGCACACAAGGCTAGCGGTCAGCGGCATTCGGTTCAGAACGAGCTCACCCGCCGCTCTCGCCGCAGACCAGATTGCAGCGCAACGCCCAGGCATTCGGAGCATCGCTGAAGAGCTATGTCACCTGGGGGTGCTGTACTGAAGCCTGGTCCATCCAATCAACATCTCAACGCTGCCCTCGGCGGGTATCGGCGTGCTGCTTCATCAGGAAGAGCGGCATCATGCTGGTCGACTTTGCCCAACAGGTCGAGCACAGCGAAGGTTGCAGACCTGGCTGTTCGGCGAAACGCCTCCCGCGGCCTCCGCTAGCGTCCAACCATCGGCGGCAGAGCCAACGGGAGTCGGACAGAAGCCTCGGATCGCGGCCGCCCAATTGATCCGCGCCGCCCACAACGCACTCCAGCCAGCGTCACCCTATTCTGAAGAGTCGCGCAGAAAGGCGGCGGACCGATTTTGCGGGCTGCCCGCCAAGGTTTGGTACCCGTCAGAGAGAGAGGAGGTCCGGGCACCTGAGTTTTTAGACTACATGCGAGGGGTCTGGCCATAGTTCAGATCCGCGCGCGAAATATATGGTCGTGCACGCCGAGAAGGTTCGATCGACTGTAGACGACGAACAATTGGCACACATCAGCGAGCAGGTCCACCTTGTGAAAAGTTTTTTATTGGCGCTCCTGCCGATGGTTCCTACCTCAAGCCTACATGGAGTTTTGACATGTTGACGCTAACAAAACGCCGTTCGCTCGCCATCGCACTCATGATCGGACTCAGCGTACCTCTTTCCATTCCGGCCTTCTCAGACCCCATTGCATCGAACGCCTCGATGGTCGGCAGAAACGCTCCGCGGTTCGCGCGCGGCGATCTTGTCCGGCTGCGCTCCGGCGGACCATTAATGACCATCAACGACATCCAAGGTGATCGGGCGGACTGCTTTTGGACGGACGAAAATAACCTGCCACAAGAAGCCACTTTCCCAGTCTATATCCTCCAGAAATTCTGATCTCGACACCTCGAGGGTTCGGATCGGCTTCGAGTCCAACTCCCCAGGATGTTCACAACGAGATACGCCTATGGCAGCACTCCTTCGAGACCAGTGGGCCGCAACATGCCCGTGGCAATAACTCAAACATGCGCACGCGCAATCTCATGCATGAGTTAGCTGCTGCCAGGGTTATCATTCGTGCCGAGAAGGTGTGAAACAAGACCCGCGTCGCGGGCAGCAGGTAGCCGAGCGCCGACCGATCGAGATCGACCCAGCCTGCCTGCCACAAGCCCGACCAGCCGATCATGCACGACACTCGCAGACGGCATCAGCACAGCGGCACGCTCAGCTTCCGCCAAGGCGAGCCCAAGATCCTTGAACGTCATTTGCACAATGACAGCGAATCGAACTCTGCCGTTCCGCCAAAGCGCGGATCGAGTCAGCACTCATCTCACGCGGCGCCTCGCGACAGGCCGCTGAGAATGCCTTCGCCGCCACCTCCGACGCTGCTTGCGTCCGAGCGCCGCGTGGGTGCATTTGCCACGCAGCCCTGGACCAACCCGCCGTGCGAGCCCACTTCGGGCTTTTGATCTGTCTGCGTCAGGTATCGGTCCGGCGGTTCGCCGCGGTAGAGCGGCGCCTCCGGACCGATACTGGGGCACGCTCCGGACCGCTAAGCTGACCGGCTACGAAGGTTCGGAGGATCAATATTCCTGCTGCACGGCCTCGCCTGGTCGCCGAGCGTCGCACTCCGCGAATGGACAGCAGATGGTTCTCATCTTTCGTCGAGGGTTTCGATCGATCGCACTGTCGACCAACTGGTACCGGTTGACGAGGTGAGCGGCCGGTCGATCGACGCACAAGCGATGGCGGAGATCAATCACATTCTCAGCGCCGCCATTCGTGATCCAGTCGGACCCGGGTCTATAGCGCCCCCAGCGCGCGATCGCGGATGACAAATTCCGCTAACGGTCCAGCGGTGCCCTTCTGTGCCTACCTAGACCCTTCATTTCGATGCGATGAGGGCGCAGCCCGCGTAAGCAGCTGCGCCCCCGTGTCCGACTAAGAGATCTGCGGACCGCTTCAACCGCGTGGATGCCAGCGGCCGTCCTTGCCACGGAAAGTGCCCGATGCAGGATCGACCGATAACGCTGCGCGCGGGAAGCGTCGACGTAAGGAAGAATACCGCTCTCCCTGGCCCCATAGGCGTCCATGGCCGCAGGCGGCTCTGAGGCAAGTTTGGCCGCCGGTGTGGGGCGCCACCGTTTAGAACGTCGAGGTAGGGATGGTAGAAGGCAAACATCCCGGCTCCTGTATGGCGGCTTGCGCAAATACTGGGTCACTGTCATGGCCGACAGCAACGCGGCTGCGGCGACCGTCCTGAGCGAAGCCAAGTTGATTTCTCCTGTATCAAAACTGTCGAGAAATCGCGGCACGCGGGAGCCGGCACGCTCCCGTGGGGAGCGTGCTCTTCTGTGGACGTGAATTTCCCATTTTTCAGCGTATCCGAACGTTCGGACCGATCGATTTGGAATTAATTCGGCAGAGCTTTCGCAGCACTAAATTGCACGTCACAAAAATCACATCGTGATGAGAAAGACGATTGGGGCTTCGCCTAGATCGGCCGCGACAGCCGGAAATGGTCCGCGTACCAGCAACAGTGGACGCTCCGGATAGGGTCTGTGAAACGGCGTTCGCTTACATCTAGTCCGCTTAACGGTAAAGACCGCAACCTTGGTATATTCCATCGATCCATCCGACGAAGAGAGATTTACCTCCGTACAATTCATTCTCGGATTTCGACCGTCTACGTTTTTCTCTGTAACGCGCGAATACTCCGCTGCGAAATGGTGGGAGGAGGACCGCGCGCACTCGAGATCTTAGGTGGAGACTACTAATGAGATTGCATTCGTTCTTGCTGGCAACAATCCTGATTGCATCAATCGGCAATCCAGCCCTCGCCCAATCTTGTGCCGGGGGTCAGAAGCCTGCGCCGGCTGCCATGGCCGAAAAATTGGCTCTCCCGCTATGTGGCTTCGCGGCAACCGAATCGTGGGGGCCGAATGGATGTCAATGGTGTGACGCGCGGGATACACATCCTACCCCTTTCGGCCCGCGTGCCATCCCCAAAAATGAGTCCAGTCGTTTTCGGGGAGCAGCGGAGTTCAACTGACCGGGTATCGCTCACCGACGGAGGTCATCATGCTTGTTACCCTCGTTGCTATTCTCTGCAACGGCCAGCTGTGCCTGGACAAAGTCGTTACGAACAGCGAGCAATCTGGCATCACGATGACGGCCTGTCAGGTAGGCGCGCAAATGGGTATTGCCGAGTGGCTCGCCAATGGTCCGTATCGCGACTGGAAGTTACAAGGTTATAAGTGCGTCTTGGGCCGATACACTCCCAAGAACCAGGCTTGAAGCGCGCGCCACCTTTGCTTCCGAAGGTCGCTCCTAGTCACGAAGCGATGCTATCAGGTACGACAAAGCTCGGTGCACCGCTGTTTGGGGTAATGCGCTCGGTCCGCATGGTCTGTACGACGGCAATCGCTATGGCTGCTCCGATGTTTTGCACGCCTGGGTACATAGCCGATCTGGACCGCACGTCACCTCCGGCGGGGTGTCGAGAGCAATTGCCATGGCATACACGCAACGAATAAAACTCAATTTAGTGGTGCCGGCGCGTTGCGAACCTAAATCAGCTTTGTGCGCATCGGCAATCAACCGTCACGTTGATCGTGCGTTGGATCCCTCTCCTCGCGGAGCGATTGGATGATGCGGCTTAATCGACGGCACGCTGATGCAAGTGCATCGGCGCCACGGCTTGGGAGCACAGGCAGATGGACACTCAAAGAAACGACCGCCGCGGTGACCTGATGCCCGCGATGGTAACCGTAATTGTCGCAATCGTGTGTACAGCTGCTATCGTCCTCATCGATTTTGGCCCAGGCAGCGGTTCCAGCGGTAGTGGCGACGCGAGGATGATCACGGCCGCGGCGGTGGCCAGAGCGGGCGCAATTCAGATTCCACCGGAGCGGCCGGCAACCTAAGCGCCGCAATCCGGCCATTCCATTCGCAACAGGGAGTTTTCGCCATGAAAACGCTTTCGGTTCTTTGCGTTGTCATTAGCATTGGCCTTTCGACCACGGCCACGTTTGGCCGCGGCGGCATGGGATCGCATCATATGTCCGTGTCTGGCGGCGCCTTCGGCACCACCGCAGCTGCGCCCGGTACTAACTCTCTGGGCACGGCGCTTTCGTCATCCGGGATCGGCGCTGGCCCGATGAAGGGGCCACTGCTCGGCACCAATCCCGCCATCGACCGCGAAGAAGCGAAGGTCGACAAGATGATAGACTCGATCTGCCGGGGCTGTTGAAGAGGCCGTCTGTGGCTGCTAGCTCCTTCGGCCTCGGGCCGCCGATCTGTGAGCAGCAAGACAGGAGAGGATCGAATGCGCCAAATACCGTGGGAACGAAGGGAACCTTCACCCTGCGTGTGCAGTCTGAGCATCTCGCCAATCAATTCAAAGACGCGATTCTGCCGCAGGTGCTGGCCACGCCGGTTATGATCTTGGCCATGGAGAACGCTGCACTGAATGCGATACGGCCATTTCTGGAGGAAGGCGAGAGCGCGGTCGGCACCGAAATAGCCATTCGACACCTCGCGGCCACACCTGTCGGCCATACGGTTCGTGCAGAGGCAGAGGTGATCAACACCACAGGAAAGCGAATTGAGTTTAAGGTGTCGGCGTGCGACGAGATCGAAGAGATCGGCAACGGGACCCATCAAAGAACGGTGATCAGCCTCCAATCGTTCAACGCGCGTCTCGCGACCAAGCGGGCGTGCTAGACTAATCGCTGTGCGATGGCTTGCCCGCTAACGGAGCCCTCGAGGTTTATCCGAGCTTGCGATATGCCGGCCCAACTCAACGCCACGTCGAGTGATCACACGATAGAGCCAACGCGCGCAGGTCGCCCAAATTCAATGTGAGGATTCGAAATCGCTTTTTAGTTGAGGACACCGCGTCTCATTGTCATGTTCGAGTGGCGCAGTGAGAGCGGAACACTTCCTAGCTCGCTCGCAAGAAGCGCACTGCGCCACGAGATTCCGCTGCAAGACATGATCTCGTCGGTCACCGCACAACCCTTCGAGGACCTGCGCAAGGCGATCCTGGCGAAAGACGCCACGGCCTTTGACAAGGCCTATGGCGACCTCACCTCGGCATGCAATGCCTGTCACCAGGGCACAAACCATGGCGTCGTCGTCATTCGAGCGCCGACGGACACATCGCTTTCCGACCAGGATTTTGAAAGTGTGGCCCCTTAGAGGAGCCGCACCGTAGTCAAGCACGGCAAGTCACAGACAATCCATCAGTAGGGCGCGGTCGCCCCGCTTCGGCTGCACACTCGCAGAGGCTCTCGCGCAGCGTTGGTGTCCTCTGCTTTGCCCGCGTTGAAGCAATCGCGGCCGACGTCAGACAATGAAAGCTTATTTAATCGCAATCCCGTTCGACGCGCATCATGTTCAGGCAACAGCAGGGATGAGCTACCCGCGTTCGTCGCGTCCTCTTCGGATTTCGTCCGCCGAGTTGAAGCAAGACGAGAACTGCGAAACGACGCGTAACCGAAATAGGAATTGAACGATGCCACACACCGAACAAGACCACACCGAAATGGAATTCGTCGAAATTCCGCAAACCTCTATACGTGTCTCGCGTGTTGCGCTGGGAACCTGGGCGATGGGCGGCTGGATGTGGGGCGGAAGCGACGAGACGGACGCCATTCGCACCATTCACGCCGCGCTCGACAGCGGAATCAACCTGATCGACACGGCGCCGGTGTACGGTTTTGGGCGGTCGGAGGAGATCGTCGGCAAGGCGCTTGCTATTGGAGGCCGGCGCAAAGATACGGTCATCGCCACCAAAGTCGGGCTCGATTGGGTCGATGGCAGGCCTTTCCGCAATGCCAGCAGGGCGCGGATTGTCTATGAAGCCGAGCAGTCGTTGCGGCGCCTGCAAACTGACGTCATCGATCTCTACCAGGTGCATTGGCCGGACCCGCATACGCCGATCGCCGAGGTCGCGGAGGCCATGACCGGGCTTTACAAGTCCGGGAAAATTCGCGCCATCGGCGTCAGCAATTTCAGCCCCGCACAGATGGAGGAGTTCCGCGCCGTGGCGCCGCTGCATACCGCTCAACCGCCCTACAATCTGTTCGAGCGCGCCATCGAACAGGACGTGCTGCCCTACTGCCGGGATCACAACATTGCACTGCTCGCCTATGGCTCGCTGTGCCGCGGCCTGCTTTCGGGAAGCATGACGGACAAGACCCGGTTTAGCGGCGACGACCTGCGCGGGACCGATCCGAAATTCCTGCCACCTCGCTTCGCGCAATATCTTGATGCTGTCGCAACACTCGATGCGTTCGCGCGGAAGCACTATCGCAAGCGTGTCATCCATCTCGCCGCGCGCTGGGTCCTCGACCGCAACAACAAAAACATCGCGTTGTGGGGCGCAAGGCGGCCCGAGCAACTCGCACCAATCCGCGAGGTCGTGGGATGGCGCATCGACGACGCCGCGATGGCGGAGATCGATCAAATTCTCAAGCGTACCGTCAAGGATCCGGTGGGTCCGGAGTTCATGGCACCTCCAGACAGGCTCGCCGCGTGAGCCGCCACGCGATGCAATTCAGGAAGGCACCAATGAAACAAGCTGTGACCATCGCGTTCGTCCTGTTCATTTCAGGATTGAGCCCGGCCTTCGCCCAGATCGGCGCGATGCCGGCTACGCCTTCGCTCGGCGCCACCTCTCCTCTTGGCATCGGCCCCACGACGTCAGTCGGCGGAACCGGAATCCCGTTCGGCGCCACGGAGATCGCTTCGCCCGGCGTCAGTCCGGCGCCCGCAACGAGCACAATGACGGCTACCGGCACGATGAGCGGTACGGCCTGCTCGACATTGGGGACTTCTCCGACGGGAATGTTCGGATCGACTTCGAGCTACGACGGCGGCGGAATGGCGGTAGGAAGCACGACACCCGCGACCGGGTCCATGTCGGATTCGATGGCGATGTCGAGCACCTCATCGACATCGGGAATGTCGACAACGTCGGGAATGCTGCAAACGTCGGGATTGTCGGGAATGTGCGGCTCCGGCTCGAGCAGCATGGCCTCTTCGTCGACCCCAACGTCAACGTCACCGACAACGCCAGGTGGCGGCGCCCGGACCGGAATTCCGCTCGGCTCTACCGAGATCGGCAATCTCGGCGTCAGTTCCGCCGCAGCGGTGCCAACGATCGGCGTCTTGCCGACAACGAGTAGTGTTGGGACTTCGATGATACCGGCGACGCCCACGCTCTCCACTCCGGCGTCATCTACGACGTCCGGGAGCAACGGAACGTCAGTCACCCCAGGTGGCTAGTGCAACATTCCTAACTGTAAGCGAGAGCGACCATGAAAAAGAAATTCGTCATTCCCGCTGTTTTACTGTCCGCGGTCGCGGCCGGCGGTCTCCTCTACTTCACACACACCTACCCAATGGAGAAGGTCGCGGCCGCGATCGCGCCCGCTCCCCCACCGGCGGTGCCGATCGTCGCTGGTACAGTCATTCAACATGACGTACCGATCTATCTCAGCGGTGTCGGCACGGTGATTGCGTACAACACCGATGTCGTGCGCGCCCAGATCCAGGGGCAAATCACCAGCATCAACTTCACCGAAGGCCAGGCCGTCCACGCCGGCGACCTACTCGCCCAGATCGACCCGCGTCCCTATCAGGCGTTGATCGAGCAGTACACCGGCAACCTGGAACGCGATCAGGCCCAGCTCACCAATGCGGAGGCCAACCTCACCCGCTACAACAAATTGGGGGTTCAGGGCTGGGCCACGCCGCAATTGGTCGAGACCCAGAACGCGCAAGTCGGACAGCTGCAGGCGGCGATCAAGACCGACCAGGCGTTGATCGACGCCGCAAAGGTCGAACTCAGCTACACGCGCCTGACCTCGCCGATCGAGGGCGTGGCCGGGATTCGTCAGATCGACGTCGGCAATATCATCAGCCCGTCGACGACCAACGGTCTTGTCGTCGTCACCCAGCTCAATCCGATCTCGCTGATATTCACGCTCCCAGAGACGGATCTGCCGAAAATCCAGCAGCAGCAGCAAAAGACCAACACGCCGCTCAAGGTCATTGCCAATAATCAGGATAATACGATCGAGCTCGGTCAAGGCGTGCTCGGCCTCGTCAACAACGAGATCCTGCAGACGACTGGCTCGATCCAGCTCAAGGCGAATTTTCCCAACAACTCGCACCGGCTCTGGCCCGGCGAGCTCGTTAATGCGCGGCTGCTCGTCGACACCCGGCATAATGGTCTGACTGTTCCGGCATCGGTCGTGCAGCAAGGTCCGACTGGACCTTACGCCTACGTGGTCAATCCAGACGACACCGTGGCAATCCGCCCCGTCAAGGTCGCGCAAATCAGCGACGGTCAGGCGCTGATCGATTCCGGTCTCAAGGCCGACGAGACGGTCGTGGTCGACGGACAATACAAGCTGCAGCCCGGTACACGGGTCACGATGTTGCATGGCCAGGCGGCCCGGGAAGCCATTGCACAGTCCGCGCAGCAGGCGCCGATCCCATGAACATTTCCGCACCTTTCATCCGACGGCCGATCGCAACCGCGCTATTGATGGTAGGCTTGCTGGTCGGTGGCCTCGTCGCGTACCCGCTCTTGCCGGTGGCCGCGCTGCCGAACGTCAATTATCCGACCCTTCAGGTCACGGCCCAGCTGCCGGGCGCGGATCCGCAGACCATGGCGTCTTCGGTGGCGACGCCGCTCGAATTGCAGTTCGGCGAGATCCCGGGTCTCACGCAGATGACGTCGGCAAGCGCACTCGGATACACCCAGATCACGCTCCAGTTCGACCTCAACCGGCAGATCGACGGAACCGTCAGCGACACACTGTCGGCGATCAATGCCGCGACCGCGTATTTGCCGACCGGCATGCCGTATCCGCCGACGATCCGGAAGGTCAATCCGGCCGACACACCGATCCTGGTGCTCGGTTTGACCTCGGACACGTTGCCGCTGACTACCGTTGACGCCTATGCAGAA
Source organism: uncultured Alphaproteobacteria bacterium (assembly GCA_963822795.1). Taxonomy (GTDB): domain Bacteria; phylum Pseudomonadota; class Alphaproteobacteria; order Rhizobiales; family Xanthobacteraceae; genus Bradyrhizobium. Next base: position 82,333 of record CAWGJM010000013.1, read on the forward strand.
AATATTCTGCTGCAAAAAATATCGCAGATAGCCGGCGTCGGTCTTGTGGGCATCGGTGGTCAGCAGAAGCCCGCCGTTCGCGTGCAGCTCGATCCGCAGGCGCTCGCCGCCCGTGGCATCAATCTCGAGGACGTGCGGACGGCGCTCGGCCAGGCCAATGTCGACTTGGCCAAAGGCACGCTCAACAGCCCGCGCCAGACCTACACGCTCAACACCAACGATCAACTGCTGAACGCCAACGACTACGCCAATCTGGTGATCGCCTATCGCAACGGCGCGCCGGTTCGTATCCGCGACGTCGGACAGGCCATCAGCGCGCCCGAGAACGATCTGATTGCGGGCTGGTTCAACCAGAAGCGAGCGGTCATCCTGGCGATCCAGCGCCAGCCTGGCGCCAACGTCATCAACACGGTGAACCGGATCAAGGCGATGATGCCGGTGCTTCAGGCCTCGATCCCGCCAGCTGTCAAGGTGAATATCATCTCCGACCGCACCGAGACCATCCGTGCCTCGGTCAGCGACGTGCAGTTCACGCTGATGCTGACGGTCGCGCTGGTGGTGATGGTGATCTTCATATTCCTGCGCAATTTCTGGGCGACCGTTATTCCGGCGGTCACCGTACCACTGTCGCTGATCGGCACTTTCGCCGTGCTCTACGAGCTCGGCTACAGTCTCGACAACCTCTCGCTGATGGCGCTGTCGATCGCGGTCGGCTTCGTGGTGGACGACGCCGTCGTCGTGATCGAGAACATCGTCCGGCACATGGAGGAAGGTGCCGCGCCATTCGAAGCAGCCCTCAAGGGCGCCGGCGAAATCGGCTTCACCATCGTCTCGATCACGCTTTCGCTGATCGCCGTGTTCATTCCGTTGTTCCTGATGGGCGGATATGTCGGCCTGCTGTTCCGCGAATTCGCGATCACCGTCAGCGTGGCGTTGGTGCTGTCGCTGTTGATCTCGCTGACCTTGACCCCGATGATGTGCGCGCGGCTGCTCAAGCCGGAGAGCAAGCAGCACGGATGGCTCTACCGGCTTTTCGAACGCGGCTTCGATGGACTGCGCAACGTCTATGAGGCTGGCCTCAAGATCGTCTTGCGTCATCGCCTCATCACCCTTCTGACGATGTTCGGCACCATTGCATTGACCGGATATCTCTATGTCGTGATTCCCAAGGGCTTCTTCCCCGAACAGGACACCGGGTTGATCATCGGGCTGTCCGAGGCAGCGCAGGATATCTCCTTTCAGGCCATGGCCGAACGCCAGCAGGCCCTGCTCAACGCTCTGGTGCGGGATCCGGCCGTGGCCTCGGTCGGTGCGGCGGTCGGCGCCGGCGGCGGCAATACCACGGTCAATGACGGCCGCGTCTACATCGCGCTGAAGCCGAAGAGTGAGCGCGGCAGCATGGCCGAGGTGCTCGAGCGGCTACGGACCAACCTCGCCAAGATCCAGGGGATCACGCTCTACATGCAGGCGGCGCAGGACATCACCATCGGCGGGCGCGTGTCCAAAACGATGTATCAATACACGCTGAACGACGCAGATCCCGGCGAACTCAACCATTGGGCTGGGCTGTTCCTCAACAAGATTAAAGCCGTCCCCGGAATCACCGACGTCGCAACGGACCAGCTCGATGCCGGGCCGATGCTCGACATCACGATCAAGCGCGAAGTCGCCTCGAGTTACGGCATCCTGCCCTACACGATCGACAATACGCTCGATGACGCCTTCGGCCAGCGGATCGTCTCGACCATGTACACGACGCTGAACCAGTACCATGTCGTCATGGAGGTCAACCCCAAGTTCCAGTACTCGCCCGAAGCGCTCAATGGCATCTATGTCAAATCCTCGAGCGGGCAGGAAGTGCCCTTATCCACGCTGGTCGATACCGTGATCAAGGTTGCGCCGCTCGTGGTCAACCATCAGGGCCAGTTTCCATCAGTGACGATCTCGTTCAACCTCCTGCCAGGCACCGCCATCGGCCAGGCGACAAGCGCCATCCAGAAGATCGAAAAAGACCTCGGCAAGCCGCTCTCGCTGCAGACCAGCTTCCAGGGCAACGCCCAGGCATTCGGGCAATCGCTGTCGACGACGCCGATCCTGATCGTCGCCGCGCTGTTCGTCATCTACATCATCCTTGGCGTGCTCTATGAGAGCCTGATCCACCCGATCACGATCATCTCGACACTGCCATCGGCCGGCCTCGGTGCGCTGCTGCTGCTGATGGCCGTCCACTACGATCTGAGCGTGATCGCGATCGTCGGCATCATATTGCTGATCGGTATCGTCAAGAAGAACGGCATCATGCTGGTCGACTTCGCCCAGCACGTCGAACATGAGCAAGGCTTGACGGCCGAAGAGTCGATCTATCAAGCCTGCATCATGCGCTTCCGGCCGATCCTGATGACCACGATGGCGGCACTACTTGGCGGTGTTCCGATGATGCTCGGCTCTGGCGTCGGTTCGGAGCTTCGTCAGCCGCTCGGCTACGCCATCGTCGGCGGCCTCGCGCTGTCGCAGCTTCTCACACTCTATACAACGCCCGTTATCTATATCTACCTCGACCGGCTGCAGAGCTGGCTGTTCGGAACAAAGAAGCAAGCGCCTTCCGGGCACGCCAAGCCGATGCCAGCCGAATGACCGAGGACGATGGAGCGTGGGCGCGTGCAAGCACGCGCCTCAATGCCAAGTGACTCTTCTAAATCCCAATTTAGTCGCGCTCCAACCTGCGCCTACCTAACTCTACGACATCGATCTTCAAATTGAGCTGCGATGTCATGAGTGAGTCCGCTGCAATCCATATCGTCAGTCCCGCTGAATTCGACGCCGGAACGGCGCAGACCCCGGGTTCCATGCGGCGCGCGGCGGTGTCGCCGCAGCTTGGCATCGCCACAGCGCTTTGGGGCGGACTGTTTGAGGTCGAACCTGGCGCGCGCACCGGGATTCACCATCACGGTGAACAGCAGACGATCGCCTATGTCCTGTCCGGGATTTGCGAGGTCCGCTGGGGCGCGAAGGGCGAGTATTCAGCCAGCGTCAAGGCTGGCGACTTCATCCATGTTCCGGCGTTCCTGCCGCACATGGAAATCAACCCATCGAAACTAGAGCCGTTCCGGTGGGTTGTCGTGCGAAGCACCGCGACGCCCATCGTCGTCAACCTGCCGGCCGATTTTTGGTCATAGGCGGGGTTCGCCGACAACAGCATGCCGTCGGAACTGCAGAAATTGGAGCCGTCATGAACGAGAGCGAGTCCTTTCAAATCCAGGTGACCCGACGCACCGTCGTCGAAGCCGGAACCACCGCGCTGCTGCTGGCGGGATTGCCACACACGGCTCTGGCTGCTGGCCCTGGGGAGGCCGATCCGTCGACGCCGTCTGCGACCGTCGAACTCACGATCAACGGTCACTCACATGTGCTCAACCTGGACCCGCGAACCACGTTGCTCGATGCATTGCGTGAGCATCTCGCGCTGACCGGCTCCAAGAAAGGTTGCGACCACGGTCAATGCGGCGCTTGCACGGTGCTGATCGATGGCAGACGCATCAACTCCTGCCTGACGCTCGCGGTGATGCACGACGGCCAGTCCATCACCACGATCGAAGGGCTCGCCGACGGTGAGAATTTGCACCCCATGCAGGCCGCTTTCGTTGAGCATGACGGCTTTCAGTGCGGATACTGCACATCAGGCCAGATTTGCTCGGCCGTCGGCATGCTAAGCGAAGCTCGCGCGGGAATGCCGAGCTACGAGACCGCCGATCTGGCAAATACTCGACCCGAACTCACCGATGTCGAGATCCGCGAACGGATGAGCGGAAATATCTGTCGCTGCGCGGCCTACCCGAACATCGTGGCCGCCATCAAGCAATCAGCAGGAATCCGCTCATGAAGGCCTTCACTTACGCGCGCGCCGATTCGCCGGCACAAGCGGCCGCCGCTGCCGCCAAATCCGGCACCAAATTGATCGCCGGAGGCACCAACCTGCTCGACCTGATGAAGCTGCAGGTCGAGACTCCCTCGGAATTGGTCGATATCAACCGATTGCCGCTCGACACGATCGAGGATACTCCGGACGGGGGATTGCGCATCGGCGCGACAGTACGCAACAGCGATCTCGCCGCCAACTCTCGCGTGCGGCAGCGCTACGGCGTGCTTAGTCGCGCCCTGCTCGCGGGCGCCAGCGCCCAGCTGCGCAACAAGGCCACGACCGGTGGAAACCTGCTGCAGCGGACGCGTTGCTACTATTTCTACGACGTGACCAAGCCCTGCAACAAACGCGTGCCCGGCTCGGGCTGCGCCGCGCTTGCCGGTTTCAATCGCATTCATGCTGTTCTCGGAACCAGCGACCACTGCATCGCGACAAATCCATCCGACATGGCGGTTGCCATGCGTGCGCTTGATGCCAAGGTGGAAACGATCAACGGAACAGGCGAGGCACGAGAAATTCCGATTGCCGAGTTCCACCGCCTTCCCGGTAACACGCCGCAGATCGAGACGACGCTCAAACCGGGCGAAATCATCACCTCGGTAACACTGCCTCCGCCACCTCCCGGATTACAGATCTATCGCAAGGTGCGCGACAGGGCGTCCTATGCGTTCGCGCTGGTATCCGTCGCTGCCATTGTCGATGCGACCGCCGGTCGAATCCATTCGGCGCGCGTTGCCTTTGGCGGACTGGCCCACAAGCCGTGGCGCAGGTCCCGCGTTGAGCAGAAGCTCGCGGGATCGCCCGCGACCGCCAGCACCTTCGATGCGGCGGCCTCCGAAGTCCTCGACGATGCCCGTGGTTTCGGCGGCAATGATTTCAAGATTCCGCTTACCCGCCGAACGCTACACGCGGTGCTGTCGGAAGTCACCCGGACCTGAAGGATAAAGCCATGGAAATGAATTCACCTGTCGGTACGAACGCGCTTGACGCCGAACCCCAGGGGATTGTCGGCAGGCCTCTCAGCCGCGTGGACGGCCATTTGAAGGTCACCGGTGGCGCACGCTACGCGTTCGAGATCCAGCAAGGGCCCGGCATCGCCTACGGTTTTGTCGTCGAGGCCTCAATCGGTAAGGGAAAGATCGTGTCGATCGACGCCCGCGCCGCCGAGACGGCGGCCGGTGTGCTTCTGGTTCTGACCCACCTCAATTCGCCGCAACAAGGCACGGGCAATCATCACGAAGCTCATCCCGTGCTCACTGGACCCGAGGTGACGCGGTACGGCCAGCCGGTTGCCTTCGTGGTCGCTGAAAGCTTCGAACAAGCCCGGGCGGCAGCGTATCTGGTCCGCGTCAGCTATGATCGCGCTCCGGGAACATACGCACTGCGCGATGGCCTGAAGCAGGCCCGCACGCCGCAGCCTGCCGGTGCTCCCGATGCGGACAGCGCCGTGGGCAGTTTTGCAGACGCGCTCACATCCGCGCCGGTCCGGCTCGACGTCACCTACGCCACGCCCCTGCAAAGTCACGCGATGATGGAACCGCACGCCACGTTAGCTTCATGGGACGGAGACAAGCTCACGCTCCACACCGCAAACCAGATGTTGAACCAGGGGCAGCAGGCGGTCGCGCGGACACTCAAAATTCCAGTTGAGAACGTGCGACTGATCAGCCCCTTCATCGGCGGCGGTTTCGGCGGGAAATTATGGGTCAATGCCGATGCCATTCTTGCGGCGATCGCCTCGCGGCAACTGAAGCGGCCGGTCAAGACCGCCCTCACCAGGCAGCAGATCTTTCACGTCACGACGCATCGTTCCGACACCATTCAACGTCTTCGCCTTGGCGCCGATCGGCAAGGCCGCCTGCTCGCCATCGGTCACGACGTATTCTCTGGCAATCTGCCTAGCGAAGAGACCTATGAGGGCGCGGCGCTGCAAACCCGCACGCTTTATGCAGGCGCCAATCGACTGACCCGGCATCGCCTGGCGCCGCTGGATATTCCGGTCGCATCCTCGATGCGCGCGCCGGGCGAGGCGGTCGGGCTGATGGCTCTCGAATGCGCAATGGACGAGCTCGCCGAAAAGCTCGACCTCGACCCGATCGAACTACGTATTCGCAACGAGCCCAGCGAAGATCCGGAACAGCACATTCCCTACTCCAGCCGGCACTTGATCCCCTGCCTGCAGGAGGGCGCGCGCCGGTTTCGATGGGACAAGCGCAACGCCAAGCCGGGCCAGGTCCGCGATGGGCATTGGCTGGTGGGGATGGGTGTGGCAGCCGCTACCCGCGGCAATCCGCTTCGGCCCTCCAAGGCCAATGTCCGTTTGACGCCGGACGGCGTTGCCACCGTCCGGATGGCAATGACGGATATCGGCACCGGCACCTACACAATTCTGGCTCAGATCACCGCCGAGATGCTTGGGCTACCGATCGGGCAAGTCCGCGTCGAATTGGGTGACACGAGTTTCCCGGAAGCCGCAGGCTCTGGCGGCTCGTTCGGTGCCGGCAGTTCGGGCTCTGCGCTGTTCGAAGCTTGCGATGCCCTGCGCGAAAAGCTCGCCCGAATCGCCGGCATGGATCCACAGACCGCCCGCTTCGCGGACGGCAGCATCGCAACCGGAGAACAATCAACGGTGCTGACCGACCTGGTCGGCGCCGGAATTGAAGCCGATGGCGAGATCGCGCCCGGCCGAAACAACAAGGATTACTCGCAGCAGTCGTATGGCGCACATTTCGCCGAGGTTGGGGTCGACCAGGACACGGGTGAGGTGCGGCTGCGGCGCATGCTGGGTGTATTCACGGCTGGCCGTGTCTTGAACGAAAAGACCGCCCGATCACAAGCCATCGGCGGCATGGTCTTCGGCGTCGGCGCTGCCTTGCACGAAGCCATGATGCTCGACCCGCGGTTCGGCTTTTATGTCAATCACGACCTCGCCGAATACCACGTGCCGGTACACGCGGATATTCCTGCAGTCGAAGCCATATTTCTCCCTGAGCTCGACAACATGTCCAATCCGTTGAAAAGCAAAGGGATCGGCGAATTGGGCATTTGCGGCGCAGGCGCAGCGCTCGCCAATGCTGTCCACAATGCCTGCGGTGTAAGGATTCGAGACTATCCGATCACCCTGGACAAGGTGCTTTCCAGCCTCCCAGTCCAGGCGTGACGTATGGCGGAGCGGCCACGGGTACGCGAAACGATGCGCTCTTTTGGACCATCTCGACCGAAGCGGCGAGTGCGCAGGATTCGACGAAATTCAATCGGGTCTGCGCACAATTCGGCGGCGGATGTCTTTCACTCGTGTTGGTGAGGAAACCCACACTGATCCGCATGTCAACCTTCGCAAATCGAGCCGGCCTTTTCCAATAAAAACAAATTTAAGCTCTCTCCTGGCGGCCTTGCCAGCCGTGCTGCAGCTGCTAAGCGCTGATTCTGAAACGCTATTTAATGGCAACCCCGGGCGCGACGTCCTAAATTTGGGTGGTAGCCGGGCACATATCTTCGCGATGCACGGCCCAGCTACAGATGCCGCCGAAGACGCGCCCCACGAGACCTGTTTTCGACCAAAAATGGTGCGCCCGATCCGGCCTCTCACCGAAGGTGCAAAGGGCTCGACTGAAGCAAGGTGCAGGATATGACCAAGGCTCTGGGCAACAGCGCTCCGCGCGACTCGCTAACGCCGGGCCAGCGACGTGATATCGTCGCTTCGGCCGCTTCTATCGGGAAATTGCCGATGACCAAGATTCTTCTGATCGAGGATGATAGCGAAACCGCCGAAGAAATCGCTGACGAACTGGTTCAGCGCGGTTTCGAAATCGAGAGGGCTGCGAGCGGAATTGAAGGCCTGGACAAGGCTCGATCTTGTCGCCCCGATGCGCTGATCGTTGATCGCATGTTGCCCGGGATGGATGGCCTGACGATCATCGAGGCCTTAAGGCAGGAACGGGTCCGCACTCCCGTTCTGATCTTGAGTGCGCTTGGGGCGATCGACGAGCGCGTTCGCGGACTGCGCTCGGGCGGCGACGATTACCTCACCAAGCCATTCGCGATCGTGGAGCTGGTTGCAAGGATCGAAGCGCTGTTGCGGCGGCCGGCCGAGTCCCGGGAAACAGTGTTGCGCGTGGGACCACTTGAACTCGACCTCATCAAACGGACGGCCAAGCGCGGCGACCGCGCGATCGAGTTGCTGCCGCGGGAATTCCGCCTGCTCGAGTACATGATGCAGCGAAGCGACCAATTGCTCACGCGCGCCATGCTGCTCGAAGAGGTCTGGAACTATAAGTTCGTGCCGGCGACCAATCTCGTTGACGTCCATATGGGCCGGTTACGGCACAAGGTGGACGGACCAAATGATCCCCCCATGATCCACAACGTCCGCGGCTCTGGATTTATTCTCCGTGAACCTTCCTGATTTTGTCCGAACCACAACCTTCCGCTGGACCTCCATTGCGTTCGCCGGTTGCATTTTGCTCTTCTCGGCCTTCGTCTATTGGGAAGCCGCGAGCTATATGGTGGCGAAGATGGATGCCGCCATATCCGAGGAGAGCCTTGCCGTCGCGGCTGATGCGCCCGACCGGCAGCTGGCCGCGATCGATGATCGGCTGAGCGAAGATCCACGCCGCGTCAAGCTCGCCGGCCTGTTCGGCGCCGACGGGCATCCGATCGCCGGCAATCTGGAGAGCTTGCCACAAGGACTCCCCCTCAACGCCACCGTCCAGACCGCGCATGTGGTCAGGGTCGACCAGCACGGGCACGAGGCGATGACCGTTCGGGCCGTTGCGCGGGCTCTTCCTGACGGAAACGTACTGGTGATCGCCCGTCACAACGGAGAGCTTAAAGAGCTTGCTGAAGTGGTGGCGCGCGCGCTGCTCCTTGCCCTTCCCTTCGCCGCTGGCCTCAGTCTCGCGATCGGCGCCATTCTGAGCGTTCGCGTGCAGCGACGCGTTGCAGGCTTGAACGCGCTCGTCCGACGCATCCTGTCGAGCAATCTGAGCGAGCGCATACCGGTTTCGGGGCTCGATCATCCGTTCGACAAGCTTGCCGCGGTCGCAAACGGCATGCTCGACGAAATCCAGGTTCTCGTCACCGAGATGGCCGGGGTCGGCAACGAGATAGCGCACGATTTGCGTACGCCGCTCACCCGCGCGAGAGTATGCCTCGAACGCGGTCGCGCCAATGCCACGACGCTTGCAGAGCTGCAAGGCGTTACCGACCGCGCGATCGGCGCGCTCGATCAATCGCTGACCATCATCACCGCGCTGTTGCGGATCACCGAGATCGAGAACAGCCGAGGCAGAGCCAATTTCAGTGAAGTTCCACTTGCGGAACTCGTGCAAGAAGTCGGCGATCTCTACGATCCGATCGCGGAAGACAAGCAGGTCACATTGCACGTCGCGTCCGAGGGTAACGCAACCGTCTATTGCGACCGTGACCTGTTGTTCGAGGCGGTGATGAATCTGGTCGATAATGCGGTCAAATTCACGCCCGCGGGTGGATGCATTAACATTACCTCGGTCCATCGCGAAGGCGAAAACATCATTCGGATCTGCGACACCGGGCCGGGAATAGCCGAAAACGAGCGCGACGTCGTCATGCGGCGCTTCTACCGATCCGACAAGAGCCGGAATACGCAGGGCGCGGGCCTGGGCTTAACCCTCGTCTCGGCCATCATGAAGCTGCATGGCTTTCGGTTGGCGCTCAACACTGCCACAGGCTGCGTGGCTGAGATCATCTGCCCTCTTCCATCCGCCGGACCGAGGAACATCCGTTTCCCTATTGGCGAGGCCGTCGTCCGCTGATTTTGAATTTAGTGGCAGCGCAGTCGATGATGGCCTCGGTTGCTTGAACTACAACTACAACCTGCCCCAGACATATCAGACCTGCCGCCCTACTGCAGCTAAGCTGCAGCGACGATGTCTACCCGGCACAGGCGGCTGATCTCGCTCAAATGCGAGGTCAGCCGCCGCTTTTATGAGCACACGTGAGCAGCAGACTCTCAACGCGAATTTAGTGTCCTAAAGGCCAATTTAATGGCTACCGCACGCCGCTCCGTTATCTTCTGGATATCGCCTTCGACGCATCGACGATCCGAGCGACACAAGGCGCCGGTTTCCATAACGGAGCGACCAAGATGAACGTCGATGGTATCAGCACAACTCCTTCCGGACTGCCTGCCCGGAGATCGTTTTCGACCGCCGGCCGCCGCCCGGCATCCACTGCGAGGAACCCAGGTTCAGGTTACCTGAACGATATCCGGCGTTTCTCGATTCTTGAGAAGGAGCTGGAGTACCGGCTCGCCAAGCGCTGGCGCGAGCACGGAGATCGCAAGGCCGCGGACCAGATCGTCACCAGCCATCTACGTCTTGCTGCCAAGATCGCAAAGAATTACCGGGGCTATGGACTGCCGGTGTCGGAAATCATCTCCGAAGGCAACGTCGGCCTGATGCAGGCCATCAATCGCTTCGACCCGGACCGAGGCTTCCGTTTCGCGACCTATGCAATCTGGTGGATCCGGGCTTCGATCCAAGACTACATCTTGCGGTCGTGGTCGCTTGTGAAGATCGGCACCACCGCAAGCCAGAAAAAGCTGTTCTTCAAGCTTCGCTCGGCCAAGGCCAAGATTCAGGCGCTCGAAAACGTGGAATTGCGCCCCGACCAGGTCAAGTCGATTGCGACCACACTCGGCGTGGAGGACCAGGATGTCGTCGACATGAACCGGCGCCTCGGCGGAGATCTGTCGCTGAACGCATCGATCCGTGACGAGGAAAACTCAGGCGAATGGCTGGAGCAGCTGGTCGACGAGAGCCCATCGCCGGAAACCATCGTGGTAGAGCTTGACGAGGTGGATCAGCGGCGCGATGCGCTTGTCCGCGCCATCGGCGTTCTCAACGATCGCGAGCGGCGCATCTTCGAGGCGCGCCATCTCATCGATGAACCAAGGACGTTGGAAGACCTCGCGATCCAGTTCAAGGTGTCTCGGGAGCGCGTTCGACAACTCGAAGCACGGGCATTCGAGAAGGTCCAGGCTGCCACCAAACGGTCGTTCAGGGAACGAAAAACGCCGGTCGCGATGCATGCCTAGACATTGGATGGCTCTTGGCACTGCGCGGCCGCGCGCCGAACTCTCCGCCTCACCAACTAGGGAGACGGAATCGCAGCCGCGGTTGCAGCGGTTGCGATTCGCGTCTTAATCGAGAATGAGCTAAGCTGGCAACTGAAAACTTGTAGCCGGCTACGTCATGCGCCTTCCAGAACTTGCGCGCACAACCACCTTTCGCTCGGCCGCCGTCGCTGCCGGCGCCTTCGCCATCTTCGTGCTGGTGCTATTCGGCTTTATTTACCGGAAGACCGACCGCTATTTGATCGCGCGCTCCGATAATGTCATCACCTCGCAATTGAAGGTGATGTCAGCACTGCCTCTCGAGCGACAAATAGACATTATCGCGTATCATTTGGGTGAGGATCCCCGCGGCGTTCAGTTCGCCGGACTGTTTCGCCCCGATGGAACCCGAATAGCAGGCAATCTCGACGGTCTGCCGCCCGATGTCAGGCTCGATGGTTCCGTGCAGAGCGCTCAGGTAAAGCGGACGAGCGCAGATGGCGGCGTCGAAACACGCGTCGTTCGCGCGATCGGACAATCGCTGCCTGGCGGAGACGTACTCGTTCTCGGTCGCGATGTTGACGAGGCGATCGAAATATCCAAGGTCGTCGGCCAGGCTCTGGCATTGGGCCTGATCCCGGCGTTGGTGCTTTGCCTTGCGGTTGGTGCGCTGTTGAGCATGCGGGCCGAGCGACGGATCGCAGATGTCAACCGGCACGTGCAGCGTATCGTCGCCGGGGATTTGCGCGAACGCCTGCCGAAGCTTGCGGGGGATGATCCCTTCGCCAAGCTTGCCTCCATCGTCAACGGCATGCTCGACGAGATCGAGGCCCTCGTGCACGCCATCGCCGGGATCGGAAACGACATCGCGCATGATCTGCGCACACCACTCACCCGCGTGCGGCTGATGCTCGAACGCGGTCGGACCAACGCCCAAACGCTGGAGCAGTTTCGGCTGGTCGCCGACAAGGCCGTTGCCGGAATCGATCAGTCGTTGGCAATGACCACGGCCCTGCTGCGACTTGTCGAAATCGAAAATAGCCGCCGCTCGGCGGCCTTTGGCAAAGTCGCGCTCGCAGAGCTCGTGCACGAGGTCGGCGAACTGTACGAGCCGATCGCGGAAGGAAAGAATATCGCCCTGCACATTGACCTCGCGCATTCACCTATAGTCAACGGTGATCACGATCTGCTGATGGAGGCCGTCGTCAACCTAGTCGATAACGCAGTCAAATTCACGCCCGCTGGAGGTCGAGTGGAAATCGCGCTGGTCCGCCGCAACACCGAAAGCGTCATACGCGTCAAGGACACCGGAGCGGGAATCAACGAGATCGAACGCGATGCCGTGTTGAAGCGGTTTTACCGATCGGAAAAACTGAAAAGTGCACCAGGGTTCGGTCTCGGCCTTAATCTTGTAGCCGCCATCGTCAAGCTCCACGGTTTTCGTCTGACGATCTATCCCGGTTCCGGCTGCGTGGTCGAGATCGCCAGTCCGGATCAGATCGCCGATCGCAACGCCAGCAGGAGCGGCTGAATCTGCAGCAGATCGTTGCTGCCGAATGCGCGCATTGCTTGCACGCGTCACAGGATTTTTACCGGCCCACCATCATGCTTTGCTGCAAGCCGACCTAGATAGCAGGCACGGAACGCAACGGCATCGAACAGACAACGCGGCATAACCCGCTAGCTCGGGCATATTTGTCTTCGATGTTTGACCCGTCGTTGCGGCAGTCGTTCCGGCGTTGGATCAATGCCTGCGACTATAAATTCGTTTTTAATTGGGACTTGATGCGCCCTGACTACTTTCTGGATTGAGCGAGGGGGCGGAAGCCGCGCTTTCGCATCCGGATTCGATGGAACACTCCCATGCGCAGACTTCTTGTCATCCTCGCTCTCACAAGCGCAACTGTCTCAACCAACGCCTTGGCGCAAGACGCAGGCATAATCCCCCCGACAGTGCCTCCGGCGCCGGTTGGACACGCACAGCCGACACCACATAATTTTGTGCCTAATTCAACGGCCAATGCGATCGAACAGCAGAGGCTTTCGACGTTCGACGCAGAGCAGCAACGGCTCGACGAGATGCTCGACAAGAAGCTGAACATCTGCCGCTGCTGAAGATCGCGACAGGGCCGAACCAGTCACCGCGACGGCATCTTTTCATAACCAGACGACCGGACATTCACAGAGCCGAATATGGGTATCGTTCGTTTTGCGCTGAGGTTTCCGCACACGTTCTATGTGCTGGCGGCCCTGATCCTGTTTCTCGGCGTCGCCGCGATCCGGTCGATGCCGACGGATATTTTTCCGGAGATCCGCATTCCGGTGGTGACTGTCATATGGCAGTACACCGGTCTCACCACATCGGAAATGGAGCAACGCGTCAGCACCTACAGCCAATATTCCATCAGCGCCAACGTCAACGGCATCAAGAACATGGAAGCGCAGACCTTAAACGGTCTGTCGATCCAGAAAATTTACTTTCAGCCGGACGTCAATCTCGACCTTGCCATCGCGCAGATCGTCTCCGCCACGAATGCCATTCGCGCCCTGATGCCGCCCGGTATCCAGCCGCCGATCGTCGTGCAGTTCAATGCGTCGAGCGTTCCGGTCCTGCAGCTTAGCCTCAATTCGGACAGCCTGAACGAGCAGCAACTCTACGACTTCGGCATCTATCGCGTCCGGCAGGAATTGGCGCCGGTCCCCGGCGTCACGCTGCCGACGCCAGCTGGCGGTAAATATCGCCAGATCATGGTGGATATCGATCCGGACAAGCTGCTATCGCGGGGATTGACGCCACTCGATATCGTCAATGCCGTCAATACCCAGAGCCTGACGCTACCGTCGGGAACGGCGAAGATCGGAAACACTCAGTACACGGTGAAAACCAACGCAACCCCGACGACGATCGACGATCTCAACATGATCCCGGTCAAGTTCGTCAACGGCGCCACCATCTTCTTGAAGGACGTGGCGCAGGTCCGTGACGGATCGCTGGTGCAACAGAATATCGTGCGCGAGGATGGCCACCGCTCGGTTTTGCTCAGCGTGATCAAAAACGGCAATGCTTCTACCCTCGCGGTCGTCAACGGCGTGAAGCAGGCCTTACAGGCGGTCCGCGCCGCAGCTCCCGCCGGCCTCAAGATCAACGAGCTGTTCGACCAGTCGGTATTCGTCACAAGCTCGGTGAAGGGCGTGCTGCGCGAAGGCGCCATCGCAGCGGGGTTGACCGCGTTGATGATCCTGGTCTTCCTCGGATCCTGGCGCTCGACGCTGGTCGTGATGATTTCGATCCCGCTGGCGATCCTGTCATCGCTGGTCGTGCTGTATTTTCTCGGAGAAACGCTGAACACCATGACGCTCGGCGGCCTGGCGCTGGCGGTCGGCATACTGGTCGACAATTCGACCGTAACCATCGAAAATACCCACCGTCTTTGGACCGAAGAGGGCATGCCGCTTTCAGAGGCGACGCTGCACGGCGCTGCTGGAATCGCGGTGCCGACGCTGGTTTCGACGCTCGCGATCAGTTGCGTATTCACCTCGGTGGTGTTTCTCGACGGGCCGGCCAAGTACCTGTTCACGCCGCTTGGACTTGCCGTCGTATTTGCGATGCTGGCATCCTACGGATTGTCGCGGACGCTGACCCCGATCACGATCGGCCTGCTGCTCAAGGGTGAACGCCATCATACCAACAACGACGAGCCGGCGGGTCTATTCGCTAGGATCTCCGCCGCATTCGAGCGCGGTTTCGAGCGCCTGCGTGACGGATACTCTGCATTCCTTGCCATATTGCTTCGGCGCCGGTTCATTGTGCCGGTCGCGGCAGTCTTGATGCTCAGTCTCGGCGTCGTGATGCTGTTGTTCGTCGGTCGCGACTTTTTTCCGGTCATCGACGCCGGTCAGATCCAACTTCACGTTCGCGCCCCTGCCGGAACCCGCATCGAATCCACGGAGCGGATATTCCAGGCAGTCGAGGACAAGATTCGCGAAGTCATTCCCGAGAAAGAGCGCGCGCTCATCGTCGACAACATCGGACTGCCCGCGCGAGCCTACAATCTGGCCTTCGCCGACGGCTCGACGATCGGGATCAACGACGGCGTCATCCAGGTGGCGCTCAAGGAAGGACACAAGCCGACCGCCGATTACATCAAGAAATTACGTCAGGTCCTGCCGGCGGCATTCCCGGAAGACGTGTTCTATTTCCAGGCCGCCGATATCGTCACGCAGATTCTGAACTTCGGACTGCCGGCGCAGATTGATGTCCGGACGGTCGGCTACGACACGAACGACCTTTCAGTTGCAAGGAAGCTCCGTCAGCGTCTTGCCGCGATTCCCGGCATCGTCGACGCCCATCTGCAACAGGAGGTCGACGCCCCGGCCTTCTACGCCCAGATCGACCGGACCCGGGCCGCACAACTCGGCCTCAACGCCAGCACGGTCGCGACCAATATCAACGTCAGCCTCAGCTCGTCGGAGCAAGTGTCGCCGAACTTCTGGACCGATCCGACTTCAGGGATTCCGTATTATCTGGCGGTGCAGACGCCGGAATACAAAATTAACTCGCTGAACGCGCTTGGAAACACGCCGGTTTCGACCTCGCTGGCGGTTAGCGGTCAAACCGTCCCTGGCATGCTCAGCAATGTCGCGACGTTCAAACGAGACACCGTGGCCACCAACACCAACCAGACCAACATCCAGCCGGTTTTCGACATCTATGCCAGCGTGCAGGGCCGCGATCTCGGCAGTGTCGCGGCAGACATCGGTAAAGTCACGACGCAGCTGCAAAAGGAGCTGAAACCCGGCAATTCAATTCAGGTCGTCGGCCAGATCCAGAGCATGAATGACTCCTTCCATAATCTCGGCATCGGCCTGCTGTTCGCCGCGGTCCTTGTCTATCTGCTGATGGTGGTGAACTACCAGAACTTTGGCGATCCGTTCGTCGTGATCCTGGCGCTGCCGGCGACGCTGTGCGGCATCGTCACGATGCTGTTCATCACCGGCACCACACTTAATGTACCGTCGCTGATGGGAGCGATCATGGCTGTCGGCGTCGCTTCGGCGAACTCGATTCTGCTCGTGACTTTCGCGCGCGAGCAGCAGCTGAAGGGGCACTCCGCCTTTGAGGCCGCGCTCAGTGCCGGCCATACTCGAATCCGTCCCGTGCTGATGACAGCCGCCGCGATGATCGTCGGGATGGTCCCGATGGCGATCGGCGGCGCCGGCGAGGAGCAGAACGCTGCGCTCGCGCGCGCCGTCATCGGCGGCCTGCTGTTCGCAACACCGACAACGTTGCTGATCGTGCCTTACCTGTTTGCCATGCTGCGCAAAGGCAACGACGGAAAGCCTCACCATGGCGTATTCGAGGAAATTCAGGAATGAGCGAGATCCGTGTACGACCGAAAACTGAAGATGTTCAGGACCAGCTTGATCCCGAAACCGATCGCGTTGTCGCGTTACCCAATATGCCACGCAAAAGGCGGCCTGGTTACGGAGGCGCGCTACTTGGCGGAAGCGCGCTGCTGTTGCTCATAGGTAGCCTTGCAACAGGGGGCTGGCGCCACTACGAAGCAGGGCTCGACGTCGCGGCCACCGCGCAACAGAGCCGGACTCTCGTTCCCGACGTTCGTGTGGCCACGGTCCGCGCCAGCCCCAGCAAGATGACCGTTACCTTACCGGCGACCACGACAGCGTTTGAAGCCGCGAATATCTTCGCGCGCACCAGCGGCTATGTGGAAAAGCGCTACGTCGACATCGGCGATCGGGTCAAGGCCGGCACCCTGCTGGCGGACATTACCGCTCCCGAACTCGACCACCAGATTGCGCAGGCCGAAGCGACGCTGACCCAGGATCAGGCCACGTTGCGGCAGACGCAGGCAAGCCGGGACCTCGCCCAGGTCACCAATGCGCGCGACAGCAACCTCGTCAAACAGGGGTGGCTGACGCTCCAGCAGGGCGACAACGATCGCCTGACGCTACAGGCGCAGCAAGCCGCGGTGGGCGTGGCGCAATCGAATATTGCCGCCCAGGAGGCCCAGATTCGGATACTAAAGCAGGAGAAGGCCTACCAACGCGTCGTGGCGCCGTTCGACGGTGTGGTCACACAGCGGAGCATCGACAACGGCAGCCTGGTCCAGTCAGGTTCGACGTTCATGTTCACGCTGATGCACCCTGACGTGATCCGGACCCAGGTGTTCATTCCCCAGGACGAGGCTTTCGGGGTTGGCCCCGGCGTCGACGCGGTGGTGCGTGTCCCCGAGATTCCGGATCGGACCTTTCCCGGCAAGGTCACGCGCATCGCGAGCGCGTTGCAGCCGGGCAGCCGGACGCTGCTGACCGAGATCGACGTCCCCAATCCCGACGGCGCTCTCAGTCCCGGGATCTATTGCACCGTCGAACTGTTTATTCCACGCAACACACCCTCCATGATCGTACCGGCCGATGCGGTCGTGTTCGATCAGAACGGCTTGCATGTCGCGGTCGTCGAGAACGGCGTTGCCCATTTGCAGAAGATCACGATTGCGCGCGATTTCGGCAAGGAAGTCGAAGTACACGACGGTGTCAAGCCGGGCGATGAGGTCATCCTTAATCCGATGATCGACCTCGCCGAAGGCAGCCGGGTCGCGGCACGCAAGACGCAGACGAGCTAGATCGGCGCGGAGGGAGGGCCAGGGCGATGCGACGCATGTTGTTTACGCTGGCCGCCCTGCTATGGGGCTGCAACGCCGGCCTCGCGCAAGTCTCCACCATGGGCAGCACAGCCATGGGTGTTCCATCGACGCCAGGGGCGATCGTGTCCTCTCCGCTCAATGGTCCAAGTCCGTTCTCGGCAGCAACCCAGCCTGGCGCTCCCGACACGACGCTGACGCCGGTGCCGCTGGCTTCTGACCCTACAATGCCGGGAACGGTCGTGACGTGTTCCACACCAACAGGGCAACTCGCGCCAGGAACTCCGTCGGTGCCAGTTACTTCGATGTCGGCAACGAGCACTACAGCGCAGGCTTCCTCTTCTGCATCCACAACGAATAACCCGCCCCCACCGCCGCCGGCGCCAGCTGTGTCGTTGATAACCACAGTTTCCGGCTGGACCGTCATAACGGCGCCCGCGCCGCCCGTAGTTCCCCCTCTGCCGCCGCCTTCCATTGCCCCACCGTCAGTACCGACGCCGTTGACGATGACGACGTCATCAACAGCGACGACGCCAGCGACCCCGTTGGGAACCATTCCCACGCCAATCGTTGGCAGCACGACCGGGACCATATCGCCGGCGCCCCCCCTTGGCAGCTCATCCACCACTGTATGCAGCTCCACGCCGGGGGGCCCGCCGACCAACGGCGCCGCTTTGCCGCTTTCGACGCCGCAAATTCTGGCGAACCCGCCACTCGGCACGATTCAGCCCGTTATTACAGAGTTTGGCGGCACGAGCATCGATCCGACGACGACCGTGATGCCGACCCCGAACGCGTCGGCTTGCACCGAGAGCATGACCATGACTCTGGCCACGCCCGGGATGATGGCACCGGCCAACGCCACCGGTGCCGCGGCTACTCCCGGCGTATCGCCTCCGCCAGGCTGCTGATGACGCAGCGCTCCTACTGAAACCCCGAGAACAGACGAGGACACATCATGAAAATCGGAATCATTGGAGCAGGCGCAGTTGGCGCCGCATGTGCGATGGCGACCATCATGAGGGGTTGCGCCAGCGAGCTGGTTCTCATCAACCGAAGCCGCGATCGCGCGAAAGGCATGGCCACTGACATGGGCTATGGGGCTCCTCTGTCAACCACCACCCGAGTGACCGATGGGGACTACTCAGATCTAACCGGCGCCGCGCTGGTCATGATCACGGCCGGCGTCAACGAGAAATCAGGCGGGGCAACGGATCGCAAGGATCCTCTGGGGCGCTTACGCCTCCTGGACAAGAATGCCGAGGTTTATCGTGACGTGATTCCGCGCGTCAAGGCGGTGGCGCCGGATGCCGTGCTGCTGGTCGTCACCGACCCTCCCGATCCGCTCGCCTTCCTGACGCGCAAGCTCGCCGGCCATGACCGCGTTCTCAGCACCGGCACGTTGCTCGACAGCCTGCGCTTTCGCGTGCATCTGGCTCGAAAACTCACGGTCGCTCCCACTGACATCGAAGCGCAGGTTCTCGGCGAACACGGAACTTCCCAAATCTTTCACTGGTCTGGTGCCCGTGTTGGCGGCGTCCCGATCGCGGATGCGCTTGCGCAAGGTGGGCTTCAACGCGACGACGATTTCCACCAGACGATCGAGAATGAAGTCCGTTACGCAAACATCGCGATCATCGAAGGCATTGGCGCCAGCCAGTACGGAATTGGAATGGTTTGCGCTCGGATTGCCGAAATCGTGCTGCGTGACGAACGCGCCGTGGTTCCGATTGGGGTTTACAATACGAAGCTTGGCGTGACGCTGTCGCTGCCGAGCATCGTCGGACGTGAGGGCTGCCTCCAGGTCCTCGACCCTCCCCTGTCTAACGACGAACGTATCGGCCTTGAAAAATGCGTTGAAACGTTGCGTAAGGCCCAAGAACGAATTCGCTGACCGACTGCCGATCCAGCCGCCGATGTCGAGAGAATAAATCCTTGTTTAATTGAAATGACCAGCTGAGAGAGAGATGTTCAACCACCGGTTCAGACCTTCATTGGACCAGACGGAGGACTCTCATGACGTTGTCGATCAATGGCATCAGCATTCCCGACAGCCAGCTGGCGAGGGACGTAACTCAATTGGTGCGAGACACCGAGTCTCCGCTGCTGTTCCATCATTCCAGCCGGGTCTACTATTTTGGCGCCTTGGCCGGCAAACATCGCGGTCTGCGTTTCGATCCGGAACTGCTCTACACCGGCGCCATGTTCCACGACATGGGTCTCACCCACGCACATAGCAGCGCACATGAACGTTTCGAGGTCGATGGCGCCGATGCCGCTCGTGAGTTCCTGCGCAGCCGAGGCATCTCGCGGGTCGACATCGACACGGTCTGGACAGCGATTGCACTGCATACAACCCCGGGCATCCCGCAACACATGCATCCCGTCGTCGCACTGGTGACCGCGGGCGTCGAGATGGACGTGTTGGGCCTCACCTACCCCGAATATGGCGACGACGAACGCGCGGCCGTGGTGCGAGCTCATCCGCGGGACGAGCATTTCAAGGAAGATATCATCCAGGCTTTCTACGACGGTATCAAGCATAAGCCGGACACGACATTCGGCAATGTCAAGGCCGACGTTCTCGCTGACAAGGACCCGACCTTCATGCGCGGCAATTTCTGCAGCGTGATCCGTGGTTCGGCTTGGCCGAGCGCCGCAGCGCCCGCGCGAGCAGTGAAGTCAGCAGCAGCGACATCACGTCAATAAATTTTAGCGAGAACGTGGTGCCATGAGCCAACGACAAATCCAGGAATTGGAAGCCGCACGCGTTCAGCCATCCGTCCGCCGGCTTCTCCATTCACGTTGGACGGCCGTCGGCTTCCGATTCCTCCGCGGCGACAAGGGCGAGCGCCGTCCAGTCGAGGCCCGCGTGGCCGCGGCCAATTCCTGCGGTCAGGCGATCTCGCACCACCGTTGCCGACGGCATGGGGACCCCTGCTTTCTCGGCCTCGGCGAGCGCAAGACGCACATCCTTGAGCGCAAGCGGCATCACAAACCCGGGAGCGTAGCTTTCTTCGACGATCTTGTTGCCGTAGATCCGGTGGACGCGACCGGCGAACATGGTCGAGGTCAGAATATCGATGAAGCGCTTTGGATCGAAACCACGCTTTCGAAGCACGGCAACGGTTTCGCCGAGTACCTCAAGCGTGGTCGCCGTCATGATATTGCCGAGCAGCTTGATCAGATTGGCCTGTGCCGGATCTTCACCGACCACGAAGGTCTGACCCAGATTGTCCGTCAACAGGCGGCAGCGTTCGACATCGATGGCGGCGCCGGCGGCCACGACGAATAGCTGGCGTGCTCTTGCGGCATCGGGATTTCCGAACACGGGGGCGGCGACGTAGCCCTGGCCGCGCCGCGCGTGCTCGCTCGCACATTCCGCCGCGGCCGCGGTGCTGATCGTGCTCATCGAGAGGTGGATGGCGCCGGGCTCCAGGCCTGCGGCTAGTCCTTCCGTGTCGTAGCCTCCGAACACGACGCCGCGCACGGCAGCGTCGTCGGGTAGCATGCTGACGACGATCTCGCAGTCGAACAGCTCGGCGATGTCCATGGTGGGCGTCACACCTAACCCCTGAACCCTGCCCGTCTGTTCCTGGCGGCGAACGTATCCGATCACGTGACACCCCGCAGCAGCAAGATTCGCTGCCATTACGGTGCCCATGTGACCTAACCCAACAAAACCGACCTTGCCAGGCGTCGGCGGGCGGCCCGCTGGTGCATCGCCGTGATCTGCGGAGCCAACACCCGTAATTGTGCCCTGCGTGCCGGGCTGACGATCAAGCATAGGGGTTCTCCTCGACGTTATCGATGGGATTGGTGCAATCGGTGCGACTAAGCGTCCTGACGAACCAAGGTGATAAAAGGGGGCGGTCGGGCTTGCGACGCCTTCAGCGGTCTGGCTCAGGGATAATCAGACACCTCACGAATATTGGATATGCGACCGCTCGCGTCTTCTGAAATCGCGTTTAGTTTCCTAAACATCAATTTAATGGTTCGCGCTGGGGCATTGGATAGTCTTTGGTGAGGACGCAGCCTCAGGATCCTTGCAGATGAGAACCTCCGAGAGCCGATCACCAACGCTCGACAGGGCAACCGCTCGAACGAGAGCTTCGGCTACGAGGCCTGCGCTCGATTGGGCAGATTGGCGTCGGGCGGACCAACGGCTCGACGAGGAGTTGAGGGATACATTCCCTGCCAGCGACGCACTCTCGGTCACACGAAATCCATCCGACAGATGATCGCGAAGGTGTTGGCTCCAACCTCGCGCAGGAGCGAAGCGACGTGAGGAAATGCGCCCTTTCACCCGTTGATCATCTCTCCACTTCCGTCGAGAAGCCAACCGCTGTTGGCTTTTCACATTCAATGGGGAAATCGAACGATTAAGCCTGAACTTCTGTCGGCTGTACTGATCGCCACAGCCATGCTGACCGCCGCCGTGATGGCTCAAGGGAGCCATACGCCGCACCTCGCGGCACGCGCTGATGATAGCGCCACGAACGGTGCGCGTTGCATCGGCGGACGCGTTTGCGTCCCGGCTCCGCGCGTCGGCGCATTCGCGATCAGCCGCAAGTTTTGCGCGGATCGCCCAAATGGGTACGCCGCACAGCTAAACCAAAGTATCGAGCCCCCAACCAATTCGGTAGCCCGACTAAGCCCGGTGGCAATGGAGCCATTTGCCCGGAGCCAGCTAGGCTCGGGAAATCGGGCTTGGTGAATGCGAGCATCGAAGCTCATTCAAACCGCGAGCGGTTCATGGTTGGCGCGACACACTTCGCAGGGCAACCGGAGGGACTTCGGACACATCGTGTCGGGGTCGAACGCCTCCGTATCCTTCGGAGTCACTAATGCAGCTCCCCGAGTGCATGCGCTCAAGCACGTTCCGCTGGACCTTACTGGCGACCGGTTTACTCGCGGCGGTCATCGCCGCCTTGCTGGGTTTTGTCTACTCGAAGACGAAGGATGACCTGACGAGGCGATCTGACCGCATGGTCGCTGCGCAACTGGACTTCTTTGCGGCCTTGTCTTCCGGGCAGAGGCTGGACGCGATCAATGAGCGCTTGGGGCAGGATCCTCGTCGTGTCCAGCTCGTAGGGTTGTTTGGTCCAGGCGGTCACCGGATTGCAGGTAACGTGGAACGCCTACCGCCCGAACTTAAGATCAATAACGCGGTACAAAGCGCGATCGTCGAGAGAATCGACCAAAACCAAGCTCGCCAGGAGAGGCAGTCGGTCCGCATCATTGGACGACGTCTGCCGACCAGTGACATCCTGGTTATCGGGCGGAATGTCGATGAAGTCACGCACGTTGCGGGTATCGTCGGCTGGGCGCTCGCTCTCGGCCTAATATCCGTCGCTTCTCTTTGCCTCACGGCGGGTGCGCTATTGAGCATCCGTACTCATCAGCGAATCGCGGAGATCAAACAGCGGATCCAGCTGATCGTCGCCGGCGACTTGCACGAACGACTTCCGCATCGAACGGCCGACGATCCCTTCTCCAAACTCACGATGGTCGTCAATGGCATGCTCGACGAGATGGAAACTCTCGTCCATTCCCTCGCAGGTGTCGGCAATAACATAGCGCATGATCTGCGAACGCCATTGACCCGAGCGCGGCTCACGCTTGAACGCGGCCGCACCAACGCCAAGACGCTGGAGCAACTGCAGACGGCTGCAGACAAGACAATAGATGGGCTCGATCAATCGCTGTCGATCATCACCGCTATCTTGCGGCTTGCAGAAATCGAGAACAGCCAACGCATGGCCGGCTTCGGCAAGGTCGAACTTTCGGACCTCGTGCGCGAAGTGGGCGACATGTACGAACCGATTGCCGAAGACAAGGGCGTTGCTCTTTGCATCCACGCGCCGCACGAGCTAGGCGCGCATGGCGACCGCGACCTTCTGATCGAGGCGGTCGCCAACCTCGTCGACAACGCCGTCAAATTTACGCCCTCCGGCGGCCAGGTGGAAATCGGACTGATTTGTGCCGACGGCGAAAACATCGTGCGCGTGAGGGATACCGGTTCCGGCATCAGCGAACACGAACGCGATGCGGTCTTGAAGCGGTTCTACCGGTCGGATCGAACAAGACACGCGTCAGGCCTCGGCCTCGGCCTGAACCTGGTGGCCGCGATCACGCGATTGCACGGCTTCCGGTTCACGATCGTTCCGGGGCCCGGCTGCGTGGTCGAGATCGCATGTCCGCATGTGCCGGAATCCGATCTGGGCCACCCCCGAGATCGGCCGTTTAAGTTAGCCAATCCAAGCGCGAGCGCTCGGCCGGATCCCACGCTCGGCGCTCGCGCGCCGATGAAACTTGCGCGAGCGACGGACGGCTGAACCAAAGTATCGACGCCCCCAACCATTCCGTTAGTCGACTAAGCCCGGTGGTAATAGAGACATTCGTATCGCTCGCGTTAGGTGCTGCCGCCAGAAGCGAACAGGCGAGCGCGAAGAGGCGACGCCAGCAAATCGACGTTGAATCGAGGACAATGACATGAGCAAGAATTCCGAACGTCCACCGTTAACCCATGCGTCGGGTACGCCGGTCACGGACAATCTCAACATTCAAACTGCCGGTCCGCGGGGTCCCGCGCTGTTGCAGGATGTCTGGCTCATCGAAAAGCTGGCCCACTTCCATCGCGAAGTAATTCCCGAGCGCCGCATGCACGCCAAGGGCTCCGGCGCCCACGGCACCTTCACCGTCACGCACGACATCACCCGCTACACCAAGGCCAACGTTTTTTCCGAGATCGGCAAGCAGACCCCGATGTTCGCCCGCTTCTCCACGGTCGCTGGTGAGCGCGGCGCCGCGGACGCCGAGCGCGATATCCGCGGCTTTGCCCTGAAGTTCTATACTGAGGAAGGCAACTGGGACGTCGTCGGCAACAACACGCCGGTGTTCTTCTTCCGCGACCCGCTGCGCTTCCCCGACCTCAACCACGCCATCAAGCGCGACCCGCGCACCGGCATGCGCAGCGCCGACAACAACTGGGACTTCTGGACGCTGCTGCCGGAAGCGCTGCACCAGGTCACGATCGTCATGAGCGACCGCGGCATCCCGAAGAGTTTTCGTCACATGCACGGCTTCGGCAGTCACACCTACAGTTTCCTCAACGCCGCAAACGAGCGCACCTGGGTCAAGTTCCACTTCCGTACCCAGCAGGGCATCCAGAACCTGACGGACGCCGAAGCCGAAGCCGTGGTCGGCAAGGACCGCGAGAGCCATCAGCGGGATCTGTTCGAAAGCATCGAGGCCGAGAATTTCCCCCGCTGGAAGCTCTTCATCCAGGTAATGACGGACACCGAGGCGAGGGCATTCCCCTTCAATCCATTCGATCTGACGAAGGTCTGGCCGAAGGGCCGTTTCCCGCTGATCGAGGTCGGGTATTTTGAGCTCAATCGAAACCCGGAAAACTTCTTCGCGGAAATCGAACAGGCGGCGTTCTCGCCCGCGAATATCGTGCCGGGCATCGGCTATTCGCCGGACAAGATGTTACAGGCGCGCCTGTTCTCTTATGGAGACGCACAGCGCTACCGTCTTGGGGTCAACCATCACCACATCCCGGTCAACGCACCGAAGTGCCCGTACCACAGCTATCACCGCGATGGCGCCATGCGCACTGACGGCAATCTCGGCGGAACGCCGACCTATTTCCCCAATAGCCGAGGTGAGTGGACCGATCAGCCGCAGCTTAACGAGCCACCGCTCGAGCTTACGGGCGCTGCCGCGCACTGGGATCACCGGGTGGACGACGATCACTGGCAGCAGCCGGGCGATCTATTCCGCAAGATGAATCCGCGACAGAAGCAGACACTGTTCGACAACACCGCGCGCCAAGTCGGTGCGGCGGCGAGGCATATCCAGCAGCGGCATGTCGCCAACTGCGCCAAGGCCGATCCGGTCTACGGCGAAGGCGTTGCCAAGGCGCTGGGTATCGACTTCAAAGCGCTGATGGTCGCCGCGGAGTAGGCCTGCGCGCTTCGTTGTCCGGCGGGCGCTCTCGCTGGCCGCCGGGAAACGACCACTGCTACTTCCACTATCGGCGGTGCGTCCGGTGGTGACGGTGCCAACGATGCTCCATGAACGCGTGGCTGTTCTGCCAGTCGCTACGATAGTAGCCGCCGTCGTTATACGGATTGCCCGGACCGAGGTTCTGGCAATCTGCGTTCGCATAGAACTGTGCGCAGTAGCCTGGGTCGGAGATCACCTCCTGTTGGTTGAACTAATGAGCTTTCGGTTGACTCTTTCAAACGTGATCATTCGGAACCGATGGTGGAGCGCTCTGCGGTCGTTGTGACGCGTGGCCTTCCGCGCCGTAACTTCGCGATCAGCAACCGAATGAATTTGATGTGAATTCCTTAAACCCCAATTTAGTCGCTCTCCCTCCCGCTCACATTTAACTTGCGGCTACCGATTTGAAAACGTGATGCAAAGCCGTGAGCTCTACAGCCCTATCGTCAGTCCATAAGGTCGCCGCACCGTTGCCAAGCCTGCATCAGTCGTTAGCCGGCGTGGAGACCAAGATGTCGACCCCATCGCATCGCCACATTCACTTCCTGATGTTGGTAATGGCTCTCGCGGTCCTACCTTGGTCGAGTTGCCAGGCCATCGGATCGTTTCGGACCAAGCCGGCCTTTCCGAGCGTGGCAAGTGCCGATGATCCGCCTCAGCCGCCCGCCATCACATGGCCCGGCCGATCAGCGGGCGCACTCATCGGCGGCTGCGGCAAGGGTCGCGTGAGTGATCCCCAAACACATGGTTGCCGCGGCCCGGCCGACATACGGAGTATCGAGCCATGACGAAGAGCCATATGTACCGCCTTGCAGGAAATTTCGGCACAGAAAGCAGCAGAAGCTTCGCCGTACTAAAAAAGATTGGCGACGTCGCCGCGGTCCTATTCCTCCCGGCTTATGCCGCCGAGACAAAGGCTATTCTTTCGCTGGACTGGCGACGGCATGCCTGTGGCGGCGGCCGCGCGTTAACTTTTTTGCACTGACAGCCTATTCAAAAGAGTCATCAGAACCCCGTGTAAATCCGCACGCCGCCGCAATACCGGCCGGTCGGCCCCGATTGATGTTGTCCTCAATATCTGCGGCCGGCGTTTGCAACCGCGCAGCCGTTCGTGCCTTCTCGATGGCAAGCATTTCGGTGCGCGTTCGAGCGGAAAAGTATTTGCACGAAAAGTGGCACCGTGAGGCGCAGCCTTTCGTGCGAACGCGGTTGCTGAACGACCTTGCACTTTTTTGCCACGCTTAAACAAGGTTTTAATGGTGCCGGTTTGGTCGTCTCTTATCTGAGAAATGGTCGCACAACAAAGGAGACAACCATGAAGATGACGGTAATCGCATCATGCTCTGCGTTCGCGATCGATCGCGATGAATGGATCAGCTGTTCTCACTGGGGCATGTTTCCAGTGCGACGAAAATCCTCGAACTCGCGCGGCGAGGCATGAGCTCAGGTTGGTTTCCCCAGGGAAAGCGTGCTGAATTTTCGGTCAGGCACTTTCGAGCCTGACCCGGCGGACGTTCGGCTTGATAAGCCTTCCAGCGCGAGCATAGCCGGTTTGCGGTCGCTGCTCGAGCTCCAAGTGCAGGGTTCCGATTTTCACGGTCAGACAAGCTGGAGCATGTCCTGGGAATCGCCTCAACGAATCAGATCACAAGCATGTCCCGACCCAAGTTCTTGCCTGACAACTTCATCCTTGCGCTGATAGGGACGCTCGTCCTGGCGAGCCTCCTGCCATGCCGCGGCGCGGCGGCCGTGGTCGTGGATCATCTCACCAACGTCGCCATCGCCCTGCTGTTTTTCCTGCACGGGGCAAAGCTATCGCGCCAAGCGGTGATCGCGGGGGCAAGTCACTGGCGCCTGCATGCCCTGGTGCTGCTGACCACATTCGTCCTGTTTCCGCTGTTCGGCGTCGCCTTCAAACCGCTCCTGTTGCCGCTCGTGACGCCTGCGCTCTACGCCGGCATTCTGTTTCTCTGCACCCTGCCGTCCACGGTCCAATCCTCAATCGCCTTCACGGCCATAGCAAAGGGGAACGTTCCGGCGGCGGTCTGCAGCGCCTCGGCTTCAAGCATCATCGGCATCTTCGTCACGCCAGTGGTCGTGAGCCTCGTGCTCTCGAACCATCTCCGATCCGGCTCGGCTTGGCGCACCATCGGTGAAATCGTGCTGCAGCTGTTCGTGCCGTTCGTCTGCGGACAGCTAATACAGCCGCTGATCGGCAGATGGATCGGACGCAACGAGAGCATCGTCAGCGCGGTCGACCAGGGCTCGATCCTGCTCATCGTCTATTCAGCCTTCAGCGCGGCAGTCGGCGAAGGCCTGTGGCACCAGGTCCCGCCTTCAGTTCTGGTCGGGCTGCTGGTCGCCGACGGCGTCCTTCTCGCCGCCGCGCTGATCACTACCGCGCTAGTCAGCAGATGGTTGGGCTTCGACCGCTCCGACCGGGTGACCATCGTCTTTTGCGGCTCGAAGAAGAGCCTGTCTCAGGGCATCACCATGGCCAAGGTGATCTTCGCTTCGCACACCGTGGGCGCGGCCGTCCTCCCCCTCATGCTCTTCCATCAGATCCAGCTGATGGTCTGCGCGGCGCTGGCCCAGCGGTGGGGCCGTCGCGCGGAGCCCTCTCCATCCCTGGCTCCAGCAGGCGCGAAATCCCTCCTACCACACTGACGAGAGCTCCCGCCTTTCCCGCGACTTCACTTTCGGACTGGCAGTGCGGGTCCACCAGTTCAGTCGGTAGCGCGTTGGCTTGCTCCGCAAATCACGCCAAAAATATAGCTATCTCAATGATTTGGCCGAATTGAGCGGCTACGTAAATTTGCGAAATCGCTAACGCTCCCCGCCACTGTCCGAAGCTAATGAAATGCTGGATGTCCCTCGCGCACAAGTATAGAATTTTGGGCGGCATGGTGCGCGAGTCTTGAGCGGCGCAGAAGTGATGCCGCGCCCGCGTTGCAGGCTTCGTGCGATCACGCGCGATCGCCAGCATGAAAAAATTTGGTGTTTCCGCGGCCTTGATACTCGGACTCGCTGGCGCCGCGTATGCGTCGGATGCATCTGCCGACGACATCATGGCAACCAAGGTTGCGCCCGCGGTGACCACCAAGGCTCCGCCGACGCCAGCCGCGTGCGGCAGCCTTGAGGACTTTGTCGTCACCGGTTGCCCGTTGACCTGGAATGGCATCACGGTCTACGGCACGATCGATGGCGGCGTGACCTGGCTGAGCCATGGCGCCCCCTTCAATGGCACATCCGCCGTTGGGGCAGATTATCTTATCCAGAAGTATAGCAATCGCGCGCAGTGGAGCCTTGCGCCGAACGGTTTGAGCAATTCAAACATCGGCATCAAGGGGAACGAGCCGTTCGCTCCCGGTTGGGCTTTTATCTTCGATCTGCAGGCCGGGTTCGATCCCTATTCCCTGCAATTATCCAATGGACCGCACTCGGTGGTTCAGAACGGTGGCGTGCCGCTCACCAGCCAAAACTCGGGCGCCGACTCGAGCCGGGCCGGGCAATTTTACAATTCGGTGGGCTATTTGGGCGTCAGTTCACCCTATGGCACCTTGACCGTTTTCCGGCAAAACTCACTGACTTTGGACGCTGTTTTTGCCTACGATCCGATGGGCGCTTCGTACGCTTTCTCGCCGATCGGCTGGCAGGGGATTACGTGCGGCGTGGGCGATACCGAGGACTGCCGATTTAGCACGGCGGTGAAGTACCGTGTTGACATCGGCCAGTTCAGGGTTGCGGCACTCTGGCAATTCGGTGGCTACGAACTGAACAATGCTGCGACCGGTTCCTATCAGTTCCAAGTCGGTGGCGACATCGCCAATTTGGCTGGCGGCACGCTTTCGCTCGATGCAATTGGCAGCTACGTCCAGAACGCCGTGTCGGTAGCGCTTGCCGGCAACACGCTGCCGGCGGTGCTGCCGCAGGTTGTCACCGCCACGCTCTCCAATGATTCCAGCGTGATGTTTGTTGGCAAATACAGCAACGGGCCTCTCAAGCTGTTTGCGGGATACGAATTCATTCGATATGCGCCCCCCAGCGATCCTTTCGCCCCCGGTACTGGTTTTAGTAATATCGCGGGAGACTTCGTCTGCGCCGGCTGCGCTGCCATCAACAACACGAACATCAACAACACGGCTTTCGCCGCCGGCGACAAGTTATTCCACGTATTCTGGACTGGAGCGAAATACGCCGTCACTGCCAATTTGGATGTGATCGGCGCGTATTATCACTACGATCAGCCCGCCTTTGGGTTACCGGTCAGTTGCGCCGCCAACGCCGCAGCGTTCGCAAACTGCCACGGCACGTTCGACGCCGTTTCATTCGCCGTCGATTGGCAGTTTGCGAAGAAGTTTGATGCCTATGCCGGAATAATGTTCTCGCAGAACAATGGCGGCCTGGCGAACGGCTTCCTCAATCGGAGTACGATCGATCCCACGGTTGGGCTTCGCTTCCGCTTCTGAGAAACCTGCAGGTGGGGATGAGTTGTTTATTTCCGGCTTGCGGCTGCCGAAGCGGCAGACTGAATCGAGCGACTGGAAGAATTGCTGCTCGGCCGCCGTCGCGGCCAGTGGCGCATCCTCCCGCAGGATCAGTTCGCCTTTGGTGCGCAGAAGTTCTGGAACGCACAATCTACTTGCCCCACGCCAGCGAAGCCTGTTCTCCCGGCTACACGACGACCTCGATCAAGCGCGGCCCCCGATGCTTCATCGCGCTTGCGAACTGGGTCGCAAATTCCTCAACTGACGTTGCCCGGCTCGCTTCCACGCCCATACCAGAAGCAAGCTTGACCCAATCAAGTTCAGGATTGTGCAGATCGAGCATTGAAAAGGCCCTCGGTCCGGGCTCTCCGGCTCCGACGCGCGCGAGCTCGATGTTGAGGATCGCGTAGGAACGGTTGGCGAAGATCACCGTGGTGACGTCGAGCAATTCCCGCGCCTGCGTCCAAAGCGCCTGCAGCGTGTACATCGCTCCGCCGTCGCCGTGTAGACACACCACCTTCCTGTCCGGACAGGCGACTGCAGCGCCCGCAGCGACTGGAATGCCCTGCCCGATCGCGCCACCGGCCAGCGCGAGATGATCGTGCGGTTCGATGTTGGCCGCATATCGATGAACACCGCCGCCAGCGGTTGCGCCTTCATCGGAAATGATGGCGCCGCTCGGAAGATAATAGGCGATGACCTGTCCGGCTTTCAGCGGATTGAGCGCGCCGCTTGGAATATCGGGCTTCCTGGACACGCCGACATGCATCGGCTGCTTGGGCGCTTTCACAGCGTCGGCAAGGGCTTCCAAGGCGACGGTGCCATCCTCGTTAGGGTGGGCGAGATAGAGGATTTTGCAATCCTCGGGCGTGCACCAGGACGGCTTGTTCGGATATGCGAAGAAGCTCACCGGAGGACTCGCGCCGACCAGGATCAGTTGCTCAGTCTCTTTCATGAATTCGACGATCTGTTCGGCGAAATAGGGAATGCGTTCGACCTCCACCCGCCCGACGCCGCGCTGGCAGCGCGGAGCAAACGTGTCGCAGGCGATCCGTGCACCGGTTGCTGCCGCAACGCGACCGGCCGCGCGAAGCCCGCGTTCCTTCAGTGCAGCTCCGCGAATCAGTATCATGGTCTTGCGGCCAGATCCGAGCGCCGCAGCGGCCTGGTCGATCGCCTCGGTTGACACCGCTGCCGGCGACGGCTTCGGCAAGGCCGGTGCCGGACGGTCAGCCTCTAGCCACGCCGCGTCGGCGGGAAGGATCAACGTAGCGATCTGACCGGGATATAGTAGCGCTGCCTGCACGGCCATCGCTCCGTCCGAGGCTACTGTCCGGGCACTTGCCGACGAATGCACCCACGCAGAGACCGGCCGCGCGAAACCATGTACGTCCGACGCAAGCGGGGCGTCATATTGCGCATGATAGGTCGCATGGTCACCGACGATATTGACAATTGGGGTCCTCGCGCGCCGTGCGTTGTGGAGATTGGCGAGCCCGTTGGCCAGTCCCGGCCCCAGATGCAGCAAGGTAGCGGCCGGTTTCTCAGCCATGCGACCGTAGCCATCCGCCATTCCGGTTACCGCGCCTTCGAAAAGACCAAGCACAACTCGCATTCCCTCGACCCTGTCGAGCGCCGCCACGAAATGCATTTCCGACGTGCCGGGATTGCCGAAACAGACCTCAACGCCCGATCCGACGAGCGTCCGTAAAAGGCTCTCTGCGCCGTTCATGGTGGTCCCTCATTTGCATGCGTCATACGAAGGCACTCAATCCTGTAATGGACTTGCCGACGATCAGCGTGTTCATCTCCCTTGTGCCCTCGTAGGAGTAGATCGCTTCGGCATCGGCCACGAACCGTCCGATGTGATTTTCGAGCAGGATGCCGTTGCCGCCGAGCAACTCACGCGCATAGCCGACGGTTTCGCGGCATTTGACCGTGCAGAACGCCTTCGCGAGCGACGCATGCTCATCGCGCATCACGCCTTCGTCTTGAAGCTGCGCGAGACGCAGCATCATCGCTTGGGTCGATGTGACGTTGCCAAGCATGCGTACCAGCAGATCCTGCACGAGCTGGAATCCCCCAATAGGCCTCCCGAACTGCGTACGCTCCGTCGCATAGCGCAGCGCATGCTCGTATGCTCCCATCTGGCAGCCTACGGCGAACCATGCCACGCCCGTACGCGTCATCCTCAGAACTTTGGCGGTGTCCTTGAACGAGTTGGCGTTCTGCAGCCGATCAGCCTCGGGAACGCGGCAGTCGCTCAGGGTAATTAACCCGTTTTGCACAACCCTTAGGGCCATCTTGGTCTTGATCTTCTCCACAGAGAAACCGGGATTGTCCTTTCCCACCACAAAGCCCTTCACCTGGTTCGAGCCTTCCTCTCGCGCCCAGATCACGTTGATGTCGGCGAACGTGGAATTGCCGATCCATTTCTTCTGGCCGTTGAGGATCCAGCTGTCGCCTTCGCGGCGGCACGTCGTCGTCATTCCACCCGATGTAGCCGACCCTACCAGGGGCTCCGTCAGGCCGAACGAGCCGATCTTCTCGAAGCGCATCATGGGCGGCAGCCAGCGCTGCCTCTGCTCCTCGTCCCCGCACCAATAGATAGACCCGGCCGAAAGGCCGGTGTGCACGCCCCAGAACGTCGCGACCGACGCATCGACGCGCGCCAACTCCATCGCGACAAAGCCGTTCAGCAGCCAGCTGCCGCCGGCGGCGCCGTATCCCTGATAGCCCACCCCGCCGATGCCGACTTCGGCCATCTTCGGGATGATTTCGAAGGGAAATGCATCCCGGCTCCAATAATCCTCGATCACCGGCGCGATCACGCCTTCCGTGAACTCGCGAACACGTTTGAGCAGGGCGCGCTCGCTTTCGTTCAGCACGGCGGCTATCCTGTAGAAGTCGCCTTCGATTGGAGGCGGCGGATGGTCCGGTTTCTCGATTGGTTTTGCCTGCTGAGTAGCCATCGGTTCCTCCCTGCGCTGAGTGGTAAGCCTTTCCTGCGTTTGGTGGCTCCAGCAAAAGCTGGCTTGTCGCTTCGCCGGAGATCCTCTTGGTTCAAGTCGCCTCGTTTCGGCCAATGCTGGCACGTATCCCCTCAAGACCCTCTTTCATGCGGTCCTCGATATACCAGGTCGTGTCCGTCATCATTTCCTCCCTCTTGCTGCGATTGGGCATCGCGGCGTCCTCCGAACGTCGAAACTAGACCTCTGACCCAGTTGGCCATTCGTGAGAGCGGAAATGAAGGCTCGACAAGTCTGCTCGCGTCGGCAAGGAATGCCTCGATCACGGCGGCGGTTTCCACCGGCCGGGTCACGATGAACAGGTGACCGTCATCAATCATCCGGAGCTCGGCGTTCGGGATCAGGCCCGCCAGGATGTGACCGTTGATCGGAGGGACCAATGGATCGTCGCTGCCCATCAGGACGAGCGTCTGCTGCGGCAGCGACCACAGCCACGGCAGGCTGGTCCAGCCCGCCACGGCAAGAAGCTGATACAGGTAACCGAGGTTGCGCACACCATGCATCGCTGCCGCATGTCGGCCGATCAATGACGGGTCGCTGCGAAAGGTTCCGCCATAGAGGTCCGCCGCAATCCTGTTCATGTAATCTTTGTCGGTATAGCGGCGCGGCGTCACCATCTTCCAAAGTACAGAAGGGCCCGCTGGCACCATGGTGGCGCCCGGCGCCGTTGCGGCGAGCACCAGCCGCCGGCAGAGCTTTGGATATTGATGCGCGAACTGCTGCGCAATTCCACCTCCCCAGGACACGCCGGCGACGTCGATCTCTGCATAGCCGAGCTCCGCAACGAGACCGGCGGCAAGCCGCGCCAGCGTCGACGGGCGATACGGCAGGACCGGCCTGGGCGAACCGCCGACGCCAGGCACGTCAAAGATGATTGCCGTCGTGCTCGTGAGTGCTTCGAGGAACGGCTTCGCCAACTCCCAGTTGGCCCCGATTCCGTTGAACAACAACAGCGGCGGCTGCTGGCCGCGGCTGTGCCTGATGGCAACCTGGAGCAACTGCCCGTCGATCACGATTTGCCGCACCTCGATCTCGCGCGGCGTGGCGACTCGGTTTCCTCCTGTAGGATCGTCAGTCAAAGACGTAAGTCCCAGGAGCCGCAGCAAGGACGGGATGGCGTTCGCTACCTAGCGACGCGGGTGCCGCAACCTCTTCGCCTGATCGTGCGTGCAGCCAATCGCGCCAGTCGAGCCACCAGCTTCCCTTTCGCTTCTCGGCTGCGGCCAAGAATGCGTCTGGACCGGATGGATTGACGGCCCCGATCATGAAGGAGGCCTTCGGATTGCTCGGCGGGTTGAGGAGGCTCTGGAGATGGCCGCTGTTCGAAAGCACGAAGGTCGTCCCCTCGCCCATGATCTGCGCGGTCTTGTGCACACCCTTCCAGGGCGTGATGTGGTCGGTCACGCCGGCGATCACGTAGCTGTCGGCCTTGATCCTGCTCATGTCGATCGTCTTGCCGTTCAACGAGAGCTTTCCGGCGTTGACGAACGGGTTCGTGAAATAGAGATCGAGGTAATCGCCATGCAGACCTGCCGGAAGTCGGGTCGTGTCGGCATTCCAGTACAGGATATCGAAGGCCGGCGGCTGATTGCCCAGCAGGTAGTTGTTGACCCAGTAGTTCCAGATCAAGTCGTTCGGCCTCATCCACGCGAACATCCGCGCCAGTTCGTGGCCGTCGATCATGCCGCGCAGCCGGGAGGCTTCCTTGGCCGCGCGTATTGTCTCCGGCGTCATCAGGCAGCCGAATGCGCTCTCATCGGCGGTGTTCGGATCGAGCAAGCAGACCGCCAGCACCATGTTCCTGATCTTCTCCGCACCGCTGCCGAGCGTTGCGAAATACGCTGTCGATGTAATGCCGCCGGAGCAGGATCCCATCATGGAGATATCGTCGCTGCCGGTGACCTCGCGCGCGACGTCGACGGCTTCGTCGAGCGCCGCGACGTAGCTGTCGAGGCCCCAGTCGCGATTGGCCGCGGTCGGATTGCGCCAGCTCACACAGAAGACCTGAATGCCGCTCTTAAGCAGGAAGCGGACCATACTTTTGTCGGGCGAAAGATCGAGCGCGTAGTATTTGTTGATCTGCGGAGGCGTGATGACCAGCGGCCGTTTCCAGACATTTGGGGTCGTCGGCGTGTACTGGATCAGCTCCAACAACTCGTTGCGAAAGATCACCGCGCCGGGAGTCGTCGCAAGATTCTCGCCGACCTTGAACGCGCTCTGATCGACCATCGCCGGCATTCCCCCATTCCTGGCGAGATCATCGAAGTAATTCTTCAATCCGCGCCAGACGCTTCGACCGCCGGTGTCGACGAATTTGCGCACTGCGGCCGGATTGGTCAGCATTGAATTGGTCGGAGCGACCGCATCAATCAGAATTTCCGTGACCAGGTGCGCCCGCGCCTTGTCAAGGTCGCTCAGGCTTGTCTTGTCGACGAAGCTGCTGACTGCATCGCCCCAGGCAAGATATGCCTTGAGCATCCCGCTGTGCAGCGCGCTCTCCTTCCAGGTGGCATCAGAAAATCGCCTGTCGCCCGCGCGCGGCGCACGCTCCGACTTGCCGGCGACGATGGAGCCAAGTTCGCCGAGAAAAGAGAGCCACTGTTCCGCGGCGACCTTCGGTTCGTTGACCACCGCTTTGAACAGAATGCCCGCACTGTCAGCCAAGTCCTGACCCCGGATGCCGACAAGTGGATTCAGCGCCAGCGTATTTCTGGAGGCTTCGTCGGTAATCCCCTCCAACGACAAGGGCCTGTCGTGATCTTCAGTGCCCATCGCTATCTTGCTCCGGTCGCAGGGATAAGCAACGCCAGCGTTTCAGCTATCAGAGCAGGCTTCTCCGATCCCTCCACTTCCAGCGTATTTTGGGTCTTCATGATGACCTGTCCGCCGTCCCTCGGTTCGATTCCAGCAAGGACAACGCGCAGCCTCACACGCGCACCGACCAGCACCGGCGTGAGGAAGCGAACCTTATCGATCCCGTAATTCAGCCCGGCGGCGGCATCGCTCGGGATGACGCCGACCTGCATCGCGAGCGGCGCCACCATCGCCAGCGTCAGATAGCCATGCGCGATCGGACCGCGGAAAGGACTTTCCCGCTTCGCCCTTTCAACGTCGACATGGATCCATTGGCGATCGCCGGTGCAGGACGCAAACGCGTCGATGCGTGGCTGATCTATCGTGACCCAATCTGAAAGTCCGAGTTCATGCCCAACTCTTTCGCCCAAACCGGCAAGGGTGAGGTTGCTCACGTTTTCCTCCTCGATCTCTTCGTGGCCGCGTTCGAACAGCTACACGTCACTGTACCGTTCGCGCAGTGCCTTCTTGTTGATCTTGCCGACGCTCGTCTTCGGAATGCTGTCGATGAACAGGATCTTCTCCGGAATTCCGTATTTCGAGATGATGCCTTTGTCGGCGAACACCTTGAGGTAATTCTTGATGACCGCGTCGCTGATGCTATTCGCATCGGACGCTCGCTTGACCACGAGCGCAAGCGGCCGCTCACCCCATTTGTCGTCCTTGACGCCGATGACGGCCGCCTCTGCAACGCCGGCGCATTGCGAGATCAGATCCTCGATCTGCAGCGATGACACCCACTCGCCGCCGGTCTTGATCACGTCCTTGATACGGTCGGTGATGTGCACGTAGCCGTTCGCGTCAACCACAGCGATATCGCTGGTGTGCAGGTAACCCCCGGCCCAGAGCTGTTCCGAGCCTTCGGGATTGTTGAAATAGCCCTGGGTGAGCCAGGGCGCCCGCATCACGATCTCGCCGGCGGATTTGCCGTCATGCGCCACGTTCTTCATGTCGGCGTCGACTATGCGTAGATCCACCAGCGGCGCGGCGATGCCGGCTCTGGCGCGGAACTCGACCTCCCCGTCCGGATCGCCGGTAAGGTCCTTCGATCGAACATGGGACACAGCGGCAAGCGGGCCGGTCTCCGACATCCCATAGCCCGCGAAGATATCGATGCCTGCAGCAAGCGCCCGCTTGGCCAGCGCCTTCGGCAACGCCGAACCGCCAATCACCATCTTGAGGCCCTTCAGATCCACATTCTCCGCAGCCGCTGCGTTGAGCAGCATCTGCAGGATGGTCGGCACGCCGTGGGTGAAGGTGACGCCCTCACTCTTGATCAGCTTGACCAGCATCGCCGGCTCGTAGCGTCCGGGATAGACCTGCTTGACGCCAGCGAGCGTCGCGGACCAGGGAAAACCCCAGGCATGGACGTGAAACATCGGCGTGATCGGCATGTAGACGTCGTCGCGCGAAAAGCGTCCCTGCAGCCCCGCCATGCCGAACAGCGCCAACCCGCAGATCGTGTGGAGCACGAGTTGCCGGTGGCTGTAATAGACCCCCTTGGGCAGTCCGGTCGTGCCAGTCGTGTAGAAAGTGGTCGCTTGGGTATTCTCGTCGAAGTCAGGAAAGTCGTAGTCCGGCGCAGCCGCAGCAAGCAGGCTCTCATATTCGCCGACAAAGGACAGACTGCCAGTCTGCGGCGCAGGTCGGTCCGACATCACGATCAGCCGTTTGACCTGCGGCAATTGGGCCTTCAGCCCCTCCAGCAATCCGACGAACTCATCGTTGACGAGAAGCATCGAGGCGCCAGCGTGGTCGATTGTGTAGGCGATCTGCTCGGGTGACAGACGGACATTCACCGTCTGCAATACGGCGCCCATCATCGGGATCGCGAAGAAAGCTTCGAGAAACCGGTGGCTGTCCCAGTCGAGGACGCCTACCGTGTCACCGGGTACGACACCTGCTTTGCTCAGAGCCGATGCGAGACGGCCAATCCTCTCCTTGATCTGGAGATAGGTGAAGCGCCTCAGATCGCGGTAAACGATCTCCTGATTCGGTGCCTGCACGCGCGGCGTGTGCCACAATTGCTTGAAGATCAACGGATATTGATAAGCTGATTTGGTGGTTTGAATCAGCCTTCCCACCATGGCGACCTCCCTCGACTTGTCTTTCCTCCGGCCGTTTCGGCATCCGCAATTCTGCGAGCGGATCGCTTGGTCTAACGTTCTGCTTCCCGACGGTCGCACCGCACGGCACCAGCCCGAGCCTCGCGCGCAGATTGCTGCTTGTGAAGGTCCGAAACGGACGACGAGCGGGTCCGAGCCGGACAAGCTGCCCCTTATCAGGAACGAGGTCTTGAATAAAACTGCTGCATTTTACCGCCCAAAGGGAGTCCGAGCCCCAGCTGCCCAAGCCTACGCGTGAGGGAAAAAACTGCTACCCTGCCCCGACGACGAGTGACACAAGCTTCGAACGGTGTGGGTGTCCAAAGGTAGGTTCCGTTGCGCTATTCCAAGCAGCCCGACAGGTCTTCCGCTTTGCGCTCCATTTCGAACAACGCAAATGTGAGGCCGATCGTTGGATTGGGTGAGCGTGTTTACGAATCGACCAAACTTGCCGCGCTATTCGACGTACTCGTCGACCGCGGTTGCCCAGCCGGCGAAATACTGAGAGACGTCAACCTGACCGTGGACCAGGTGCACTCTCCGAAGTCGAGGATTTCGCTCGCGGAATTGATGACGGCCTGCAAGAACGCAATTCGGCTCTCAAGCGACCCGCTCCTGCCATACCACATCGGTACATCGATCCACATCTCCGCTTACGGCATGTACGGGTTCGCCATTCTTTGCTGCCCCGACTTCCGCAAGGCGATGGCTTTTGCCGAACTTTATCACGCGCTCGCGGCGCCGCTCGCAACTATCGAATTCACCGAGCGGGAAGGAGTCGCGAGCTGGGTCATTGAGCCCAATGCGCGCGCCGCAACCGATCCGCAAGTCTACCGCTTCATCACCGAGATGCAGATCGGCATTCATATATCGCTGATGCGGGATATCATGGGCCCTGCGTTCACTCCGGATCAGATCAGCGTGGCCTATCCGGAAGCCCATGACTTTGGGCTGCCCGCGGACCAGATCGGATGTCGTCTAAGCTTCGCAAGCAGGACCAACCAGATCATTTTTCGCTCGGCATGGCTGGACCAAACAGCAAATCTCGGCAACAAGACGACGTACCCAGCGGTCGTGGCCCTCTGCGATGACCTGCTCAACGATCTGAAATCCCGAATTGGAGTAGCCGGAGAGATTCGCGCACTCCTGCTCCGGGATATCACCAACCCTCCGACCCTCGCCACCATAGCGAAGCTCCTTGACGTGAGCGATCGCTCGTTGCGACGTCAGCTACGGGAACAAGGCATTTCTTTCCGCGGCTTGCTGGACGAACTTCGAATGCAAATCGCGCTGAAATACCTGCGCACGACAAGGCTCGCAAACGACGATATTGCGCTGGCGCTCGGATTCAGTGATGCTGCAAATTTCCGCCGCGCATTTCGCCGCTGGACGAACAAGTCACCTAGCGAGATCAGAACGGAATAGGCTCGTGCCTCTACAAGGCAGCCTCCTTCGCGGCCGGGAGAGGCTTAGGGGTGATCAAACTCCGCCGCCCCACTGCACGAAACTACGGTCGATATCGGTTCGCTACGTGCCGCTCGGGGATCACTTCGGCACAAGTTTTTTCTGCAGCTCAGCCGGGACTGGCGGTGGCTATGTCCCGCAATTTGGCGGCAAGATCGATGCTCACAATCCGGAGGAGGTTGGCTCGGAGTTCTGGTCTGCGCGCAGTGAACGGCTCCGCACAAGCTTAGATGCCGCAGATGTCCCGCCGCTTGGAGGAATCGTGCGACGACTTGTCGGCTTCTGCGCACTCAACGCCGTCGCAGGCAGATCGGAACACGATGATGAAGAAGAGCTCTTGCGTTGGGTGACTGCTGCAAGCTGTCTCGTCGCCTTAGACTCCGCCGCTCAGGCTCGTTCGATTTACGATCTACGATCGATGCTGGCGCTGCGCGTTGCCGTGCCAACGTGCGCTTCAGCACAGGAATGCCGCGCGACAGTTGACTGCTCTCGGCAATGAAAGGTTGTAAATGGTTCGCCCGTTCGGAAGGCGATCGGTGGGTTACGACAGCTCGCCAGCAGCCCACGCATCGTACGTGCAACTTTCGAAAGAACTACGAGTTAAGATGCGACCGACCAGCTGCAATGTTCTGTTGATATGTCGACAAACCGAGTCCGGTCTCAATTTCGTCACCCCGATAGTGGTTCTATCGTACCTTAACAACATTCCACCTCGATATCTGAAGGGCGTTTTCACCGTCGTTCAAGGTGAACATCTGCCGAAGGGATGAGGCAATGGAAGCGGCGTGGGCGACGCGGTTACGAAATACGTCTCGGCGACGGACGCAGACTACATCGCGCGCTGATCTCGCGTCGAGCGCGCTTTGCCTGAAATTTTCCGACCAAGCTTTGCGTCGCGTTCGACAGCGCCCGTGCGGATCTTAAACCGACTAAGCATTCCCATTTCGACCTCTGATTGGGCTGATTTCCAAAACAACGGTATGAGAATTAGAAAACTCCTTAGCAAAGATGAAAGGTCGGAGAAATCAGCAGCGAGCAGCCGGAGAGCCCCACGCTCCGGGTTGCATTCGACTAATATTACCCGCGATAGTCGCAGGAAATCCGGGCGGGAAAGAACAGAGTGCCGATGACCGGCCGACATAGAGCAGAATGAATACATCGAATAGATCGAGCGACCAGCCAAGAACAGAGGCAATTATCGCGCTCACCATTTGCCTGTTTCCGGCAGTGGCCTGCGCATCCACCAGCGGCGTGCTTGTCACCATCACTTCCAACCCTCCCATTATGATTGTTGTTTTCAGTCGTTTTGGCGAGTGAGCCATCGTCTAAACCGGAGAGGCCCGACACGTGATGTGCGCGTGTCGGGCCTCTCCAACGTCGGCTATAGTCCGGCAAACTTCGGAGCGCGTTTGGCGTTGAAGGCTTCGACACCTTCCTTGAAATCCGCCGATTGGCGCAAGCGGCTGTAACAATGGCCCTCGAGCTCGATCGCGATTGCTAGTGTCGAGTCCTCGGTGTCGTTCAAGAGTTTCTTGGCCGTGCGCTGAGCCAGCGGCGAGAACGTGCGGAGTTCGTCGACGAGCTTGTCGGTCGCTTTCTCCAATTCGGCATCGGGCACGCACTCGGTGGCGATGCCCCATTCCTGGGCCTGTTTGCCGCTAATTCGCTTCGAGCGCATCACGATGTCCTTGGTGCGGGTGATGCCGATCATCTTCTGCAATCGCGCGGATCCGCCTGAACCGGGAATCTGTCCGAGCTTTTGCTCCGGCAACGCGTAAAATGTCGTCTCCGACGCGATCCTGAAATCGCAGGCCAGAGAAAGTTCAAACCCGACACCGAAACAATATCCGCGATTGGCGACGATCACCGGCTTGGCGCAGCGCGCAGGCGAAGCGATATTCCAGGCGAGCTTCGACACATGCTCCGGCGTGGCTTCCATGAAGCCTCCGATATTGCCGCCGCTGGAGAAATGTTCGCCTATCGATCTCACGACAATGATCCTGACGCGCGGATCCTCGTCCAGGGTTTCGAACACCAGCCGAAGCTGATCGCGCTGTGGCATCGAGACGATGTTATAGGGAGGCCGGTTGAGAATGATATCGGCCCGCTCGTGAGCCTCGTCGACTTCCACCTCGAAGCCGTCGAGCTTCAAGAGACGTGGGTCGACAAAATTGAACGATGAGGGCATTTCGTTTTCCTTCCTTTGGACGATTGAGGTCTATGCAGCACTGGGTGGCGGCTGACGCTCGGCGTCGTACTCGCCCGCGACCAGCAACCTGCGCAGCAGCTTTCCAACGGGCGATCTCGGGATGGCATCGACGAAGACAAATCTTCGCGGACGCTTGAAGTTCGCGAGTCCGGAATCCATGCAGAATGCCTCGAGATCGGCCTCGCTGACGTACGTGCCACGCTTGACGAACGCGGTAACGATCTTTCCCCATTTTTGGTCAGGGAGCCCGACGACCGCCACTTCCGACACCGCGGGGTGCAGCGACAGGCAGCTTTCGATCTCCACCGGCGATACGTTCTCGCCGCCCGTGATGATCATGTCGTCGGTCCGTCCGGTCACGAACAGCTCGCCGTCCTTGTCGACAAAGCCGGTATCGCCGGTGAAATACCAACCGTCGCGGAGCGACCTGGCATCGGCATCGGGGCGCCTCCAATAGCCTTCGAATGACTCGTCGCCGGCCAGCAGTGCGACGATCTCGCCCTCCTCCTCCGTCGACGCCAGGTCCGACGCCGAACGCGCGGCAAGCTTGACGACCCTGACGAGTTGGTTGATCCCGGCCTTGCCCGCCGAACCCGGCTTTGCCGTTGCATTTTGATTGATTGTGAAGGTGTAGATTTCGGAGCTGCCGTAATGATTGACGAACAGATCCGGCTTGAATGCTGAATTCAGCTTCCGCAGCAGGCCATCGGTCATCGGCGCACCGGCAAAGCCGAGCTTCCGTACGCTGGATGTATTCGTCTTTTCGAAATCCGGATGATGAACCAGATCGTGGTAAAGTGCTGGAACCAGATAAAGGTTGGTAATTCTTTCGGCCTCGATGATCGCCAGTGCTTGCCGTGAATCGTAGCGTGGGAGACAGGCAAAAGCGCCGCCGATCAGCGACATCGAGATCATGGAGCGCACGCCCATGGTGTGATAGAGCGGCATGACGCCAAGGGTTCGCTCGTCGCGGCCGTACAGGTTTTGTGCCACATGGGCGATGCCGGCGGCGCGCTCGGCGCGGTGGCGGCGTGGCACGCCCTTCGGCCTCGAGGTCGTGCCCGACGTGTAGAGCATGATCG
The DNA here is from genome assembly GCA_963822795.1 of uncultured Alphaproteobacteria bacterium. Taxonomy (GTDB): domain Bacteria; phylum Pseudomonadota; class Alphaproteobacteria; order Rhizobiales; family Xanthobacteraceae; genus Bradyrhizobium. The sequence goes on from CAWGJM010000013.1 coordinate 125,249, forward strand.
ACCACGCCTCGGGGCCCACGCGCGGCGCGGCTTCCTGCGCTGGCGTATCTATCATGGTAGAAAAGCGTACGGAATGGTCGTCCGTTGCGACCAACTCACCGACGACAACGCGGCGCAAATCATGCGCGAACCTGGCGCCGGCGACCGCGGCAGCGGAAACGCTTTCGTAGACGAGGGCCTTCGATTCCGAGTTCTCGATGCAGAAATCGAGCTCGTCGGATTTCACCCGCCAGTTGATCGGCGTAATCATGATCCCGGCCAACTGGCAAGCCCAATGGATTGTCGCGGCCTCCCATCGGTTTTGCAGCACGGTAACGATGTGATCACCGGGTCTCAAATCGAGATCGTCGAATGCGGCGACCACGGAAGATATCCGCGCAAACCATTGTGCGTAGGTCAGCCGCACGTCGGCCTCCACGATCGCAACCGCGTCCGGATCGCGCGCCACGCTGGCGAGGAAACTGGTACCGAGATCAAGCATCTGTTTTCTCTGCACGACGGCGGTTCGCCAGCAAGTCCGCCGCGTCGAGAGCGGCGCGGATGATCGGGGTGTAGCCGGTGCACCGACACAGATGGCCGCTGAGGAGATCGCGTATCTCGGCTTCGGTGGGCTTCGGCCGTTCACGAAGGAAATGATCGAGCGACATCAGGATTCCCGCGGTGCAAAAGCCGCATTGCAACGCGTGATGGCGCTTGAACGCCTCCTGCAAAATGCTCAACCGACCAGGGGCGGGCGCGAGACCTTCCACCGTGCGGATGTCGCCCCCCTCGATCTGAACCGCGAGCGTCAGGCAGGCGCGGGCGATCATTCCGTCCACGGTCACGGTGCAGGCACCGCAGACGCCGTGCTCGCATCCGACGTGAGTGCCGGTGGCGCCGATCTGTTGACGCAGAAAGTCCGTCAACAGCATGCGCGGTTCGGCTTCGCCGTCGGCGGCGGCGCCGTTCAACTTGAATCTGATACGGTGTCGCTCGCCAGCTTGCAGGCGCGTCATTGCAAGACGTCCCGGACGAGGTCGCGACCGATCAGCCGGACGAGATCGCGGCGATAGCGTGCCGTCGCATGGACGTCATCCCGGGCATCCAGTTCATGGGCGAAAGTGTTCAGGGCGTCGTCGAGCGCACTGCCGTTGAGGCGCGGCCAGTCGCGCACCGCGGCCATATCCGCCACGCCGCAGACGGCGAAGCGGACACCCGCCTTGTTGGCAACTGCCGCGCAGGCGACGATCGCAAAGTCGCCGTGACGCCGCGCGACTTCGCGAAACGCGCATCTCGCGCCGCCAAGGGTTGGAAACGAAACCGCTTCGATCATTTCGTCGGCAGACCGGGCCGTGGACATCATGCCGGTGAAGAACTCACCGGCCGCGAGTTTTCGATGCCTGTTGGCGCTTCGCAGGTGCACCTCACCGCCAAGCGCCAGAAGGGCAAGCGGCATTTCCGCGCTGGGATCGGCATGGGCGATCGAACCGCAAATCGTTCCGCGACTGCGCGTCTGGACGTGTCCGGTCCAAGGCAAGGCGAGCGCGACAAGATTGAGTTTTTCGGCAAGCGGAGGCCAGCCCAACAAAGCTCGCTGCCTCACTCCGGCGCCGACCGTCACGGCTGCGGACGTCGCCTCGATCCGGTCCAACTCCTTTAGCCGCATGATGTCGACTAGGACCCTTGGCTTCGCCAGGCGCGTGTTCAACATCGCCATCAACGACTGGCCGCCCGCGATGATTTGCGCGTCGCCCCCTTCCGAGGCCAAAACCGAAAGTGCTTCTTCAAGCGTTTCCGCGCGCACATAGTCGAAGGCAGCAGGCTTCATGACCGCCTCCCGAACAAAGACGCAAACTTGCGCATCAGCGACGGCCGGGCTTCAGGGGATGCGCCGCCGGCCTGACGGGCCAAGCCGGCAAAGAACTGTCCGATGATGATGCGCGCCGCACCGTCCAGCAGGCGGCCGCCGATGCTCGCGACCTTGCCGCCGATGGCCGCGTCGTATTCGTAACGCACCAAAGTGCCGGTATTTTCCGGCGCCAGCGTGATGCGGCCTTCGCCGCTGCCGAATCCAAGAATCCCTACGGCAAAGCCGCTCAAAGTCACGGCCCGTGGCGCCTCCAGATCGGACAGCGTAACTTCCGCCCGATAGCGGCCCTTGACCGGCCCTACCCCGATCGTGACATCGGCGCGGAAATGCGTGTCGGAAATTTTTTCGACGCTGTGGCAACCCCGGATCACCGCTTGAAGCGTTGGCGGATCGAGCAACATGGTCCACACCGCCTCGGGCGGCGCGGCCACCGTCGTGCGGCCTTCGCCGCGGAGCTGACGGCCGCCCTTGGCGGCACTCGGCGTGTCGGCGCGACGGCTGGCAGGCGGCGGCGGTTCGGCGCCGCGGACAAAGTCGGCCAGTTTGGCGGGCACCAGCGGCAGCTCGACGTCCTTCAAGCCGAGCGCGTCGGCGACCGCGTTGGCGATGCAGACCGGCGTCGACATGCAGTTGCCCTCCCCGACCCCCTTCGATCCGAGCGGCGTGAACGGCGACGGTGTCTCCATGTGAAGAATGACGGGATCCGGGACTTCGGCCGTGGTCGGCAACAGGTAGTCGGCGAACGTGCCGGTCAGGAAGCTGCCGTCCGCGGCGTAGGCGTATTCTTCATAAAGAGTCGCGCCCAAAGCCTGCGCGAACCCGCCGCGGATTTGTCCATCGACCATTCCGGGATGAAGGATGGTGCCGCAATCGTGCATCGTCACATAGCGGTCGATACGCGTCATCAGAGTCGTGCGATCGATTTCGACGCCGCAGAAATCGAAAATAAATCCATAGCAAAGCGACGCGTTGATCCGGTCCTCGTCGTCCGGCGGCGTGAGCTCGGGCGGTGTCCAGAACACGGTCTCGCGGATCGTCTGCTGGACGTCGTCGGGCAAGGTGCCGGGCGACCAATGGCTCAGCGCGGCCAGTCGCGAGAATGCCAGTCTGTTATCCGGGTTTCTCCGGGAACTCACGCTGCCGTTTTCGAACACGATGTCGTCCGAATCGGTATTGAGCTGGCTCGCCGCGACGCGCGCGAGGCGCGCTGCGATGCGTTCAGCCGCGAGCTTCGCGGTCCCGGCGACCGCCGCGGCGAAGCGGCTTGCATAATTGCCGGACGCGATCGACCAGGCGTCCTTCGCGGTATCGATCTCGGTATTGACCCTGACGTCCGCAGGCGTGAGGCCGAAGACGTCGGCCACCACTTGCGCCAGCACGGTCCGATGCCCCTGACCTTGCGGCACCGACGCGACGTGAACGGAAATACTTCCAACGGGGTCGAGGGCCACAGTGGCCGTGGCCTGCGCCCCGTTTTTCGGCCCGGCCTTTTTTCGCTCGGCCGCCGTCAATACCGTCGTGATATAACCCATGTTCGAAACGCTGGGCTCGACAACCGCCGCATAGCCAATTCCGTAAAGCTTGCCTTTGGCTCGTGCGACATCCCGGCGCGCCTTCAGTTCCTCAAGCGCGCCTCCCTTGACGCCGCGCGCAATCACCTCCTGATAATCACCGGAATCCAGCAGCGCGCCCGCTGCCGTCCGATAGGGAAACATATCGGCCGGGACCAGGTTTCGCTTGATCACATCCAATGGATCGAGTTTGAGCTCAACGGCGATGCGCTGCATCAACCGCTCCAACGCGAAATAGACCTGCGGCCCGCCAAACCCGCGATTTAGGCCCGTGGGCGTCTTGTTGGTGACAACGACCCGGTTTCTGACAACCAGGTTCGGGATGTCATAAGCGCCGGTCAGATTGCCGTGCATGCGATAAAGCGTGGCCGGCTCCGGCGCACGCAAGTGCGCTCCGCAGTCTTCCACCTGATCCCAGTCGAGCGCTGAGATTCTGCCGTCGGGCGCGACTGCTGCCGAGAGTGTCGTCGCGCGGTTAGTCGCGGATACGGAGGCAGTGAGGTGCTCGAGACGATCTTCGATCCACTTGACTGGGCGTCCGACTGCCCGCGATGTAGCAGCAAGCAGCACGATGTAGGGAAACACGCCTTGCTTGACGCCGAAGCTGCCGCCGGAATCCGGCGGGGTACGCAGCCGCACGCGGTTGCCAGGCACTTTCAGGGCCCGCGAGATCACCGCGTGAATGCTGAACGGGCCCTGGAAATTGGCAAGAATATCGAAGGCATCCTCGGAAGCGTCGTAGTCGGCGACAACGCCGTAGGTTTCGATCGGCGTGCAGGAATTTCGGGGATAGCGGATGTCGATCGAAATCCGGTGTGCGGCTTCGACAAATGCACGCTCCGGGTCGCCGTACCGGAAGGTGCGGTCGCTCGCAACGTTACCGCCGAAGCCATCGTGAAGAACTGGTGAATCTGGCGACAACGCCTGGAGGGGGTCAACATTGGCGGGAAGCGCCCGGTACTGCACGTCGATCAAGTCGACCGCATCCTCGGCCTTGTATCGGTCGGACGCGACGACGACGGCAACTGATTCGCCGACATACCTCGCCCGTCCCACGGCGATCGGCCAGCACTCGACCGGCGCCTTGACGCCGACGACGAGGCTGGTTGTCAGGGCCTTGATATCGTCGCCGGTCAGCACTGCGACAACGCCGTCCGCGCGCCGCGCGGCCTCGGATTCGATCGAGAGGATATCCGCATGAGCGTGCGGCGAGCGCAGGATCGCGGCGTACAGCGTGCCCGGCCGAACGCCGAGGTCATCGATGAAGCGGCCACGGCCCGTCAGCAAAGCGGCGTCTTCAACCCGCGCAATCGATTGGCCGACCCAACGGCGAGCCATATTGCTCTCGGCTACTGCTGGGCCAGCCGCGTACGGCATCCGAAGACTGTCCTCCCAATCACGATCTATTGACGTATGGGAGGAATGTTCTCAGCAGGGTGCAAGGGTCGGCCATACCCTACGCTCTCGCGACTTGCCAATTCGTCTCATTCTTCATATTGCAGAGCAGCATCAGCTCGCCAGCCGTGATACGTGTCGGAACTCGCTGGGCGAAACGCCGGCATTATTACGGAAAAAGCGGGTGAAGTGCGCCGGGTCGGAAAACCCGAGGCACGCGCCGATCTCCCCAACAGGAACATCGTGATGATGCAGGACGGCGTCCACCGCCCGCTCCATGCGAACCACGTTAAGATAGACCTTCGGCGGCAGGCCGATGGACGACTGGAATAACCTGAAGAAATGCGCGCGCGAAAGACCCGCTTGTTTCGCCACCGTTTCGATGTCGGCTTCGCCACCGGCGTTGCAACGGATGTATTCCGCCGCGCGTCTGATCCGCCGATCGCATGCCGATACGTTCAATTCACGGATCGATCTCGGAAAAGTCTTCCAGGGAGTAAAGCGCTCTATCACCGCGATCATCAATTCCGACAACAATGCTTCGTGTTCGGCCCGGCATTCGGGGTGTGCCATCAGGTCGGATGCGAGATCCATCGTGAGCTTTCGGATGCGCGGCGACACCTCGCCATGGGGATGTCCGAAAAACCCGGGAGCGCCGCTCGCCGCCCAGCCGGGACGGAAAGCCTTCAGCCATGAAGGCTCGACGTAGAGGGCGAGAATGAGGGTTCGCGGATGCGCAGGATCGTGGACATATGAATGCGGCTGCCAGCCGTCGACCAGGACTGCTGTGGAATTGGTGAGGGGATGGACGTGGTCGCCAACGACGAATTGGGTATCCGCGCCTTCCACCTTGAGAAGGACATGGCAGTGCGGGTGCGCGTGGCGGACCAGCGAGCAGTCCATATCAAGCAAGGCGACCCTGCCAAAGTTGCCGTGTACGATACGCAGAGCAGTCGACATTCTTGCCTCCCAGTCAGGCGTTGGACTTCCAGGGAATGAGCCTACGCTCGATCTCGTCGAGCACGACCAAAAAAATGAAGCCGAGAACCGCAATTTACCGATAGCCCGACATACATCGTGTCAACAGTCAGCTCCTGTCAGGCGTTCCCGATCATAAATCCGATGCCGTCATTGGCCGCGACCATTTCGGAGATCGCGATCAGGATGAGCCCCATCCTGATCGCCAGTTTTACTCCCGCCATGATCGAAGGCAGCGCACCCAGCAGCGCCATCGTGCCGAACACCTGCCATTTTCCGGCACGAAAATTGTGTCCGACGTCGAGGTAGATCCGGTCGAGATTGACGACGCCGAGAACGGTGTTGATGAGGATCGGGTAGAACGCTCCCAGCGCCACCATCACCACCTTCGACATCTCACCCAAACTGAAGAAGAGCAGGACCAATGGAAGGATCGCGCTTTTCGGGATCGGATAGGTGGCCGACACCAGAGGATCGATCGCCGCCCGCAACGGCCGCGAGATTCCCATCGCTAGGCCGAGCAGAAGGGCTGCAACGCCGCCGAGCAGCATTCGGATCGCAAGGCGCCGGAGGCTCGCGAGCGTGTTCGAGACGAGTTCGCCTGAGGCAAAGAGAACGCCGATCTGATGGGCGATGCGGCTGGGCGGTGGGAAAAAGCGTACGTCGATGATGCCGAAATCGCCCGCGAGCTCCCAGGCGAGCGGAAGCAGCAAAGGCGTGGCGATGCCGATGAGACGGTTCGGCGCTCCAGATGTGTCGTTCACGATACCCTGCTGTTTTCGGACTGACGTGCGCGAAGCATCTCGTCCCGAAGTTGCTCCCAGATGTGAACGACAAGGTCGCCGAACACGGGATTCTGCCGCAGCTCGAGCACGTTCCGAGGTCTGCCCTCGACGGCACATCGATAACGGCCTTCGCCAGCTCCGCATCAAGGCGGCTGGCATCAAGCCGCAGTGAACGATCTGCCGTCGAGGGCAGACCTCGCGGCTTGATCCCGCTATGCTTCGAACAAGCGCGTGAAAAGCCAATAGCTGCCGAGCAGACTGATGAGCACTGACAGTCCGTAGACCAGCGACGTGGCTCTCACCGGCTTGGCCCGGTCGGTGGCCATGAGCCGATCCAGCGCGATGAGCGCCGGGACCACAATCGAGACGATTGCCACCTGGCCGATCTCTACCCCCACGTTGAAGGCTGCAAGCGCGGTGACGACGGCGTTCGCCGGCAGCCCGACTTCCCGAAGGGCGCCGGCAAAACCGAAGCCGTGAATAAGCCCGAATGCAAAGGTCACCCGCCAGCGGCGATCGATATCCCTCGAGAAGAAGTTTTCCATCGCAACGAAAACGATCGACGCGGCAATTGCAGGCTCGACCACGATGCTGGGAATGACGACGATATTCAGCGCAGCAAGCGAGAGCGTGATCGAGTGGGCAATCGTAAACGCGGTCACGATCTTGATCACCGGAACGAGCCGTCGCGCCCACAACACGACGGCGACCAGAAAAGCGATATGATCGTAGCCCAAGAAGATGTGCTCGATACCGGTGACGAGATAGCGCTGCATGGTCGCGAACAACGACGGCGCAGGCGCGGAAAGCGTTACCGTCGTATTGCTGGCGTCGAGCAGGGCCTGCGGTGCGTTCGCCCCCTCGCCGATCAATACGACCTGGCGGGCGCCTGAGTTCTGACGCGGTCAGCACCGTCGACCGGTAAACGATATCGCCCGCGACGTTGCCGCACGAAAAGGTGTTGCGGAAAATGACGCCGTCGCCATCGGGCACGAGCACGGCGGCGCCCGGTTCGCAAGGCATGCCGTCGAGACCGGTCACGGCGACATGCGCGTTGACATAGCCGACGATCAGCGCCGCGGATGCCGCAACCAGCCTAGGGTCAACCGTGTCCCGCTGCGCATCGAAAACGTTGGTGCCAGCAAGCCGATCGGCGTCGCTGCCCTTGAGCGCCACTTCGACGGCCACGGTCCGATCCCCACCCAACGTCACGCGCGCCGTCGAGAGATTGAATTGATGAGCATGCGCCGTCACGCCGATGCCGAGGATAAGCCCGGCGACCAGGACCATGCGCTGGAACCTCACGAGCCTGCCCCCACAGCTCTGAGAAGTTCGGTCAGGCGCCGGACCTCGAACTCCGCAACCGTCACGACCGCACCGTCCGACGCGAGACGAGCATAGCGATCGAGGCTGTCGGCGGCTGCGCCGAACTCGAGCCGCGCCAGCGGCGTCGAGCTGTCACGCGCATAGAACAGGACCATCAAGGTCGGCAATGTGAGGCCATATCGCGCCAACCGCGCCGGATCGGCTGGTCCGATGCGCGTCTCGACGGCGGCGGCGTCGAATGCACTGAACGCGGCGTCGATGATGCGCGCCTGCGCGGGATCGGCGACATGAGCGTCAGTGCCGGCGGCGTGAGTATGCTGGCCGATATGCTTGAACCAATTCCAGGCGGCATCTCGTTCAAAGCGAGTGAGTTTTCCGGCAAAGACGATCTCGATGGCCCACACCTGCGCCATGGAAACCGGAAGCAAGAGGCTTTCTCCGCGGCTGGCGACAGATTCGGCCTGCCCCCGCAGCCGGCGAGCCATGTCGAAGACCACCCGCCATTCCACGCCCACATGGCGGGGCATCAGAAAAACCGTCGGAGCGCCACCCAGCCTGACATAGTTCGACGTGCCGGCCGGATTTAGGGTGCCGAAATTCACCGTCGCCGCCACACCGTCCCGGGCTTCGAGCAAGGCAACGTTGGCCGGGGGATCAAGTCCGAATTCAGCGAAGCTCCCGGGGGTGAGTTCGCTCGCCGGGATCTCGCGCGCCGGCTCGCTGACATTCATAAGCCGAAGCGCTGTGTCGAGATGTGAGACCAGCTCGGCCGGCACGGCCACCTGCGTCGCATCGACCGACCATCCACCTGGCTGGCGATCGAGCGTGACGCGGTCTGGACCTGAGCGAATCTCGACGCGATGGATTTTGGTCGGTGCAATTGTCAGGAGTCCCTTCGATGCGAACGACACCTTGCTGCGCAGCTCGGGCCATTGCCCGGTGGCCGCGAGCGTTACGAGAAGGGCCAACAAAAGCGCAGCCGCGAGTGGTGTCATCCATCGCGTGACACCGTGCCTGGCGGCTAGCCTCGTCAACGGCGCCTCCACCACATCAGCACTCCGAACAAGGACGTGGTCAGCGGCAGCAACACCTCCAGCGCGATGAACGTATCGCGCATCTGCCGGCTGGTGAGCACGATCTGCGGCAGGTCGTAGGTTTGCGGTGTAACGTTTGCCGTGGCGTCGTCATCGGCCAGCCAGCGCACCATCGCCACCGACAGCTCGCCGTTGGACACATAAGGAAAATATTCATTGGTCGCGAATTTGCTGGTGCCGGCGACCACCAGGCGAAAATGCTTGTCGGGTGAAGCTCCCGGCCAGACTCCTTCGAGCGCGACCACGAGAGCCTGGGGACCGCGGTCGACATTCGACGCCCCTTCTCCATCTGCCGCTACCGTCATCCCGCCAGCGGCCGGAGGCGGCCTACGATAGCTATCCTGGCTGCTCGCAGCGAGCACGCTGGTGTTCACGCCACCAGGGGGGTGGACGACGTAGATCGGCCTCGCCTGCGGAAACACCGTGAGCGCAAGACGCTTTGTGATCGGGTGCGACGGGTAGTACGGAACCGCAACCTTGTCCGGATCCGTGCGGAAGTGATTCAACGGGTCGATGACGATAGCCGCATCGGTTGAAAGCCCGACCGCGCCGAGCACCCGGCTTTCGAAATCGGCATCGATGGCGAACAGCGGATCGATCAACAACAGCAATCGACCGCCTCCCTTCAGATACGTGGCCAGCAGCTCCGCCTCGCCCGGCGTAAATGCCGTGCGCGGTCCTATCTCGGCGACAACCGCGCAATCAGACGGAATCGAGTTCGTCGCAGCCGTGACGATCCCGCGCATGTCGAAGCCAATCTCGTTTAGCGCGAGTTGGAGCCGATCGAGTTGTTCCGGATCGGCGACGAGCACGTCGCCCGCACCTGCCGTATCTTGCCCCTGGAGAGTTTCCACATGGCTATAATGGAAATGGGCAGGTGTCGGATGAAATGTTTCCCCATGCCCGGTGACGAAACAGATCGTCTCGGAGCGCTCCCGAAGGACGCGCAGCGCCGCATAGCCGAGACGAGCGGCGTCGGTGACGTTTTCGACCAGCACCTTGCGGTCGCCCGCCTGCAGCACTGCTGTGTTGTACGAATGCACGCCGATGTCGCGCGCAACCCCGGGCTCCTTGTCGATATCGATGGCACTGAACGTCAAGAGCGGATGGCTGCGCGCCGCGATTTCAATCAAATCCCTCACGGCGAGTGCGTTCGGATCACCGGCATTATAGAAATAGGACAGCGAGAGCGGCGCATGCAGATGATCGACAACGTCGATGAGCTGTCGCGGTGGCGTGTTCCGCCCTTCGCGGGTCACGTCGAAATGCGTATCGTGGCGATATAACGCCACATTGGCGGCCATCACGACAGCAATCGCGGCGAACGCGATGAAGCCATTTGCTATCCAGGCGGACGCTCCCGATCCGCTGCCGCGCAGCGGCAGACGGATCGCGAGCATGAACAGCGTCAGTAGCGTCAGCGACCAGGCCATGAACAAAACGCTATTCGAGACTTCGTCGCTGAAGCCAGCGAAGCCGAGCACTCCGAATACGAATGCAGCGACAACGAGCGCGGCGACAGCGATATCGGATTGGGCGAACCGGGGCATCTGTTACTCCCCTATCGCCGCGCCAGCGCTCGCACGGTCAAAAGCAGCGTCAGCAGCGTGACGCTGAGGAAGAAGCCGACGTCCGACAGATAGATCGAACCCACGGCGAATGGCCGGAAATGCACCGAGAGCGAGAGATTAACCACCAGCGTGTCCGCCGGGCTCGGCAACAGCCAGCCGAAATTGTCGATGATCCACAGCAGCAGGAACACACTGAGTGAGATCAGCGCGGCGATCACCTGGTTGGCCGTGAGCGCCGAAGCCAGAAGTCCGGTGCCGACCAGCGCCGAACCGAACAGAAGCAGACCGAAATAACCGCTGTAGATCGGGCCAAAATCGGGGTCGCCGAACAGTGCCAGCGCCGCCGCATATGAGCCCGATAACAGCAGCATGATCACGATCAGGCTCATGCTGGCCGTGAACTTCGCGAGCACGATCGCGATTTCAGACACCGGCGAGGTAAGCAGCAGCTCCAACGTGCGCAGCTTTCGCTCTTCCGCCAAGAGCCGCATGGTAATCAACGGCACGGTCAGCATGAACAGCACGAACATTTGGAAGAAGACATGCACCATGCTGGGCTGATGGCTGAGAAACAGGGTCAGCGTGAAGCTGTAGCTCATGATCAACAGGAAGACCGTCATCACCACATAGGCGATGGGGGACGAAAACAGCGCCGTCTCCTCCTTGAGCAGCAAAACCGCGAAGCTTCTCATGCTGCTGCCCTCGCGGGTCCCCGCGTGAGCTCCAGGAACACGTGTTCGAGAGCTAGATGGCGCTCGGTCAGCTCGGAAACAGCTATTCCGGCGGCGACAAGCGCTGCCACGATATCGGCGGCGATTGACGCTCGCCGCTCGGCCTCAATCAGATAGGTCGACGCTCCCGCGTCGCCGTCGGGATCGTCGGCGATGCTGCGTATGCCGGCTACGGCCGTGACGGCACGGCGGACGGCGTCCTTCGAAGCGGCAGCGGAAAGCCGCAGCATCACACCTCCCGCCGCCTCCTTCAGCGCGTCAGCGGTCAGGAGCGCGCCGTCGAGAAGGATCATCACCCGCGACGCGATCTTTTCGATCTCGGGAAGAACATGCGATGCGAGCAACACGGTATGGCGCCCGGCGAGCGACCGGACAAGATCGCGAACCGCGATCACCTGATGCGGGTCGAGCCCGCTGGTCGGCTCGTCCAGCACTAGAACCTTGGGGTCGCCCAGCAGGGCCTGTGCGATCGACACACGCTGGCGAAACCCGCGGGACAGTTTGCCGGTCAGAAGCGTCATCACCCGCGTCAGGTCGAGCTGCTCCGCGGCCGCGTCTACCGCTTTTCTAACTGCGGTGCTGCGCAAGCCCTTGATGCCGGCCATGAAGTGCAGAAATTCGCCGACCCTCATGTGGTCGTAGAGCGGCGCGTCCTCGGGCACATAACTTATGGCGCGGCGGACGGCGAGTGAATCGGCAACGACGTCATGGCCGGCGACCTCGATGCGTCCCGAAGTGGGGACGAGATAACCCGTGAGCATTCGAAAGATCGTGCTCTTGCCCGAGCCGTTGGGACCGAGCAGGCCGACGATCTCGCCCTGCTCGATGGCAAACGAAACGTCCGTTACCGCGCGGCGCGGCCCGTACCACTTCGTTACATGCTGCGCCAGCACAACTGGAGACATCAAAACTCACAAGACCCAAATGCCGGAAGCAAGCTTGCAGAACTGGCATCCGAACAGGATCCCGGGCGCGAAGCCCGGAATCCCCGTCCCTTCACACGTCGGCGCTGCCGCGCGCTCACTCGTAAAATTCGGGAGAGTGCTTGTGCGCCTTGAATGTGTCCGGGTCGTGCGCGTAGATGATGTCAGCTCCTTCGACGTCGCGGACTCGCCGCACCCAGGCATAGGCGTCGAGCATGCCGACGGGATCGTAGACGCTACCGACGCTCGGCAGGATGTTCTTCTCGAGATTCTCCTGGAGATAGACGGCGTCGCTGGTGAGCACGACCGTGCCGGTCTTGGGCAGCCGCACCACCATGATCTGGCTTCCAGGGGTGTGCGACACGGTCCGATGGATGTAGATGCTGTTGTCGCCGAACAGGTCGAGGTCGCCGTCAAGCTCGATGGTCTTGTACTTGCTGGGCATGCCGCCGCCAACGCTGTTGCGCAGCATGGCAAAATCGTCGCTGATGAAGAATGTCGCATATCCCGGCGCCGGCCAGAACGCGTTCTTGATCTCGTCGCGCTGGAACACGAACGTCGACTCGAGGAACTTGCCGATATTGCCGGCGTGATCGACATGGAAGTGCCCGAGCACGACATACTTGATGTCGGAGGGCTTGACGTTGATCTTGCTGAGTTGCGCGTCGATGGCGATATCCGGCGAGCGACCCGGATCAAGCCCGGCGACGAAAGGTCCCCAGTAGCCGGGATCGGTGATGATCTTGTCGTTATTGCCGCAATCGAACAGCACGTCCCCCTTGGGATGGCGAATAAGGAAGAAGCCGACAGGAATCTGAACCTTGCCGCTAGCGCCGTTCTGAATAATGGATTTGTCGAGATTCAGCGCGCCCGAGCTGAACGCATACAGCTTCATTTCCTTCGGGGGCTCCGCCGCAATCGCGCCGGCGGATACAAAAAATAGTCCTGCGGCCAGCGAGCCAAGGACTTTCGAGCAACGGACTTTCGAGCAACGGACTTTCGAGCAACTCACCCGCATGTCGTCCTCCCTGTTTTGATGTATTTTTTTAGCGAGCCGGTCATACTTACCACAAATAGTGGCTGCTGTGCACGTCCCGAGTGTCAGCTGCAGACAAAAAATGCGCAGAGCCGACGGAGCCGCTCGCATGCCGTTATCCGTTGCTGCGCCGCAAGCGTCGACGCGGTGAATACCGGGTTTAGCTACAAAGCGAGATAACGGCGGCGGATATTGTCGTTCGCTTTGAGCTCTTCGATCGTCCCGGTGTAGACGATCTGGCCCTTGTCGATGACTGTGGCGTGGCTCGCAAGTCCTAGGCAGAAATGCATGTTTTGCTCGGCGATCAGGACCGTGGCGCCGATGCTGCGGAGCTGCCGCAACAGTACGCCGATGCGCTGCACGATGATCGGCGCGAGCCCTTCGCTCGGTTCGTCCAGCAGCAGGAGTGCGGGGTTACCCATCAGCGTCCGTGCAATGGCCAGCATCTGCTGTTCGCCGCCTGACAGACGCCCGGCGATGCGATGCCGCAATGGCTCCAGCAATGGGAATACCTGGTAGATGCGCGTCATCGGCCATTCGTCCTGGCGGTCCGGGCCTTGCTTCCGTCCGATGAGGAGGTTGTCTTCCACCGTGTGTTCCGGAAAGATCTGTCGATCTTCCGGCACGAAGCCAAGGCCAGCGCGCGCGATGTGATGCGGCTTCCGTCCGGATATCACCGTGCCGCGCAGGCTGATCTTCCCGCGCCGGGGCGGCGCAAGTCCCATGATCGCCTTCATCGTCGTCGACTTGCCCGCGCCGTTGCGGCCGAGCAGCGCCATGGTTTCGCCCGGCCGCACCGAAAGGCCAACGCCGAACAGGATCTGGCTCGTGCCGTAATAGACGTCGAGGTCCTCGACCTGGATGATCGGCTGCACACTCATGCAGGAATCCCGGCATGCTCGGTGCCAAGATAGGCTTCGATGACGGCCTTGTTGTTCCGGATTGCGTCGGGCGTACCGGTTGCAAGTATCTCACCGTAGCACAGGACGACGATCGCCGGCGCGATCTTGAAGACGATGTCCATGTCGTGCTCGATGAAGACGACCGTGATCTTCTGCGTTTCCCAGAGCTCGCGAACCTTGTCGATCATCCGCCAGCGCTCCTCGGGACCCATGCCCGCAGTCGGCTCATCGAGCAGCAGCACCTTGGGATCGAGCACCAGCGCTAGCGCAATATCGAGCAGCTTCTGGTCACCATGCGACAACGTAGCGGCGATGCTGTCGCGCTTGCCGGCGAGACCGAGCAATTCCATCGCTTGCTCGGCGCGGTCGCGGGTTTCGGCCAGCGGAAAGCGCCGGTGCAGCACGCCGGCGCGGCGCTGATCGGAACACACTGCCGCCAGCATCGTCTCCTGCACCGTGAGCGAGGGGAAGATACTCGCCACCTGGAACGCCCGCCCGATGCCGTGACGCACGATCTCGGGCGGGAAACGACCGGCCAGATCAACGCCATTGAGCAGGATCTGTCCTGAGTCGGGCCGCAGCGCGCCGGTGATCAGGTTGAAGAAGGTACTCTTCCCTGCCCCATTTGGGCCAATAACGGCAGTAAGCGAGCCGTCGGCAAAGTCGAGCGTGACATTATTGGTCGCCTTGACGCCGCCAAACGATTTGGAAAGGCCACGGATTTCCAGCATGGCTAGCTGCGCCCTCCTGCCCCGTCGCGGCGGTGCGAGTACCATTCGACCACGAAATCCATCAGGCCCTTCCGCAAGCCGATCGCGAAGAACAGGATTACGATTCCGAGCACGATGCCGTGGTATTCGGTCAAGCGCGTGACGGTATCGTTGAGGGTCAGCAAAAGCACGGTGCCGACCATAGGCCCCAGGAAAGTCGTTACGCCACCGAGCATGTTGATGAAGATCCCTTCACCCGAGATCGTCCAATAGGCGAATTCGGGATAAGCACCCGATACAAACAATGCCATGATGATCCCGCCGACCGCAGCAAACAGGGCCGCCAGCACGAAGATCGTCAGCTTGGCACGCCAGACGTCGATGCCAATGAAGCGGGCGCGCATCTCGTTATCGCGGATCATGCGCAACGTGTAGCCGAACGGCGATTGCGCAATCTGGCGCATGGCCAGAAGGCCGCTCACCAACAGCGCGCAGCTCGTGAGATAGAGATGCACATGATTCGACAGATCGATGCCGAGAAACACCGGACGCGGAATGCCGCCGCGCAAACCCTGGTCGCCGCCCGTAAAAGAGGACCACGACAGGATGGTTGAATGTATCAGCATCTGGAAGGCAAGCGTCACGAAGGCGAAATAGATCTCCTTCAGGCGCACGCAAATTGCGCCAATGATCGTCGCGACGACCGCGGTGATCGTGAGCGTCGCCACCATGGCCAGCGGAACAGGCATACCGGTACGCTGCATAATAAGACCGAAACCGTAGGCCCCGAGGCCGAAGAACATGCCGTGCCCGAACGAGATCAAGCCGGTGTATCCCACCAGCAAATTGAGCGACGTGGCGAAAAGGCCCATTGCCGCGCAGCGGATCACGAAATCGAGCAGCGCCTTGCTGCCCAAGAGCAGCGGCAGGACCGCCAATACCAAAAGCACGGCGAGCGCGATCAGGACGTCCAGATAGGGCCAGTGCCGTGATTTCATCTCGATCCGAGGCATCCTCAACGCTTCGGCTGTGGGCTCGGCTTGCGCTTCCGTCATGCGACTTCCCTGCCGAACAGGCCAGCCGGCCGCAATACCAGCACGATCACCATGAACAGATACATCAGCCCTTCGGTGAACAGCGGAAAGCCGAGCGAGCCGAACGAGCGGATCAGGCCGATCAAGAGCGCACCGACCAGCGCACCGAGGATCGAGCCCATTCCGCCGATCACGGTGACGATGAAGGATTCGATCAGAACCGAAAAACCCATCCCCGGCGTCAGCGAGCGCACTGGCGCGGCAAGCGCGCCGGCAAGACCGGCCAGCATGCCGCCGAGCGCGAACACGCCACCATAGATCAGCTCGGTGTTGATCCCCAGCGCCGACACCATGCCCGGATTTTGCGCAGCGGCGCGGATCACCTTGCCGATCCGGGTCCGCGTCAGGCCGACGCCGAGCACAATGGCTGCAGCCAGCGCGACGCCGATCAACAGAAGATAATAGGGCGGCACGACGCCGCCTGCGATAAACAACGGCGCCACCTGAAAGGCAGCCGGCATTCCCATCGACTTGAATTCCGGCCCCCATATGAGGCGCACGATGTCATCGAAGATGAGGACGAAGGCATAGCAGACCAGAAGCTGCATCAGGACGTTGGCGCCATAAACCCGGCTCATGAAGACGCGCTCGAAGACCAGCCCCAGCACCGCCGTGCCGGCGGCTCCGCACAACATTGCCAGCGCAAAGCTGCCCGTCAGCTGATAGGCCGTCATCGCGAAATAGGCGCCAAACATATAGAAGGCGCCGTGGGTGAAATTGACGACCTTGAGAACGCCGAAGATCAGCGTCAGCCCGACGGCAACCAGAAACAGCAACATTCCAATGATCAGGCCGCTGGTGGTCTGCGTCACCAAACAGGAGGGACTGGCGAGACATCCTGTGAGCGCATCGAGGTCCAAGGCAACATTTCCATTGCGGTGCGATGAAATGATCGGCGCGCGCGATGCCACTCGGCAGCGAACGGAGGCAGCCCGCGCCGCCTCCGCTTACGCTCGTCTCAAGTGTAGCCCTTGTTCTTCTTCCATTCGGCTTCGAGTTCGAGAATGGTCTTCCAGTCACCGGCCTCAACTTCCGGCACATAGGGTTCTTGGGCAATCGTGGTGCCCCACCCGATCGCGTAGCCGATCAGGGTCTGATCCTCAGCCCGCATGGTCACGGTGCCGTCGGCGCCGAACGGGCATTTGATGGTCATTCCGCGCATCGCATCGGCGATCTTGCTGCCATCGGCAGAATTCGCCTTCTTCGAAGCCTCGGCGAGCAGCATGATCGCGGTCGCATTCTCCCACGACCAGTTGGTCGGATATTCATTGTATTTCGCCTTATAGGCATCGCCCCAAGCAGCGTTCTCCGGGGTCGCAGGGAACGTCTTGATATAACGATTGCCGGAATGGATGCCCTTCGGCAGGTTCTTCACCACCGTCAGCGCCGTATAGTCGGCCATATTGACGGCAAAAACCTCCATCTGCCCGAACATCGCATAGATGTTGGCCTGATCGATATAGGAGGTGAGATCGCCGCCCCACAGACAGGAATACAGCGCCTGCGGTTTGGCCTGCAGGATTTTTGTCACCACCTCGGTGTAGTCGGGCTGAAAGAGCTTTGGCCAGGACTCGCTGATGATCTCGACGTCGGGCGCAAAGCGTTTCAGATAAGATGTGAATTCGCCCGTGGTGTCGCGGCCATAGGCGTAGTCCGGCGAGCAGGTCGCCCATTTCTTCAGGCCCTTGGTCTTTGCGATCGCCGCCGCATATCTGCCGCCGACGATTGAATCGTGCACGCCCTGTCGCGCGGTGCGGAAGGCATTCGGAATGTGCTGCTTGGGATCGGCGGTCAGCGCCGAGGTCTCCGAATTGGTGTGAATACAGAACACCCCGAGGTCGCGGGCGACCTCATGGACCGCGAACGCGCCGGAGGATGCCTCGGCATCGATCAAGAGTTCACAACCGTCGGTGTTGACGAGCTCGCGCGCCACGCGAGCGGCTTCCTGCGGCTGTCCCTTGGAATCGCGGATCACCATTTCGATCTGCCGACCGGCAAGGCCGCCGGCGGCATTGATCTTGTCGACCTCCAGCGCCACCGCGTTGCGCGATGAGGTGCCAAGCTGCGCAACCCGACCTGACAGAATGGTCGGCATGCCGATCTTGATGGTCTTCGCTTGCGCACGCGCTGCCCATGGCACTGCGAACGTCACTGCACCGGCGCCCATCAGTGCCAGACTAGTCCGGCGGCTGATGCCCGGTTTGCGGGTTCTCATCATTTTCCCTCCCTGTCGGGTTGGCGTTCCCCAAATCCCATGTCGGAGATCGTGCCGTCTCCATGCCCTTAGAATTTCAGAACAAAGGGGGTGACGTCAAGCCAAACATGAATTACGAGTTAGAATTTCATCAGGGAGGAAACGGGGCCGAAACGCGAATGATCAATTTGTCGAGCTTCATCGCCTTTCATGCCAGGCGGACTCCGGGCCGGCCTGCGTTGAGATACCGCGGCGAGGATATTTCCTATGCGAGCTTCGATGGACGTATCCGCAAGGTGGGCGGGTGGCCGAGGACGCAGGGAATTGGCGAAGGTGATGTCGTCGCGGTCCTCATGAAGAACAGTGCGGCATTCCTCGAGCTCGCGACAAGTCACATCGGCGCGGTGTTTCTACCCATCAACTATCGCCTCTCGCGCGACGAGGTCGGCTACATCGTCGGCAATGCCGGGGCGCCTATCCCGATTGCAGATGCGGAGTTGGCGGCGACGGCGGCCGGCGTCGTACCGGTGGTTCTGCTCGATGAAGATGCGCAGTCGAGCGTCACGCGGCTTGCGCGGGAGGCGGCGCCCGCGCCGATGCATCATCGTAGCCCCGGCGACCTGATGCGGCTGATGTATACGTCAGGCACGACAGATCGACCCAAGGGGGTGATGCTCACCTACGAGAACTTCTGCTGGAAGTCAGCCGATCAGGCGGTGGCGTTTGGATTGAACGCGGACACGCGGCTCCCGCTCTACCACGTGGGCGCGCTTGATCTGCTGGGCATTACGGTGCTCTGGCATGGCGGCCTCGTCTCTATCTTGCGCAACTTCGATGCGGAACAGGCGCTCGCGAACGACAGCGAGAAACTCAATGCCGCATGGTTCGCGCCGGTCATGACCGCGGCAATCCTCACCTGCCTCTATCTCACGGACCGCAAGAAGGACATGATCATCTCCGGCGGCGAGAATATCGCGTCTTCCGAAGTCGAACGCGTGATCTGCAAACTGCCGCAAGTTCGCGAGGTTGCCGTGATCGGCATCCCCGACCAACGTTGGGCCGAAAAGCCGGTCGCGATCGTGGTGCTGGCGGATGGCGCTGCGCTGGATCTCTCTGAGGTCGTCGATCACTGCCGCGGCAGGCTTGCGGCCTTCAAAGTACCCAAACAACTCATCATCCGCGACAGCCTGCCACGGAATCCGTCGGGCAAAGTGCTCAAGCGCGTGCTGCGCGCCGAACTGGAGGCCGACGCATGACGCATGCACCGCAAGCCGCATCCGCCAAGGTGACCAAACTCAACCGGGTCGAGCGCAATGCGTGGACAAAACAGAAGATATTCGACGCCGCGACCAAAGTCGTCGGCAAATACGGCTATGCGGAAGCTTCCGTTGCCCGCATCACCGAACAGGCCGGCGTGGCGCAGGGCACCTTCTACAACCATTTTGAAAATCGCCAGGAACTGCTCGACCAACTGCTGCCGAAGATCGGCATGGACATGGTGCAGTTCATCCGGGCGCGGACGAGCACCGCGCAAGCGGCCCGGCAAGAGATCGAGCGCTTCAGCGCCTTCTTCGACTTCATCCGCGAAGTTCCGGAATTCCTGCGGATCCTGAATGAGGCCGAGTTTTTTGCGTCGGCCGGCTATCAGAAGCATCTCGACAACATTTCGCTCGCCTATGTCCGGATCCTGCGTCGCGCACGGCTTGCAGGTGCCATCGACGATTACAACGACGAGGAATTCGAAGCCATCGTCCACATGTTGATGGGCGCGCGCGGCTATCTTAGTCGCCGCTATTCCTATTCGCCGAACGGAGTGACCGCAGTACCCGGCCACGTCCTCTCCGCATACAGGAAACTGATTACGCGTGGACTATTCAAATCACCTGGAGAGCCCGGCGATGAGTGCTGACGGTACCATCCTCGTCACCGGCGGCAGCCGCGGCATTGGCGCTGCGACCGCGACGCTGCTTGCGGAGCACGGCAACACGGTGGTGATCGTCGACATCGCGCCCGAGCCGCCTGAGGAAAGCCGGACCATCCTATGGCCCGCACCGTTCGATGTGGCGAGTGAAGCCGCCGTCGTGAGCGGCATCGCCGATATCGAGACGCGGCATGGTCCGATTACGGGACTCGTCAACGCCGCCGGCATCTTCGGCAAGATGCACCCCGTCGAGCGCATACGCATGGAGAACTGGGATCGCGAGATCAACATCGATCTGCGCGGAACGTTTGTTGTGGCGCGCAGCGTCGGCGAACGCATGGCCAGACGACGGCACGGCGCCATCGTCAACGTCGCCTCGGTCGCGGGCATGACGTCCGGCCCGATCCACGCCTATACCGCAGCAAAGGCCGGCGTCATTCAGATCACCCAGACGCTCGCCGCCGAATGGGGCCGCCGCGGGGTTCGCGTCAATGCCGTCTCGCCGGGATTTACCCGCACGACCGCGCTCGAAGCCGGGATCGCTTCGGGCGCGCTGAACAGGGAACGACTGGCCCGCAACACGGCGATGAATCGCCTTGTCGAACCGATCGAGGTGGCACAAGCCATTGCGTGGCTGCTTTCGCCTGCAAGCAGCGGCGTCACCGGCGTCAATCTTCCCGTCGATGCAGGCTTTATCGCGGGCTCGACCTGGGATGCCTATGGTGGGTTGCCGGAATCACCGGGCGCGTAGTGGAGGCGACAGATATGAACATCGAGACGCCGCGCAAGACACTTGATCTGTCCTCAGCCATCGCCGAAGGCGACATCCGCGTTTTGCTGATGGTGTTGGTGCACATGACCGGCGACGAGCGCTGGCTGGAGCCGCCATACAAGCCCAAGCGCGACGTGCGCCTGATCCCCGATCCCGACGCCGGCGTGCCCGCAGAAATCCAGGATGAGATCCGTGCCGCAGTCCTGAAACTGTTTGCGCATGGCAATCCGAAGCCGGTCACCACCGACCCCGGAAATGACCTGATTCTCAAGATGATGCGCGCGTGCCTGGGCGAAAACGTCGCCCCGGAATATGCACCGTTGATGCGCGAGGAGATGGGCTTTGTCCCGCGCGACGCCCGCTGGACCCAGCGTCCACCGGAGGAGACTGTGGCGCAACATCACGTCTTGATCGTCGGAGCCGGGGTCTGCGCCATTGCACTTGGGGTCGCGCTCGGTCGCCTGGGCATTCCCTACACCATCGTCGAGAAGAACGACGAGCTCGGCGGAACTTGGTACATTAACCGTTATCCCGGCTGCGGCGTCGATACGCCGAACCATTCCTATTCCTATTCCTTCGGTCCGCTAAATCCCTGGACGCGCTACTTTTGCCAGCGCGAGGAACTTCTCGACTATCTGAAGAAAGTCGCAACTGAGTACGACATCCGCAAGCATCTCCGGCTCAGCACGGAGCTGACGTCGTCGCGCTGGGACGAGAGCAAGCGGCGCTGGATCTCCACGCTGAAGACCGAGAACGGCGAGGAGATATTCGAATCGACAACACTCGTCAGCGCGATCGGTCAGCTCAACGATCCCTCGCGCGCGCATTTCAAGGGCGAGGCGGATTTCCAGGGCCTGATCCTGCATTCCGCGCTTTGGTCGGAGGACATCAAGCTCGAAGGCAAGCACGTCGCCGTGATCGGCACTGGCGCAACGGCGATGCAGCTCGTGCCCTCGATCGCCGACCGCGTGGCCTCGGTCGCCGTCTATCAGCGTAGCGCGCAATGGGCCCGTCCGGTGAAGGGCTATTCCGACCCGATCACCGGAGGCGCGCAATGGCTGCTCGTGCATCTTCCATTTTATGTGCCGTGGTATCGCTTCAACATGTTCTGGCGCTACGGCGACGGCTTATTGCCGTTCCTGCGCAAGGATCCCGACTGGCCCTACCCCGATCGCGCCGTCAACAAGGGCAACGACCGGCATCGTCAGGAGCTGACCGATTTCATCCTGTCGGAGCTAACGGATCGTCCCGACCTGGTCGAAAAATGCGTGCCAAGCTATCCGCCCTACGGCAAGCGGATCCTGCTCGACAATGGGTGGTTCAGGACACTCACCAAGCCGAATGTCAAGCTGGTCACCGACAAGATCGATCATTTCAGCCGCGAAGGCATCGTGACTTCGGACGGGAAATCGCGGGCCGCCGACATCGTCGTAATCGCGACTGGCTTCAAGATGACGGAGATGGCGGCGCGCCTCAATATCACCGGCCGGGGCGGCAAGAACCTGCGGGACAAGTGGGCCAACAACAATCCGACTGCCCATCTCGGCCTGACCGTGCCCGATTTTCCGAATTTCTTCTGCATGCTCGGCCCCAATTCGGGACCCGCACATGGTGGCAGCGTGATTTTCCAGTCCGAATGCCAGAGCAGATACATCTCCGCCTGCCTTGTCGACATGATCGAACGTGGCATTGCCGCGATCGACGTTCGGCAGCCGATTCACGACGACTATGTCCGCAAGGTCGATGCTGAGCATGAGCAGATGATCTGGACCCATCCGGGAATGACGACCTATTACCGCAACAAGCAGGGCCGGGTGTTTTCCGCGATGCCCTGGCGTTTCGTGGACTACTGGGCGATGACCCACGATCCCGATTTCAGCCAATATCGCCTGACCGAAGCGTAAGATGCCGAGCGGCGACAGACCGCGTTTTCGCAGCCGCCGCCTGCCCGCGCCTATGACGTCGTGAGTGGCTCCCGGCATCCAGTCCGATCGAGCACCGGTAGCAGCGCGTTCCGGTCTTCGAGATCCAGCGCGGCGAACTTGCTGCGGAGCAGTTGCAGGCACTTGACCTGGTATTTGAACGGCGCCAGCGCGTAAGGCAGTCCCCAGACATTGATCTCCAGCCGCCCGACACCCTTGGCGAAGGCTTCCGCATTGGCGACGAGGAACGGCAGATAGAGTTCGCCGGCAATCCTGAGCAGCGCCTCGGCCCATCCGTCGATCGCCTGATCGCGCGGATACCATTCGCCCTCCACGCCGGAAGCATCGTCGAGACGCCGAACCCAGTGATCGGTAAAAGGCGCCCTCTTCCGCATGATCCGCATCGGCGTGGGATCGGTCGCCATTTCGCTGAGCTGGCCAAACCAGGCGAAATCGGCCAGCGACGGCCGGCTGCCAAACAAATATCTGGTCATCCTGACGTGCGGCTCGAACGCGGCAAGAATCCGACGGTAGCTTTCCTCGAGCAGCGGCCTGTTCTCGGCCGTCGCGCCAAGAATGGGCATGCGCGAAATCTGCCGCTGACGGAATTGCTCGATTTCTTCAAGGCTGCCGGCCTCCGCATCCGAAGTTGACCATTCCTCGGCCGCCCATCGTGAAACATAGGCTTGATCCTCCGGGTCCCGCCACCGGTAAAGAAACAGCGGCTTCACGGCCCATTCGTCTGCGACGTCTTCCAGCAGATCGCAGACAAACGCAATCGCCTTGTCCTTGGGAATGACGGATCGTTCCCGATGCCGCGCCTCCAGATCATAGGCCAGCGTGGTGGTTTCCCCGCCGAATGTCCCGTCAGGATATTGCAGAACTGGGATCAGGTGAGGACGAAGATGTTCGGTCTGTTTCCGCAGCGCCTTGGTCATGATGACCCAATCAAACGGAATTCTCCGATAGCGCAACAGCGCGCGCAGCTTGATGGCGTACGGAGAAGCCGTCGACCCTATGAGCTTGTAGCGCGTCTCGTTCATATCGATTTCGCTCCAGAAGATAGATGTGATCGATGGCTTCAGGAGTTGCCTATCCTGTGATGAATGGCACTGCGCTGACACGGCACGTACGATAACCAAGATACCATTGCGCACCCCACGGCAGAACGCTATTCACCGTGTTCCGGGAAGTTGGGATCCATGCCGTGCCCGATATCGTCAGGTCGCGGATACCGAAGTTGACCGGCGAATGAATCGTCCGCAATAAGGATCGGACGGAAAACGGTGGGAACGCAGAATGGAATTCATTGAATTAGACGGCGTCGCGCTACGCTACGAGCTGAGCGGCAGGGGTGACCGCACGTTGGTGCTCGTGCACGAGATGGGCGGCTCGCTCGAAAGCTGGGACGAGGTCGCACCACGGTTCGCGGAATCTCGTCGCGTATTGCGCTATGATACCCGCGGGGCGGGTTTATCGCAGAAGGTGCGCGGCGAGCTTGGCATCGACACGATGGCCGACGATGTCGCTGCGCTGCTCGATCACATCGGGATCAGTGGCAAGGTAGCGCTGGCGGGTATTGCCGTGGGCGGCGCGATTGCCCTTCATTTCGCCGCCCGCTACCCTGAGCGCACAAGCGCGGTTGCGGTCGGAAGCCCGGCGACCGGCGTCGCGCCCGATCGCCGCGCCGCGGCCCTCGAACGCGTCGCGAAAATCGAGGCCGCCGGGATGGCGTTCGCGGTCGAGCATTCGATGATGAACGGCTATGCCCCGGAGCTTCGCGGCGATCTCAAGCGCTTTGAGCGCTACCGTGCGCGATGGATCGGCAACGATCCCGCGAGCTATGCGACGGTCTGGCGAATGCTGGCCGGCGCCGACATGCAGGAGGAACTGGCCCGGCTGCACTGTCCCGTGCTTGTGATCGGCGGCAGTCTTGATCGCGTGCGCCCGCCGAAGCTTGCCGAAGCGGTGGCCAGCGCCATCCCCGGCGCACGCTACATCGAAGTCCGCACTGGCCACTATATGGCGGTGCAAACGCCCGGCCTCATCTTCGATTGCGTCGACGCCTTCCTGAGAGAGATCGGCGCCTGATCGAGCCTCACCTTACCTCAACCTCACCAAGGTCTTCCTTCATGACTTCGCAACCCGCACAACAGATTCCCGGCTTCTATCATCGCAAGATCGGAGATATCGTCGTCACAGCAATCAGCGACGGCTATCTGGACGGCAACCTTGACGTCATGCGCAACGTCGATCTCGAAAAGGCGCATCAGATCCTGCGGGATGCATTCCGTCCGGCGCGGCGAACCAATGTCAACGCCTTCCTGATCCATTCAAAGGGCCGCATCGCGATCGTCGACACCGGATCAGGCAATTATCTTCTGCCTACCGCAGGCTTCGTTCAACAGAACCTTGCGGCAGCCGGTATCGATCCGAAGTCGATTGATACCGTGCTGCTAACTCACATGCACCCGGATCACTCCGCCGGCTTAACCGATATGTCGAACGGCCAGCTCCTGTTTCCGAACGCGGAACTGGTCATGCACGAGAACGAACCGGCGCACTGGTTCGACGATAGCGCGATGGCGAAAGCCGATGAGCGGTCGCGGAAGCTCTATTTCCTGGCCGGCCGCGAGCAGGTCGCGCCCTACAAGAATAGGACCCGGTTATTCAGGGAGGGCGAGGTGTTTCCGGGCGTGACCGCGGTGCCGAGCCTCGGGCATACGCCGGGTCACACCGCCTATCTGGTCGCATCGGGCAAGGATCAGTTAATGATCTGGGGCGACACGGTGCACGTGCCGGAAGTGCAGACCGCGTTTCCCGAAGCCGGCATGGCCTTCGATACCGATCTCGCCGCGGCCGCGGCTTCGCGCAAACGAATGTTCGATCGCGTCGCAACCGACGGGGTCCTGATCGCCGGGATGCATCTGCATTTCCCGGCATTCTCGCGGCTGGCGCGGCGAGGCGACGCTTATGCGCTTTGTCCGGAGCCCTGGGTTCATACGCTAGACGCAGTCTAGCGCGCAAGAATGGTTTCACAATCGAGCGAGGCGACCCACTGCGCGACGATCTTGTTGACCCCGTCGCGCGCCGCGCTGGGATGAGCGTGAGCGACATCAGCCAGAACGCGATCGGCAATCTCGGCTGGAACGACATCAAGCTGACCGCCCCGGTACTCGTCGGGGACACCATCTACGCCGAATGGGAGGTCCTGGCGAAGCGCGAGTCGGCTTGCCGGACAGGTCAGGGCCTTATCACGGTGCGTACGATTGGCAAGAAGGCTGACGACGGTACACAGTTCATGAGCTTCGAGCGCACGGCGTTGATCGCCAAGAGAGGTCATGGGATCGAAGACTGAAACGAGGGCACGTCGCGCCAGTCGGCCGAAAGGCACGCCGCAATCGCGTGCGCCGGTCAGCGTCAAGTCCGACGACCGGGCACGGTCATCGTTCCACCGCGTCCTGCCGATGCCTTCGTTCACGAGGTGATGTCGATCAACGACCTCGTCGCCTTCGCGATCGGCGTCCGCTTCGCGATCGAAGCCATCGAAATGATCGAAGTCGACGACAAGCTCGCGTCCCGGATCGGGGTGGCGAGCGGCGACAACTGGTTCTCGGTCCGCGGCTTCCGGCATACCGAAGGCAGCGAACTTCCGGTCTGCTGGACCGAAGTCTACATCAACCGGGATTTTTTCGCGAACAATTCAGAGGGTCTCCGGGTCTAACGGCTTCGCAAGGATCCCCCAACCTTGGGCCGGCAGCGTAATCTCTGTCGTTGCCCCCGTTCGGCGGACCGTGAGGTCTCCGGCCTGTTTGTCGACAGCAGCTGGAATTGCGCGCACAACCGGCGCGTCGGCCAAATTCAGTGCGACCCACAACCAATTCTGCTCGTGGAATGCCTCGAACATGAGATCGGTGTTGCGAAGCTCCGTCACGCGGCTGCGCGCCCTGTGAAGCCACGGATAGCGTCGCCGCAACCCGATCAGTTCCTGATGAAGCCGATAGGTTGGCCAGCCGCACGCCGCCAGTTCCGCGGGCGTTGCTGGAAATGCCGGACGGATCGCGTCGTCTCCTCCGGCACGGTGCTGCTTGATTCCCCGGAAAGCCTGCTCGTCGCCGGCGTAGATCGACGGCACACCGCCGCAAGTCATCAGAATGACAAGCGCGTGGGCAAGGTGCCGCTCATCCGAAAGCTGGCTCGCGATACGCGTGACATCGTGATTGCCTATGAACGTCTGTGGCACGAACGTGTCGAGCATCGCATTGTGCCGCTCCAGCGACCAGGCCAGCTCAAAGAAATTGCGCTCGTTCAGCGCGCTCCAGATCGCCTTCCATAGTTCGTACTGGGTGACTGCGTTGACTCCCGTTTCGCCAACGAAACCGGAGTAGTCGCCGTGGATCACCTCGCCGAAGATATATGCGTCCGGATACCGCGCCCGAACCGCTGGCAAGACGTGAGTCCAGAATCGCCTTGGAACGGCATAGGCCGCATCAAGCCGCCAGCCGTCGGCGCCGCGCTCGAGCCAGTGAGTCATCACATGCGTGACATAATCCGCGACGGCGGGCTCGTCATGATTGAGAGCGACAAGCTGACGGTGGCCTTCGAACGTCGCATAATCGGGCTCTTCGCCTAAAGCTCGGTCCGCCGGCCAGGTCAGGCGAAACCAGGAGGCTTCCGGTGAAGACGGCCCGCCCGCGACGGCACGCCGGAAAATCGGGCATTCGCGCCCGACGTGATTGAACACGCCGTCAAGAACGACACGCAAGCCGCGACGATGCGCGGCGGCGATGAATTCATCGAAATCCACATCGTCCCCAAGCCGTTTGTCGACTTGAAAATGGTCGATCGTGTCGTATCCATGGGTGGATGAGGCGAAGATCGGCCCGAGCAACATCCCGGACGCGCCCAGATTCACGATGTAATCCAACCAAGCAATAAGATGGCCGAAGCGATGCGCGACACCAGCGCACGCGCGAGCCTCGCGCTCGGCTCCGACAAAGCCGAGCGGGTAGACCTGCCACCATATCGATCGCTCAACCCAGGAACCCACGTCTTCTCCTTGAGCCACCAGCACCGCGCTGCCGGGGTTATCCTATCGCACTTTCGCAATCTTCAATCGACCGGTGTCGATATCGACAGGACCTGATGTGCATCAGCGAGCCGGTCCCGGCCATTCGGGCAGAGCTTCAAGATGACACGCGACGCGCTGACCGGCTCCGGTCGACCGAAGCTCCGGCTCCTCGGTCCGGCAGCGATCGAACACGAATGGGCACCTTGTGTGAAAGCGGCATCCGCTGGGTGGATCGATCGGGCTCGGCACGTCGCCCTTGAGGATCATCGGATTGCGGGTGGCGCCTGGCTCCGCCACCGGCACAGCCGAGAGCAGTGCCCTGGTGTAGGGATGCCTCGGCGCAGTGAATATCTGCTGCCTCGGCGCCATCTCGACGATCTTGCCGAGATACATCACGGCGACACGGTGTGTCATGTGCTCGACGATCGCAAGATCATGGCTGATAAAGAGCAGCGCGAGGCCAAACTCTTGCTGCAGATCCTGCAGCAGGTTGACGATCTGCGCCTTGACCGAGACGTCGAGCGCCGAGACCGCCTCGTCGCAGACGATCAGTTCGGGCTCGGCTGCGAGGGCGCGCGCGATGCCGATGCGCTGGCGCTGGCCGCCCGAAAATTCGTGAGGTCGGCGGTTCAGCGCATCGCGCGGCAGCCGCACGGTGTCCATCAGCGCCGCAATCCGCGCCTCGAGGTCGGCGGAAGATTTGGCGAGGCCGAAATTGCGGATCGGTTCGGCCAGGATATCGCGCACGCGCATGCGCGGATTGAGGCTGGAGAACGGATCCTGGAACACCACCTGCACGCGACGGCGCATGCCGCGCAGCCCTTCGGATGAAAGATCGTCGATGCGCTGGCCATCCAGCACCACCTGGCCCGCGGTGATGTCGACCAGTCGCAGGATGGCCCGGCCGACGGTTGATTTGCCGCAGCCGGACTCGCCGACGAGAGACAACGTCTCGCCGCGCTCGACCTCGAAGGACACTCCGTCCACGGCATAGACCCATTTGGACTTGCGGCTAAACAGGCCGCCGCGGACAGGAAAATGCTTCTTGAGGTCGTTGACCTGGAGCAGCGGGACACTCATGCCGCTGCAGCCTCCTTGGGCGCGTAGTGGCAGGCGACGATGTGGCGCGGACTCTTCTGGTCGAGGCCCGGCGCGACTTCGCGACAAAGATCGGTCGCCAGCGAACATCGCCCGGCAAAGACGCAGCCCTCGATCCGCTGCTTGAGGCTCGGCACCTGCCCGGGGATCTCGGCGAGACGCCGCGCCGCGCCGGTGAGCGAGGAGCCGAGCTTGGGCACCGCGCCGAGCAGGCCCTGGGTATAGGGATGACGGGGTGAGCGGAACAGCTCGGCCACCGGCGCCTCCTCAACCTTGCGGCCGGCATACATGACCATGACGCGCTCGGCGATTTCGGCGACCACGCCGAGGTCATGGGTGATCAGAACGATCGCGGCACCGACACGGCGCTTGAGGTCCAGCATCAGCTGCAGGATCTGCGCCTGGATCGTGACATCAAGCGCCGTGGTCGGCTCGTCGGCGATCAGGAGTTTTGGGTTGCAGGCGAGCGCGATCGCGATCATCACGCGCTGGCGCATGCCCCCGGAGAGCTGATGCGGATATTCGCGGACACGCCGCTTAGGCTCGGGGATGCCGACCAATGTCAGCATCTCGACGGCCCGCGCCTCCGCGGCCTGTTTGTCCAGTCCCTGATGGATCCGCAACGTCTCGCCGATCTGGCGACCGACGGTCAATACCGGATTGAGGCTCGACATCGGCTCCTGGAAGATCATCGAAATGTCGTTGCCGCGGATGGCGCGCATCTCGCGCTCGGAGAGTTGCAGCAGGTCCTTGCCCTGGAAGCGAACGGAGCCGGCGATCTTGCCCGGGGGCTCGGGGATCAACCGCATCAGCGACATCGAGGTGACCGATTTGCCACAGCCGGATTCACCGACGATGGCCAGCGTCTCGCCTTCGTCGACATCGAAGGAAACGCCGTCGACGGCGCGGTTGATACCCTCACGCGTACGGAAATGGGTCTGCAGATTCCGGACTTCGAGCAATGCCATTGGTCAGAACCTCGTTCCCGGAGCCGACGCCTGAAAATATCCTATAAGCCCTTGGCCATGCGCGGATCGAGCGCATCGCGCAGGCCGTCGCCGAGCAAGTTGACGGCGAGCACGGTGACAGAGAGGAAGGCCGCAGGAAAGAAC
Source organism: uncultured Alphaproteobacteria bacterium (assembly GCA_963822795.1). Taxonomy (GTDB): domain Bacteria; phylum Pseudomonadota; class Alphaproteobacteria; order Rhizobiales; family Xanthobacteraceae; genus Bradyrhizobium. The sequence continues at coordinate 155,304 of CAWGJM010000013.1, forward strand.
ACGATAAACGGCTTGACCTGCCACAGCGCCCTGCCCTCGGCCATGATATTGCCCCAGGACGGAATGGTGGGTGGCGTGCCGGCACCGATGAAGGAGAGGATCGACTCCACGATCATGGCGCTGGCGCAGATATAGGTTGCCTGGACCAGCATCGACCCCACGGTGTTGGGCAGGATGTGGCGCAGGATGATCATCGGCGTTCGCGTGCCGGAGGCGGTAGCAGCGTCGACATAGGGCTGCTCGCGCAGCGACAGCACGACGCCGCGCACCAGCCGCGAGACGCGCGGGATTTCGGCAACCGTGATGGCGAGGATCACGTTGCCGACGCTGCCGCGCGTCAACGCCATCAGCGCGACGGCAAGCAGGATCGGCGGTATCGACATCAGCCCGTCCATGAACCGCATGACGACACCGTCCGCCCATCGCACGAAACCGGACACCAGACCGATGGCGAGACCGGCGAGCGAGGCGAGTCCCGCGACCGAAAGGCCAACCGTGAGCGAGACCCGGGTCCCATAGAGCACGCGTGAATAGATGTCGCGGCCGAGCAGGTCGGTGCCGAACCAGAAATCGGCGGATGGCGCGCGCGTGCGCTTGGCGGGCGCGATCGCGGTCGGGTCAACGGTCCAGAGGTAGGGTGCCAAGATTCCAATCAACACGAGGCAGAGCAGCAATGCGCCGCCGATCGCGACCGTCGGATGATTGCGCAGGAAACCGACGACGCCGCGCCGGACCTTGATCGCAGGCAGGAGATCCGGCAGTTGCGGCGCGATGACAAGGCCCGGCGGCACCGGCGCGGTGTTGGTCGTCAAGACGGTCAATAGCGGATCCTCGGATCGACCAGGGTGTAGGCGACGTCAACCATCAGATTGACCAGCACATAGAGGAAGCTGAACAAGAGGACGATGCCCTGGATCACGGGATAGTCGCGGCGCAGGATCGCGTCGATGGTCAGTCGGCCAAGGCCGGGGATCGCGAACACACTTTCGGTCACCACCGCGCCGCCGATGAGCAGGGCAACGCCGAGACCGATCACCGTGACGATCGGAACGGCCGCGTTTTTCAGCGCGTGAACGAACAGGATCCCGCGCTGCCCCAGGCCCTTGGCGCGGGCGGTGCGAATGTAATCCTGCTGCAGCACCTCGAGCATGGAGGCACGTGTAATGCGCGCGATCAGTGCGATGTAAACAGAGCCAAGCGCGACGGCCGGGAGGATCAGGTTCGAAAGCCAAGGCCGGAAACCCTCGGAGAGCGGCGTGTAGCCCTGCACGGGAAGCCATTCCAATCGCAGCGCGAACACATAAGCAAGGACATATCCGACCACAAAGACCGGAAGCGAGAACGCGAATACGGCGAATGCCATGATGGTGCGGTCAACCCAGCTTCCCGCCTTCCATGCCGCCACCACGCCGAGCGGCACTGCGACAACAAGGGTCAGGACGAGGGTAATCGCCATCAGCGAGAGCGTCGGCTCGATACGCTGCGCGATCATCGAGGAAACCGGCAGATTGGTGAAAATCGAGGTGCCGAGATCGAAGTGCAGGATGTGCCAGAGCCAGGTCCCGAACTGGACCAGAAACGGCTGGTCGAGGCCGAGGCTCTGCCGAATGCGCTCAACGTCGGCGGGGCTCGCCTGGTCGCCCGCAATCACCACGGCCGGATCGCCCGGCGCGATGTAGAGCAGACTGAAGACGAACAGCGCGACGATCGCCATCACGGGCACCGTCGAGAGAATGCGCCGCAGGATATACGAGACCATGTGGGTTTACCGCACCGTCATGCGGCCTTCGACACACCCCAGAAGAACGGCAGCGGCCCCTTCGCGATGCCGGAGACGTTCTTGCGCCACGCCGTGTAGCCCAGGAAGAAGCCGGTCGGCGCATAGATGACGTCCTCGAACGCCGCTTTGTTGAGGCGCTTGACCGCGACTTTCTCCTCTTCAAGACTCTTGGCTTCGAACCATGCCGTGACTTCCTTTTCCACCGGCTCGCTTGTGGGCCAGCCAAACCACGCCTTGTCGCCGTTGGCGCGAATGGCGGGATAGGCGGCGGGATTGATGCAGTCCGCGCCGGCATGCCAGGTGTGAAACATCTGCCAGCCTCCCTGGCCCGGCGGCGTCTTCAGGGCGCGGCGCGTACCGACGGTGCCCCAATCGGTCGCGACGAAGTCGACGTTCATGCCAAGTTGTTTCAACAGATCCGCGGTGACATCGCCCTGCGCCTTAGTGACCGGTTGATCCTGCGCCACCAGGCAGGTGACCGGCTCGCCCGAATAGCCGCTCTCGGCCAGCAGTTTCTTGGCGGCTGCCAAATCGCGCTTGCCCTTCAGGACCTCGCCGCCCTCCTCCGCATAAAGCGGCGTATCCGGGGTGAAGAAACCCGGCAGCGACTTCCATAGCGAGTTGTCGTCGCCGACCAGCGCACGCATGTAGTCTTCCTGGCTCAGCGCCATCAGCACGGCACGCCGCGCCTTCACATTGTTGAAGGGCGGGTACAGATGGTTCATCCGGAACGAACCGATGTTGCCGAGCGGGTCGGCGATGTCGACGGAGATGTTGCGGTTGCTTTTGAGCACCGGCACCAGATCGGTGATCGGATTCTCCCACCAATCGACCTCCCCGTTCTGCAGCGCGGCCGACGCCGTGGCCGGGTCCGGCATCACCACCCATTCGACGCGGTCGACCAAAATCTGCTTGCCGCCGGCGAGCCAGGACGCCTTCTCCTGTCGCGGCACGTAGTCGGCAAACTTCTCGAATACCGCCTTGGCGCCGGGCACCCACTCCGCTTTCGCGAACTTCATCGGGCCCGAGCCGACATAATCGGCGATCTGCTTGAACGGGTCGGTCTGGGCGATGCGCTCCGGCATGATGAAGGCGCAGGGCGAATTGTTCTTGCCCAGCGCCAGCATCATCTTGGGGTAAGGCTGCTTCAGCGACCATTTGAAGGTCCTGTCGTCGACCGCGGCGAGTTCGTTCTGGATCGCCTTGAGCATCAGCCCCATCGGATCGCGGGCCGCCCAACGCGTCAGGCTTGCGACCACATCCTTGGCTCGGACCGGCTCGCCGTCGTGGAACTTCAGCCCCGGTCGGAGCCGAAAGGTCCAGACCAGACCGTCGTCGGACACCTCTTCCAATTCGACCATCTGACGCTGCGGCTGCAGCTTGTCGTCGACGCCATAGAGGGTGTCCCACACCAGCGCGGCGGCGTTGCGTACGACATATTGGGTGCCCCAAATGGGATCGAAATTCGCAAGGTTGGCCTGGGGCACAAAGCGCAAGGTGCGGGCGGTCGCGCCTTGCGAGAGGGCCGGCATCGAAAGACCGCCCGTCGCCGCCAAGCTGCCCACCCCGGCAAATCCTTTCAACAGGGTCCTGCGATCCATAAAACTCTCCCAGTCTTGCGTCGTTGCGGTGGTTCCGCCCGTTTCATCGGCCCAGGGTTCGGCGCCAAATGAGGTGAAACGGGCCAGTCAGGTGACGGCATTTCTTTCGCGTGCAAATGGTATGCCAGCGCGGCCTCCCCGCTCCGCCGTAGATCAGGTCGGAGAGGGCATTTTCTAGCGATCATACAGACTTTTGGACCGGCTCAGCCTGCGATCTGCGCGGATTTCGACAACTCTTTTGGGTGCCACCAGCGACCGCCAATGGCGACACCTTCGGAGACGATCTTGCGGTCGCCGATCAGATGCTCGCCGACGACGTCAACATAGTCAAACTTGCCTTGCTTGATCGAGATCAGGGTGGCGTCTCCGACGCTCCCCGGCTTGAGGCTGCCGAGTTCTGGCCGCCGCAGCGCCATCGCCGCATTGACCGTCGATGCCGCGACCACATCAGGGAGCGACATGCCCATGCACAGGAATTTGGACATGGTCGTCACCTGATCGAAGGCCGGGCCGTCGATGCAAAGGGCATGCACGTCGGAAGAGATGGTATCCGGATAGAAGCCATTGGCGAGCATTGCCCGCGCAGTCTTGAAGGCGAATGAGCCTTTACCGTGGCCGATGTCGAACAGCACGCCGCGTTCGCGCGCCTGAAGCACCACCTGCTTCACGGTGCCCTGCGCGGTTGCGGGCGTGTTGGGAAACGGCCGGAATGCGTGGGTCAGAACATCGCCCGGACGCAGGCGCGCGACCACTTCTTCGTAGCTCGGCGGCGGATGGTCGATATGCGCCATCAGCGGCATGCCAACCTCTTCGGCGACCTCGAGCGCGATTTCGAGCGGCACGATCCCCGAGGTGCCCGAGGAGTGCTGGCCTACCCGCACCTTGATGCCGACGATGAGGTCGCGATTATTCTCAGCCACCTTAACGGCGTCGATCGGATTCATCAGCCGAAGCTCCTCGCTCTCGCCGACCATGATCCGATGCGAGAAGCCGAAGATGCCGGCATGCGAGACATGCAGATATGCGAGAATGCGCACCTCACTCGGCTCAATCACGTGCTTTCGAAAACCTGCGAAATTACCCGGACCTGCGCTCCCGGTGTCGACCGCCGTAGTGACGCCGGAGGTGCGACAAAACTCCTCGGCGTCGATGCCGAGCGAGGTGCCTCCCCAATAGACGTGGGTGTGCAGATCGATCAGGCCGGGGGTGACGATGTAACCCGACACGTCGCGCACGTCGGTTCCGGGATCGATCTTGAGCGCGTTTCCGACCATCGCCACCTTGCCGCCGGCGAAAGCAACATCCGTGACGGCGTCAAGCTTTTGCGAGGGGTCGATCACCCGACCGCCGCGCAGGACCAAATCGAAAGGCATTGTCATCTCCGAATGTGAAAGTGAAGGAAGCAGCGGGAGTCTGTCAGCATGTGCATCGACGAGCCGTCAGCCATTGAAGGCGGCTTGCGCTTCCGGCAAGTCCCAGATTTTGCCGATCGCAGCCTTTGCGGCCGAAATAATCGTGGTCTCATCGCCATGAATGTAGCGGCCGGCATCGATGAGCAAGCGCCCATCAACGATGACCTGGTCGATATTGGCGCGATTACCCAGCGCGACCAGCCCACGTCGTGGGTCGAACAGCGGCTGCAAATGGGGATGGGTCAAGTCGACGACGGTGAGATCGGCGGTTGCTCCCGGCGCGATCACCCCAAGATCCGGCCGCTTGACGAGCGCGGCCGCGGTCGCGGTGACCAACTCGATCAGGTCAGGCGCATTTGCCACATCGGCGCGACCGGATGCAATCTTCGAGATCATTGACGCTGCGCCGAGTTCGCCGAGAAGGTCCATGTTATAGCCATCGGTACCGACCACCGTCCTGACGCCGTGGCCTGCAAACCGGCTGAATGCCGCGGTGACGCCTGAGCGCGCGAACACGCGCGGGCAGTTCAACACCGCAGCGCCTTTCGCCGCCATCAGCTTCAAATCGCCATCGGTGCTCGCGATGCAGTGCGCGGCCAGAAGATCCGGCGCGAGCAGGCCGAGCCAGTCGAGATATTCGGCGGGCGTACGGCCGCCATGGCGTGTCCCGATCGTTGCGACCTCGGCCTGGCTCTGCGCGAGATGGGTCGTGATGGGAACATCGAGTTCGCGCGCCCGGGCGGCGCAGGCCCGCAGCAGATCGGGGCCGCATGTGTCGGTCGCGTGCGGGCTCATCGCAAGGCCAATGCGACCGTCGCCGCGCCCATTCCAGCGATCATACAGCGCGTTCCAGGTGACCATATCGGCTTGGCCATCGTCGCCGGCATAGCGCACCACGCCATCCGGACCGGCCTTGGCATCCGGCGTGGAGAACAGATAGGGCGCGCCATAAAAGCGGATGCCCATTTCCTCGGCTGCGTCGAACATCTCCGGGATGGTGTTGCGAAACGGCTCCATCACGGTGGTGGCGCCGCCTTTCAAGAGTTGCAGGATACCGAGCCGCGCAACGGCAAGCCGCTCGGACGGCGACAGCAAGTCAGCGCCGCGCTTGGTCAGCGGCAGCAGCACCGTATAGACGATGCTCTGGTTGTTGCGACGACCATTGCCGTCCTCCGTGTGGGTTCTGGCGACGGCCTCGCTGAAGCAATGATTGTGCAGGTTGAGAAGGCCTGGCAGCACAAAGCGGCCTGGCCTATCGAAGATTTCAGTGGCGGATGGCCGGTCGCGCGTCACGGCGGCGATCCGCCTGCCCTCCAGCAATACCCAATGATCGCGCAGCACCTCCTGCGCACCATCCCTGCGCGACAACACATAGCTGCCGAAGATCGCGATCGTGCTCATGCCGGGCGCACATTCCAAAAGACCGCAGTACCGTCGAGGATACCGGTGATGCTCGTGCGGTATGCGGTCGGCTGCTTGTATTGGCCGATCGGGAAGTAAGGAATCTCTTCGAACGCCAACGCCTGGATATCACGACAGATACGTTGTTGCTCGGCAAGACTGGCGGCGGCGAGCCATTGGCTTCGCAACACCCCGATCTTCTCGCTCTTGTACCACCCGGGAGCTTTGCTGTCTCCGCGCAGATTCGAATTGGCAGCCGGATTGAGCCAATCGATGCCTTGCCAATTGCCGACGCCGGCGCTCCAGCCTCCTTCCCCAATTGGGTGCTTTTTCAGCTGTCGCTGTAACACCGCGCCAAAATCCAATCCCGCATATTCGACGTTCATGCCGGCCTGCCGCAGCATGTCGGCCGCGACGTCGCCAAGCGGCTTTTGTGCAAGCGAATTGACGGGAACGAGCAACACGACCTGTTCGCCATTATAACCGGCTGCCTTCAGATCAGCCTTGACCTTTGCCATGTCGCGCGGCCCGCGAAACACGTCAAGGCCAACATCGCTCGCCATGGGCGTGCCTGGTGCGAAGAAACCGATCGGCGAGGATTGATAGGCGGGATCGTCGCCGGCCACGGCCGTCATGAATGCGGACTGATCGATTGCGCCCAGCAGCGCCCGGCGGATGGCTGGATTGTCGAACGGCGGCTGCAGATGATTGACGCGCAGCATGCAGGCGTAGCCGCGCGGGTCGAGAATCCGCGTGGCGACGCGGCCGGCGCGCTTCAGCACCGGCAAGAGATCGTGCGGCGTGGTTTCCTGCCAGTCCTGCTCGCCGGTTTGCAGGGCGGCAACTCCTGTCGCCGCATCCGGCATCGTGGTCCAGACCACGCGATCGTAGTGAACGATCTTGGGACCGGCGGTCCAATCCGACTTGCCGCCCTGGCGGGGCTGGTAGCGATCGAAGCGGGCATACACGTTGCGCGCGCCCTGGACGCGCTCGTCGGCTGCGAAACGGAAGGGCCCGCTGCCGATCACCTCCGACAGTGGCTTGAACGCATCCTGGCTCGCCAGCCGCTCAGGCATCATGAACGGTGCCTGGATCGCGGATTTGCCGAGCGCCGCGGGCAACAGGGAAACGGCCTGTTCAATCGAAACCGAATGGTGCGGTCGTCCGGCGTTGACAGCTCGTCCGTCGCCGCCATCAATTCGGCGCCAAACCCGTCGCGCGCGGCCCATCGGCGAATGCTCGCGACGCAATCGCGCGCCAGCACACGCTCGCCGTCATGCCATAGCAAGCCTTCGCGCAAGGTGAGGTCCCATTGCCGATCGTCGTTGGAGACGACATGCCCGGACACCATCTGGGGTGAGACCTCGAGCGCCGAGTTGATCCCGTACAGCGTATCGTAGACCATAAATCCATGGTTACGGGAGACTTGCGCGGCGGAGTAGATCGGATCGACGAAGGTCAGATCGATCACGGGAATGAAGCGCAACGTGGTTTGCGACTGGGTGCGCAGGGTTCCCGGCAGCGAAAACACCGGCGCCGCGGCGGCGGCCCGTATTAGTGAGCGACGGGAAACGAGCATTGCTGGCGACATGTTAGAAGGGCTCATTAGGACTTGCGGTCGTTACGTCCCATGGTGTGGCGCACACGGCGTTGTAGAGCACCTGCTTGCCGCCGGTGCCGACGGACAGGCGCGACGAGAGCCGAGTCGGTTTGAAATGTGCGTTCATGTGCAGTGCTCCACGGAGTGGCTTCGAGTTGTGTTGGGTATCGAAGATCATCCGACGGTGTCGAGGCCGACGACACCGTCGATCAAATTGAGGCCAAGCAGGAATTCGGAGCTGAGGTGAGTGCGCAGCAGCAACTCGACGACAATGCCGCGCGAAAGCCAAGCCGCTTCCTCGCGGCGCGCCGCAACCGCCTCCCCGATCGATACCGTCTCGAAGCTGAACCCGGTTCCTGGCCGCGCCTGGGCGAGCCTGCCGAGATCGGGGCCAATGACGGTGGCAATCTTCGGATAACCGCCGGTCGATTGACGATCGGCCATCAGAACGATCGGACGGCCGTCCCCCGGCACCTGGATCGCACCCATGGCGATCCCGTCCGACACGATGTTGTAGCCACGCGCGTGCGTCAGTCGGGGTCCATCGAGAAAATACGCCATGCGGTCGCGCTTGGCGGAGATGGACCAGGGCCCGGCGAGAAAGGCGGCGATCTGGTCGTCGGCGAAGTAGTCGTGCTGGGGACCAAGGATCACCCGAACGGTGTTAACGGGACGGTCAAGCCAGGGCGCCACGATGGCGCCCGGCGATGGCTTCGACGATCCGGATTGTTCGATGCGGAGACGATCGCCTGCGGCGATCGCGCGGCCGTTCACGCCGCCGAAGCCGGTGCGCGTGTGGGTGGCGTGAGAGCCGAGCACCTTCGGCACGACGAAGCGACCCGCCGCGGCCAGATAGCACCACGAACCGCTGCGCCCAGCGCGAATTTTCAGCACGGCGCCTTCATCCAGATTGAGAACCATCGCAGACGGCAGCGGTCTGCCGTCGAGATTGACCTCGAATTCGCCGCCGGCGACGGCGACACTGAGGGACGCGAATTCGGCGGTCACTTCGATACCGCCCGGCGATATCTCGAGCGCCGTCGAGCCTGCGGGATTGCCAACCGCGACGTTTGCCGTGGCGTGCGCCAGGCAATCCATCGGGCCAGCGGCGGTGACGCCATAACGCAGATAGCCATGACGACCAGCATCCTGTAGCGTCATGCCCGGCCCGGCTGACAGGATGCGAAGGATCGCTTCGGAAGCGCCAGCCGTCATGCAGCGCCCTTGCGGGCCACGATCTCGCCGCTTGCCGCCCGCTGCTCCAGCTGCCGAAAGGTTGCCACATCGACCGGATCGAAACGCAAGTTGTCGCCAGCCTGGATCAGAAAGGCATCCTTGCGCTCCGCCGCGTAGAGACGCTCCGGAGTCCGGCCGATGACGTACCAGCCCGTCGGCATGACGAACGGCGCAACAACGCAAAGTCCGCCGCCGATCAGCACCGCGCCCGCCGGATGCGGCGGCCTCGGCGCGGGACGGCGCGAGATGACGAGCGCCTTCGGCACGTCGCCCAGGTAAACTTGGCCCGGTGTGAAGCCGCACATATAGACGCGGTACACAGCCTTCGCGTGCAACGCCACGGCTTTGTCCCGCGACACCTTCAGAATCCGCGCCGCCTCGTCGAGATCCTCGGCCAGTGCCGGATCATAGCAACAGGGTAGTGTCCATGTCGCGGCCTTCGAGCGCCCTTTGGCGATGGCCCCCATCGCTCGGCGCACCATGGCGAACAGCGTATCCCTGTCGATCTGCAGGGGATCGTAATGGATCATGAGCGAGCGATAGGTGGGCACGAACTCGCGAATTCCCGCGGGAGGATCGGCGCGCAAGACCGCGTCGAGCGCAAGAACCCTGTCGTTGATCGCAGGATCGACCACGTCGCCGAATTCAACGACGAGCGCGGCTTCCCCCGCATCGAGAAAGCGTGGCACGGACAACGCCGTCGCTGGACCGTGATCGATTTTTGGTGTCATGCCGCCATTGGCCTGAACGGCTTCAGAACGATACCCGCCTGCTCCAATCGCGCGCGGACGCGGCTTGCGGTCGCGACCGCATGATCGGAATCGCCGTGGACGCAGACCGAACGGATCGGGCTCGGCAAATGCTCGCCGCTTGCGGTGATCACCACTCCGGCCTGCACCATCTCGAGCACGCGCGCGGCGGCTTCTTCCGCACCTTCGATCATCGCGCCTGGCTGGCTGCGCGGGATCAACTGCCCGGTTTCGGTATAGCCGCGATCGGCATAGATCTCCTGATGGATTTCAAGCCCGGCGGCTTCACCGGCCGCGACCAGCTCCGTCAACGCGTTTGCCAACAATGCCAGGCCTGGATCGACCGCACGCACCGCCCGCGCCACCGCGTCCGCGACGCCGCGTTCCTCGCAAGCCATGTTGCCGAGCGCGCCGTGCGTCTTCACATAGGTAATGCGATGCCCGGCGTAAGCGGCAAGCGCAGTGGCGGCACCGATCTGATAGGCAACGAGCCTTTCGATCTCGCCGTTCGAGAATGGAAGGCGGCGGCGACCAAAACCCCACAGGTCCGGGAACCCCGGATGGGCGCCGACCGCGACGCCACGCTCGCGGGCGATGGCAAAAGTCCGCGCCATCACCTCGGGATCGCCGGCATGAAGCCCGCAGGCCACATTGGCTGATGTAACGATGGAGAGCATGGCGTCGTCATCGCCGCAGCGATAAGTCCCAAAACCTTCGCCAAGATCGGAGTTGAGGTCGACGGATGGCATTGCGGCCTCCTTAGCCTTGCTCTGTCGCTCAGCCGTTCATCGGCCAAAGCGGTTCGGCAAGCGCTACTGCTGCGGGAAAGATCGTGACGAAATTGCCGCCGATATACTGGACCAACACCGGATCGGCGTCCACGTTCTGCCCATCGGCTTCGAACTTGACGCGTTTCCATGGCATGATGGTGCGCTCGCCGGGGAGCTCGGTCGCCGCCAGCGCCTCCCTTATCTTCTCGCCGTCGGTCGATTTGGCGCGGTCGATCGCGTCGGCGAGCACGAGCAGCCCCATCAGTTCGCGCGAGGTGCTGTCATTGAGGTCGCGGTTGGAACGCGCCTTGTACATGTCGTTGACCTTGAGAACGCTCGGCCGCTTCGCGGCCATATCGAGCGAGAAGCTCGCGCGCGAGATAACGCCGGCCGCCTTGTCGCCCAGCGCGTCATAGAACGACTTGTCGGCAAAGCCGCTCGCCTGGGCGACGATATTTTTGGGCTTGTAGCCGAGTTCGGCCATGGTCCTCATCAGGAGGATCGCATCGGTGATGTAGCTCGACGGCAGCAACACATCCGGATCGGCGGATTTGAGCTGCTGCACCTCGACGCTCAGCGACGGCGTGTTCGATTTGTACTTGATGTCGGCGACCAGCTTGTAGCCACGCTCGGCCGCAAGCTTGCGCTGAACGTTCGATGAGTTGGTCCCGAAGATCGTATCTTCGAAAAACAGGCCGACGGTTTCGATCTTCTTGCCCTTTGCCTTCTGGGCATCGAGAAAATCAAACATCGCGGCCGAGAACATTTCGTCCTGCGCGGCCGGACGGAAGAAAAACTTGAAGCCGCGGCGGGCCAGGCTTGGCGACGATGAATCGGCGCACAGGAACGGCAGACCATAGCGTTCGGCGACGGCGCTGACGGTCGAGGAAACCGACGACAGATAGCATCCGGTCAGGGCGCACACCTTCTCCTGGGTGATCAGACGCTCGGCCTCCGCCCGCCCCTTTTGCGGATCGGACTGATGGTCGGCGAACACCAGCCTGATCTTGGCATTGCCGAGCCCGGCAAGACCGGCATTCTTTGCCGTCGGCAAATCGAGGTCGTAGGAATTGTTGACGATATCGGCAGCCGTTTCCACCGCGTGGCGCGCGTCAATCCCGACCTGCGCGTTCGCGCCTGACATCGGGAACAACACCCCGATGACAATTTCCTCGCTCGTTTGGGCGACCGCAGGTCCAGCGAGACCAATGAGGGCCGCGCAGGACAGAAAGGACGCGCCGCTCATCAGCAATTGTCTGCGATTCATATGATTGTTCCTCTGTGAGAGTTTTGGCCCGTCGGTTTCATGTTCGAAGCTCTCAGGCGGCGAGTGCAAGGCTGGATCGCCGATCGGCCGCCAGCTCGCGCAGCACCTTGGCAATATCCTTGATGTTGGCGGTCTCGAGATTGCGCAGCGGCAGGCGCACCGAACCGCCGTCGAAGCCGCGCAAGTTCATGGCGGCCTTGGTCGTCTGCGGCTGCCCGAACTCTCGTGCGAGCGCCCGCAACGGATACCAGAGCTTGTGCAGGTCGCGCGCAGCTTTCGCGTCTCCGGCTTCCAGCGCCCGATAGGCCGCAAGAATGAGTTCCGGCAGCGCGCAGCTATTGGTCGAGCTGATGCCGTCAAAGCCGCACATCATCGGACCGAGGAAAGCGAGGTCCGAGGCGCAGAATAGACGAATACGTCCACCGAGCCGGTTGGCAATCTGATCGATCGCCATTGGCGACAGATCTCCCTGCTTCACGCCGACGATGCCGGGAGTCGCCGCTATTTGCTCCAGTGTCGGCGGCGACAGCGTGATGCCGATGCCGGGCGCGTTGTAGACCAGCACGCCGGTGCGCGAGAGCCGGATCATGTCGCGAAAGAACGCCACGATCTGCCCATCCGTCACTTCCGAGACGAACGGCGGGGTCACCATCGACAGGCCGCCGAGTTCACCGGCAAGCGTCGTCAGTTCGCGGACGACGCGGACATCGGAATCGGCACTGCACAGCATGACCGGAACTCGGTCGCCCACGATGTCCATCACGCGCCGAAACAGATCGGCTCGCTCGTCGACCGACATCGCCGGAAATTCGCCATAGGTGCCGCCGATCAGGATGCCGTCGAAGCCGAGGCCGATGACCCGCTCGATATTGCGGGCCAGGCCCGCATGGTGGAACGCGCCGTCGGCCGTGAATGGCGTCACCGTGATGTTGAAGATGCCGCGCAATCGCGCATGACACTCCGTAATGTCTTTCATGATCCCCGTCCCTTCGAATGTCGAAATCCGGACAGGCAGAGCGACGGCATTCTGCAAGCAATGCGTGATCTTGACATGGTGCGATCTCGTGCCTCTTATTGTTTTGTTTGCATCTTAATGTACAATCACTGACGCCCGCTTCGTCAAGCATTATTGGCAGGCAGTCGTTGCTCAAGGCTGCAGCAGCGTTGTTTTTGACAAATCAGGCAAAGGACCGGTGTTGTACGAATGGCAACTTGTTGTACCCTCTAGTGATGAATCTCTCGACACCTCCGCTGATCATGGCGCGTTCCTCCCAGAGCAGCTTCCACCTGGCCAATCAGCTCCTGGACGTCATCCGCGACGCCAAGCTGGAGCCGGGCCATCATCTGCGCGAGCAGCAGCTCGCCGATCTCGTCGGTGTCTCGCGCACGCCGATCCGCTCGGCGCTGAACCTTCTTGCCAAGCACGGTATCGTGGCGACGCGGAAGAACCACGGCTACTTCCTGCGAAAGCCATTCGATTCATTGCATCGCATCGAGATCGAGGTTCCATCGACAGCCGACGAGAGGCTCTACCAGCGGCTGGTTCGCGACCGCCTTGACAACGTCGTTCCGAATTCCATGACCCAGAGTGAGATCGCGCGCCGCTACAGCGTCGACCGGGTCGCGCTGACGCGCACCCTGTCACGGCTCGCCGAGGATGGATTGATCGCGAAGAACAGGGGTCACGGATGGACCTTCCTTCCAACGTTCGATTCTCTGGTCTCGCTTAAAGGCAGCTACGAATTTCGCCTCACGCTCGAACCCGCCTGCTTCCTGCTGCCGACCTTCAAGTCTGATCTCGGCGCCATCGAGCGGATGCACCTGCAGCATTTGTACCTCATCGCCCATCCCGACATCGCCACTGTCAGCAGTGCGCAACTGTTCGAAACCGATGCGGCGTTTCACGAAATGTGCGCCGAATTCTGCGGCAACGCCTTCTTCGTTCAGGCGATCCAGCACCAGAACCGGCTAAGGCGACTATTGGAATTCGGCAGCTATTTCAACAGTCGCCGCGTTCAGGATTGGTGCCGCGAGCACGTCGCGATCATCGAGGCCATCGCAAACGGCGATTTCAGCCAGGCCTCCGCCAAAATGCGCCTACACCTTGAAAACGCATTGGCCACGACACCAGCCGCGTAGAGAAATGGAAGCTGATATCTGCTACCGCCATTTGCGCGAATTTTGAGCGCGGATCCCGGATGTACTAACGGCCCCAGCGCAGCACGACGGGGTCGAGCGGGCGGGCGATGTCGATCAGACCGGCGCGCGTCGCCGGGTGAACCTTTTGCAAGGGGTGGCGAACCGCTTCGGAACCGATCACGCCGCCTTCCTTCATCAGTATCTTGCAGGCTTGCAATCCGCATTGCCGGTTTTCGTAGTTGATCAGCGGCAGCCAGCGTGCGTAAGCGGCGGCCGCCTCCCCCCTCCGCCCGGCGAGATAGGGATCCACGATCTGCCTGATGCCGTCGGGATAACCGCCACCGGTCATGGCACCTGTCGCCCCCGCATCGAGATCCGCCATCAGGGTGATGGCCTCTTCGCCGTCCCAGGGCCCCTCGATGCTGTCGCCGCCGGCGGCGATGAGATCGCGAAGCTTGGCCGCGGCCATCGGCACCTCGATCTTGAAGTAGCCGATGTGCGGAATCTCCCTCGCCATCCGGGCCAAGAGATCGACCGAGAGCGGCGTTCCGGCGACCGGAGCATCCTGAATCATGATCGGGATGTCGATGGCATCGGAGACGACGCGATAGAAATCGAAAATGCCTTTTTCGCCGACACGGAAGGTCGCCCCGTGATAGGGCGGCATGATCATCACCATGGCGGCGCCGGCCTCTTGAGCCTGACGGCTGCGCGCAGCGCAGATCGACGAACTGAAATGGGTCGTCGTCGCGATCACGGGCACCCGGCCGGCGACATGCTTCAGCACCGCGTCCATTACCCGTTCGCGCTCGGCATCGGTTAGCACGAACTGTTCGGAGAAGTTGGCCAGAATGCAGATGCCATTGGAGCCGGCGTCGATCATGAAGTCGATACAGCGCCGCTGACCGTCAAGATCGAGCACGCCGCGATCATCGAAGATGGTCGGCGCCACCGGAAAGACGCCACGATAAGGTCTTGGAGCGGCTGGATTCATGATAGGTCCTACCTGCGCTGGTTATACACGTCGATGCAGACGGCACCGAGCAGCACCAGGCCTTTGATCACCTGCTGGTAGTCGATGCCGATGCCAAGGATCGACATTCCGTTGTTCATCACGCCCATGATCATGGCGCCGACCACCGCGCCGCCGACCCGGCCGACACCACCGTAGGCGGAGGCGCCGCCGATGAAGCAGGCGGCGATGACGTCGAGCTCGAAACCGGCGCCGGCCTTGGGCGTTGCCGTGTTGAGGCGCGCGGCGAAGACAAGCCCGGCCAGAGCGGCCAGAACCCCCATGTTGACGAAGGTCAGGAAGGTCAGCCGCTCGGTCTTGATGCCGGACAGCTTAGCAGCTTTGGCGTTGCCGCCAACGGCGTAGATCTGTCGACCTATGACGGTTTGCCGCGTGACGAAGCCGTAGAGAGCGATCAGCGCCATCATGATCACGAGAACGTTCGGCAATCCGCGATGCGAGGCGATCAGATAAGTGAAGTAAAGCACCACGCCCGCCAATGCGACGCTCTTGGCGGCAAAGACCGGATAAGGCTCGACCTCGATCCCGTGCGACTGCTCGCGCGCGCGGCCCTTCGCGCTGGCGTAGACCAGCGCCAGTGCCAGCGTCGCGCCGATCACTAACGAGGTGGGATGCAGCGTGCCGGCGTCGGGAAATAGCTCGGGAATGAAGCCCGAGGACAACTTCTGGAAGGTTGACGGGAACGGCCCCACGGACTGGCCCTGCAGGAATGCAAGCGCAAGGCCCTTGAAGACCAGCATGCCCGCGAGCGTGACGATGAAAGAGGGAATCCCGAAATAGGCGATCCAGTAGCCCTGGGCTGCCCCGATCGCCGCGCCTACCACGAGACAGGCGATGAAGGCTATGGGATAGGCGACATGATAGTGGACCATCAGCACGGCTGCGACCGCGCCCACGAAGCCTGCGACGGAGCCCACCGACAGATCAATGTGGCCGGTGACGATCACCAGCAGCATACCGAGTGCCATGATCACGATATAGCTGTTCTGCAATACGAGATTTGTGAGATTGAGCGGCTGCAGCAGCGTTCCGTCGGTCACCACCTGAAAGAACAGCATGATCGCGAACAGCGACAGCAGCATGCCATAGCTGCGCAGATTGTTCTTGATGAACCCGGCGTGCCGGCGTTCCTCAGGGAGCGAAACCGTCTTGTCCGTCATGGCCGCATTTCTCCCGCTGGCATGTCGTTGTCGCGCATGCCTTTCTCGAAGATCTTATGATTTCGCATGATGGCGCGCATGATGTTTTCCTGCGTCGCATCCGCGCCGGCAAATTCGCCGACAAAGGCGCCGTCGTTCATCACGCAGATGCGATCGCAGATGCCGAGCAGTTCCGGCATTTCCGACGAGATCACCACGACGCCTTTGCCGGCCTCCGCCAGCTCATTGATGATACAATAAATCTCGTATTTCGCGCCGACGTCGATGCCGCGGGTCGGCTCATCGAGGATGAGCACCTTGGGGTTGGTCATCAGCCATTTCGACAGCACGACCTTCTGCTGGTTACCGCCGGATAGATGGCCGGTTTCCTGAAAGACATCGGAGCAACGAATGCGCATCCGATTTCGGTAGTCGCCGGCCGTTTTCAATTCGCGGATGTCGTCGATCACCCACCGCCGGGCCACTTGGTCTAGGCTTGCCAGGGTAATGTTCTTGCGCACATCGTCGGCAAGGATCAATCCGAACTGCTTGCGGTCCTCGGTAACATAAGCGAGGCCCGCGTCGATCGCCGCCGCAACGCTGGAAAGGTCGACCTCGCAGTCATCGAGCCGCATCCGGCCGCTGATCCCACAGCCCCACGCCCGACCGAACAAACTCATCGCGAACTCGGTGCGGCCCGCGCCCATCAGGCCGGCAACGCCCACGACCTCACCACGTCGCACGTGAAAGTCGACGTTCTTGATGACCTGCCGTTCGGGATGGAGTGGATGGTGCACCGACCAGTCCCTCACTACCAAGACAGGATTCCCGATTCTAGCGTCGCGCTCCGGAAAGCGATGCGCGAGGTCGCGGTCGACCATGCTGCGGATGATCCGATCCTCCGCGACCTGCTCGGTTCGACAATCGATGTTGTCGACGGTGCGACCGTCGCGCAAGACCGTGATGCGGTCGGCGACGCGGGCGACCTCGTTCAGTTTGTGCGAAATCAGAATCGAGGCGATGCCCTGCTCCCGGAACGTAACGAGACGATCGAGCAGCGCCGCGCTGTCGGTCTCGTTGAGGCTGGCGGTTGGTTCGTCCAAGATCAGCAGCCGCACCTGCTTGGAGAGCGCCTTGGCGATCTCGACCAGCTGCTGCTTGCCGACGCCGAGATCGGTGATCAGCGCGTCGGGCAACTCACGCAGGCCAACCTGAGCCAAAAGTTCCCGCGTCCGCCGATAAACCTCGCCACGGTCGATGACGCCGAACCGCGCGGGCGGATGCGACAGGAAGATGTTCTCGGCGATCGACATCAGCGGGATCAGCGCCAGCTCCTGGTGGATGATGATGATCCCGAGCGCCTCGGAATCGTTAATGTCGCGAAAGCGCCGCTCCTCGCCGTCGAAGACGATCGTCCCCTCATAGCTGCCGTGCGAATAGACGCCGCTGAGCACTTTCATCAGCGTCGACTTGCCGGCGCCGTTCTCGCCTACAAGGGCGTGAATCTGGCCGGCCTCAACGATGAAATTGACGTCGCGCAGCGCCTGCACGCCCGCAAAGCTTTTGCTGACGCCGCGCATTTCAAGCATTGCCGCCATCGGATCACATCCTGCAGCGCCGAGCCTTCCCGGCGAGGTTTGGTCCGGCAGCGCGGATCACCGCAGCTGCCGGACGGTTCGCTCACTCGAACTGCGACTTCTTGTAATAGCCGCTGTCTATCAGGGCCTTCTCCCAATTGCTCTTATAGACCACCACCGGCTTGAGCAGATAGGACGGCACCACCTTGACGCCGTTATTGTAGGTCTTGGTGTCGTTGACGGGAACCTGCTTGCCGCTGAGCGCCGAGTCAACCATGTCCACGGTCACCCGTGCAAGGTCGCGCGTGTCCTTGAAGATCGTCGAGTATTGCTCGCCGCGCAGCATCGCCTTGATCGACGGCACTTCCGCATCCTGCCCGCTGATAATCGGCATCGGCTGATCGGCGCTGCCATAGCCGACGCCCTTCAGCGAGGATATGATCCCGATCGAAATGCCGTCATAGGGCGAGAGCACCGCATCGACGCGCTTCTTGCCATAGAAAGCGCTGAGCAAGTTATCCATGCGCGCCTGCGCGGTCGCGCCATCCCAGCGCAAGGTGGCAACCTTGTCCATGCCCATCTGGCCGCTGGCGACGACCAGCTTGCCGCTGTCAATGTAGGGCTTAAGCACCGACATCGCGCCGTTGTAGAAGAAGTAGGCGTTGTTGTCGTCGGGCGAGCCGCCGAACAGCTCGATGTTGAACGGCCCCTTGCCTTCCTTCAGTCCAAGCCCCTGCTCGATCGACTGCGCCTGCAGCACGCCGACCTGGAAATTGTCGAAGGTCGCGTAGTAGTCGACGTTCGGCGTGTCCCGGATCAGGCGGTCATAGGCGATCACGGTGATACCGTTGGCCTTGGCCTGCTTCAGCACGTCCGAGAGCGTGGTGCCGTCGATTGCCGCAATCACCAGGACCTTGGCCCCCTTGGTCACCATGTTCTCGACCTGGGAAAGCTGGTTCGGAATGTCGTCCTCGGCATATTGCAGATCGGTGCCGTAGCCGCGCTCCTTCAGCACCTTGACGATGTTGTTGCCGTCATCGATCCACCGCGCGGAGGACTTGGTGGGCATTGCTATTCCGATAGTGGGCTTACTTTGCGCATGCGCGCCGCTTCCCCACGCGGTAGCGCCAAGGCTCGCCAGCGCGAGCGCGAACATTATGGTCTTCAGGTTGTACATACTTACACTCCCTTTATTTCATTTGAAACTTGGTTGATGTGGACCACATATCACGGATTGCGGTTCTAGTCTGGATTGCAAGGTTTGATTTCCGCTATCGGTCACCTCCTACGAGCTTGCGAGCTTGACATCGGGCTCTGCGCGCCCGCGCGCGCCCGCCTCGATCACGAACGTTCGCCCATGCTCGGGATCCGCCGCCCGCGCCGCCTCGTCCATGTCTTGCCAGGCCGACGTGACCAGCAGGCGCGACAGATCCGGCCCGACAAAGGCCGGGCAACTCGCCTGGTGCGCCGGAACGTGCAAAGATCGCAGATGTACGCCTTGCGGGCTGTAGACGTCGACACAGCCGCCGCCCCAGCGCGCATTCCAGATCAGGCCACTGGCGTCGACCACCGCACCGTCGAGGCCGCCGACGCCGCGATGCCGCAGCAGCACCTCGGGCGCACCGCGCGGTAACCCGTTCAGGGGATTGAGCAGAACACGATAGAGCACGTTCGTAGCCGTGTCGGCAAAATAACCGAGCACTCCGTCCGGCGAGAAGCAGATCGCGTTCGGAATGGTAATGCCGGCGAAGAGTCGCAAGACTTCGCCGCGATAGAGCGCGTAGATCGCGCCGGCTCCAGCCTCGGCCCTGCGTCCCATGGTGCCGATCCAGAACGTTCCGGAAGCGTGCACCCGCGCATCATTCGATCGCGTGCCGGGGCTGTCAGCCTCAAGCGGTCGATAGAGAACCAACGAGCCGTCGGCGACGGAACGGATGTAAAGGCCGTCTTCCGCGGCGATGAGCTGACGCCCCTCATCGATGCGCGCCAGCGCGCTCGCCATCCTGCCCAGCTCATGGATGCGCGCCTGTCCGCTGCCAAGGTGGGCCTCGAACAGCCGTCCGTTGAGGATGTCGAACCACCAGGCGGTATCGGTGGCCGCGTCATAGGTCGGCCCTTCGCCGAGATGGCATCGCTCGTCGCACAGAATGGAAGTCGGGAGCCGCTCCATCATCGCACCACACCCGCGGAAACGAAGCGATAGACGCTCTGGTGCTGATAGACACCGTCCGGCGCGAGGCGCGCAGACGGAAAGTCCGCCCGGTTGGGCGCGTCAGGCCAGATCTGCGGTTCAAGGCAAATCCCATCCGACTGCCGGTACAACCACCCTCGCTTTCCCTGTATCGAACCATCGAGATAGTTTCCCGAATAGACCTGAAGGCCAGGCTGATCGGTCAAGAGTTCGAGGATTCGTCCGGATCGCGGCGCTTCAAGCCGCGCCGCAAACTTGAGTTTAGGACCATCGTCCAGGCAGAAATTGTGGTCGTACCCTCTGCCGTGCCGCAGCTGCACGTCGGCTTCGCGAATCCGCGCACCGATGATCGAAGCGGAGCGGAAATCGAAAGGCGTGCCGGCAACGGCCCGCGGCAGTTCGGGAAGCGGAATCGCGTCTGGATCGATTGCGAGAAAGCCATCGGCGGCGATTGTCAGCCGGTGGTCGAGGATATCAGCACCGGACGCCACGCCCTCGAGATTGAAGAAGCTGTGATTGGTCAGGTTAACGATGGTGGGACGGTCCGTCCGTGCCTCGAAGGTGAGCGACAGTTCGGTTGGCCCCGACAGGCGATACGTTAGGTGAACATCGAGCCGACCAGGATAGCCCTCCTCACCGTGGGCACTGACATAGCGAAGTGTCACCCGCGGTTGCGCGCCCGCTTCTACCTCGGCAACCTGCCAGAGCTGCCGGTCAAAGCCGTCGAGCCCGCCGTGAAGCGCGTTCGGACCGTTATTGGCGGCGAGTTGCACCGCTTCGCCGTCAAGCACGAAGCGCGCATTGGCGATGCGATTGGCATAGCGGCCGACGGTCGCGCCGAAGAACCGCCGATTGCCGAGATAGGCTTCGAGATTGTCATGCCCAAGCACGACGTCATCGCAGAAGCCCACGACATCGGGCACCATGAGCGCCTGAAGCATCGCACCGTACGTTATGATACGCGCTTCGAAGCCGTTCGGTGCACGGAGCGTCACGCGCTCGACCGCACGGCCGTCCGGCAACAAGCCGAACACATCCCTTGCAACACTTGAGTCTCTGCCCAACATGATCACTCTTCAAACGGTTCGACGATCTGGCGCCGGCCAAGCATGAAAGCATCAGCGACGAGGCGAAGCGGCGTCAGGTCGACATCGCTGGCTCTGGTCCCCGTCAATTCAACAAAGCGGCGGTAGAGCCCGCGATATTCGGCTTCTGCCGCGTTGACCAGCACCTCGTCGCCCGCGGCCAGGCGAGCACCACCACCGGAGAGGTTCAACGGTCCGCCATCGGTTTCGACGAGGATGTCCCAGCTCTGTGGGCCGGTTTGCCGGAAATCGAATTCGGCCGCGATCGGCAGACCCGCGGCATCCGCAAGCGAAAGCCGCGCTGCAATCGGCGCCGCACGATTGGCCGGGAAACAAAGCTCCGCCGCCGTCACGAACAGCGGCTGCGGCAGGATGCGGGTGAGGATCGAGAGCGCGTTGATGCCGGGGTCGAAGACGCCGAGACCGCCCGGTTCCCAAATCCAGCCCTGTCCCGGATGCCAGACCCGGACGTCCTCCTTCCAGCTGATGGTCACGGAAGCGATACGGCGCGATGTGAGCCAGTTCCGGGCTGGCTCGACCGCGGGTGCGAAGCGCGAATGCCAGGTCGCGAACAGCGTTCGGCCGGCGCGCGCAGCCAACGCGATCAGGGGATCGAGTTCGCTGACGCTCGCACCCGGCGGCTTTTCCAGCATCACATGCTTGCCGGCGATAAGCGCAGCGGCCGCTTGGGCGCGCCGAACCTGTGGCGGGGTGCACAGTGCCACCGCGTCGATCGGCGGACCATCGCGCAGCAATTCCTCAAGGGTGCTGAAATGCGGTAAATCCGGAAGTGAGGCGTGGCGGCTGGCGATCGCGGCAAGCATCACTCCATCCGTCGCGGCGATGGCAGGAACATGCTGATCACGCGCGATCTTACCGAAGCCGACAATGGCGACGCGCAGCGCTGTCATGGCTTGTCTCCCGATTCAGTGTCCACATCGGCACCGGCTGCCGCCTTCGCAGCCACCGGCTCGTCGTGCCGGCGCATGCCGTTGTGAATCACCTCGATCATGGCGGCCGCCGCGGTTTCAGCATCGCCGGCCGCGATCGCATCGACGATGCGCTGGTGCCATAGCAGCACCGCATCGCGATCCTGCGGCTCTACCGGCGCGCTGAGCAGGAATGATGCGCGCAACGCCGCCTCGATCACGTTCCCGATCGAGCGCATGAACAGATTGCCGGAAGCATTGGCGACCGCGATGTGCAAAGCGAGGTCGGCGTCGGCGAAGTCGACCGAGTCCGACGGCTCCTGGCGCATCCGATCCATGCTGCGCTGCAGCTCCGCGATATCATCGTCCCAGCGCCGCGCTGCAGCTAGCGCCGCCGCCCGAGGTTCGACGGCGAGACGAATCTCCGCGAGATCACCAAGGAAACGTTTATCTATGCCGGCGTCGAGATGCCAAGCCAGAACATCCGCGTCGAACATGTTCCAGGCCCCGCGCTCCCGTACCACAGTACCGACCCGCGCTTTGGTGCTGAGCAGCCCTTTGGCAACCAGCGTCTTTACGCTTTCCCGCAGCACCGGCCGCGACACCTCGAACATCGCGATGAGTTCGGCGTCGCCGGGCAGCCGCATCCCCTCGGCATAGCGGCCGGCGATGATGTCGACGCCGATGCTGCGCGCCACTTCCGCGTGGTTGGAATGGGCGCGTCGCGTGGGGATGACGACAATGCGAGAGGTCATGGCTTTGCTCCTCGCTTGCTGACCGCCGAGCGGCGCGCAATGGCGATCATCGCCTGCTGCAGGGCGATGAAGGCAAAAAGCAGGATGCCGGTCACGATCTTGGTCCACCAGCTCGAGAGCGTCCCGTCGAAGGTGATGTAGCTCTGGATCAGACCCTGGATCAGGACACCGAGAAACGTGCCGACCACCGAGCCTTGACCGCCGGTGAGCAGCGTGCCCCCGATCACCACGGCCGCGATGGTGTCGAGCTCGACCCCGACCGCGGAAAGCGAGTAGCCGGCGGCGGTATAGAACGAGAAGACAATGCCAGCGAGCCCCGACAGTACGCTCGAGAGCAGGTAGATCCGCACCGTCATCGAGCCGACCGGGATACCCATCAGCTCCGTGGTGACCCGGCTGCCTCCGAGTGCATAGACATTGGCTCCGAAGCGCGTGAACCGCAGCAGCACCGCGCCGGCCACGACCACGGCGAGCATGATCAGCGCGATCGCCGTCAATCGTCCGCCGCCGGGCAGCGGGAGCGCGAAATCCGAGACCGCCGAATAGATCGGCGCGGTGATGGGGATCGATTCCGTCGACAGCAGAAAGCTGGCACCGCGGGCAAGGAACATGCCGGCAAGCGTCACGATGAAGGGGGGCAGATCGAAGACATGAATGACGCCGCCCATCGCAGCACCGAAGGCGGCGGAGATCGCAAGGATCGCGATGAAGGCGAGCCATGGTGGAATGCCCACCCGCTCGATGGCGAGTGCGACGAATACGGTGGTGAAGCCGATTACCGAACCGACCGACAAATCGATGCCGCCGGAAATGATCACGAACGTCATGCCGGTCGCGACAATGCCGAGAAAAGCATTGTCGGTAAGCAGATTGGCGACAACGCGGGTTGACGCCATGTGGGGAAACTGCATCGCGCAGATCGCAAAACCCGCGACGAAAACGACGGCGGTGATGATGGCGGGCGGCAGGCGTCTCATGCTTTCGCTCCCCGCCAACGCGCGGCAAAGCTAAAGATACCGCCAAGCCGCGGCGACTGCAGCAACAGCACCGCAAGCACCACCACCGCCTTCAAGAGGAGATTGAGTTCGGGAGGATAGCCGGACAGCAGAATCCCGGTATTCATCGCCTGGATGATCAGCGCCCCCGTCACCGCGAGCAGCAGGCTGAAGCGTCCGCCGAACAATGAGGTACCGCCGATCACCACGGCAAGGATGGCATCGAGCTCGAGCCACAGGCCGGAATTGTTGGCGTCCGCGCCCATGATGTCGGCGGCGGCGATGACACCCGCGAGCGCCGCACACAGACCGCACCAGGAATAGACGACAAGGATCATCGCGCGCGTTCCGATGCCGGCGAGTTCGCTGGCACGCGCGTTGCCGCCGGTCGCCTCGATGAGAAGCCCGAGTGCCGACCCGCGCACGACCGCGCCGGTGAGGATCAACATGCCGGCAACGATGGCAACCGGCACAGGCAGGCCAAACAGGCTGCCATCGCCAAGCCAGACCAGATCGGGTGATGCGAAGGTGACGATGCGCCCTTCCGTGATGAGCTGGGCAATTCCCCTGCCCGCGACCATCAGGATCAGCGTGGCGATGATCGGCTGAATTCCGAATATGGCGACGAGAATGCCGTTCCACAGACCGCAGACCAGGCCTGCGCCGAGTGCGGCGGTCAAGACCAGCGGCAGCCCATGGCTATCGGCGAGGCTCGCGGCGATGGCGCCAGCGATCGCCATCACGGCCCCTACCGACAGGTCGATGCCGCGCGTGGCGATGACCAGTACCATCCCAAGCGACAACAGCGCCACCGGCGCGCCCCGGTTGAGCACGTCGATGAAACTGCCGAAAAGCCGGCCATCCTGCAGGCGCAGGTCGAAGAATTGCGGCGAGACCGCGCGATCGATCATCAGAATGACGACGAGCGCAAAGACCTGGGCAACGCCGCGCCGTGGCAGACGAAGCATCATGCTCGCCCCTCATCCGCGCCCGCACTGCCGTAGACCGCAATGGCCGCGAGGATGTGGGACACATCAATCGCGTCCCCATGCAACTCATCGACATGGACGCGGTCACGCAGCACGATCACCCGGTCCGAGTAGGTGACAATCTCGTCGAGCTCGGAGGAAATCACCAACAACGCCAGTCCCTTCCCGCACAGCTCGCGTATCAGGCGGATGATCTCGGCGTGCGCTCCGACATCGATGCCTCGCGTCGGCTCGTCGAGCATCAAGAGACGCGGCTCGGTGGCAAGCCAGCGCGCCAGCAGCGCCTTCTGCTGGTTACCCCCAGACAATAACCCGATCGGCCGTTCCGGCTCCGGCGGCCGGATGTCCAAGAGCTTGATGAAGCGCAGGGCGATCTCGTCCTGCTCGCCACGCGAGAGCGGTCGATGCAGTCCGCGCTTGGCCTGCAGCGCCAGCACGATGTTCTCACGCACGGTGAGATCGGCGACAATGCCCTCCGTCTTGCGCTCCTCGGGGCAATAACCAAAGCCGTGCCGTACAGCGTCGCGCGGCGACTGCAGTCGCACCGGTGCGCCCTCGACCTTAACCTGCCCGGTATCAGCACGTTCGACGCCGAACACCAGCCGCGCCGTCTCGGTTCGGCCTGAGCCGAGCAGCCCGGCGAGGCCGACGACTTCGCCGTGGCGCAACTCTAAATTGAAAGGTGCGAGATAGCCGGCCTTGCCGTAGCCTTCGAAGCTGACGCAGACGTCGCGCGCTTGATGGACCCGGACGGCGGCGCGCTCGCTGGTGGTCTCCGCCAATTCCCGGCCCAGCATCATGCGGATCAGCTCGAGGCGCGGCAGAGATGCGGTCTCGCGCTCGCCAATCAGGCGCCCGTTGCGCAGCACGGTGATGCGATCGGATATCTCGTAGACCTGATCAAGAAAATGGCTGACAAAGACGATGCCGATGCCGCGCCCGGCAAGCTGGCGCATCACGCGGAACAGGATCTCGACTTCGTGACGGTCCAGGCTCGAGGTGGGCTCATCAAGGATCAGCACGCGTGCCGACAGATCGACGGCGCGGGCGATCGCGATGACATGTTGGACCGCGATGGAATATTCACCGAGGGGCTTGGCAACATCGATGTGAAGGCCGAACTCCGCTAAAAGCACCTTGGCGCGCCGGCGCATCTCACGCTCCTGAACCACGCCGAAGCGGGTCGGCTGGCGACCGAGATACAGATTCTGCGCTACCGAAAGATTCGGCAGCAGGTTTACCTCTTGATAGACGGTGGCGATGCCTGCATCGAGCGCGGCCTTGGCTGAGCGCGGAGCGATATCGACGCCGTCGAGGCGAACAACTCCGCCATCGCGTGCGAATACGCCGGTGACCGCCTTGATCAAGGTGGATTTACCGGCGCCATTCTCTCCAAGCAACGCGTGAATCTCGCCGGCGCGGAGGGTAAAATCGACATCCTCCAGCGCCCGCAACGCGCCGAAGCTTTTGCTGAGCCCGCGCACGTCAAGAAGAGCTTGAGCCGGGTTGGAGCCATTGTCCATGGCGTCGTTACTCCCGCCGGCGTCCGCAACGGATGCGGACGCTCGGCACGTTAAGCGGCGAGGCAGTCTGATGAAACGGATGGCGCCGGCGGGCCTGATCGATGGCGGCGCGGCGGCGCCACTCGGGTCAGTAGCCCAGACCCTTCTTGCTCTCGTAGATTTTCTGCGGATCGTCGGCCGCGGTGTAGAGCTTCGATTCGGTCTGGATCCATTTCGGCGGCACGGTCCCCTTGTCCTTGTAGGCGGCGATCGCGTCGAGCGCCGGACCGGCCATGTTCGGCGTGAGCTCGACGGTAGCGTTTGCTTCGCCCGCGGCCATGGCCTTGAAGATATCAGGCACGGCGTCGATCGAGACGGTCAGGATGTCCTTGCCGGGCTTTAGGCCAGCTTCCTTCATCGCCTGGATCGCGCCCACCATCATGTCGTCATTATGGGCATACACCGCACAGATCGACTTGCCGCCGCCTTCGGCCTTGATGAAGCTCTCCATCACCTCCTTACCCTTGGCGCGGGTGAAGTCTCCGGTCTGGCTGCGCACGACCTTGAGGTTCGCGTGCTTGGCAACGACGCTGTCAAAACCCTTCTTGCGGTTGGTGGCGACGCTCGCGCCGACCGTTCCCTGCAGTTCGACGACGTTGCACGACTTGTCGCCAATCGTCTTCGCCAGCCAATCGCCGGCGACCTCGCCCTCATGGACGCTGTCCGAGGTCACAGCGGTGAGATAAAGCTCCTTGCCCGACGGATCGATATCGCGGTCGAGCAGTACAACAGGAATCTTGGCTTCCTTGGCCTCCTTCAGCACGGCATCCCAGCCGCTCGCGACGACGGGCGCCAGGAAGATGGCGTCGACCCCTTGGGCGATGAAGGAACGGATCGCCTTGATCTGGTTCTCCTGCTTCTGCTGGGCATCGGCGATCTTGAGATTGACCTGTCGTTTGGCCGCCTCCTGCTTCGAGACCGAAGTCTCCGCGGCGCGCCAGCCGGATTCCGATCCGATCTGGGAAAAGCCGATGGTGAGTTGAGCGGCGCTCGCTGTTTGCGAGAGCAGCAAGGCGGCTGTTGCAGTGGCCGCAAAGAGGGCTTTGAGGGTCATGAGGCGCGTTCTCCCAAGATGTTTCATCGGGGTGCCCGCACCTGATTGCGGTGCTGTGGCACCTTCCGGTCGCCCATGTGGGCTTGCAGACGCTACTATTTCACGGAACAGCGGCAACAACTAGTCATATTATCTGACTATTTGATTCCATCGCACGGTCCTAGACTGATCCGGCCGTCAGAGAGCGGGGAGGTTGCAGCCCAATGGAACATGGCTCTTCGGCGTTCGCCGAGGTCACCGCGGCGACCGCATCGTGCGCTCTCCGTTGACCGGTGAGACCATTGCCTGCGTTAGCGATGCAGATGCCGATAGCGTGCAATCGAAAGCTCAAAAATGGCATTTTTGGCGTGGCGGTCCGTTCCCTGCCCCGGCGCGGAGAGCTCGTTCGGATTCTCGGTGAAGAGTTGCGCGCCAAGACCGCGCTCGGCGAGCTCGTCACCATCGGATCAGGCAAGATCGTATCCGGGGGGCTCCGCTTTCTTTACTTCACCTTTACCAGTCGACGATTCCATCCAACTCGTTTACCGCCCTTAAACGAGGCGGATAGCCAAATGACCCAGGTTCAATTGAAAGCTTTGAGCAGCACATGTCGGCGAGAACTGACGCAAGCCTTCAGATTGATGCCGTACATTTACGTGCGATCTGCGATGAAATCGGAGACCGTCTCCGCGAAATAATACGACGCGAGACCAGCCATGTGCTGCCGCCGCGCCTGAACTATCTAGTGCAGCAACTCGCGAAAGCCGATTTCGAATTCGCTCCTTCGATCGTGCCGTCTCTTGAAGACATCATCATCGAAGGTGAGCTGATGCCTCAGAACGAATTGACCGCACTTACAATGCCGGAGCACGAACCGACGTGATCAGCAGCCGGTGAACCGAGGGTCCGGTCCCTCGTGCAATTCCTTGAGATAGGCGCTCGCATATTCGGTCAACTGGTCCGGATCGTTCTGCCCGGCCGCTACGAGCTTGTCGATGTACTGCTCGATCCTAGCGCGCGATTGAGCGACCTGTGCTGCATTCATTTTCCCAATCAGTTCGTAAGTTTCCAAAGCTTGATCGACAATCCCCCGCATCAAAATCTCCTACGCTGCACTGCAATCGTTGTATAGCAGCAGCTCGATTCCGGTGCGTCAAGCCCGTTTTGGCGGGTGCTGGCGAAGTATTTGAATATGGTTTGCGGCGGGGGCGACATTGCGCGCGGGACGCGATTATGCGCGTGTGGACGCAAAGAGCTGCAGCGCGATCCGGAAAAGCATGCCCTCGGGCTACGACCCGATGGGTGGATGCCGGTTTTCGGAAAAGATCACGCTCAAACAACGAGGTCAGATCATGATCCGATTCGATCGGACCATGATCTAGGCTATGGGATCGTACCCGGCGGCGCATAGCTAGCAGGATCGGCGGGCGCGGCTTCGGTTTGGCGGGAACCGGGGCCGGACCCGGCCCGACCTGACCTCGCTCGGCGGCGGCAGCGGCGCGGCTTGCTGGCTCACGAGGATGGCGCTGGCACGGGCACCCGGGCGGGCGGACGCGGAGCGACAAGGGCTGGGCACGGAGCCCATGGTATAGCGCAGCGCCAGATCTCGGCGCGGCGATTGGTGGCGAGTTCCGGGTTCAGAGTGCTGCTTACGCTTGTTGGGGTGCTGCTTCTCCATCGTGTTTTCGCTCGGCCACGGGTTCTCGTTTCTCGAGACCGCGCTTACGATCCTCGTCGCGCAGAGCATCTTTCAGGGAACCTATTTTATTGGATTGGCGGCGCGATTCTTTTTTCTACCGCACGGACGAGGGTCGCGATCCAGCATTCCGTCCCCCCGCAAGACCTTTCCGGCGATGGGAGCAACTTCAAGGTTTCTGACATTCCGAGTAAAACTCCCCGTTGGCGGCGTCGGTTCGCTCGAGGCACTGAGCAACATCGGTGACATTTCCGGCGACGGTAAAATCATATCCTCGATCTTTTAGGACGAGCACATACCGGCCGGCGGGAAGCGCAAAATCCGCTTTCTCCGACTGCACCAGTAGCATTTCGGGATGACCGGCGATCGGCCGCACCCTGAGTTCATATGCCAGGTTGCGTATGTTCCAGGCGTCCCTGACGGGTGAGAAACCGGGCTTACCCTTGGCATCGAATGTCAGGGCACGGACCACCCGCGCAACCACACGAACTTCGACCCGATCGGGCGCGTTTTCGGCCAGATCCCGCCGGAACAGGACAAACCTTGTTTTTCCGTCGGGAACGGTGGTTCGGCTAGCCTGAGTGACCGGCGTGGACATCGCGATCCGTTTGTCCGGTACCCGCTCAGTCAAGACATTGAGCTCGGTCAGCGCACCGTTGTTCAGGGCATAGATGCCATAGTCGCTCGGCAACGGGAACGGCAGCAGCCCCCCCGATGAGGCAGCGGCGGTTTTCGCGTCGACCGCGGGCGCCGACTGCGGAGCGGTCTGCTCTGCGACGGTTGGCGAGGTCAGCGGAGAGAAGCGCTCACCGAACAGCGGCAACTGCTCCTTATAATAGTAAGCCAGGCCCGCCACCACCGCGATCAGCAACGTTCCGACGCAAAACCCGGCCAGCATTGACCCCAACGACTGCTTTCGCACTTCCACGACGGGCTGAAAGTCGGGGCGCAGATAGACCCGCTCCGGCACAAGAATGTCTTCTGGCGCGGGGGTTAACGGACGGACGGTCTCGACTGCTGTGGACAGTGATGCAAGCGGTGGCGCGGCCTGCCCGATCTGCGCGGTCGGATTCGACTGGATGCGTTCCTTTTGTTCGCGGCGTGCCGAAAACTCTTCGACACCCTTGATCGCCGTTTCGAGCGCGGCCGCAAGCCGGTCTCGTTCGCTTATTTCGGCCCACGAGGTATCGATCTTCAGCCTGGCACGGGCAAACTCGTAGATCGTCAAGCGCAACTGCTCGGGATCCTCCCTCACGTTGGTAATGATCCGTTGCAGAATCAGCGCGTATTCGATCTCCTGCGCATGTGGCGAGACCATCCTGTCTTGATCGACCGCTGGAAATTCTGGTTTCATAACCGCGTCGGGTTGATCCACGAAGTCTGCCGATTAAACCACGTAATCATTTGAAGGAACAAGATTTTCTCAAGGACTCTCCGCTCAACGCCTGAACTGCCCCGGCGGCGCGCCAAGGTTCGCCCCGACTAGCAGGTTTTCTGTATAGACGACAGGGCTTGAAAGCCAGCCGGCCCGGTTCTTCGGATTCGCTTGGCTAACACACAGGTTAGAGTCTAGTGTACTCAAAATAGCCATCGTCTGAAGAGGTATAGGGACCGGGATATGTCGCAGATCACCAATATCGCTGTTGCTGCAATCGTTGCTGTGCTGGCCGCCATGTCGAGCCCCGCGTCGGCTCATGCACGTCTTTATCCGCTAACACGCTGCGGACCCGACCTTGCCTATCTTTGCCCGATACACGGTTACTTCGATTCGGCGCCCTTCCATTACGACCTCGCGATCTATCCGGGCTGCATCAAGGTGGCTCGGGTCCAAACGCCCTCTGGCGTTGAGCGTCGCCGCGTTCTCGTATGCGGAGCGCCCGAAAGGGCGATGGTCTGGTGGTAGTAACGAGCCGGGCGCGGTCAGATTAGCCCTTGTCCGATTTCGGATTACCGCGGCTACCTGCCGGCGCCCTTCGCCGCGTCGACATTGGTTGTCGGCGGTTGGGCGGACGAGTTCTTGATCGGTCCGTTGTTGACCGGTCCCTGATTGATGCCCTTCACCGAATATCTGCCGGTATTGCGTATCAGATTTCCGTACGCATCCCGCTGGTTCGAAACGCCAGACTGCGCCACGGCTGAAGAGCCGCAGGCGAGCAGGCAAAACATCGCCAGGCCAAATCTCACGCTGTTCCTCGCTTGCGTTTCGTAGCAACTACCATAGACCATGAGGCCGGGAATTGCAGCCTGGACGCCGGCATTCGAATGCTGTTTCGCGCGTCTTCGGCTGATCCCACCACAACTGAATTGGGGAGTCGCCAGCGCCGGTCGAGAGACCGGGATCCAAGGCGGGAGATGTCAACATGGAATGGGTTCTCTTCGTTTCTCTGCAATGGATTGTCCTCGGAAGCCCTACTCAACCGACCACACAGCAAATCCAGTCATTCCCTTCGGAGGAGCTTTGTAACAAGGCCGCCGACGCGATAAGAACCGAGATCAATGCGCCGATTGCTGGTCAGCAGCGGGTGCAAACCTTGGGACGCGTGGTTTGTCTGCTGCGCAAGGACAAGTAGCCACAGGCGCCTCTCCTGGCGACCCCAAGTCGCAAAAAGAGGTCGGAAAGCGAAATCGGAACAAGAAGTTAAGACAACAAGTCGGAACTGGACGATAGCCCGTTTGGATTGCGGCTGCACGCAAGCTTCAATGACGCGTCAGGATCGATCGGTGTCCGAGAGGTAGACTGGGCCGTAATACATATGACACTGGAAGAATGGGCCCCAATTGGCGGCGGGATAGATATAACTAGCGGGCGAGAGCGCATTACTGTGGGTGTAGTCGTAATGCAGGCCATAGCCGCAATAGCGATGCTTCTGCGTGTAGATCCTTGCTTCCGACGGTCCTGAAGCTGCCGCGGTCACGACAGCAACCGCCAGTGCGACCGTTGCCATTCTCATGAAGCATCTCCATGCGTTGATTTGTTTGGTCGAAAGAGCCTGCGGGCCTAGCCCGAGCGCGATGATGGCATAGCGATTAAACTTCAACAAGAAGCAAGGTCTCCGTCACCGCGGCGCGGACAGCGATGGCGGCGCAGGCTCTGTCACGCTCACGGCCAAATCCGCCCTCCCCGATCGCCGCGCAGCCGCCATGGCACGAGACCGCGCTTCGATCCGCAAATCAGCGACTGCTGCTCATCGCATCGTCGCGGGCGGATTTTGAGGGCATGCAGTCGGAGCAGATCATGAGCTTACGCTTGA
This sequence comes from uncultured Alphaproteobacteria bacterium, assembly GCA_963822795.1. Classification (GTDB taxonomy): domain Bacteria; phylum Pseudomonadota; class Alphaproteobacteria; order Rhizobiales; family Xanthobacteraceae; genus Bradyrhizobium. Next base: position 187,494 of record CAWGJM010000013.1, read on the forward strand.
GCCTCAAATCGTCAGCCTGATCCGCCGCCTGCTCGAGCTCAAATTGGTCCTTCGGCTGAGCGCCGAGATTTTGTCTGGTCGCCCCCGCGTCAAGCGCACCGACCATGTTTTTTCTTTTCGGGCGCGCGTTCTGCTTTGGTGGAGGATTAGACGGTTGCGCTTCTTCTCGCGGGGCTTCGCCGAGCCCGTCGTCGTCCAACGCGACCGGGCCCGCGGGGCCCCCGCCCAACGGGGCACAACCGCCTCCCATTGCGCAGCAATTTGCGAGCACCAGCGCGACCACAAGGAATGCGACGCATTTCGTAATCATCGTGATCCTTCAACAACACGGCAACGGCGGCTCAGCCGGCGACCAGCCGACGCTAGCACGCCCGCACTGCCGCATGGCACCCAATCTCCGCTGCCGGTCGCACTCAATAGCCCAGCAGCGCGAGGCCGACCCAGCCAAATGCAAATACCGAGCAGGCGATCGCCGCGACCGACGCCAAGGCTGCAACAGGTTTAATTATCCGCATGGCCCAAACCCTTCGTTGGCAACGGACCTGTCATGATCGACGACTGGTGCTCAAAGATGGCAGGAATTCGCCCCGACAAACAAAGCGGAGCGCTGTGGCCACGTTGCTACATCGAGGGAGGGACGGGTTTGCCCGCAAAAACCCGCATTTTTGCGCTCAATACGTGAACAGATGGGGAAATAGGCGTATGCACGGTTTGCCGGGCGACGGAGCCAGAATGTGGCCTGTAGCGGCTGTCGCATCGGCCTTGCTTGCGTTCGTCGTCTGGTGGGTGGGTTTTCGCGAGTCGTCGCCAGAGCTCGCCCGGGATTTTGAAGAATGCGTCGAACAGGTCCAAGCCAAAGCCCTGTCAAAGGACGAGCGCGGCGCTCTGATGACCAAGTGCTCCGCGCTGTTTGCGGGTCGCCGAAAACCGGGCGGCGGCTATACCTACTACGACTTCATGCAGGACCGCAGTTTCGACATCGCCGGTCCTAATCCGACCCCCGACGAACGCAAGCAGATCGATCGCCAGTACATGGCTTTCCTCGACGCCCAACGGCGAGCGGCTGTCTCGGCGGAAGCAAAAAGACGAAACGAACAATTCCAGGCCGATCTGGAAAGGGCGCGCCAACCCGGCGGGGCACCGACGGCATTTATGCCGAGAAATTCGTCTCCCGCCATAGAAACAGGGAATCCGGTTCCCCTGCCGGAAAAACGTCCGGTTGATCGTTCGGTTGATCGATCGAGACCGACATACTGTGAAGAGGCTTCGCTGACCTGCAGCTGGGCAAAGCTTTCAGCCGCTGTGAAGAATGCCTTTGCATCGTCGTCAAGGACAATGCCGTAATCCGGGCCCGCCCGGTCGAGATAATGGATCCGACGAGTTTTGCTTTGAGCATGATCTCTGCGCATTCGCGTTTGTTAGCCAAGGGCCGGTTCCAACCCCAAGGCATACTGCTCCGGATTGGGCGCTAAGCCGCCGAGGCCCCCGCATTTCACCGCACTTTTTATTGCACCGCATCGAACGGGCGTCCGCTTCAGTGCGACCAATAAGGTGCGCGGGCAGGAAAAGGTGTCTGTTTTGCTTATTGACGATCAGGAAACGGTTGTGCGCGCGTTGGAGGTTGCACGGGCCATCCTCGGCGAATGCCTGGCAGGCCAGCGGGACGCGGCGAGAACGGTGGAACGCCTGGTCTCCGCGCTCAACAAGAGCGAGGTGATCCAAGCTCTCGATCGAATGAACCGGCGTCGAATTTTACGACGGGTTGATTTTGGAGATGGGCCACCGTCGTGAGGCAGGCCGAGGTCGCGACTACCTGAGCCGGGATCTTCATTTTTGGTCCGAGGTTACAGTCGGCGCTCGGACCCGTTATCAGAATCTGACATTCGAGAGTTGGGAGCCACGGGAAATTCTCAGTCTAAGCCGTTCACCTCATTAATCTTTTTTATCCGTCCCACTCGCGCCGGTTGAAGAACTTTGGTGCGACCGAGCTTGGGTCTACCGAGACGGATACAATCGCCGTTCACGTGAATCTGCTCCGAGGTCAGGTAATGCACGTTGAGCAGCAGGGCCGGATCGCGCTTCTGCCCCCAGAACGCCTCAAGATACTCGCGCAGCGCGGCCTTGCCGACGCGGCGGCCGAACTGGTTGTCATAGTAGGCGCCGACCCCCTGCCATACCGCGTCCTCGGTATAGAGCTCGAGGATGCGCTCGACGCGTTGGGCGTCGTTCTCGACGCCGGCTTCGGGGCACGGCGTATCGCAGAGAAACATATAGCGCGCCTGCACGCGGGCGAATGTCGGCCTCCGCCTCCAATGTTTCGACCCGCTTTGAAAGTGCAGCAAGCGATTGAAGGACGATGTCCTTGCTCATCTCATTCATGCGTAGGCCTCGTCGACGGGTTGCACAGGCGATCCGATACGATTGGTAGAGTTGATTGAAATAGATCAGCCCTCCGGCCGCGGCGCAGTCGCGATTTCCAAGACCTCGCAAAACAGCACACTGTGGGTGCCTACTTCCGTGACCCCCGCGATGCGGCAATCGAGGTAGGCGCGGCGTCGGTCAGAACTGGCGCTCCGGTCACGAGCCGCGTCCATGACCCGCCCGCGAAGCGCGCTTCGACCGCGATCTCGCTGCGGCCGAAATCATCGGACAAATTCTGGTGGTGGCCGGCGAGCATGTTGACCGAACTTAGGCGCGCAAGCCCCTAGTTTCAACTATGGGGTGAGCGCCTCTTTGCTATTAGACATCAGCCAGGTATATAATAGGCTGTGGCGGACTTCAGATCGAACAGGAACGTTCTCTTCTCGTGCAAATACCACGTGGTGTTTTGCCCGAAATACCGTAAGCCAGTTCTTAATCCGCCTATCGACGCCAAACTTAAGAAACTAATTCGGCAAGTATGCGACGAGACGCAATCGGCGCTGATTGAAATGGAAGTCGTGCCAGACCACGTCCATCTGCTTGTCGGCTGCGATCCGCAATACGGCATCCACCGGCTGGTGAAGGGCATCAAGCGCCGGTCTTCGCGTGTTCTCCGTCAGCAGTTCCGGGTGCTGCGCACGCGCATTCCAACATTATGGACGAACAGTTATATTTTATATTGTGTCTTCGGTCGGCGGCACTCGCCTCGCGCTCATCAAGCAATACATTGAAAATCAGAAGAGGGTCTGATGGAAAAGCCTCAAATGATTTCAATTGCCGGTCTTAAGGCGCGAGGATGGACACAAGCCCTCATCACGCTCCTTGGGGAACCGGATGTGGTAGGGCGCAATTCTCATTATGCGAAATCAGCGCCTATGCGCCTCTACGACACCGCAAGAGTAGCTTCCTTCGAGGTGTCGTCAGAGTTTCTTGCTGCAAAAGCGAAAGCTGCTCGGCGTCAGTGCGGAGCAAAGACTGCCGTGGAGACAAAGCGCGCGGCACTGATGCAGCAGGTTCTGGAAATGCACGTTTCTGTTGAAACGCGCCCGGAACATTGGGTGAGACGTGCGACGATTGAAGCGTATAACGAACGGCACGGGGATGGAGACGGGGCGGCGGAAGATGCACCCGCCGAGTTTCTCGAACGCATCACCGTAAACTTCATCCGGCATAATCTAACAGCGTACGACAGGGCATTAGAGGAAGTCGCTGGTCGGGTTGGCATCGCCTCTGCGGTACAGAGCAAAGATTTACTCAGCCATAGGAGAGCCATAGGAGAGAGCTATCCGGCTTTAGCAGATGAATGCAGTCGGCAATTGATGCGTAGAGGACTGTGATGCCGCGCGTTAAAACCCTGTCCTTCGTCGCCGAGTTCCCGCTTCAGACGACTGCGGCGGATGAGAAGACATTGGATACGCGGCTGAACGCGGCCCGGCACCTCTATAATGCCTGTTTGCAGGAGTGCCTTCGCCGCCTCGATCTGATGAAGCAATCGAAGGCATGGCAAGCCGCACGCGCCGTGCCTGCGACAGTGGAGAAGCGTCACAACAAAGCGCGCTCGCAAGCGTTCGGGGCCGAACTGGAGCGGTTCGGCTTCACCTCGCGCGAGATTGAAAAGCATGCGCTCTCCTGCCGCAATGCCTGCTGGATCGGCGATCACCTCGGCAGCCACGACACGCAAACCACGAGTTTGCGCGCATTCCGGGCAGCCGAGCAGTACGCGTTTGGCAAGCGCGGCCGCCCACGGTTCAAATCGTTAAACCGGCTGAACAGCATCGAGGGCAAAGCGGACGCTGTGATCCGCTACCGCGCCGAGCCTGTTCCCGCCGTGCACTACAGCGGCCTTGTGCTGCCGCTTATGCTCGATCCAAAGGACAAACGCGATTGGCAAAGAGAAGCGCTCGCGGCCAGGACCAAGTATGTCCGCATTATCCGGCGCGAGATCAAGGGCCGCGTTCGCTGGTTTTGCCAGTTGGTGCAAGAGGGCTTGCCGCCCGCTACGCACACCACCAAGGACGGTACTGTCGGACTCGACATCGGGCCGTCCAGCATCGCGGCGGTATCAAGCGACGACGCTATTTTGGAGCAGTTATGCCCGAGCGTCGTCGAACCGTGGAACGACTGCCGGCGGATCCAGCGCGCGATGGACCGCTCGCGACGTGCAACCAACCTGGACAACTTCGATGCCAAAGGGCGCGCGATCAAGGGTAAGAGAAGGTGGAACAGGTCGCAGCGCTATCAGGCGCTTGCCGCTTCGAAACGCGAGCGCGATCGAGTATTGGCTGCCGAGCGCAAGCGATCGCATGGCGAGTTGGCGAACCGCATTCTCGGTCAAGGGACAACCATCAAAACAGAGGAGTTGAGCTACAAGTCATTTCAGAAGAACTACGGTCGCAGCGTGAAAGTGCGTGCGCCAGGAATGTTGATCTCGATGCTTCAGCGCAAGGCTGCAAGTGCTGGCGGTGGAGTGATTGAGATCAAAACCCGGCATACACGGTTGAGCCAGTTCGATCATACCACGGGCGAATACATCAAGAAGCCGCTCTCGCAGCGGGTTCATGTGTTCGGCGATGGCAGGACAGAGCCGGTTCAACGTGATCTCTACAGCGCGTTTCTTGCGACATGCTGCGATACGAATTTGCTCGACATTCCCCAAGTCAAGATCGCTTGGGCCAGTGCGGAACCGCTCCTGAGGACGGCGATGTCGAGTGTACTTCAACCTGCAAGCGGGAAGGGCTTTGCCCAACCCCACGTCCGTAATGGCGTTAGAGCGGGTCGCCGGATCAAGAGAGTTGGGCCGGCCGTCGAGGCCGGGGATGATGTAGCGCCTCTGCAAACAGAGACCGCGAGAGCCCCGGAAAGACTGCCTTCTGCCTCTCTCAGAACCCCCTGGCTTTAACCATGGGGAGGTTCAGGCAAAGAATGCCGTTCATCCTGAGCACGTCGTGGGCGCCCGCAGCGCCCCTGACGCAGACAAGTCACACTGCCGACGGCCGACGCGGTCAATCCATGGCGGCCCGCGGGACCAACGGTCGTGATGATGCTCACGGCCGCGCCGAGCCTGCTCATGGCTTCTCTGAATGCGTGTTGGTCAACGGTTGCGGGCATGCCGGCTTCTCCGTGGCGCTCACAAATCGAGCACGAGTTGCGGCGTCTTCGACCGCGAGCAACACAGCAGCATCTGGTCGTTCGCGGCCTTCTCTTCGTCGGTGAGATAGACGTCGCGATGGTCGGGTACGCCTGCGAGGACGGTGCACAGGCAGGTGCCGCAAATCCCCTCCTCGCAGGAGCGTCGTAATCTTGACGCCGGCGTCCGCCAGCGCCGCAACGATCGTGCTTTCCGCACCGACGGTGACGCGCCGGTTGCTGCGCGAAAGCACCACGTCGAATGCCTCACCCGAACGGTCGAGGGCGGTCTTGAAATACTCGCGATGGCTGTGCGGCTCGCGATAGCCAAACCGCCGCGCCTCCGCGATGATCCATGCCACGAAACCGTCGGGCCCGCAGACATAGAGATGAACGTCGTCCGCCGGCTGTGGAATATCCCGCGCGCGGTCGAAGCGCTGAGGCCGCGGGCCGTCGTCGAAATGGAGGTGAACGCGGTCGCGGAACCCTGCCTCGTTGAGCTCGGTCAAGAACGCGGCCTTGTCGTGCGCCCTGGCGCAATAGTGCAGGGTGAAGTCCCCCGCACCTTCCAGATGGTACGCCATCGCAATGAGCGGCGTGAAGCCGATACCGCCGCCGATCAGGACGGAATGCCGCGCATCCGCAGCCAGCGGGAACAGATTACGGGGTGGACCGATCTTGATACGCGAACCCGTATGGAAGCGCGTGTGAATGGCTGCCGAGCCACCGCGCGAGGCCGGATCGAGCAGCACGCCAGGCCGGTAGACGCGTCGATCTGCCGGGTTTCCGCACAACGAATACTGCCGGACCATATCAGGCAACACCTCGAGATCGACGTGGGCGCCGGGCGCCCAGCCATCAGATGATCGAGCAATGGCTCGCCGAGACAGGCATCAAGCGGCAAATCGCCGTTCGGCTCGGGCACTTTTCCGTGGCACCGGATATCGTGCGGGATACGGACCTTGCGGTCATCTTTCCCGAAAGTGTGGCGCGCCGACCCGACAATACGAAGGCATTTCGCTTGCTGCCGCTTCCGTTCGACCCACCGCCGATCGAGATCAAGGTCCATACATACCCATCGGCGCTTCGCCAGCGACATGGGCATTGGCTGGCTGCGTGACATGCTGACCGCGATGTTCGCGAAAACAGGTTAACGCGCCGCGCCGTGCCAACACCGAGTTAGCTAACGCGACGGCACGCCCGACCTATGTTTGGTCTTTAGTTCACGAATAGACCAACACCCGACGAGTTGCAGGGGGAATTTCCCGGCAGAACTCGCACCGGCACCGAGCCGCTCGGCTCGAAGCCGTGCTAGACGGCCTTGGTCAGCGCCCCGTCGATGATGAGATTGGTTCCGGACACGCGGCTAGCCACCGGACTTGCAAGAAATACCACGCCGACGGCGACTTCCTGCGCGGTACCCATACGCCCGGTCGGATTGAGCGACATTGCCGTCTTGAAGAGATCCGGCACTCCGCGCTCGATGTTGTGCCAGATTCCGCCTTCGAAATAGGTGTTGCCCGGCGAGACAACGTTGACGCGGATGCCCTTGGCGATCAGTTGATTGCTGAGCCCCTTGGAATAGTGGATCAGGGCCGCCTTGATCGCGCCGTAGGAACCGGCTGCGAAATCGACTTCGAAGCCGGAAACGCTGGAGACGATGATGATCGAGGCCGATTTGGATTGCTCCAGATAGGGTTTGGCCGCCGCGACCGAATTGACTGTATGCATCATGTCGGTGCGGAAGGATTTCTCCCAGGTCTCGGGCGTATCGCCGACCGCGAGCGCGCTGACATTGCAGACGATGGCATCGATACCGCCGAACTCGGCGGCAGCACCCTCGACCCATGCCTTCAACGGCGCGGGATCGGCGACGTCGATCGGCTTGCCCCATGCCTTCACACCCTTCGCCGCCAGGGCCTTCACGACGTTGCCGACCTCGTCGGCGTTGCGCGCGCAGATCGCGACGTTGGCGCCTTCGTCCGCAAACAGTTCGGCGATTGCACGCCCAATCCCCTTGCTGCCGCCGGTTACAAGTACGCTCTTTCCCTTCAGTCCGAGATCCATTGCCGCCTCCGTCAGGATGCGGCGGCCGGCTCGCGAAAGCCGGCCGCCTGAGGAACTACATCTTGGTCCAGTCGCCCGCCCCCTCGAACGCCGCGGCAGCTCGATAAATGGTCGGCTCGTCGTAATACTTACCGATCAGCATCAAGCCGATCGGCAGGCCGTCGCTCATCCCGCAGGGCAGGCTCATTGCCGGATGTCCGCTTGCGTTGAACGGAGCGGTGTTCGGCACCATTTCGAACGCGCGCTGGATATAGAGCTCGCGCGACGCATCCGGCGGCGGCAGCGGTGTCGCTTTCATCGGCAAGGTCGGCATCAGCAGCAAATCGTAATTGCTGAGCGCCGCATCGTAGGCTGCGCGGAGCTTGCGGTTCAGGTTCTGCGCCTTGGCATAGAAATGCCCGCGATAGTGCTTGGTGAAATATTGACCGAGCAGCATCGTGATCTTGAGGCTGTCGGAAAGCTCGTCGGCGCGGTGCTTCCAGGCGGAATGGGCGTCAAGCAAGGTCGTGTTGTAAAGACCGCGCCAATTTGTCCCCATGCCGTTGCCCTTCATCATGAACTCGGTGGCGCCTTCGGCTGCGATCGGCAGCCATATCGCCGGAGCCACCAGATGCATCGGTACGGAGATTTCGTCGACGGTGGCGCCGAGCTTCTTGAAAAGAGCCGCGCCCGCCTTGACCTTGGCATCGACGTCGGCCTCGGAGCTCGGATGTCCGAAACCTTCCCTGACTACGCCGATGCGCAAACCCCTGACGCCGCCGCCGAGCGCTTCGGTGTAATTCGACACTTTCGGCGCGCCTTGGCGCGGATCCAGCCCGTCGGCGCCCGCCAGCACTTCCAGAAGCAGCGCGTTGTCGCGCACGTTGCGCGTCATCGGACCGGTGTGATCGAGGGTGAGCTCGATCGGCATCACGCCGGTATAAGGCACGAGACCGTAGGTTCCCTTCATGCCGTAGACGCCGCTGAAGGAAGCCGGAATGCGGATCGAGCCGCCCTGGTCGCCGCCGATTGCCATGTCGGCTTCGCCGGTCGCAACCACCACCGCACTGCCGGACGACGAGCCGCCGGCCGAATAGCCGATTCTGTGCGGATTGTGGACGGGGCCCGCCGCGCCGGTGTGGCTGCCGCCGGAGAAGCAGAAATATTCGCAATGCACCTTACCGACGATGGTACCGCCGGCGTCGAGCATGCGGGTGACGATCGTCGCGTCGGTGTCGGGTGTGTACCCCTCGAGCGTCGAGGCGCCGTTCATCATCGGCACGCCCGCGACGCAGACATTGTCCTTTATCGCGATCTTCTTGCCGGCGAGCTTGCCGTTCGGTGCGCCCTTGATCTCTGTCTTGACGTACCAGGCGTTGAATTTGTTCTCCTCGCCTTCAGGACGATAGCCAGGGGTGCGCGGATATTTGACGGCCGGCACATAGTCGGCCATCGCATCGACGGCGTCATAGGCGGCGTAGTTCGCCTGCAGCAGTCCGTCGTAGGATTTCAGCTCCGCATCGCTCATGTTCATGCCGAGGTCCTCGGCTACGCCGCGCAACTGATCGAGAGTGGGTCGTCTGACAGCCATGGCTTGGTCTCCCTGTGGTCGCCCGCTTGGTCGAGCTTAGAGCATGATCCGAAAAAGTGGACACCCGCCAAGATCATGCTCCGTTAAAACCTGGAGTGCGATGGTGAAGCACCATCGCGCTTCTCAGGTGGTGATTCCGACGAATTCCCCGACGAGACTAGCATTGTGGAGGTCGTCCGGCTGCACTTCCCGGATAATGGTGCCCTTCTGAATGATCAGGATCCGCCGCGACAGCGCGGCGATGAAGTCGAGATTCTGCTCGACCAGAATCATGGTGAGCCGGCCCTTCGCGCGCAGCCGCTGCAACGTCTCGACGATTTCGTCGATGATCGAGGGCTGAATGCCTTCGGTCGGCTCGTCGAGCAGGACCAGGCGGGGTTTGCCGCACAGGCAACGCGCGATCGCCAGCAACTGCTGTTCCCCGCCTGACAGCGCGCTGCCGGCGCGGTCGAGCAACGGCTTGAGGCGAGGAAATTCTTCCAGCACCTCGCCAATCGTATCCTGCTCGGTGCTGCCCTGCTTGCTGCAGCCCATGCGCAGATTGTCATGAACGGTAAGGCCTGGAAAAATTTCCCGCCCCTGCGGCACATAGCCGAGGCCGAGCCGCGCGCGCCGGTAGGGCTCGAGCGCGGTGACGTCGGCGCCAGCAAAGTGCACGCGTCCGCTGTTCGCCGGCAGAAAGCCCATCAGCGCCCTGAGCAATGTCGTCTTGCCCATGCCGTTATGGCCGAGGATCCCGATGAACTCGCCCTCGTTGACCGCGAAGCCGACGCCGTTGAGGATCGGAATGCGGCCGTAGCCGGTGCGCAGTCCCTGGACATCGAGCATCATGCGGCCGCCTGCTTGCCGAGATAAATGTCGCGCACCTGCGGGTTGCGCATGATATTTTCCACCGCATCCTCCACCAGCACGCTGCCCTGATTGAAGACGGTGACCTGCTTGGCGATCATGCGGATGAACTGCATGTCGTGCTCGACCACGATCAGGGCCTTGGTGCGATTGATCTCGCGCACCAATTCCGCGGTCCTCAAGACCTCTTCATGCGTCATGCCCGCCGCCGGTTCATCGAGCAGCATCAATTCCGGGTCGGTCGACAGCACGAGCCCGAGCTCGACCCATTGGCGCTGGCCGTGCGCGAGCTGGCCGACCAGCCGCGCGGCCTCGTCGATCAAACCGATGCGCTCCAGCATTTCATCGACCAGTCGCCTGGCGTGCTCTTTGGCGTGGACGCGGCTTGCCGCGAGCCAGATGTTTTCACGGACGCTCAAGCCGTCGAAGACGCTGGGCACCTGGGTCTTGATGCCGATGCCAAGCCGGGCGATCTGGTGGGCGTGGGCGCGCGAAATGTCGTGACCGCGGAACAGCACCTGGCCATGGCTTGGTTCGAGCTGGCCGGTCAGCATCTTGAAGAAGGTGCTCTTGCCGGCGCCGTTCGGCCCGATCAGGCAGCGCAGCTCGCCCTCGGCAAGGGTGAAGTTGACGTGGCGGACCGCCTTGACGCCGCCGAAATGCATGCTGAGATCGCGGGTCTGGAGCAGCGGCGCGGCCATCACCCCTACTCCGCCTGTTGCGGCTCAAAGCCGCGCTTGTTGCGCTGCCGACGCAAACGCAGCAGCGACTGAGCGAAATCGGCAAGTGTCGGCACCAGGCCCTTGGGCACCACCAGCACGAACGCGACCAGGATGACGCCCAGGATCAGCGGCGCGTTGGAAAAAATCTTCGACCACCAATCCGCGCCGCCGCTCGGCTGGTTCGCGCCCAGCGCCGCGTTCAGCCACTGGATGCCGATGCAACCAACGATCGGGCCGATCAGCGTGCCCCGCCCGCCGACAATGACCCAGATGATGATCTGCGCCGACTGGGCGAGGCCAAAAATAGTCGGGCTGACAAAGTTTCCCCAGTTCGCGAACAGGCAGCCGGCAAAACCCGCCAGCGCGCCGCCGATGGTGAATGTCGCAAGCTTATAGGCGCGTGGATCGTAGCCCAATAGCTCGGCTCGCCGCTCGTTCTCCCGGATGCCGACGATGACCTTGCCGAATTGGCTGGCGAGCAGCAGGCGCAAGCCGAAATAAGTCGCGAGCAGCGAACCCGTCGCAAGGTAGAACATGCCTTCGAGATCGATCGCAGCAGACTTGTCGCCGGGGAAGTTGAGCGGCGGAATCCCGGGAATGCCGTTGAACCCGCCGAGCCGCGCTACGCCGATATGAAATTCCGGACCGGCCGTGGAATTGATCGAATTGAACAGGATCAGCGTCACCGTCAGCGTGATGACGCCGAGATAGACGTCGCTGATCCGGCCATAGAACATGAAATAGCCGAGCAGCGCGGCGAAGGCCGCCGGCAGCGCGATCGCCAGCAGCAATGGCACCGTGCTCTCGCCGAAGTTGAACATCGCGATCGCATAGGTATAGGCGCCAAGCCCGAAGAACGCCGATTGGCCGAAGCAGAGAATGCCGCCATAACCCCAGATCAGCGCCAGGCTGAGCGCCAGCACAGCCATGATCATGTAGACTGTCAGATCGAGCACGGTGTCGAGTTCGGCCAGCCGCGGCGTCAGGACCATGAAGGCCACGCCTATGACGGCGACCAGCGCAAGACCGAGATAGTTGAGACGGCGCCCGTTCACAGGCCTCTCCGAAAGAAACGGCCAGTGATGCCTTGCGGGAGCAGTCGGATCAGGACAATCGCGGCCGCGAGCAGCGCCACCTCACCAAACACGGGGGTCGTGACAAAGGTGGTAATCTGGTTGATGGTGCCGAACAGAGCGGAGGCGGAAACCGTTCCGCTCAGGATGGCCGCGCCGCCGCCGATCACGGTGATGAAGGATTTCGCGACATAGGCGACGCCGATGGTGGGAAACACGCCCGACACCGGCGCCAGCACCGCGCCGGCAAGGCCCGACAATGCCGCGCCGATCCCGAAGGTGACGGCATAGACGCGCGGCGGATTGACGCCGAGCGCCGCCGCCATGTTGGCGTTCTGCATGGTGCCGCGCGCGATCAGACCGAGCCGGGTCCAGCGCAACACCGCGAAGATCGCCCCGAGCACGACGACCGCCACCGCAATGACAAACAGCGTGTACGCGCTGGTGCGATAGGCACCGATCTCGAAGCTGCCAAGCGGCGCCGAGATGCCGACCGTGGTGTTGCCGAAGATCGCCGTCGTCAACCCGACCAGGAACAGGCTGAGGCCCCATGTCGCCAGCATCGTATCGATCATGCGGCCATAGAGAAACCGGATGATCGTCCGCTCGACGATTACGCCGATGATGCCGACGACGATGGGCGCAATCACCAGCATCGAAAGCCAGATGCTGATGCCGTGGCTGGTGGCAACAATGGCCGCGTAGCCGCCAAGCATCAGGAATTCGCCATGGGCGAGATTGATCACCCGCATCATGCCGAAGATGATCGCCAGCCCGACGCTGATCAGAGCCAGGCTGGCTACCGCATAAAGGACCTGGATTGCCAGGAGAGCAACGAGATCCACGTTCACCTTTCCAATGCAAGATTTCCAGGGCGCCAGCCTGCGCCCTCAGATCTTGATCACATATTGCTGGTTGTCATTCGGGTTCTTGATCAGATCGCACACGGCTGCTGTGTCCGCGGGCTTCTGCTGAGCGAAATCCTCGAGCACTTTGAGCTTCTTGTCGCTGACCTCGGCGATATGGACGTCGAGCACGCAATGATGCGTCGGCGGATCGATCGTGACCTTGCCGGAGGGCGCATCGATGCCGATCCCCGTCTCCAGCGCCTCGATGACCTTGATCCGGTCGACGCTGCCGGCTTTTTTCACCCCTTCCGCCCACAGGCGGAAACCCTGATAGGTGCCCATCGCAAGCTCGGTGATGTTGGGATAATCGGCGCCGAACCGCTTGTGGAAGCTTGCCACGAAGGCCTCGTTGACGGGGTTCTTCAAATCCTGGAAGTAATTGTAGCAGACCAGCATGCCATCGCATTCCTCAGGCGACAGCACGATGTGCTCGTTGCCAACGGCGAAGGTGGTCGAGGCCATCGGAATGCTCTTGCGCATGCCGGCCGCCGCCCACTGGCGGTAGAAGGAAATATGCGCGCCGCCGACCAGCGCCGACCACACGAAATCCGGCTTCGCCGCCTGGATCTTGGAAATGGTCGGGCCGAAATTGGTGACGTCCAGCGGGAAGAAATCGATCGAGGGAACCTCGCCGCCATTTTCGGTGACGTATTTCTTCACCCATTGCGAGGTGATCTGGCCGTAATTGTAGTCGGCCGCAATGACATAGACCTTCTTGCCCCACTTCTTCATGGCGTAGGGCACGAGCTTTTCCACCGTCTGCGCCGGGGTGACGCCGGTGTCGAACTGATCGCGGTCGCAGACGCCGCCTTCGTACTGCGTGTTGTAGAAATAGAGCGTCTTGAATTTGTCGAGCACCGGGCGGATGACCTCGCGGGAGGCGGACGTGATGCCGCCATGCACGACGGCTACCTTGTCCTTCAGCGCGGCCTGCTGCGCGAATTGGGTATAAAGCTGCATGTTCGACTGGGTGTCGTAGTTGATCAGCTTGATCTGTCGACCCAAGAGCCCGCCCGCCGCATTGGCTTCTTCCACCGCAAGCATCAGCGCATCGACCATCGGCTTGCCGTAGATGTCGAGCCCGCCGGAAAGATCGTGGATGCTCGCGACACCGATCGGATCTTCCGCCCAGGCCTGGGAGGGAAACGCGCCGGCCGCTGCGACGGCCGCCGTGCTCTTGAGAAGCGTTCTGCGATTAATGTTCATTGCCGTATGCCCTCCGTTTTCCGAGATGTCGTCAGACCAGGTATTTCTTCAAGATCGATGCGCCGATGGTGTATTTCGGGTCGACCATATTGCCGAGCCGGATACGTCCGGCCTGGCTGAGTAACATGTAGGCGTCGATCTCATCAAAACCGTATTCGGCGCTCATCCAACGCACCAATTCGCGATAGGCGATGCGCGCGGCATCTTCGAGCGGACGGGCGCTGCCGATCGTCATCAGGAAATTCTCGGTCTCAAGGCGCGGCCACGCAAAGCTCCAGCCCTTGATCACGTCGACCTGCAAGGTGACGGTCGCGCGCTGCTCGATCGCCACCCCCGATAATTCGCCGTCGCCTTGCGCGGCATGGCAATCGCCGACGTAGAGAAAGCCGCCCTTGATATGAACCGGAAAGTAAAGGATCGCGCCGGGCGCGACATCGGGCAGATCCATGTTGCCGCCGTGGTAGTCCGGCTGCAGTGACGAGATCGCCTCGATCTGTGGCGAGATCCCGATGGTGCCGATGAAGGGCTGGTAAGGCAGCGTGATCTTGTCGTTCCAGCGTACGCCGTCCTGGTCGACATGCATCATCCTCACGCGCTCCGGCAACGGCGGATTGAGCATAGCGGTCGAAGCCGTTCCGACCAGGCCGCCGAATTCGGGGATGATGCAGGTCTTGCCTGCGGGCTGCGCGCCGCGAGTCTCCACGGCCTGGATATGAACCGCCAGGCAATCGCCCTTCTCGATCCCGTTCACCGCGATCGGGCCGCATTGCGGATTGAGGAAGGGAAACACCAGCTTCGCGCTCGGACTGTCCTGTTCGCTGGTGATGACCCCGCCGAAGGCGTCTTCCGTCTCCACCGCAACGACGTCGCCGGGATTGACCGTCAGGACAGGCTTGGCATAGGGGCCGTAGACGTAGTGGAAATCGCCCTGCGCCGCGATTGAAAGCTCGTGGCGTTTGCCGGCCCGCCCCTTGGCAAGGCCCCGCTTCGTCATGATCGAGGTCTCGAGCCAGGGTTGGTCGGTCATCGGGATATCCTCAAGTCAGGCCTGGTCGAGATCGCGCGCCCCGTTTCGACCCGTTCGTCGTTCAGCCCTAATTGATGCAAGTTGCGCGCCGACATCCGAAAGTCGCCTCATTCCGGTCTAGTTCAGCTTCCAGTCGCCGCCGGCTTCGATCGCCAGCGCAAGCCTTATCAAGGTGGCTTCCTCGAAATGCCGCCCGACCAGCATTAGTCCCACCGGTAAGCCATTGACGCGTCCGCATGGCACCGTGAAGGCGGGATGCCCCGATACGTCAAACGAGCAGGTATTTGCCTGCATGTTGAGTGCTGTATCGATCGCGGTGTTCAGCGGCGCGTCGGCCGGCGGGATTGGGGTGGCGACAAACGGAATGGTCGGCATCGCCAGCACGTCGAATTTCTCCAGCGCCTCGTCATAGGCGCGACGCAGCAGCCCCCTCAGGTTCTGGGCCTTTGAATGATAGCGCCCGTGATAATTGCGATGCATGTACTCGCCGAGCATCAGCACTAGCTTCACGGTTGGCGAGACGTCGTTGATCCGCGTGCCCATGCCGCGGGCAAAGGCTTCCTGCATCGAGAGCGGATAATAGCCTTGAATATTGTTGCCCACGCCGTAACCCTTCAGCATCATCTCGGCCGCGCCTTCCAGGATGATCCCGCTCCAGACGTGCGGCCCGTCGAGATGCCAGGGCACGGAAACTTCCGCAGCTTCCACGTCGGCTTTCCCGAGCGCCGCGATTGCCTGCTTCACCTTCTCATTCACCGCGGGATCGCTTTCCGGATGACCGAAACCTTCGCGCAAGACGCCGACGCGCAGGCCTCTCGCTGGCTTGCTCAGCGCGCCGATATAGTCGCCAGTGCGCGCGGAGATCGTCCGCGTGTCCCAGCCGTCGTGGCCGGCAATGACCGTCAAAATCCGCGCGACATCGTCGACGGAAGCGCACATCGGCCCGCAGTGGTCCACCGAATAGCTGATCGGCATCGAGCCCGTGGTTGGCACAAGTCCCCAGGTCGGCTTCAGCCCGTAGACGCCGCACCAACTCGAAGGCGTGCGGATCGATCCGCCCTGATCGCCGCCGAGCGCCATCGGCACTTCACCGCTCGCAACCAGCGCTGCGCTTCCACCCGACGAGCCGCCGGCGCTATGCGCCGGGTTATGCGGATTGCGGATCACGCCACTGGCGCAGGTGTGGCTTGCGCCCGAAAAGCAGAGATCCTCGCAGGCCGCCTTGCCCGCGACGGTTCCGCCGGCATCGAGAATCCGCGTCACCACGGTGGCGTCGATTTCCGGCACGTAACCTTCGAGCAGCGCAGAGCCGTTCATCATCGGCACGCCGGCCACGCAGATGTTATCCTTGATCGCAACCTTCTTACCGCTCAACAGCCCATCGCTGCCGTTCCTGATATTCGTCTTCCAGTACCAGGCGCCGTATGGATTTTCCGATGCGGGAGGCCGGTATCCAGGCGAGCGCGGCGCGACCGGGGCCAAGGTGGGCGGGACCAATTCTTCAAGCCGGCCATACGAGGCCAAAGGTCCTTTGAAGGCCTGCTGAAAAGCCGCGATCTCGTCGGCCGAGAGAACAAGACCGAAATCCGCTCCGAGTTCATCGATTTGCGCGAGAGTCGGAAGGCGAACTACCATGCGTCACCCGCTTCTTGCCTGTTGGCGGAAAAAAACGAAAAAAGCCACCCGCGGCCCAGAAAGGCCTCGAATGGCATCAATGCCGCATCTATCGACGGTCGCGTAGGCTTACGTTGCAGAACGAAGATTAAGGAGATGTCACTCAGACGTCGTCGGCTGCGCGAGAACTCTTTCGCCATGCACGTATTTACGTACGCCAAGATTGTGTCTTAGTCTCACCTTGCTTGTCAATGAGACGCCGGCACCTTTTTTGAGCTGGCGCAGCACAAAACGCACGCAACGCGCATCGACGAGAGCAAGCGACGTATCCGTGATGTAGCGATCAGCCAATGCCGCGAAGAATACTTGGACTTGATTGATGACAAAGCCATCGGTTCCTCTCGGCCTGGTATTTTCGCGATCGGGTCCCTACGCCATGATGGCGCGCGAGATGGAGAAGAGCGCGCTGATGGCGGTCGACGAAGTCAACGAGAGCCACGAGTTCGATTTCACCCTCACCCCGCATTTGCGCGATCCCGGCGGCATCGTCCCCGCCTACCACACCGCATGCGACGATCTCATTCGCGAGGAACGCGTCGAGCATATTGTCGGCTGCTATACGTCGGCCTCACGCAAGCAGGTGATTCCGATCGTCGAGCGCACCGAACGCCTGCTTTGGCACCCGGCACGATACGAGGGATTCGAAAGCAGCGACAATGTGATCTATGTCGGCGCGGCGCCGAACCACACCGTCGTGCCGCTGGTGAAACACATGCTCGAGCACATCGCGAGCGACGTGTTCTGCGCCGGCTCCAACTACGTCTGGACCTGGGAGACCAACCGCGTGCTGCGTGAAATCGTGACCAGCGCCGGCGGCCGCATTCTTGCGGAGCGTCTGCTGGAGCTCGGTGAAACCTCGGTCGACCATATCGTCAAGGAGATCATCGATCGAAGGCCCCCCGTCGTGTTCAACACGCTGGTCGGAGAATCCAGCTATGTCTTCATGCGCGCGCTGCACGCGGCGTCCGTACGCGCCGGCCTTTCGATCCCGATGCTGAGCTGCAGCCTGTGCGAGCCGGAACTAAAACTGATCGGATCGGCGGCTTCGGTCGGCTGCATTACCTCGTCGGCGTATTTCGAAAGCATCGAGGGATCCGAAAATCGCGCTTTCGTTGCGCGATGGAAGGCGCGCCATGGCTCCCGCAGCAATCCCTCCGTCGATGGCCAATCGACCTATGTCTGCGTCATGCTGCTCGCCCGCGCCATCCGCCGGGCCGGCTCGACCGATGTCGGTGCGGCGCGGCGTGCCGCCGCAAATCACCGCTACGATTCTCCGCAAGGACCGGTCTGGGTCGATCCGGACAACAATCACTGCTTTCTCACGCCGCGCCTCGCGCGTTCGGTACCGGGCTGTCAGTTCGAGATTTTCTGGGAAGCGGACGCGCCAGAGCGCCCCGATCCCTATCTCTCCAACCTCGATCTCGCCTCAATTGGCGCGAAGCTTGAAGCGAGAGATGACGTACCTACGAAGCGGCCGAACCATTTGCGTGTCGTGAAATGACGAAATCATCGCCCTTTTCAGTGCGCGGCCGTCACGCTCTCGTCATCATGAGAGACGAGCGTGAAATCTCCATTCTACGTCGTCAGCTCAATCGGCTGGGCATGTCGGTCGCGGAGAGCGATCCGAAGCAGCTGGCGCCGCCGGATGGCCCAGTTGACGTGATCGTACTGGATGCCGACAGCATCCCGATCAAGTCCGATTCCATGCCAGCGTGGAAAAGCAATACGCCGGTGATCGCCCTGATCGGCACTGAGACCCCGAGCCGCCTGAAGTGGCTGCTCGATCTGCAGCCGGCATCGTTTCTCGTCAAGCCGCTGCGCTCGGCCGGCCTTTACACGGCGCTGGTGGTGGCGTTCGACTGCGCCCAACGACGCATCGGGGAAGCCGCCTACGTCGAAAAGCTCGAAGATCGCATCCGCTCCCGGCGCATCGTCTTCGCCGCGGTGCTGCAGGTGATGCGCGTTCACGCGCTTTCCGAAGACGATGCCTTTGCGCTGATCCGACAGACCGCCATGCGCCATCGCACGACCATCGAACAACTGAGCGCGGAGATCATCGCAGTCGGCGGCATGCCGAACCGGACCAGCCGGACCGCATGATGCGAGCTGGGGCGCGTACTCACAAATCGAGCCTGTTTGCTGCGGCGTGACCAAGCTACGTCATGCCGCGATAGCGACCAAATTCTGCATCGCAGCGCAATGACGCGATGCGGCAATTTCGGAAGTGAACGCGCATATTCGATCACCTGATCGGTGCGAGCGAGAAGCGTAGGTGAAATTTCAAGCCCTAGCGCTTTTGACAAAGCCGTCCTCGGGCGCTTCATGCGGAATTGACCAGCCAAAATAGACCTCGACGTCGACGATCTTTCCATTGCGCAGCGTGAAGATCTCCGTGTTGCGCGACGCCCTTCCGGTCGTCCAAGCCAATTCACAAGTGACGAAGACCCGCTCGTCGTCAGCAAGGCTATGGATCATCTTGTGCCCGATGATGGCCTCGCTGTTATCGCGGCCCTCGCTGCTCACCCATTCGCTGAAGTTGATCGCATGATGAACGATGACGAACGGGAACGCCTCAAGGCCTCGATCAACGCAAGCGGCAGCGGCATCCTGCAACCGATCGTTCTGTTCGAAGGCCGCATCCTCGATGGCCAAGCGATCTATCGCTCTGCCGATCAACCAATGCCTCGCCGAATGCGCGCCGCAATCGCAGCCCTTCCATTCGAACACCCCAAGCTCTCAGTGACAGCGAACGTCGGGCCCAACATTGGCTTTGCCCGTGGGCTCGAACGCGCGGGACATTCTAAGCGCAAGGGCTCGGGGTGAACCCTTGATCATTGATGGCGAAGCCGAACGCATCACGCCGAAGATCAATCAATAGCTGCCTGCGCCCCGCTCTATCCGTAGTAGTACGGAGACCAGCAGCGATGCGTCTGTAACAAAGCGGGTACATTATGTGCACGACATTTAGCGTCACTCCGACAGGGGAAATGTCGAATGGATGTGCTTGCGTATTGCCGTGCAATGGCCGCATTCTGCCGTCAGCGCGCGGAGTTTGAAGGCGAGAATGACACGTTCTGGACCTGCGAAGCAGAGGAATGGGACAAGTTGATATCCGAATACGCGAGCCCGCGACCCCAAAGCCGAACCTCGCAAACCGGTTTGGATTCAGCGATTGCGTAATCGCGTCTAGCGAAGCCGACTAATCGTCCTACGACTCACGCCAAAGGTCCGGCCGAGGGCCGCCTAGCCGCGCCTGCGCAGCGTCAGGACTTTGCGCGACAATAGTGGTTGGTGGAGAAACAACGACTGAAGCGCGAAGTGAGTTCAGGGCAATAGCAAATTGTCCTCGTTCAGCGAAGCAGAGGACAATTGTAGAGCTAACCTCAACTCACAGCGGACTGATTGACAACCATAACGGTAGGACTCCTGAGGTACTGGAGTTGAGTGTGGCCTTGTTTGGACGGACGCCGGTCAAACGAGGGCCGAAGCCGGCGGTACGCAATCCGTTGACGGCCGAACTGGCGCAGGCCAAACGGGAGAATGCGCGGCTGGTGCGCCGGCCGGAGCATGCCGAGGCCAACATCGCCATCCAAAAAAAGTGGCAGCCTTGCTGGGTCTTCCGCTGGCGACACCCGACAGCGACGATGCATCATGATCGATGCCGTCGTCGCGCTGGCGCCAACGCCTGGTCTCACCGCCGGTGCGTGCGCGGCTCTGAACCTGAAGGCCATGCTTGCTAGCCACTTGCTAGGCCTTCGGCCCCTGGACCATTTCCTCAGCTAGCGCCGCCACTTAGGCGCGTCTCGCTCCAGTTCTTCCAACAGCGACGGAAATAGGTCGCGCGGTCGATGCGATTGTCCCCTTGGACTCGAAAATCGAAACGCCTCGTCGACGACCCCCTCGATCGCCGCCCGATCCTTGCCCGTGTAGGCCTGAAAGTATTTTCGCACGATGGAAATGTTGGGACTCGGTCATCGTTCGCATCCTCCTAACCGCTTGCAATGTGCAAGCACTTTCCTTTTGAACAAACCAATCCTATATCGCAAGCAGATTTGTGGAGTCTGATATGGGGATATCGCAACGATCCGGATGCCCGATCAATCTGACCCTTGAATTGCTCGGGGATCGATGGAGCCTCATCGTCATTCGCGACATCACGTTCGGTGGGCGGCGGCATTTTCGCGAACTCATCACCCAGTCGGAAGAAGGTATCGCGTCAAATGTGCTCGCGGATCGGCTCAAGCGGCTCGTTGAGGCCGGGTTGTTGTCGAAGTGCGACAACCCGGCCCACAAGCAGAAGGCGATCTACAGCCTGACCGAAGCGTCGATCGGACTCGTTCCGCTTTTCGTCCAAATGGGCGCCTGGGGACGCCGCCACATCCCTACCGACCCGGAGTTGGCGAACCGAGCCAGAAAGCTGGAGGAAGGAGGCCCGAAAAAGTGGAAGGCGCTGATGGCCGACCTCAGGGCATCGCATATTGGGCCGCCGCCTGCCTGAAGAACCAAGAGCAGTCAACTCGTGCCGAGGTCAAAGACAACTTCCAAGCGGTCCGGCTTGGCATCAACCACAAGTTCGGCGGTCCGGTAGTCGTGAAGTACGGATCTGCATTCTCCTCTGCAGTTCAAGAACCCCGTATCGTCCGGGGGCAGGCCTTTTTGTGTCTAGAAGATCAGAGCTAATTTCCGGTCAGGGTCAAACGCAGGTCGCTCTCAGCCACAGCTCGTAGGGCGGATCATGATCCGCCGTTATGAATCGCCAAGATGGCGGGTTGCGCCTTCGGCTCCAACCTGCCGTACGAGCTGCATCGCAGCGAAATGACGTGACGTGCCAATCGGAAGTTCGTCGCGATTGGACAAGCACCAATACCGATATAGTCTTGTTCGCGCCGGAAGGGCGAAAAAGACAAGACATGATTAGACCACTGCGTTAGGTTGTTGGGCGCTCGCGGCTCTTCGGGTCGAATTAGGGAGAGAGGCAGATGATCAAATGGATCGCGACACAGGCCATTTATGTATCAGACCAAACCGCTGCCGAAGAGTTCTGGAGGAATGAAGTTGGAAGTCGCGCCCCCCGGGGCTCAATCTCGTTTAGTTCTCTATCCAAGGTCGTTGATGAAGGATTGGAGCGAGCGCCAGCCATCCATTATGTTTGAATGCGACGACGTCGAGCGGACTTATGAGGAGCTTAAGAACCGAGGAGTTGAGGTCGGCGGCCAGCCAGTTAGCATGAAATGGGACAAATTTGGAACGTTCAGGGATTTGGACGGAAATGAATTTGGCTTTAAGAGCTGAGCTAAGTACGTTGAAAGCACCGGCAGGAATCGAGAATGAGTTTTAAGACTGAATGCCCCACAATGTGAAGGTCGGTGCGGCAATGTCGATCAGGCGTGTGATCTCCGCGTAGATTACTATTACTACTGCGTCACAAAAGAAGACGCTTCGTCTGTTTGATCTGCCGGATGCAACAGGGACACCGTGAGAGGTGCCGGGCGATGGCAACAATCAGTCTTCGCCGCATCGTCGCAATCGAGTTCGGGATGTGACGTTCGGGTCGCAGCGGCGGAGCCTCTGGGTCGGTAACCGTTGGGAACCGCAGGTTTCTTGAACGGCCTGGTGGAACGAGATCCCGAGGGGGGAATCGTCTCCCTCTCGGAGACCAGGAACCCATAGGCCGCGATACACAGCGTGGCGTGGTGGTGGAAGCCACGCCAACCTCGTCCTTCGAAATGCCCGAGCCCAACCTCTTGTTTGAGATCCTGATAATCGCGCTCGATGCGCCAGCGCAGCTTGGTTAGATCGACGAGCCTACCGAAAGTGATCTTTTGCGGCAACGTTGAAAGCCAGTATTTGGTCGGCTCGTCCTCACCTTCTGGCCATTCGATCAAAAGCCATTCTTCCGGTCGGCTTTCAGTGAGCTGGTAATCTCGATGCGCGACGCAAACACGCGCGCGAGCGAAGCGCGATGATAACCGCTCGGCCGCACCCTCTCGCCACTTGATCGTGCACCAGACCCGCTTAGGCAGGCAAAGAGCAAGCTCCTTGACCGAAATCGGTTTATGCTTGTGGTCGCGGCGCAGCCGCTTTGGTGGTCGCCCTTTGCCCGACCATTTTTTCGGCGGCAGCGGCGCCGTGTCGGACGTCCACACCGTGGTGTTGGGCAAGATACCGGCCGCATAGACCAACCCCAATGCGCTGATGCTGGTCCGCAGGTCTGTGTTGCAGCCATATCCGGCATCCATCAGCACCACGCCGCGAGGAAGCCCGGCTCTGCAGGCCGCTTCGATCTGCTCAAGCGCGATCTCTGGCTTGGTCTTAAAGCTGATCTCCTTGGGCACGCCCGCTTCGCGCCGACGTTTCTTATCTGCCGCCCATGCCTGCGGCAAATAGAGACGATACATCGCCGGCAGACTGGCGTGGTGATTGGCAAGCGATAGCGACACCGCGACTTGGCAATTATCCTGCTTGCCGAGCTGCCCGCAATATTGACGCGCCACGCCGACCGAGTGCGCTCCCTTCTTGGGAAAACCGGTGTCATCGATGATCCACGCTTCGATCGGTCCATGGCGCTCTATCGCCGGCAGTACCATCTCTTCCACTTTGGCCAAAACATCCTCGTCAGACCAAGGCGATTGGCCGACGAAGTGCAGCAGCGACTGATGCTGTGCCGCCGTCCGATCAGGTGCCGTCACCGCTGCCATCGGCTCAACGCTCTTACGCTCCCCAGGCATGATCAAGCCGACGCAATAATCAAACAACGGCCGGGCCCGATCCGCATGTCCGATCACACTCACAAGTCCCTCGACAAAAGCCGAAAATCGCGATTCACTGCCGTCTGATCGCCGCAGATCCATATCAGCTCCCTCGTTGCCGATGCCTGAATCTCAACCGGTAACTGATTCTAACAGGACCTCGCCCGCGACCTTTTGAATCAGAAGTTTTTCTGACTCAGTAGTACTATCCCTGATGGCGCATCCAATGCTGGTTTGAACCTGCATCCGCTATATGACGCATCGCGGCGCGGGTCGTTTGATGACACGGCCAAGAACCCGCCACGTCTTGGCGGCCAGGGTCTTGGCAGGGCGGCGCAATGCCGCTAATGGTCCGCCCCTTCCAATCATCTGTCAGAGTGGTTCATGTCGGGCGCCTCGTCCGCTGTCTCGATCGGCATCGATTTCGGGACCAGTAATACGGTCATAGCCCTTGCGACCGACGACGGCCGGGTCGAGGCCATCCGCTTCGATCATGGCGGAAAGCGGCACAGCGTCTATGTGTCGGCGCTGTGCTTCTGGGAAGACCGGCCAGGCAGCGGAGCCCAGGCTGAAGGTGGCCCGTGGGCGATCGAGCAGTTTCTTGAAGGACGCCACGTCCACCGCTTCATCCAGTCGTTCAAAACCTATGCCGCCAGCGCCAACTTCAATTCCACCTAGGTGTTCCGGCAGCGCTACCGATTCGAGGATCTTCTCGCGGCGTTTCTCCGGACGCTGGCACGCCATGGTGGAGACACATTCGGCTTCGAGGCGCCGGCCATCGTGGTCGGCCGCCCCGTGCGCTTTGCCGGCGGCAATCCCGACGAGGCCCTGGCGATGCAGCGCTACCAGGCGGCGTTCGAACGCCTCGGCGCCGGTCATGCGCGCTACGTCTACGAGCCTGTGGGAACGGCGTTTTCCTTCGCCCGCCAGCTGGACCGCGATGCCACTGTACTGGTCGCGGATTTCGGCGGCGGCACCAGCGACTTCTCCGTGATGCGTTTCTCGCGAATAGGCGGCATGCTGCGCGCGGAACCGCTCGGCCATGCCGGCATCGGCATCGCCGGCGACACCTTTGATTATCGCATCGTCGACCATGTGGTCTCGCCGCGGCTGGGAAAAGGCAGCAGCTACCGCTCATTCGACAAGGTGCTACCGATCCCCAACCACTACTACGCTACCCTGGCGCGCTGGCATCAACTCTCGATGATGAAGGGCAGCGGCGACTTGCGCGAACTCCGGGAGCTCTTGCGCACCGCACTGAAGCCGGGTCCGCTGCAGGATTTCATCACCATCGTCGACCTCGACCTCGGCTTTTCGCTGTATCGTGCGGTGTCCGACGCCAAGGTCACGCTGTCGGCCTGCGACCAGGTGGACTTCCGCTTCGATACCGGCGGCATCGACATCCGCTCAACCATCACGCGGAACGATTTCGAAACCTGGATTGCCGACGATATCGTCCGGCTCGGCGCCACCATCGACAAGGTGCTGGGCGAGGCCGGCATCACCACACACGAGGTGGAAAAGGTGTTCCTGACCGGCGGGACCTCCTTCGTACCCGCTGTCCAGCGGTTGTTCGCCGAGCGGTTCGGCGACGAACGGTTGACCTCGGCGGACCAGTTCGAGTCGATCGCCTATGGCCTCGCCTTGATCGGACACAGTCCCGACCCGGATCGCTGGACTGCTGCGCTGCAGGGTTAAAGGGCGAGCGCGTATCAGCGTTCGAGCTACGGCGGACGGGTCGGCTCCAACCCGCCCTGCGGGCTACTTTTCATGAAGCGGCTTTGATCTCTCAAGCGATTCATGTGCGCCCGCTAAAAGCCACCGTCGCGTCAATCCATCGCAATATGCGGCAGCGTAAAGTAACGCGACCCAAGTCGCGAAGAACTTCGGGTTGCAAGGAAAAATCGATCAATCAGGGAGGCTGCCCCATGAGAGTGGAACTGCGTCTATTGGCAATGACCGCATGCGCGATCGCGCCGGCGCTACTGGCCACGAGTGCGCCGGTCGGCGCTGCCGACGAGGCATTACCAAGGCGATCTCGGCCCCTTCGGGGACCATCAACTCTTTCGAGATCCCGTGCTCGGCCTTTATCTGCTCGGCGATCGGACCCAGAATGCTGTCGATGTCGTCGATACCGATCGCAACACGTTCGTCAAACAGCTCGGCAAGGGAGTGTTCACCGGTCCGGGCGCTTGTCCGCCGATCAAGCAGCCCGCGGGCGCCAACGACTGCGCCGGCCCCGACGGCGTCCTTGCCGTTGGGCACCGGGAGGTATGGGCGGGTGATGGCGACAGCACCGTCAAGGTGTTCGATCTGGAGGGGGCGGGAACCACCCCGACCTACACGATTTCCACCGGCGGCCTTCATCGCGCCGATGAATTGTGTGTCGATCCGAAGCACGACGTCGTGCTGGTCGCGAACAACGCGGAAGCGCCGTTTCCATTTGCGACCCTGATTTCGACCAACACCCACATGGCGCTGACGCGCATCACGCTTGATGGCAACAACGGCACGCCGAAGGCGACCAACGGCGCCGAGCAGTGTCAGTATGATCAACGGACCGACCAATTCTACATTTCCGTCCCCGAGATCAATGGCCCGGGTGACAATAGCGCGGCGGGGGCAGTGGCGGTCATCGATCACACCGGCGAGGTCAAGACAACCTTTGGGATTCCGGTCGCGCAGTGCTCTGGCCCGCAGGGAATGGCGATCGGTCCGGATCATCAGATCCTGCTGGCTGCAACGGCGCCGTGAACGCGAATGCCTCGACGGTGGTCATTGACGATCGCGATGGCCATGTGCTCGCCACGCTGAACAACGAATCGGGCGCAGATGAGGTCTGGTACAATCCAGGCGACGGGCATTATTTCCTGGCCCGCTCGTCGGCGGTCGGCACCAGGCAATTTCTCGGCGTCGTCGACGCCGAGAGGCTGAAGGAAGACACAAGCGTCGCCACCACCGGCAAAGGCACCGGCATCGGCAATGCCCACTCGGTTGCCGCCGATCGGGTCCGCAACCGGATCTATTTTCCGATCCCAAGCAGCGCGACCGGGGGCCTTTGCACGGCAGCCGGCGGCAACAGCGCGAATGGCTGCATCGCCGTATTCACCACCCCGAAGATGACCACGGGTGTGAGGGCGAGCGTTCGCCGTTGACTCTGGTCAGCGAGGAGGGCGACGGCGAGTTCCATCGCCGCCGGTGTGATTGACCGCTGAGCCCGAACAGCTGGTAGGGCGGGTTGGAGCCGAAGGCTTGACCCGCCCTCTTGAGAGACAGGAATCAAGAATGGGTTTTGAGAGACGGCGGCACAACTGCCAGCAGTGCGCCGCTTTCTCACGCCTTTCGAATGAGGATGCCTCCTAAAGATCGAAATTAGTGGGCAACATTACCACGTCGCGAATTGTCATGCCGCGTGGCCGCGTCAGCATGAACGTCACCACGTTCGCCACTTCACTGGCCTCAAGCAGACTTCCCAACTCCCTGGCTTCCTTCAGCTTCTCAGGCGGCCAGTCAGCGAGCAGTGCGCTGATGACGGGGCCGGGTGAGATTGAGCCCACGCGAATGCCGTGCTTGAAGACTTGGCGTCGCACCGTTTGGACAAAGCAATTGATCGCCCACTTGGACGACGCATAGACCGGCTCCCATGGCGTCGGAAAATGGGCCGCCAAGGAACTCGTGACGATGATGTCGCCCGTCCGACGCTCGATCATGTGAGGCAGCACGTCGTGCACATTCTTCATCACCACGTTGACATTCAAGTTCAGCATCCGGTCGATAGCCCCAGTGTCGGCATCGACCAAGTCGCCGCCGACGTACGTACCCGCATTTGCGTGCAAGATGTCGAGTTGGCCTGCCTTCTCCAGGACTCTCGGCAGCAGCGTAGCGCAGTCCTTTGGGTCGAGCAGGTCGATGACCAGCGGGATCACTGCGTCGCCGTGCTTGTTGCAGAGCGCGTTCAGCGCTGCCTCGTCGCGGTCGACCATCACCACGCGTGAGCCTGCGGCCAACATCGCCTCGGTACTAGCCAATCCGATGCCCGACGCAGCCCCGGTCACGGCGGCAACCTTGCCTTCCAATTCTCTCGCCATAGGTCTCCACCTTGCTGGAGCCACCACAACACGTGCTGCAGTATAGCAATCCCAAGCGGGTTGTCGGGGACAAAGGACGGCCTGGCGCTTGGCGGCGTTCCCCGCGGCAACCATTCTGCCCGGGTCGCCGTCTCTCAAAGCACCCATTTTTGGGAATCAAAAGCGGCGTTTCAAATATTTTGAGCCTTGCACCTGAACTCGACCAGAGCGGGGTCCGTTTGGGGTCAAACGCTACAGGTCGCTCTCAACCACAGTGCAGGGCCAAGTCCGCCGCGATCGGAAAGCCGACCCAATTCCAACGCCTTAGCCAAAGGCTCATTCTCGTCGGTCTCTGTAACCGAACTCTGCCTCTTGGGGGTTGGTTTGGACGGAGCAACAAGAGGGCACGGGTGCTGCTTTCCCGATCCATCAAGGAGATCATCCCCCTGATCGAAGATAGAGCCGGCAGCCACCCCTGCCCTGGTCGCGCTCCTGCTTGAGCTTGAAACACGAAAAGGCGAGTTGAACGCTGGCCTCGCCCTCGCCCCGGTGGAATTGCCCGACATCCACCCCAATAGACGATGCCTTTGCGCTGATCCGACAGACCGCCATTAGCCAGGGCGCGTAATCATAAATCGAGCTTGATTGGTGACACTTGATGCGATGTGTCAGGCGCGGACACTGAATCGATAGGATCTATGCCGATATGCTAGCGCGTGCGGAGACGGAATCGTACCAGCGCTTCAACGCCATGTGCTCCTCCGCCATCGGAAGTCCGGCCGACTTGGTTGCGAAGTCGACGGTGACAACAGCGGTAATGTCGGCGACCGAGAACTCATCACCCGCCACAAACGCAACATCGGCGAGCCGGGCATTGAAGTCGGCATAGAAATTCCTGACGCGCTGCTTGTTGCGCTCAACCAGTGCAGGGATCTGCTCATAATCATGCGGTCCGGCGATGGCCCAATTCTTGAGTCCAGGGACAGCGTTGCGTACCGCTTCCATCACGGATGCAAACCCTTCCAGCTCAACGCGCCGTTCCCACATCGCGACCAGCGCCCTGGTCTTCGGCGTCGCTCCAAGCAAGGGCGGTTCAGGATAGGTCTCCTCGAGATAGCACAAGATGGCAGGAACTTCGCCGATCGCCGTGCCGTCATCCAGCATCAGGGTCGGAACCACACGGCGCGGATTGATCGCGCCGTATGCGTCGGAGAACTGCTCCCTGGCGCCGAGATCGACCGGCACGATCGGCATCGAAACACCCTTCTCCGCGAGAAAGATTCTTACGCGGCGCGAGTTCGGAGACGTGTCCGATTGATAGAGCTTCATTTTGTTCTCAAGGGTTGTTCGCCCATCGGGATGATGAAATTGCTTACGAGGCGGTCTTGCCACCGTTGACGGCGATGATTTGACCGCTGATGAATGACGCTTTGCCGGAGGCCGCGAACACGATGGCATCGGCGATTTCTTCCGGCCGGCCCACGCGTTTCATCGGCACGCCTGCGACGAGCCCGGCCTTCCGGTCGGCATTGCCGGTGAATCGATCCAGCATCGCGGTCTCGATCGGACCCGGCGCGACCGCGTTGACGCGGACGCCGAAGGCCGCAGCCTCCAGCGCGGCCGATTTGGTCAGGCCCTCGACCGCGTGCTTGCTCGCCGTGTAGAGCGATGCGCCCGCTGCGCCGCGATGGCCCATGGTCGACGACAGGTTGACGATGCTGCCGGCTCCTTGCGCCTGCATCACGCGCAGCTCGTGCTTCATGCTGAGCAACACGCCGAGCACGTTGGTGTCGAAGGTAGCGGCGTAGCTCTCGGCAGTTTGCTCGGTGATCGGCCCGGACTTCCCTTCGGTGCCGGCATTATTGACGGCGATGTCGAGGCGGCCGAAGCGGGCGACGGTTTTGTCGACCAGGTTCTGCACCTCGTTCTCGTGGCGTACATCGGCGCGGACGAATTCCGCTTGCCCGCCAAGCGAGCGAAGCTCGGTGACCAGCGCTTTGCCGGCGTCGTTGCTGCGGCCGGAGACGACCATGCGAGCGCCTTCGTTTGCAAAGGCAAAGGCGGTGGCGCGGCCGATGCCGGTCAGGGCGCCGGTGATTAGGACAACGGGATTGCTCATGTGACTTCTCCTTCCAAAAGCGGCTGGTATGGTTACGAACCAAGGAACATGGAGGCGTGGCGCACGAACAGCTCGGGATACTGATTGTGCGAGCCGTGACTGGAGTCGGGATACAGGATGAGCTGCGCGTTGGGGATGTTCTGCTGCAGGATGAACGAATTGATCGGGTAGATGATCACATCGGAGGAGCCGTTCATCACCAGCGTCGGCTGCTTGATTGTCCTCAGATAAGCGTAGGAGCCCTCGCGCTGCACGCCCCACCTGCCGATGGCCTCTATCTGGGCTGGCGCAACCTTTTGGTTGACTTCGGGATCGCGGTTTTCGTTGCGCAGCCGGAAACGCTTGAGGAATTGACGACCTGCGGCTTGGCTCGCCTCCGACGGAGTGAAGTGTACCGAGAGCCAGATATCGTCGGGATCGGCATAGGTGGCGCCAAAAATCTGCTGCGCTTCGGGTGTCAGTGTTGTCATGTCTTGGCCGCCGCGCGGCCCGGTGCCCACGAGCAGGAGCTTGCGGACGAATTCGGGCGCCTGCAACGTGATCTCCTGCGCGACGAAACCGCCGATGGAAAAGCCAAGCACGTCGACGGTCTTCAGTCCCAGCGTTTTGATGAAGGCAACCGCGTTGGCGCCCATTTGCTCGAACGTGGTCGGCACCTCTCCGGAACTGTTGGAGACGCCGGCGTTGTTGAACAGGATCACCTCGCGCTCCCTGGCGAAACCGTCGGTCACGGCCGGATCCCAGTGGTCCATGGTGCCGGTGAAGTGTTGGTTGAAGACGAGCGGCACGCTGGCTGCGTTGCCAAAGCGGCGATAGGCGAAGCGGATGCCGTTAGCTTCGACGAACTGCGTCGGCGCGGTCTGGTGACTGTGCTGGGTCATTGAGATTCCCTGTCGCGGTGGGCTCGAGCCAACATGCGAGGCGGTCCCTTAATCAGGCGCGGAGCAAATCTGCGCGCCCGGACAGGATCAGTTAGCGGTGTGACCGCCGTCGACGTTGAGGACATGGCCGGTAATGAATGAAGCCTCGTCCGACGCCATGAAGACGATCGCGTTGGCAAGCTCCTCCGAGAGGCCGAGGCGACCCATCGGAACCCCCGTCACCAGCGCCGCCTTGTTCTCCGGCGTGCTCGTAAAACGGGTCAGCATGCCGGTGTCCGTGGGACCGGGAGCCACTCCGTTCACGCGGATTCCCGACTTGGCGATCTCGAGCGCCACCGACTTGGTGATGCCTTCGACGGCGTGCTTGCTGCCGACATAGACAGAGGCCCCCGCCGCACCCTCGTGCCCGTAGGTCGAGGAGATGTTGATAATGCTACCGCTACCCTGTCCTTGCATGACGCGGACCTCGTGCTTCATGCTCAGGATCACGCCGAGAACATTCGTGTCGAACGTCGCGGCATAGCTTTCCGCGGTCTGGTCCGTGATCGGGCCAACCTGGCCTTCCGTGCCAGCATTGTTCACCGCGACATCGAGACGGCCAAACCGTGCGACGGTTTTGTCGACCAGAGCGCGTACGTCATCCTCCTTGCGGACGTCGGCGTTGATGAACTCGGCCTCCGAACCGAACGAGCGCAGCTCCTTAACGAGCGCCTTGCCGGCCTCATCGCGCCGACCGGCAATGACTACCTTCGCGCCCTTCTTGGCGAAGGCAACGGCGGCGGCGCGACCGATGCCGGTCAAGGCGCCAGTGATCAAAACGACTGGGTTGCTCATTTGTAATCCTCGCATTTTGTTGCCCTACCGGCAGAGCATGGAATTGGACCCTCTGGCCGCGGCTTTGGGAGACCGGGAACCGGTCGCAGGTGCTTTCGTTCAAAGCCATGTAGGCGCCGCTGGCGCTCGTGAAAAAGACTTTGTAAGCTGGAGGGCATGCCTTAGAGATATGGAAATGGAGCTACGGCACCTTCGTTATTTCATTGCGGTCGCCGAGGAGGGCAGCCTGACGCTCGCGGCTGAGAAGAGGCTGCACACGGCGCAGCCTTCCCTCAGCCGCCAAATCAGGGATCTCGAATACGAGGTCGGCGTTCAGCTGATGATCCGTAGCGTACACGGCATCGAATTGACTGCCGCCGGTCGGGCCTTTCTCGACCATGCACGGTTGGCGCTTACTCAGGCCGAAGCAGCCGCGGACGCGGCGCGGCGAGCGGCGCAACCGCCGCGGACATCGTTTGCGATCGGCTTCCTCACCGGCTACGAGGTGGATTGGCTGCCGGCTGTGATGGAAATCCTGCGCGCCGAACTTCCCAACACCGAAGTCGTCATTCATAGCCAGGATTCGCCGGATCTCGCAGCCGGTCTCATTCGAGGGAAAATCGATCTGGCGTTTTTGCGTCCGGAGAAGCAGGCGCGCGGTCTGAAATTCAAGCCGCTGAGAAAGGATCCGCTGATCGTTCTGATGCCGCGCGACCACGCTTTGGCTGCACGGAGCTCCATTCGCCCGCAGGACATCGCTGGTCAGACGTTTATCGGAGTATCCCCGATCCGGGCACCGACCCTGTGGGCTGTTATCAACGATTACGTCAAGCCTGTCGGCGTGAAACCCGACCATCAGGCCGAGAACCTAACAATGGCGATTTCGCTGGTGGTATCCACCGGAGGCATCAGCCTCATTCCGCTCTATGCTCAAAATCTGCTGCCGAAAACCGTTGTCAGCCGACCGATACGAGGTGCGCCGCCCATGGTCGACCTGGTGATCGGGTATAACGAGGCGAACACGTCGCCGCTTTTGAAATTTCTTCTAGCTAAGGTGGATGATTTGAAGTTTCGAGTTACGAAGAGCGGCAGCCGATAAGCCCTCGTTGCCAAGCGATCGCCGGAAAGTCAGGAAACAATCCTGCATGTCCGCTGCGGGTCAAGCGCTACAGGTTCGCAAAATGGACGTTCGCCAACTGCGGTACTTCATAGGCGTTGTCGAAGCGGGCAGCTTCACCGCAGCCGCCCATCGACTGGGCGTCGCACAACCAGCTCTCGCTCAGACTGTCATCGCTCTTGAGAACGATCTGGGCGTGGAATTGCTAGAGCAGCCACGTGGCGTGCGACCGACAGCGGCCGGTATGACGCTCATGGATCATGCGGGTATCGCACTGCGCAATATGGAACGTGCCCGCGAGGCGGTATCGGATGCTGGCGGCGATATCAGCGTCGCGTAGCGATCGGATTGCCATCGATGGTCGCCCCGCATCTTGCAGTCCCATTGATAAAAGAGGCGTTGCAGACGTTGCCCGGGGTCGCAGTCCACCTTGTCGAAACTCATTCTGGCTTCTTGCGTGAATGGCTGGATGTTTCACGCCTCGACTTGGCGGTGCTGTTCAACGTGGCCAACACTGATGGTGTCGACATTTTACCCTTGTGGTCGAGGACCTGCATATCATTAACTTGGGTCAAGTCAAAACCCAAAAGGTGATATTTCCCTGCGAGATCATCTTCGTGGGATAGAACTGATCATGGCTGGACGGTCGCACGACCTTCGCGACACTCTTGATGACGCACTATTCGTGGCCATGAAGCAACGGCTCTCCGTGAGTCCGGAGGTCAATTCGCTGCCAACGATCAGGCAAATGGAAATCGCTGGTCTGGGCTCCACGGTGCTGCCCCTGCCAAATGTTCAGACTGAACTTGCCGACGGTCGGCTGACTGCTCGACGGATTGTGCGGCCGGCGATCGAACGCCACGCGTCTTTGGTGTCACTCGCGCACCGGCCAACAACTCGCGCACAAAAGGCTGTGGCATGCTTGGTTGTCAAAGTGAGCGCGCAACTGGTTAGCCAGGGGGTTTGGCCGGCACGGCGAACGCGGCGAAGCTGAGCAAGGATTTACCCGCGGGTCAAAGGCGTCGATTGGGTCGCGGGCGGGGTATTACCGCTCTAATTCTGGCGGCCGACGCCAGACCAATATTTATGCTTGGCATCAGCGCCCGGCTAGCACGCTTCCCGAAATGCAGCAGGCGGGTTCCGATGGCTCCCAGATGGCTCCCAGATCACCGCAGCCCCCTCGCCGGCCAGCGTTGCGCTTGCGCGGATGGCGGAAAAACCGGAATGATCTGCCCTGTTGTCTCGGTGGGTCGATCGGATCGCGGTCGCGCCTTTGCAGCCTCTTCTTGGAGATATTCTGGACATGTCAACGCTCACCCCGCACGGCGCGTGCCTTGAGTGGAAGCCTGAACTGATCTGGTTGAATGCCGTTTCCGACGCCATGGTCGCCATAGCCTTCTTTACGACCGCGTTCGTCCTCGGGTTCTACGTGTGGCGGCGCCGCCGCGAGGTCATGTTCCGCGGCGTATTCTGGTCCCTTACGATCTTCGCCGCGGCCTGCGGGGTGACCCGCCTGCTGTCGATCCTCACCCTGTGGGTGCCGGCCTACGACATCGAGGGCCTTGCCAAAGGCTTTCTGGCGCTGATCTCGATGGCGCTCACGGCGGCGATGCTGCTGATGCGGCCCCGGCTCCTGGTTCTGCCGACACGCATTCAACTCAAGCAAGCCTATGCGGCACTTGAGGAGGAGGTCAGGCAACGCCGCAAGGCCGAGGCCATGGTCAAGCGTTTTCAGGAGATCGAGGCCACAGAATCCCAGGTCCGGCAGGCGCAGAAGATGGAAGCCATCGGTCAGCTCACCGGTGGCGTCGCCCACGACTTCAACAACATTCTCACCGTGATCACCGGAACCATCGAAATCCTCGGCGAGGCAGTCAAGGACCGTCCGCATCTCGCCCAGATCACCAACATGATGGGCGCCGCGGCAGCACGGGGCGCCGACCTCACCCAGCATCTGCTGGCCTTCGCCCGCCGTCAGCCGCTGCAGCCGCGCAGCGTCGACGTCAACGCCCTGGTCATCGATGCCGCGCGGTTGCTGCGGCCGACACTTGGCGAACAGATCGAAATCGAATCGATGCTGGCGCACGATTCCGCGCCGGCCTTGATCGATCCCAGTCAGCTCTCGACCGCGATCCTGAACCTCGCCCTGAATGCGCGGGACGCCATGCCGGACGGCGGCAAGCTGACGCTGGAAACCAAGAATGTCGTGCTCGACGAGAACTACGCCGCCATGAACAGCGAGGTTAATCCGGGCAAATACGTCCTGATCGCGGTGAGCGACTCCGGCATGGGAATCCCGGCCAGCCTGCTCGACAAGGTGTTTGAACCGTTCTTCACCACCAAGGACATCGGAAGGGGATCGGGGCTCGGTCTCAGTATGGTCTACGGCTTCGTCAAACAGTCGAACGGACATATCAGGATCTACAGCGAAGAGGGCCACGGCACCACCGTGAAGCTTTATTTGCCGCAGGCCGCGGGCGTCGCGGACGCTCTGCCCGCCGAGGCTGACATCTCCGAAATCGAACGCGGCGACGAATCCATCCTGATTGTCGAGGACGACGCGCTGGTCCGCGAATACGTCGTGGCGCAGATCAGCCGTCTCGGCTACGACACGCTGGCCGCCAGCAATGGCGCCGAGGCGCTGGCGATCATCAATGGTCCCGAGCGCATCGATCTGTTGTTCACCGACGTGATCATGCCCGGGAGCATGAACGGCCGTCAGCTCGCGATCGAGGCGCAGAAGCGACGCCCGAAGCTCAAGGTCCTTTTCACGTCGGGCTATACCGAAAACGCCATCGTGCATCATGGCCGGCTCGACGCCGGCGTGCTGCTGCTGCCGAAGCCCTACATCAGCTACGATCTCGCTCGGCTGATCAGGACCGCGCTGGCATCGTGATTATTCCGGATGGATAGCCGCTCCTTGATCCAAGGAGTGGCGTAGAGCGCATCCAACACGGACCGGCATAGCCGATGGGGTGGTCGGATTCAGGTCAAAAGCTCCGGTTTCAAGCGACGCTATCCCCGTCCGGTCTGCCTTCAGAAGTGGGCGCTCAAGCGCCAAATGAATCAAAAAAATCGGCCGCCATAAAGTGCACGGTGGAATCGGTAGCGAGATAATCGCTGCGCTTCACCGCGCGGGCCTGAACACGAAACTTCCGCGGTTACCGCCAACCCTTCAACCGGAAGGCTACGACAAACGTGCACAGCCCCAAACAGGAACTGCGTCTAGCCTCGTCGTCGAGCGCCGCCTGCAATTGGCCCCGACACTTCTGATTGAAGAGTGATGGCAGACCGTGCGGTTGGCCCCTATCTAAACGATGGGACAGGATCAACCTAAACGATGGGAAAGGATCAAGCATGATGAAGACCAGACTGGCGATTGCCGCGCTCGTGAGTGTGGGCCTGGCGGGTGCGCCCTTTGCTGCCGAAGCGAAGAAGTACAAGCATCTCAGGCACGATGTTTCGACAATGCAATCCGGAACTTATGGGACAGCCGGAATGTCGACAACGCACGGAGCTTATGGGACATCGGGAACTTCCATTGGAACTGTCACCGCTCCGTCAGTGGGGTCGTACAATTGGCCGTCGGTAGGCGTGACAAACGCAGTCCCCACCTGGAGCAACACTAACCCTGCCGTTCGCAGGTAATGGGAAATCCCGACCATTAGGACGGCGCAACGCCGATTCGGTCCCTGGAAGAGCCGCGCGGTACATCGTGGGAGCCTCTTTCGCGGGATGAGGGGCTCCATCCACGAACCGAACTCGCGAAGACCCCTCACCCGAAATTCGCCAGCGCGAATTTCGGCCTCTCCCCGCAAGCGGGGCGAGGCGACCCAAACACTTCGTGCTTGGCTGCTTGAAATTCAGAACATGAAGCCAACGGGCCGCCTTCGCCTAGTCGAGATCGCCGATCCGCTGCACGCCGGCCTCTTGCATGCTGGTCCAGGCAGCCGCCAGCGAGCCGTTCAGGTCGATCGCCCTGCAGCCGGCTTCGATGACGATGGTGTCAAAGCCCAGCCGTCGCGCGTCGACCGCGGAATAATGCACGCAATAGTCGGTGGCGAGCCCGACCAGAAAGATTTTTTTCAAGCCACGCTCGAGCAGGTAACCGGCCAAGCCCGTCGGCGTGCGCCGGTCGTTCTCGAAGAACGCGGAGTAGGAATCGATTTCGGGGCGAAAGCCCTTGCGGATGATGAGTTCCGCCCGCTCGATCGACAACTGCGGATGAAGCGCTGCGCCTGGCGTGCCTTGCACGCAATGATCGGGCCACAAGGTTTGCGGACCGTAAGGCATGGCAAGGGTTTCGAACGGGCTCGAGCCTGGATAGCTGGTGGCAAATGAGCTGTGGCCGGACGGATGCCAATCCTGCGTCGCCGCGACGTGACCGAAGCGCTGGGATAACCGATTGATGACCGGCACCGTCGCGTCACCGTCCGCGACCGCCAGCGCGCCGCCCGGGCAGAAATCGTTCTGCACGTCAATAATGAGCAGCAGGTCATCACGGGGCCGTATCTGCATCTTGAACCCTTATCGAAGGTAACCTCCGCTACCCTATCGCAAAACCAAGGACCCGACACCAGGAGAAATATGTTCTTGAAATCAGTACACACGCTCCTTCGGGGGTATCGTCGACACGTCGCTCGATAACGGCTGCAGGTGGACCGGTCGGTAGTCGAGCCGCACCTCGCCGTCATCATTGAGCCAGGCGAATGTGTGCTTGAGCCAGTTTTCATCATCTCGTTTCGGAAAATCTTCCCGCGCATGCGCGCCACGGCTTTCCTTCCGCCCGATCGCCGAATGAAGGCTGACGCTCGCCTGCACCAGCATGTTGTCGAGCTCGAGCGCCTCCGCGAGATCGGAGTTGAAGATCATCGAACGGTCGCTGACGCCGAGATCGGCGCGCATCGTTTCGACAACGTCGGAGAGCTTGCGCGACCCCTCCTCCAGCAACGGACCGTCACGGAAGACGGCACAGTGCCTTTGCATGGTCCGCTGCATGGTCCGCCTGATTGCGGCGGCTCCGGCAGAGCCTTTCGACCATCTGATGCGATCGAGCCGAGCGATGGCGCGGTCGGTTGCCTCCTTGGAGGCAGGCGCGTGGCCCTCGCCCGGCCGCAGCGTCTCCATCACCCGATGCGCAGCCGCCCGTCCAAATACGACGATATCCAGTAGCGAGTTCGACCCGAGCCGGTTCGCGCCGTGAACGGAAACGCAAGCCGCCTCGCCGATGGCCATCAATCCCGGAACAACCGCTTCCGCGTGTCCATCACACATGGTCACTACCTCGCCATGCAGATTGGTCGGCACGCCGCCCATGTTGTAGTGGACCGTTGGCAAGACCGGGATCGGCTGGCGCGTCACGTCAACGCCGGCAAAGATTCGTGCGGTCTCGCTGATCCCAGGCAGACGCTCATGCAGCAACTTCGCGCCGAGGTGCTCCAGATGGAGCTCGATATAATCCTTCAGCGGGCCGCAGCCGCGCCCTTCGTTGATCTCGATCGTCATCGCGCGGCAGACGACATCGCGCCCCGCCAGATCCTTGGCGCTCGGCGCATAGCGCTCCATGAATCGCTCGCCTTGCGAATTGGTGAAATAGCCGCCCTCACCGCGCGCGCCTTCGGTGATCAGGCAGCCGGAGCCGTAGATGCCGCTCGGATGAAACTGGGTGAACTCCATGTCTTCCAGCGGCAGTCCGGCGCGGAGCACCATGGCGTTGCCGTCGCCGGTGCAGGTGTGGGCGGCGGTGCAGGAGAAGTAGACGCGGCCGTAGCCGCCGGTTGCGAGAACCGTACAACGCGCACGGAAGCGATGCAGCGTCCCCTGCTCCATGTTCCACGCGAGGATGCCGCGGCAAGCGCCGTCCTCGTCCATCAACAGGTCGAGCGCGACATATTCGACGAAGAACTCGGTATTATGATTGAGGCACTGCTGGTAGAGCGCATGCAGGATGGCGTGGCCGGTCCGGTCGGCCGCGGCACACGTGCGCTGCGCCATCTGCTTGCCATAACCGATCGTCTGGCCGCCAAAGGGACGCTGATAGATTCGGCCGTCTTCGGTGCGCGAGAATGGAACGCCATAGTGCTCCAGCTCCAGCACCGCCGGCACCGCCTCCCGGCACATGTACTCGATGGCGTCCTGGTCGCCGAGCCAGTCGGAACCCTTCACCGTGTCGTACATGTGGAAACGCCAATTGTCGCCATCGCCCATATTGCCGAGCGAGGCCGCCATGCCGCCTTGCGCTGCCACGGTGTGACTGCGCGTCGGAAACACTTTTGTGACGCAGGCCGTCTTCAGGCCCGACGCCGCCATTCCGAGCGCAGCCCGAAGTCCGGCACCGCCGGCGCCGACGATCACGACGTCATAACTGTGCTCGATGATTTCGTAAGCTTCCGCCATGGCGATGTCCCCGGCACGCACTGCGTAAGCGCAGCCCGCTCAGCGCGGCAAGAGGTTGGTTTTCGCCAAATCAAGAACCTCGTCGCCACGGCCGCTCATCACCGCGCGCAGCACCCACAGGCTGAAGCCCTTGATCTGCTCCATGGCGATTGTCGGAGGCATCGACAGCTCCTGCTTGGCGGTGACAACATCGAGCACGGCCGGGCCGTCGTGATCCAGCATCCCGCGGATCGCTCCTGCCAGCTCACCGGGATCCTCCACCCGAACCGCATGAATGCCCATCGCTCGGGCCATGGATGCGAAATCGGGATTTTGCAAGTTTACTCCCGTCTCGACAAAACCCGCGGCCTTCATTTCCAGCGCCACGAAGCCCAGCACCCCGTTGTTGAAGATCACCACTTTGACGGGCAGCTTCATCTGCGTCAGCGTGATGAGGTCGCCCATCAGCATGGCAAATCCGCCGTCGCCGGACATCGAGACGACCTGACGCCGGGGCTCTGCC
The DNA here is from genome assembly GCA_963822795.1 of uncultured Alphaproteobacteria bacterium. Taxonomy (GTDB): domain Bacteria; phylum Pseudomonadota; class Alphaproteobacteria; order Rhizobiales; family Xanthobacteraceae; genus Bradyrhizobium. The sequence continues at coordinate 226,781 of CAWGJM010000013.1, forward strand.
GCCTGAACCCCGATCGCATGCGCCATGGCATTGGCCATCGAGCCATGGACCCAGGAACCGATCAGTCGCCGGCGTCCATTCATCGCGAGATATCGCGCCGCCCAGATGGTAGGGGTGCCGACATCGGCGGTGAAGACGGCATCGTCCGCTGCTGTCTCGCTGAGAACTCGCGCGAGGTATTGCGGATGGATGGGCTTATTTCCCGGCGTACCGCGGGCGAGTTCATCGAGACCAGCGCGAGCCCTTCGGTAATGGGCGAGGCTAGAGTCGAGGTGCGCCCTCTCCGTCTTGGCCGTCAGCTTCGGCAACAGCGCGTCGATTGTGGCGCCGATGTCGCCGACGATGCCGAGGTCGAGCCGGCAGCGGCGTCCGAGGTTCTCCGGTCGAATGTCGACCTGCGCAATTTTTGCGTCGGTCGGAAAAAACTGCTTGTAAGGAAAATCCGTCCCCAGCATCAGCAGCACGTCGCACGCAAGCATGGCCGCGTAGCCGGAGGAGAAGCCGATAAAGCCGGTCATGCCGACGTCGTAGGGGTTGTCGTACTCGACGTGCTCCTTGCCACCGAGCGCGTGCACGATCGGGCTATTCAGGGTTTCGGCAAGTTGCATGAGGCGGCCGTGGGCGCCAGCACAGCCGCGACCGCAGAACAACGTGATGCGTTTGGCACCGTTCAAGAGCTCGGCCAATGCCGTCAACTCCCGATCGGCTGGCAGAACGACGGGCGCGGCCGGCAACAACCCGGCATTCGGTGCAATGTCACGCTTGGGCGATGACCGCAATGCGACGTCACCGGGAATGACAAGGACGGCGACACCGCGCTGTCCCACCGCCGCGCGAATAGCGTTTTCCAACACGTAAGGGAGTTGGGCCGTATCGGAGACCAGCTCCCGATAATGACTGCATTCCCGGAACAGCTCCTGCGGATGGGTCTCTTGAAAATAGCCGCCGCCGATTTCGCCCGAAGGAATTTGGGCGGCGATCGCCAAAACCGGAACGCGGCTACGGTGCGCATCGAACAAGCCGTTGATGAGATGCAGATTGCCCGGCCCGCACGACCCGGCGCATACCGCCAGTCCACCGGTGACTTGCGCCTCGCCCGCGGCTGCGAAGGCAGCCACCTCCTCGTGTCGGACGTGTATCCAATCGATCGCTTTTTGCTTGCGCACCGCCTCGGTGATGCCGTTCAGGCTGTCGCCGACCACGCCGAAGATGCGCTTCACCCCTGCCTGAGCAAGTGTCTCGACGATGAGGTCGGCGACGTTTTCGATTGCCATGGCTGTTTTTCCTTCTTCATTGCTGCGGCCCGGCGGGGGCGCATTGGTGAGCCGTCTAACCTGGAGGCGGCACGAAACCGCCGATCTCGCGTTCGATGTATTCGGCAAATGCAATCGTTGTACGATCCTCAAGGTAAGGTCCGATGATCTGCATCCCGATCGGCAGGCCGTTCTGCGAACGATCGATCGGCGCTACCGTCACCGGCAGGCCGGCCATCGTTGCAGGCCCGGACCATACGAGCTGGGCATCGACATACGGGCACGCAGGGATTATTGGTGGTCCCGTAGATTTCGTTGTACCTCTGCCAGTCGCGAAGCATTAGCCGCAAATTCGTTTTGCCAAGCATGATAGCACCGGCGCCGTTGGCGCGGGAGTCAGCCACAGCATCTTCTTTCGGCACAAAATCCTTGAACTGCGGGATACCCCAGGTCGTCGGAAGTCCGGCGACATTGAAGGCTTCCTTGGCTGTCATCGGGATGCCGAGCAACGGCCGCCGCTCAGCGCGGGCCAGCGCGACGTCCGCCGCCTTAGCCGCCTCGCGCGCGTGCTCAAAGTCTTGGACGACGATGGCATTGAGGCGCCGGTCCAACGCTTCAATTCGCGCGATCGTGTGCTCCACCGAGAGATTTCTCGCGCTTGCAATGCCGCAACGAGTTCCTTGATGCTGCGGTAGTCCCACTCGGATGCGGCGATGGTATCGGCCTCTTGAGCCGATCCCCCACCTATCCAGGTATCATTTTTCTCGGTCATGACATGGACCTTTGTTATGAACTCGTCGTGACCTTGGCCTCAGCTGGCTGCCGCCCGCACGCCAACCATTGCCGAACGACGATTCCGAACGGCGGCCGTCGTTCTCGTCCCTTTTGCGGGCGCAAACCAATTCAGTGGCCGGCGCTCTGCCCGCCGTCGACGTGCAGGGTTTCGCCGGTCACGAAGCTCGCGGATTCCAGGAACAGCACGGCGTCGACGATGTCCTGGACTTCGCCCATGCGGCCCAGCGGATGTAACTTCGCGAGCGCCTCATAGGTCTCCTGCGGATGCATCGGTGTCTTGACGATGCCGGGCGCGACCGCGTTCACGCGGACGCCTCGCCTGGCGTATTCGATCGCGAGCGATTTTGTCACCGCGTTGAGACCGCCCTTTGTCAGCGAGGCAAGGGCGGATGGGCTTCTTGAGTTGGCATGGTCGACGAGGCTGGTCGTGATATTGACGATATGTCCGGAGCCCTGCCGCGCCATTTCAGCGATTGCGGCCTGCGTGATGTGGAAGAAGCCAGCCAGGTTGACGGCAAGCATGTTGCGGAAGTCGGCGTCCGTATAGTCGGTGAACTTCTTGCCGATGAATATGCCGGCATTGTTCACCAGCGAATCGATGCGACCAAACCGGCTCAGGCCCTGCTCGACGATCTGTCTTGCAGTCTCTGGTTTCGAGATATCGCCCGCCACGGTCAAAACATCGGGATCGTTCGAAGGCCCGATCGACCGCGAGTTGGCAACGACGCGATAGTTCCGATCGCGGAACGCCTTCACGAGCCCGGCACCAATACCCTGCGATGCGCCCGTGACGATGGCTACCTTCTGTTCTGCGCTCATGACATGCCTCCATTCGCGCCCTTCGATTCAGCGGCTCGAGGGCTTGCCAAAGTTCAATTCGAAGTCGGTCCGTTGCCCGTAGACCGCCAGTGTTGACCCGTCGCGCTCGCGCTTCGGGCCAAGCTCGATCAGCGGTGTCACGGGAATAGGCCAAGCACCCCCGGGCCAAATTCTGCGACCGTGAGAAGCACGACGACCAAGAGCACGATCAACGCAATGGTCCTGGTTGAAGATATCCGCATGGTCATCGTCCCATCCTGCGGTCCGCGGCAGGAATCGTGTGATGGGTGACCGGATCGAAGGCGGTATTCGATCCCGTCGATTGGTGGTTCTGCTCACGGGGATCGTCGTGTGCATCCAGGTATTCAAGGCCCAATGGACCGATGGCCGTCACCTGGGTCACGTATTCGCCGGACTTCGCCCAATGGAAGTGCCAAGTGTCGCCGGGCAGAACGATGACGCTGCCCGGCGGATAGGCCTTGACTCCGTCGCCATCGAAACGCTCGCCGAGGCCGATATAAAACACGCCGGACATGACTGTGTAGATCCGATCCTCCGGATGTTTGTGCGGCATGAGCTTTACCCCGGCGGGCACCTTGACCCTGATCACGTAAGGACCGGGCTCGGAGGGCTGACCGACGACGACAGCGAGCCTCACCGTTGGCGGAAATGCCGCGAACGGCTTCCAGTCGATATCTTCCGGCAGGATAGACCTGAAAATGGACTCGCCCGGCTGATGGGTTTTAGCCATTTGACCCTCCTTATCCAGATGTGTTGGTCGAGCTTGCAGATTGACGCGTCAGATCAACTTGGCGTCCAACGTGATTGCAGCATTGAGGACTTTTGAAACCGGGCAGTTCTTCTCGGCATCGCCGGCGAGCCGAGCAAACGTAGCGTCATCCAGGTTCGGCACCTGGCCGCGCAACGTCAGCGCTGAGCGGCTGATGCGGAATCCCGGGCCCTCCGGCTCGAGCGTGACCGCGGCTTCGGTACTGAGTTCCGTCGGCGTAAAGCCTGCGCTCTGAAGCTGAAATGCCAGCGCCATGGTGAAGCATCCGGCGTGCGCGGCTGCGATCAGCTCTTCGGGATTGGTGCCCTTCTCGTTCTCGAAGCGGGTTCTGAAGGAATACGGGGTGCCAGCGAGCACACCGGAATCGGTTGTCAGATTGCCACTGCCGGCGCGGCCTGTGCCGTGCCAAACTGCCTTTGCCTTGCGGATCATGTCACGTCTCCTTTGTTAATCTTGTTCACCGAGGGTTTGCGCGTAGGTTTTGCCGTAGGGGTAGAACAGTTCCTTGCGGCCTTGCTGCCATGCCGCCTTGAGTTCGGGCGTCGTGATGTCCCAGTCCGGCCGGCATTTCCTGGTGACGGCACGCATATCCTGGCGGAGATCTTCCATAGTCGGCCGGCCGAAGAACCAATAGCCATTGTAGATCTTGTGAATGACAAGACCTGGCTCAAGCACGATCACGTGCGGGATCATGGGATTGTGAACGGCATCGGTGTACTCGGCGATGTCGAGATCCTTCTGGACCACGCGGCGCGTGTCGGACAGGAACGGCCAGTGGGCGCCGACCCCGCTGCGATATTCATTGGTCTCCGTGATATTGTCGGTGCTGATCGTCACCAGCCGGCAATAGCCGACCTCGAGCTCGCGATGCAGTTCGACAAGCCCTTCCGCCTGCCGGCGATCTTTGGGACAGTAACCGCCGCGGCTAAGGACAACAATCATCGGATGCGGTCCTTGCAGTTCGGAGAGTTTCCGACGTTTCGCGGTGTGATCGGAGAGCTCGTAGTCAGAGAAGACAGCCCCTGGGACCAGGTTGGATCGCATGTGAAATCCTCCACCGTTTCTACTTTCACGCCGGCTACTTTACCGGGAGCGAATGACCCGCACCGCCATCACAACCGCTGATGCCAAGAAAGCTGTCCGTTTCATGGAGCGTGCTTTCACATGGTAACGAAAACGCTGGTGCCGGTCAGACCAGGTTGATCGCGACGTCGATGTTGCCGCGCGTGGCTTTCGAGTACGGACAAAGCTGGTCCGCCTCATCGACCAGGGCCTGCGCGACCTCATGCGCGATACCCGGCAGACTGACATTGAGGCGGGCACTCAGGAAATAGGCGCCGTCTGCGAGGTGCAAATCCACTTCGGCGTCGATGGCTAGGTCGGCCAGAGCGATCTTCCTCTTGCGCGCCGCAAGCCCAATTGCACTTTCAAAACAGGCAGACCAACCGGCCGCAAACAACTGTTCGGGATTGGTGCCAATCCGCGCGGAGCCCGGCAAGGAAAGCTTGACATCAAGGCGGCCGTCGGAGCTGCGCGAGACGCCACTTTCTCGCCCGCCCGTGGTGTAAGTCTTGGCCGTGTAGACAACCTTGCCAGGCGTCTGCGTCGCGCGCGCTCTTTCGACTTCAGTCATAGTGCGTTCCTATCTGTTATTCCTGTTTCGATCGCGTCAGCGGCCATCGATCAACTTTCAGCGGCAACGTCGATGACGGCTTCGGCAAACGCCTGCGGCGCTTCCTGGGGCAGATTGTGCCCAATGCCGCCCTTGATGGTTCGATGCGAGTATTTGCCCGAGAACATCCTGGCGTAGGCACTCGGTTCCGGATGCGGAGCGCCATTGGCATCGCCTTCCAGCGTAATGGTAGGCACGGTGATGACTGGCGCCGCGGCAAGCCGCTTTTCCAGATCGTCGTATTTCTGTTCGCCTTCGGCGAGGTCCAGCCGCCAGCGGTAATTGTGGATCACGATTGCGACATGATCCGAATTGTCGAAAGCCGCAGCGCTGCGCGCGAAGGTCGCATCATCAAAATCCCACTTCGGCGAAGCGAGCTGCCAGATCAGTTTAGAAAAATCGTTGCGGTACTTGTCGTAGCCGGCCCGGCCGCGTTCGGTGGCGAAATAATATTGATACCACCATTGCAGCTCGGCCTTCGGCGGCAAGGGCGCTTTGCCGGCTTGCTGATTGCCGATCAAATACCCGCTCACCGAGACTAAGGCCTTGCAGCGCTCCGGCCAGAGCGCCGCGATGATATCGGCGGTGCGCGCGCCCCAATCGAAACCGGCGATGGTGGCCTTTTCGATCTTGAGCGCGTCCATCAAGGCAATGATATCGACGGCGACGACCGACTGCTGGCCATTCCGCATGGTGTCACTGGACAGGAAGCGCGTCGTGCCATAGCCGCGCAGGTACGGGACGATCACCCGGTAGCCCGCCTGCGCCAGCAAAGGCGTGACATCAACATAGCTGTAGATATCGTAGGGCCAACCGTGCAGAAGAATGACTGCCGGACCATCGGCGGGGCCAGCTTCGGCATATCCGACATTCAGAAGGCCGGCATCGACCTGCTTCAGCGAAGCAAACGACGTGTGCGTTCCTGGCTTGACTGGGCGCAGCCCTGTCGACTTGGCCTTGATGGCCTCCGCGCCCGCGGGTCCGCTCATGCCAAATTCTGCGGCGGCAATAGCAAAAGCTGCGGCGCCAAAGAAGCGGCGGCGCTGATGGTTGACGGTTCCGGATTTCTTGACGTCATTCACGGTGATTCTCCTTTTTCATGAGGTGCGCGAAGGCGTTTCATAGCCTTTCGCGCGTGATGTTGCTTCTCAAGTCGCCTGGCGGAGCGATTTGAACGCAGCCCGCATCTCGCCACTCAAGAGTTGCGGCTGCTCCCACGCTGCGAAGTGCCCGCCCATGTCCAGTCTGTTGTAATAGACGAGTTTGGGATAGGCCCGCTCTGCCCAGCTTCTCGGGGCCGCATAGATTTCGTCGGGGAAGGCGCTCACGGCGACCGGCATCGTGACGCCCCTGACGTCGAAGAAACCACCTCCCGTCGAAATCTGCGAGGTGTCCCAGTAGAGGCGCGCCGAGGAGATCCCGGTGTTCGTCAACCAGTAGAGCGTGACGTTGTCGGGCACGTCGTCCCGAGTCAGCCCCTCCGTCTTTCCATCGAAGACCCGTGAGATCATACCGTAACTGCGGATGTCGTGATCCAGCATCCACGCGGCGAGGCCGACCGGCGAATCCACGATTCCGCAGAGCGTCTGTGGCCGGTTCGACATTTCTTGGGCGTAGGCTAGGCCGTGCTTGTAGAAATCATCGAGTTTGTCCCACGCGTGTTTTTCATCGGCCGAGAGGCCGGCAGGCGGCGGGCCGCCAACCGAAAGAGCCTTTGAAACATCGGCTGGAACCGTGGCCGCCATATTGGTGTCAATGCCGAGCAATCCCGGCGGCTGCTGCAACGCCATTACCACCGAGACGGCATTCCCCCAATCCCCGCCCTGCGCCACGTACCGTGTGTAGCCGAGGCGTTGCATCAACGTCGCCCACGCACGAGCAATGCTGACGGGGGTCCACCCGGGCGCAGTCGGCTTGCCCGAAAAGCCGTGGCCCGGTAGCGACGGAATCACCAGATCGAACGCGTCGGATGCGCTCCCGCCGTGGGCCGTGGGGTTGGTAAGTGGATCGATGATCTTCAGCTGCTCGATGACCGAGCCGGGCCACCCGTGTGTGACGATGAGCGGCAACGCATTCTCATGTTTCGAGCGGACGTGAATGAAATGAATGTCGAGCCCGTCGATCTCGGTGATGAATTGCGGCAGGGCGTTCAGTTTCGCCTCGATCTTGCGCCAATCGTGTTCCGTGGCCCAATAGCGCGCGAGTTGCAGCATCGTCGCGAGTTGCACGCCCTGAGATGAATCCTTCACCGTTTCCGGCCCAGGCCACCTTGTCGCGCTTATGCGCCTGCGCAGGTCGACGAGCGCCTCCTCCGGAACATTGACACGGAAAGGCCGGATGGCTTCACCTTCGGCCGCAGCGGCCGGATTGGCCCGAAGCATGCTGGCCACGCCCGCAGCCGCAATTCCCGTCGCCGCGGTTTCCAGAAGCCGGCGGCGATCGTGGTCGATTGCTTCGGTGGTTACGGTCGTGCGCACGGCTGAATCTCCCTGTTTCGATGATCGATCGGGTCGACAGCATCCGTTCGAAGGCATCCGACGCCTTTACGAGGCATGGATGCCAAGTGTGAAGCTTGGCACCGTCCGCTATCCGCTTGTTGCCGAACATGATGCAGAGGCCGGGAAATAGCCCGTTATGCGCTGTTAGGCGTTGTTAGCGGTTGCTAGCGGCAGCCATTCGCAAGGCGTGGTCCGGGACTGTCCACGCGGGTGCGCCGGTTCCATTTTTATGGTATTGCTATTCGCGCGGAACCGACCTCTCGCGCTAAAATGCAGGCTGGGCACAGGGCTATAAAAGGCTACAAAAGAAGGCGCCAAAAATGACATCCGCGGCGCAGATCAAAGAGACCATTTCGTTTGGTCCCTTCAGCCTGGTCGGGAGCGAAAGGCTCCTCACAAGAGACGGTGCTCCAGTAGAGTTGAGCGCGCGGGCGCTCGATATTTTGTTCACTCTGTTGTCCAATCCGAACGAAGTGGTGACCAAGAACGACCTGTTGTCCCGGGCCTGGCCCGACGTCACCGTGGAAGAAGGCAGTTTGCGGTTTCATATCGCCAATTTGCGCAAGGCGTTGGGCGATGGACAGGATGGCGCGCGATACATCACGACGATGCCCGGGCGCGGCTATTGCTTTGTGGCGCCAATTTCGCGGTCGAGCGACGAGCGACAGACGCCCGCAGCGGCGACCGGCTTTCCGCAGGCCAATCTGCCTGGTCGCCTGAACGGAATGGTCGATCGCGAGGATGATCTTCTCAATCTATCGACCCGGCTGCACACCGCGCGGTTCGTCACCATCGTCGGTTCGGGGGGCGTCGGCAAGACCACGGTTGCAGTCGCTGTCGGACATCAGCTGATCGAAGCCTTTGCGGGCGCCGTGCAGTTCGTCGATCTCAGCATGCTGAGCGATCCCGATCTGGTCGCCACGGCGGTCGCCTCGATGCTCGGGCTATCCGTTCAATCCGATGACGCAACGCCCAACCTGATCGCCTATTTGCGCGACAAACGGGTTCTCCTGATCCTCGACACCTGCGAACATCTGATCGAGGCGGTGGCGGCGCTAACCTCGACCATCTTTGCGGCCGCGCCGCAAGTTCACATCCTCGCGACGAGCCGTGAGGCTCTCCAGGTCGAGGGCGAGCACGTCTACCGGCTGGGGCCGCTTGCCTGTCCGCCGGACGAGCCCGGCCTCACAGCGGCGATTGCCCAGACGTTCCCGGCACCAAAGCTGTTTGTCGAGCGTGCGACGGCAAGTGGCGCTCGCCTGGACTTCAGTGACGCGGAGGCCGCAATCGTGGTCGGCATCTGCCGAAAGCTCGATGGAGTGGCACTTGCGATCGAATTGGCCGCAAGACGTGTGGAAGCCTACGGTCTGCATCAGACCGCGGCTCTTCTCGATCAACGACTGACGCTATTGTGGGTCGGACCGCGCACCGCGCCGCCGCGTCAAAGAACCCTGCATGCCACGCTGGATTGGAGCTATGGGCTGCTTTCGGAAACAGAACGCCTGGTGCTTCGCCGGCTCGCCGTGTTCGTCGGACATTTCACGCTCGATGCGGTGCTGGCCGTCGTGACCGACGCGACGCTCGACCAAGCGGCCGTTTTCGGCGCCATCGACAGCCTGGTGGCGAAGTCGATGGTCGCGACCCGCCCCATCGGGGCCATGATGCGCTACCGGCTCCTGGACACCACGCGCGCCTACGCCCTCGACATCCATCTTGAGGACGCCGAGCTCACCTACTTGGCCGTTCGCCATGCGACTTACTATCGGCAATGGCTGGAGCAGGGCGAGACCGATTGGTCGACCTTGTCGAGCGGCACCGAACGGGCGCCTCAATTTGCCGGTCTCAACAATGTTCGCGCGGCGCTCGAATGGTGCTTTGGCCCCAATGGCAATGCCGAGATTGGCGTGAAGCTCGCGGCCGCTGCGGCCCCGGTCTTTTTGGCGATGTCCCTGCTTGCTGAATGTCATCGCTGGTCGCAGCGGGCCATTCTCGCCTTTGATGAATCTATCCACGGAACATTCGAGGAGATGCATCTTCAGGCGGGGCTCGGAATTTCGTCCATGCAGATGCATGGAGAGAGCGACGCGGCGCGGGCAGCCCTCAACAAAAGCCGGGCGATCGCCGAACAACGCGGCGACGTTCTGCACGAGGCGGGACTGCTCGGCATGCTGCACATGTTCCATTTCCGCGGCGGGGATTTCAAAACTGCGCAGGATTACGCAAAGCGCTGCCGGGCCCTTGCCGGGACTATCGATGATCCGGCCGCCATCGCACTAGCCCATTCGATCTTGGGGAGGTCACTGCTAATCGTGGGAGACCTTGCCGGCGCCCGCATCGAGCTCGAAGCTTTGCTGCCGACCTGGTCGCGCGCCCAGCTGACCGGCTCGGTCTATCTGGCCTACGATCGGCACTATCGAGCCGGTATTGCGCTGGCACGTACCCTGTGGTTGCAAGGCTATCCGGCTCAAGCCGTCGAGCGCGCAGACGAGACCATCAAGGCCGCCGAGCGGATGGACCATCCCGCATCGCTCGTCGTTGTCTTGGCTTGGGCTGCGTCGGTATTCCTTTGGACTGGCGATCTCCGGAGCGCCGAAGAGCATATTGATTCGTCCATCTCCCTTGCCGAATCTCATTCCCTGGGACCGCTCGTCGCCGTCGGACAGGCCCGCAAGGCGGAGCTCGCCATCCGACGGGACGATGCAGAAAGCGGAGTTGAGCGCCTGCGGGCGTCTCTCGAGAAAATCCACGCGATGCGGTACGAGCTGATTACCACGGAATTCGACATCTCGCTGATCCAAGGACTGGCGGCGATCAGACGGCTTGCCGAAGGCATGACTCTGATCGACGAAACGATGCGCCGAGTGGAAGCAAACGGCGACGCTTCGTACATGCCGGAGTTGCTTCGGGTGAAGGCAAGACTTCTGTTGTCTAGGTCGCATCCTAACTCCGATGAAGCGCAAACCTGCTTGATGCAGTCGCTCGAATGGAGCCGGCGCCAGGGCGCGCGTGCATGGGAGTTGCGTACTGCGACCGACCTCGCAGCTCTGTTCGCGAGTCAAGGGCGATCCGAGAGCGGCCGCGCGCTCTTGCAGCCTGTATTCGAGCAATTCAAGGAGGGCTTGGATACGGTCGATTTGAAGGCCGCCTGGCGCGTGCTGGCGCGCATGGCCTAACTTGGCACAACTCACGATCAGGCTGCGGCGAGAGCGGATCTCCTATGAACTCATTCCTATGACGCGAAGCCGATCCCTCGCCTAAAATGCAGGCTGGAGCTGAGGGCTACAAAAAAGAAGGCGCCAAAGATGACGCCGGCTGCGCAGACCAAAGAGGGCATTTCGTTTGGTCCCTTCAGCCTGATCCCGGGCGAAAGGCCTCTCACGAGAGGCGGCGCCCTGTGGAACTGAGCGGGCGGGCGCTCGACATTTTAATCGCTCTTTTGTCCAATCCTAACGAAGTGGTCAGCAAGAACGACGTGCTGTCCCAGGTCTGGCCCGACGTCACCGTGGAAGAGGGCAGCCTGCGGTTCCATATGGCCAACCTGCGCAAGGTGCTGGACGATGGACAGGATGGCCCCCGATACATCGCGACTGTGCCCGGGCGGGGCTATTGCTTCGTGGCGCCGATTTCGCGGTCGAGCGATTAGGGACAAGCACTGGACGCGGCTGGGTTCAGTTTTCCGCATGCTAATTTGCACGGTCGCATGATGGAAATGGTTGGGCGTGACGACGACGTTTTCAAGCTGTCGGCCCTGCTAAATGCGGCCCGCTTCGTCACTTGGCTCCGGTCGCGAGACCCTCCAGGTCGAGGGCGAGCACGTCTACAGACTGGATGCGCTTGCTTGTCCGCCGGACGACACGGGGATCACGGCGGCGGTTGCCCAGACATTTGCCGCGCCAAAGCTGTTCGTCGAACGCGCGGCGGCGAGCGGCGCGCACCTCGACCTCAGCGATGCGGAAACCGCAATCGTGGTCTGCATCTGCGCCGGGGACGCGAGGAGATGCATCTTCAGGCGGCGCAGGGCGTGTCATTGATGTTCACGCGCGGCAACAGCGAAGCGGCGCGTGTGGCCTTGAACCAAAGCCTCGCGATTGCGCAGCAGCGGCGCGACGCGCCCAACCAACTGCAGTTGCTGAGCCTGCTGCACATGTTCCACCACCGCATCGGAGATTTCAAAACCAGCGCAGCTCTGTCGTTGCCGAGACCATTGCGGCTCCACCCGCCATCGCGTTGGCCCATTCCCCTTTGGGGAGTTCACTCCACCATATCGGCGATCTCGGCGGCGCCGGCGTGGAGCTTGAGGCAGCGCTACAGCGTGGGCCGAACTATTAGCGGACCAGCACGATCTATCTCGACTTCGAACACTACAATTACGCCGACATCGCCTTGAATTACGCCGACATCGCCTTGGCAAGGACCCTGTGGTTGCAAGGCCAGCCCGCTCAGGCGTCAAACGAGCACGCCAGAGCGTCAAGGACGCCGCATCCATGGGCCATCCGGTGCCGCTATCCAGGGCGTTGGTGTGGCCTGTCTCGGTGTTCCTTTGGGCCGGCGATCTCCAGAGTGCCGATGAGCACACAGATTGGATGATCTCCCATGCCGAATCTCACTCCTTGGGGCCCTATCTGGCGATCGGACGCGGCTACAAGGGTACGCCGTCCATCCACCGGGGAGAGCCAAAAGCGGGGTTGAGATCCTGCAGGGTTGTCTGGAGGTGCTCCACGCCGCGCGTTACGAGCTGCTTACCACGGCCTTCAACGTCTCCCTCGTTCAGGGACTTGCAGCGATTGGACCGGTCGCCGAAGGCATGGCGCCGATCGACGAGACGATCGGACTAGTCGAGGCAAACGGCGACTTCTGTTATATGCCGGAGCTATTAGTGTGAAGGGGCTGCTTTTCCGGTCAATGCCGCAGCCTCACGTCGACGATGCGGAACTGCTCTTGACGCAGTCGCTCGAGCTGAGGCGGCGTTACGGCGCACGCGCATGGGAGCAGCGCACCGCGACCGATCTCGCCGCTCTGTTCGCCAATCAGGGCCGCTCCGAGAGTGGCCGGGCGGTCTTGCAACCGGTGTTCGAGCAATTCACCGAGGGTTTTGACATGGCAGATCTGAAGTCCACCGAGCGGACGATGGCGAGCTTGGCCTAGTTCCGGATCATGCTCTAGATCCAAGCCGCCTCACCGTCCTTGGACAGGTCGGGAAGAGAAAGCCGAAGCGTCGCGGGCATCGGGCAGGACAGCGATATCTCGTCTTGCGACGATAACTTCGAAATCTCGTCTTGCGACAACGTCATGCCGTTTTCCAGCAAATCCCCGCCAATAGACAACGTGACCAGGACCGTCAGGCTGACCAGCAATACAATGACGCCGGTCAACGGCCCCGTTGTGCGCGGAACCCGGCAACCCGCGGTCTTGCTATGTGTTTCACTTTTTTTTGTCGTCGTTTTCGTCATGCGCATAACCTTGACGCTGAGTTAGGTTGCAGCGTCCACGCTTTCAATGTTGAGCAAGCGGATTTGAGATTTAAGCGCCGCTCATCAATGCAACGTGAAGAGTCTCGGTCGCTTCATCCGCCGGGAATAACCGGCATGAATCCCAACACGATGGGATTTTTCCATTCACTCTTTACATCGGGGTAGGAAAGCGACGCCGCGATCAATTCCTTGGTTTTTTCCTCTACGATGCGCCGAGCAATTCGCGATAGACCCGCTCGAACAGCCCCTCTGCGCATCCTCCCGATATGCCGCCATGCTTAACGTCGACTCGGGTGAAGTATTTGGCCGATCGCCTCGCCTGCCGGCGTTCCCGCCGCAGGGTTATTTTCTTCGGATTGAGCGAGAAGCGCAGGATGAGCGGCCGCAACATCTCCGGCGGCGGAGCTTCGCCGACATTGCCGTGCTTCAGAATGGTGCGCAGATCGGCATCCGCACGCGCATCCTTCAGCGCGTCAAACGACACCCGCTCGACCGTGCCATCGGGGTTAAGCCAGGCGCGCACCGCCAGCGTCGGCGGTGGCTCGTCCTCCTTGCCGGCGCGATCGATCAAATAGGCGCGGAGGCGGTTTGCGATCTCCTCGTCGGCTCCGATCCATGTCTCGAACCGGTATTGCACCAGTTTCGCAAACTGTCTCCAGGACGGAGGCGCCTTGTCCGGACCACGATAGTCTAGTCCCTGGGCGAGCGCTTGCTGCGTCCGGAGCGGCGCCGGAAGCGAGAATCGGCCGGACCAGATCGCAAGCGCACACGGTTGCGGTGACGTTGCGTGGAAACACCGCGGCGAGGCCCATCGTCTTCGGCACCGGGGCAAGGTCAACGCTGGGCGCAAGCGCCACGACGCGGGCAGCAACCGCCCGGCCCTCTTTGACGACAACAATGCGGGTGCAACCCTCCGCGGCATGGTGCGCAGTGAGCATGTTGCCGGAGTCATCAACGAAAAAGCCCGTGCCAGTCTTCTCGCTACGGATCGATGCCGGTTCTGGTGGACGCGCCAATGGCTGCTGCGGCGTCCTGTCATGTGCTCGCACCGGCATCCAAGATTGTGCCGTCACTGGCCCACCGGCCACCAGGGCGGCAAGTCCGTCAAGTAAGACCAAGCATCGAAGCATCACGGCAGACTGGTTCTCACGACAGTGCTGTTGCGTCAATTCAACTGCGGGCTTCTGTATACCGACGCGCCTCGCGGGGCAATGATGCAGGGGGCATGCCGTTGGATCGGCATTCCGAAGAGGCAGATTACGGGATTGTCGGCGGATCGTGTCACTTGATTACATAATTTAGTTACAATCCGAGCCGATCGCGAATTCGGCCGTAGAGCACGACACTCTTCACGGCCACCGGCCACAGGGCGTGCAAGCCGATCGGCTTGATGGTCGTGATCGGCATGTCGATCGCGGCCGCCTCGCCTCCGATCAGCCGTCGCGCCAATCGCTGTCCCATCGCGGTCGCAAGCGCGACGCCGCGGCCGTTGCAGCCGAGATAGACCAGCGCGCCCGGTGCCGGCTCATGCACATGGGGGTAGTGATCGGCCGTCATGGCCAGACGGCTATTCCAGCCGTGTGTCCATCGGATACCCTCGAGTGCCGGCCAGAGCCGGACGGCGTAGCGCATGAGATAAGCGACCGCGGACGGGTCCTTGATCCACTGCATCGGGCCGCGGCCGCCCATCAGCAACCGGTTCGACGCATCGACGCGATAGTAGACGGTGATGTGGCCGCTTTCATACAGCACCGACCGCGTCGGCATGATTTCCTGCGCGACATTGTCGGACAACGGCTCGGTCGCTGCGATGGAGCTGAAGACCGGCACGATCGTGCGGCGCAGGTCCGGCCAGAGATCGTCGGTAAAGCCGTTGGTCGCGATCAGGACTTTCTCGGCCCGAACCACCGCGCGCGGCGTCTCGATGCGCCATCGTCCGCCTTCGCGCCGGAGCGATGTCGCTGGCGTCTGGCCGTAAATTGCCGCACCGGCAGCGAGTGCGGCGCGCGCCAGACCGCGTGCATAGCTGAGCGGATGCACATCGCCGCCACGTGCGTCGCGCATCGCAAGGAGATATCGATCGGTCCCAGTCGCCTCGCGCATCGCGTTCCGGTCAAGCACGCTGACCGGCATGCCGCGTCGGATACACTGCTCGGCGGTAGCCTCGACCGCCGCCGCGCTTGCCGCATGATAGGCGGCACGCAGCGTGCCGTTCTGCCGCGCCTCACAGGCAATTCCGAGACGGCGGATCAGATCGAGCGTGAACACCGGCGTGTTGTAGGCAAACGCGATCATACGGCGGCCGAGATCGGCGCCGAAGGTTGCTTCGATCGTGTCGGGATCGAGCTTCAGTCCCGGATTGAGCTGGCCGCCGTTGTTGCCCGATGCGCCCCAGCCCGGCTCCCGCGCCTCGAGCACGATCGCATCGGTCCCCTGCTCGTCCAGGTGCAGCGCCGTCGAAAGCCCGGCAAAGCCGCCGCCGATGATCGCGACCGAAACCTGCTTGTCGGTATCGAGCGGAGGCGTCGGGAGCGGCGGAACAGCAGTGTCGGCGTATAGGCTGGGCGGCAAGACAAGCGGGGTGTGGGTCACTGGCAAACGATCCGGCAGGTTGGCGTTACAACGGATGCAGCACGCGTCGCAGAAAATCCTGGGTTCGCGCATGCTGCGGCTGGTTGAGGACGGATTTCGCGGCCCCCTGCTCCACGATGACGCCGCCATCGATGAACAGCACTCGATCGGCGACGTCGCGGGCAAATCCCATTTCATGGGTGACCACGACCATGGTCATGCCGTCGTCGGCGAGCTTGCGCATCACCGAAAGCACGTCGCCGACGAGTTCGGGATCGAGCGCCGAGGTCGGCTCGTCGAACAGGATCGCTTTGGGCTGCATTGCGAGCGCACGCGCGATGGCGACGCGCTGCTGCTGGCCGCCCGAAAGCTGCGCCGGATGGGCGTCGGCCTTCTCGGCGAGACCCACTTGCGCGAGCAGCGCACGGCCGCGCTCAAGCGTCTCGGCGCGCGGTTCGTGCTTCACGTAGATCGGCCCCTCGACGACGTTCTCAAGCGCCGTGCGGTGCGGAAACAGATTGAAGCGCTGGAACACCATCGATACCTGCTCCCGTATCGCGACGATCGACCGCGCATCGCGCTCGACCCGCGCGCCCTCCACCAGGATGTCGCCGGTGTCATAGCTTTCCAGTCCGTTGATGCAACGCAGGATGGTCGATTTGCCGGAGCCCGACGGGCCGATGATGCAAACCACCTCGCTTTTCTCAACTGAAGCGCTGATGCCCTTCAACACCTCGAGCGGGCCGAAGCACTTGTGGACGTCGCGAAGCTCGATCATCGCTGGTTCGCTTTCTTCTCGAAATGCCGAACCAAGAGGATCAGCGGAATGCTCATGGTGAGGTACATCAGCGCAACGAGCGTGAACACGCTGGTGTTCTTGAAGGTCGAGGACGCGATCAATTTACCCTGCAGCGCCAGCTCAGCTACCGTGATGGTCGAGGCCTGAGAAGAATCCTTCAACAGCATGATCATGATATTGCCGTAGGGCGGCAACACGATCTTGACCGCCTGCGGCAACACCACGCGGCGCATGGTCAGCCACCAGCCCATGCCGATCGTCTGCGCCGCCTCGATCTGTCCCTTGTCGATCGCCTCGATGCCGGCTCGGAAATTCTCCGCCTGATAGGCCGAATAGGCGATGCCGAGCCCGAGGATCGCCGCCTGCAGCGCGGTCAATGTGATGCCGAAGTCGGGCATCACAAAATAAAGGTAGAACAACAGCACGATGATCGGGATGCCGCGGATGACATTGATCAGACCGGCGCTCAGCAACGACAGCGCGCGCAACCCCGATACCCGCAGCAGCGCCCAGACCAGACCGAGGATGGTCGACAGCAGCAGCGACCCCAAGGTGACGAGGATCGTCAGCCCCACGCCCTGCAGCAGGATCGGCAAGAACTCGGCGGCATCACCCAGGAATTTTGGCATCGATCGGCATCAGGCGCCCTTCGGCTTGAGCCCCCATTTGTCGAGGATCTTGTCGACTTCGCCATTCGCCCTGAGCTTGGCCAGCGACGCGTTGATCTTGCCGAGCAGCTCCGCATCTCCCTTGCGGACACCGATGGCGACGGTACCGATGATGGTCGGCTTGTAGGAATCGACCAGGCGTGCCTCGGGAAAGCCGCCTTGATTGAGGTTGTAGGCGAGGATCGGATAGTCGGCAAAACCAGCCTTGAGGCGGCCGGTGTTCACGTCCCGCAGGATGTCGGGAATGGTGTCGTACGCCTTGACGTCCGCGAACAATCCCGTCTTCTTCAATGCATCGACAAAGGCCGTGCCGACCTGGGCGCCGACGATCTCGCCCCTCAGATCTTCGAGTGCGGTATAGCTCTTGGTGTCGGTCTTCGGGACCAACAGGCCCTCGCCATAGGTGTAGACGGGATCGGAGAAGTCGATCACCTCCTTGCGCGCCGCGGTCGCGAACATCGCCGCCGAGATGATGGAGATCTTGTTCGAGGTCAGCGACGCGATCAGCGCGGAGAACTGCATCGGCTCGATCTGGACCTGGAAGCCCGCATCCTTGCCGATCTCGGTGATGAGATCGACCATCACGCCCTGAATGCTGTTGGTCTTGGTGTCGAGGAAGGTGAAGGGCACGCCGGTCGGGGTCGAGCCCACCTTGAGCACCTGCTGCGCCGAACCGGGCGCGGCGGCTGTCAACAAAAGAGCCGCGATGGCGACTTGCAGGAAACGATTGAAAAGCATTTTACCCTCACAAAGTTTGGACACCGGCCGGCACGTGCCGTCTGCAACAGGTAACTGCAGGTTTCGCCTGCCAAGCCGATTTTCACAACTGTGGAATTATGCTCACATTGCCCTTAATCCCGCAAACGGACACCGTCTGTTCGGATTTGAATTTCGGACGGCGAGGCGTGGCGCGTTTGAAGTCACCTCGCCCCGCCTTGCCTCTCGTCATGCCCCGCAAAGGCGGGCACGCCGGGGCTTCTCGGGTCAATCACTGACGTCTCTGGAATACTGGATCACCCGCTTTCGCAGGTGATGACAGTGCGTAGCGTGGGCAAAGCGACTTGTCCGCCGTAGCTCGAAGAGCGAAGGCGGAAGCGTGCCCACCATTCAAGATGAGATTGCCGATGGATGGTAGGCAAGGCGCAAGAGCGCCTTTTGCCCAACCTCATATGGGGCCTCTTGAGTCAAGCATCCTAACTGGGGCTTGGGTTTATTTTTATCGCATGGCGCAGCGGCGGTGCGCGGAGCCATGCGTAGCGCAGCGTACCGCCGCGGTCGACGCGCTCAGGGACTAGCTTCCGGCGATTTATGCAGCTGCTCACTGCATCACCTCATATCCAGTCGGACCGCCATGGCCCGGTACCCACATTCCGCATGCTTGCGGCGAGGAAGCTACGAGGATGAGACCCATCTACGAAACAGCCTGTTTGTTGGCCCTAGGGTGGCACGGTCATCATCCATCCCGCGCTGACCGCGGCAGATGCCGCGACGCTGACGCGTGGTTAAATCATTGCACTGCCGCCGACTTGAGCACCGCCCCTGCGGGCACAAGACCGGTTGTGAGGTAACGCCAAAGCGCCACCACCAGCTTGCGCGCCAAGGCCACAATCGCGATGCGCCTGGTGCGCTTGCCGGCATTGAGCGTGCGCTGCCGGAACCATCGGCTCAGCTCGCTGTCCGGCTGATGCCGCAGCCACAGCCAGGACAGCTCGATCGCGGAGCAGCGGGCGCGCGGATTGCCCGCCTTGCTGATCCCCTGGTCGCGATCGGTTCCGCCGCTTTGCCATGGACTGGGCGCCAGCCCGAAATAGCTCGCGACCTGGCGCCGGTTGTGGAAGTCCTTGTACCTCTTGGGTCAGCGTCGTCGCGAACGCCGGGCCAAGGCTTTTGAGCCGCTGCAAAAGTTCGCTGCGTCGAACCATCTCAGCGACCGCAGGCGCCGGATCCGCCGCGGCCGGCGTCCGCGCCAGCGCATCGAGCTGCTTGCGCACCAGCATCAGCCGCGCATGCTCGTTCTCGATCTCGCTCAGAACCCGGGGCGGTACCCCCTGGCCCTGCCAATCCCGCTGCGCTGCCAGCCAGTTCAACCAGTCGCGCCGGCGCGGCTGCCCGACCGCAAAACCGTGCAGCCGCAGCAGGGCCTTGATCCGGTTGGTGTGAGCGGTCTGTTCCTTGGTCAACCGATGCCGTTCGCGCGTGTTACGGCGCGCATCCTCCTGCTCAGGCATTGGCACACGGACGATCCGAACCACACGCGGCTCTCCGCGCAGGTAGGCCATCAGCGTTCGCAGCATCGTCTCGCCGTCGATCCGGTCGGTCTTCACCCGCCGGGCCCGCTGATCCACCGCAATGCTTGAAGGGTCGAACACGTAGTTCGTGATCCCCGCCGCCATCAGAAGCCGATGCAGCCAAAACCCGTCATAACCAGCCTCGTAGCAACTCACCACCGCGGGGACCGCTCCCAGCGTCCGTGCCGCCCGATCGCGCACCCGATCGATCAGCGCCAGCAGGCCCGCGTGATCACCGCCCTGCACCTTGTGCCGGGAAATCTCATCCTTGTCCGGACTGTGCATCGTCACCAACCAGGTCTTCTGGCTCAGTTCGATGGCAACAAAAATCGTGTTAATACGGTCTGTGATGGGCGTGCTTACGGTGGATGCTTGCATCTGACGTCTCCATGGGTTCGAGTGTGCAAACCCAAACCTAACGGATGCACGCTCATCACCCCATGGAATCTACGGAGTCAATTTTCAAACAGCGTCACCGCCGCATGTTTGCGCGCGGTTGATCCTGAATTTCTCGCCTTCTAAAGATCAGAGGGCACAGGGAATGCCGGGCGCCCGATGCGCCCGCAGCCTTGCGTGCAAAGTAAAAACGCACGCAAGCAAGTCACCACGGTCACACCCGAAACACCCGGCATTCGCCGCGCAATGGTTTTAACGGCTTAATTCGCGCTCCCCAGTGACCGGGCTCTTTTGCCACCGTCGTTTCGCGGGTATCTTTGGACGTGAAAAACCGTACACGGCGATGGGTGGATCGCATGCCGGCATGATCGGTCGGCATCTTGGGCGTCATCTGACGGACGTTCAGCGAAAGCGATGGATTTCCATGATGCTCGATACGGCCGACGAGGTTGGGTTGCCTGATGATCCCGAATTTCGCGCAGCCTTCGTCGGCTACCTGGAATGGGGACGCGTTTGGCGGTTCTCAATTCGCAGGATGGCGTACCACCGCCTACAGAGGGATTGCCGATGCCCGTGTGGGGATGGGGTCCTCCCGGCGGTCCCTACACACCTTAGCGACGCGTGGCAATCGGCCATGAGACAGTCACGATTTCGCTTGTCGTATGGAATAAGTGTGGCTCTCCGCCGCTCCCTGCGATTGGATCCTGCAGTGGCGCCGAGATTTGCGAGGAGACGTGACGATCGACCGCGAGCGAGAACGGCGAGGATTTCGGATGAAGCGACTTGCCGTGTCGTTCGCATCGCTGTTCGCCTACATCCTGTCCCTTTACTTTTCCCTTGCCCTCGCCGCACCCACGGCACAAGCGGGCAATGTCACCGTCGGCGTGAACGTCGTCGGCATCGAAAACATGAATGAACAGCAGCAGGATGCCCTGATCGCCCAATTGCAAAAGGATGGCGTGAAGGTCGTTCGAACCGGGATCAGCGACGGCTTCCATCGGTTCATTACCCAAGCCTATGCCGGTGGTATCCGTGTGGTCGCGATCATCTATCCCACCGAAGGCGGAAATGGAGCCCATACAAGACCGGCCGATCCGGCGGTGGGCCTGCAATGGGCCGAGCCGGCCTTGATTGATTCCGATCCCGCAAAATTCAAGGCGTGGTTGGCCGCCCAGCTTGCTCCTCTCGAAAGCGCAGGCGTTCATCTCGCAGCCTTCGAACTCGGCAACGAGATCAATGGCCCCTATTTCAACGGCGATTTCCTCCCCGCCCAGGCCTCGGGACGGGTGCTTGGTCTATCGGATCTCGACAATCCCAGAGATCCGGAAGGACGTGCGATCTCCGCCAGCTATCGCAGCTATCTGGCGGTGTTAGCGGCATTGAAGGATGTGCGTGACCATTCGAAATTGAACAATACCACGCCCATTATCTCCGCCGGCCTGGCCGACGGTGGGCTGCCTGGCAAGAAGCCCGGGCAACGACTCGACGGGGTCAGCATTCCCGCATCGCTCGCCTTCATGCGCCGGGCGGGAGTGGACAAGATGGTCGACGGGTACAGTGTGCACGTCTATCCGGCCGGCGATCCCCACAGGTCAGTCTCGACGCTCTCCGGTATTCTTGAAAAGGAGGCCTTCGCCCTTTGCACGGCCGCCAAGCCCTGCTGGCTCACGGAATGGGGGTTCAACAACAACGAAGACTCCTGCCCCGTCGACGACCGTACGCGAGCGCAGCTGATCGAAACCATGCGGGGCGCATTGGCCGAGTTCGCGCGGCAAGGCCGGTTGGCCGCGTCGATCTACTTCGCGTGGGGTGGTCATCCCGGCGAAGCAGGATCGACCATCTTCCGCTGCGGAGCGCTGACCGATGCCGGCAAGCTGGCGCTGAGCCCGATGTAGCAAGTAGCCCGCATGAGCTGTGCGGGATGCAGAGAAAAAGACAATCCCGGATGTCGCTTCCCTTATCCGAGCTTCGCCGCTGTCGTCCGCACCTGGTGGATAGAGTTTGACGCTTGGTACCGGCTCCGGTTCGTGGGAATAACGTTGTTGCCATTCGGTGGCCGAATATGGAGCAGGCAATGGACCCTTTGCCGATCGCAAACTCAGAGATAACGCAGTTCTTCCGCCAGTGGCTGGAAACCTTCGCAGGCCATGTGCGTGAGCTCGACTACGCCTCGGCGAGGCCGCTGTTCCATCCGGATGTGCTTGCCTTCGGCACGCACAACGACGTCATCCCCGGCCTGGATCAATGGGTCGCGACGCAATGGGATAACGTCTGGCCGAAGACCACCGACTTCCGTTTCGTCCTTGAGCAGACCTCGGTTCTGGCGTCCCCCGATGGTATGATGGCGACCGTGATCGCGCCGTGGACGAGCACGGGGTATCATCCCGATGGCAAGGCGTTTCCGCGCCCCGGCCGGGCCACCCTAGTGTTTTCCAAAAATGCCAATGGGTGGCTTTGCATGCATTCCCATATGTCGCTTAACCGTGGCGTGCCGCAGTCCAGCCATGCCAATCGACCGGTGAAGGTCTAGCAAGCAGCCCGCATGAGCCAACGGGCCGCGCGAATGCGCGATGATAAACTCCGCGACAGGCGGGGCGCGAGGAAACATGAAAATCCCGGATGTCGCTTCGCTCATCCGGGCTGCGCTTGCTCACCGAATATTTCCTTGTCGATACTATCTTACTCGTTGGAACGTTGGATTTGGTATATGGTTGCGATTAGCTGAGAACATTTAGATAGATGTTCCATCCAAATTGGATTCTACCTGGTTACAATGCCAAGATATTTTCAGAATTCCAGATACCATAGGCAAGGCGTTGCGCACGGCAGCACTGACGCGGTCGATGTCGGCAAGCGATTGGGGGCAACTCCTGCTTCTCGGCTTTCTTTGGGGCGGCTCGTTCTTCTTTGCCCGCATAGCGGTGGCCGAGATTCCGCCGCTCGCCCTTGTCCTCTACCGTGTGTCGATCGCCACGTTGGTCCTGCACCTTTGGCTGAGGATGCGCGGCATTTCTTTCTCACCGGTGCGGGCCAGGCCCGGCCCTTTCCTGTACCTCGCATTGTTCAATAATGTGATCCCGTTCTCCCTGATCTTCACCGGGCAAACGGAAATTGGCGCCGGTCTCGCCTCCGTGCTTTACGCGACAACGCCTCTCTGGACGATCCTCGTGGCGAATCTGCTGACGGCTGATGAGAAGCTCTCGACCACCAAGCTCGTGGGCGTGGGGCTCGGAATCGCAGGAGCCGGTGTCATGATCGGCCCCAATCTCCTGTCCGATTTCGACGGGCCGGCACGGGCAAAGCTCGCGGTCGTCGGAGCGGCTGTCTCCTACGCTTTTGCTGTTGTCTACGCCAAGCGGTTCAAGGACATCAAGCCATCCGTCGTTGCAACCGGCCAGCTCACCGTCTCCACGACACTTATGGTGCCGATTGTCTTCCTGCTGTACAGACCCGGGGATATCGTGACGTCCAGCATCGCTATCTGGACGGCGGTCTGTGTTCTCGCGGTCTTTACAACGGCACTCGCTTTCATTCTCTATTTCAACATCATTGCCTCGGCCGGTGCGACAAACGCGTCCCTCGTGACGCTTCTGGTGCCTGCCAGTGCGATCATGCTTGGCGCGGTCTTTCTTGGCGAAAGGCTAGCGCCGTTCGAATTCGCTGGAATGGCGTTGAGCCTTTCCAGTCTGCTCATCATAGATGGCAGGCTTTTTCGCCGTTGAGATAAGAGCAAGTAGGGCGGGTTAGCGAAGCGTAACCCGCCTCTTATCGTTGGTGAAACGGCGGATTACGCTTTCGCCTTCGCTCTGCGAGCTACGGCGGACGGGTCGCTAACTATCTAATCCGCCCTGCGAACCTAGGCTCCATTCACCCAAACCGATCTTCATATCTGCCGATGGCAAGCTCGGCCGTATCGATCTCGGGCTTGCGGCGGCACAGCAGATCGGCGAGCACGCGCGCCGAACCGCAGGCCATGGTCCAGCCGAGCGTGCCGTGGCCGGTGTTGAGGTAAAGGTTGGGATAGTCGGTCGCGCCGAGCACCGGCGGACCGTCGGGAGTCATCGGCCGCAATCCGCTCCAGAAGGTTGCTTCCGCCAATTTGCCGCCGCGCGGGAACAGGTCGGCGAGGGAATGGTCGAGCGTCGCCCGCCGCGCCGAATAGAGCTGGTCGGAATAGCCCGACACTTCGGCGGTGCCGCCGACGCGGATGCGGTCGCCGAGCCGCGTGATCGCCACCTTGTAGCTTTCATCCATCACCGTCGACACCGGCGCCGCATCGGCATCCGCGACCGGCACGGTGATCGAGTAGCCCTTCACCGGATAGACCGGGATCGAAATGCCAATCGGCCCAAGCAGCCTTGGGGACCAGCTGCCGAGCGCGACCACATAGGTGTCGGCCTGCAGCACGCCTGCGCTCGTCGCGACGCCCGTGATCCCTGCCCCGTCGGAGACGAGATGCTCGATCGTAGTCCGCATCCGAAACTGCACGCCGAGGTCAGCCGCGCGCGCCGCCAGAGCCTGCGTGAACATGTGGCAGTCGCCGGTCTCGTCCTGCGGCAACCGCAGGCCGCCGACGAATTTCTCCTTGGTCGCGGCAAGCGCCGGTTCGGCGGCGATGCAGCCGTCGCGACCGAGCACCTCATACGGCACGCCGTATTGTCTGAGCACCGCGATGTCGCCGGCCGTGCCGTCGAGCTGCGACTGCTTGCGGAACAGCTGCAGCGTGCCCTGGCTGCGCTCGTCATAGCGGATCGCGGTCTCCGCGCGCAGCACGCGCAGGCAGTCGCGGCTATATTCGGCGAGCGGTATCATGCGGCTCTTGTTGACCGCGTAACGCGCTGAAGTGCAGTTGCGCAGCATCTTGAGGAGCCAGACCCACATCGCGGGATCGAGCTTCGGCCGGATCACCAGCGGGCCGTGCTTCATCAACAGCCACTTGATCGCCTTGATCGGAACGCCGGGGCCGGCCCAGGGCGACGCATAACCCGGCGAAACCTCGCCGGCGTTGGCAAAACTGGTCTCGAGCCCGGCCTCCGCCTGGCGATCGACGACCGTGACCTCGTGGCCTGCTTTCGCAAGATAATAGGCTGATGTCACGCCAATGACGCCGCCGCCGAGAACCAGAACCTTCACCGACTATCTGCTCCCGGTACGGCCGCTGCCGGCTGTCGCATAGATTTCCTCGACGGCCAAGCCTTGAACTGGTCCGTCGAGCAAGATTCGGGAAGCAAGGTTCAGGCCACGCGCTTCAATGCTTCGCCGAGGATCGCCGTCATGTCGTCGATGTGGCTGGGTTCAACGATCAGCGGCGGCGACATGGCGAGGGTATCGCCGGTCACGCGCAGCACGAGGCCGCGGTTGAAGCAATCGACCATGATCTCATAGGCGCGGCTGCCCGGTGCATCTGCCCGCGACGAAAGCTCGATGCCGGCGACAAGACCGATGGCGCGGACATCGATCACGTTCGGAAAACCGCGCAGCGAGTGCATGGCGTCCTGCCAATATTCGGTGAGCGTGGCGCCGCGCGTGAGCAGCTTCTCCTTCTCGTAGATTTCCAAGGTCGCGATCCCCGCCGCGCAGGCGACCGGGTGCGCGGAATAGGTATAGCCATGGAACAGCTCGACCTGATTGTTCGGCCCGGTCATCAGCGCGTCGTGAATCTTGCGGCTCGCGAACACCGCGCCCATCGGAATGCTGCCGTTGGTGATGCCCTTGGCGGATGAGATGAGATCGGGGGTGACGCCGAAAAAGTCGGTGGCAAAGGGTGCGCCGAGGCGGCCGAAGCCGGTGATCACTTCATCGAAGATCAGGAGGATGCCGTACTTGTCGCACAGCGCGCGCAGCCGGTGGAGGTAACCTTTCGGCGGGATCAAGACACCGGTCGAGCCGGCAACCGGCTCGACGATGACGGCGGCGATGGTTTCCGCGCCGTGCAACGCGACCAGACGTTCGATGTCGTCGGCGAACTCCGCGCCGTGCGCGGGCTGGCCCCTGGAGAAGGCGTTGCGGGCGAGGTCGTGGGTGTGGCCGATGTGATCGACGCCCGGAAGATGCGTCGTGAACTGCCGCCGGTTGTTGACGATGCCGCCGACCGACATGCCGCCGAACCCGACCCCGTGATAGCCGCGCTCGCGTCCGATCAGGCGGGTCCGCGTCGGCTGGCCGGCGGCGCGGTGATAGGCCAGCGCAATCTTCAGCGCGGTATCGACCGACTCCGAACCGGAATTGGTGAAGAAGATGCGGTCGAGCCCGTTTGGTGCAATCGCCGCAAGCTTCTGGGCAAAATCGAACGCGATCGGATGGCCCATCTGGAACGACGGTGCATAATCCAGCGTCGTCAACTGCCGCTGCACCGCGTCCGCGATCTCGCGCCGGCCGTGACCCGCGTTCACGCACCACAACCCGGCCGATCCGTCGATCACCTTGCGGCCGTCGACGGTCGTGTAATACATGCCCTCGGCGGAGGCGAGCAAGCGAGGCTCTACCTTGAACTGCCGGTTTGCCGTGAACGGCATCCAGAACGCGTCAAGATTTAGCGTGTTGGGAATCTGGTGAACGGTCACGGGCAGCGCTCCTGTGCGGGGTTTTGGTATCGACATCATGTTGTATGATATGCAGCAAGTCCTTTTCTGCGACTTCCCAAGTCATTGATCTTGCAAAGTTCGGTTGGTAGTGTTTGCTTGATCCGCAACACCCTAAACAGCAGCGTCTCACATTTCCGGAAGCCGCGATGAGCATCGATGTCGGCGAGCGGCTGCGCTTCGTGCGCAACCGCAACAAGATATCCCAGCGCGAACTCGCCAAACGCGCAGGCGTGACCAACTCGACGATCTCGCTGATCGAATCCAACCAGATGAATCCGTCCGTCGGCGCGCTGAAGCGCATCCTCGACGGTATCCCGATGGGAATGGCGGAGTTTTTTGCGCTCGAACCCGACCGCGCGCGCCAGGCGTTTTATCGGGCCGACGAGTTGAGCGAAATCGGCAAAGGCGCGATCTCCTACCGTCAGGTCGGCGACAACCTGTTCGGCCGCGCGCTGCAGATCCTCAAAGAGCGCTACGAGCCCGGTGGCGACACCGGGCGCGTTCCGCTGGTCCACGACGGCGAGGAAGGCGGCATTATTCTCTCAGGCCGGCTGGAGGTGACGGTGGACACTGAGCGCCGCATCCTCGGGCCCGGCGACGCCTATTATTTCGAGAGCCGCCGCCCGCACCGCTTCCGCTGCGTCGGCGCCAAACCGTGCGAGCTGATCAGCGCCTGCACGCCGCCGACGTTTTGAGGGCGATGGCTAGCTTAGCTACTTTCCGGCGCAAAATTGATGTTTTAGGGAGAGTGGTCAAGGGCGCACCGCAACGCAAGACCCGCCGGGGGCGACCGGCGGGGGTTGTGCAGAGCCTGATGGTGAGGGTGCGGCGGATTTACTGGGCAGCTTGCTTTTGCATTGCGCGGCCGATGTTGGTGAGATTGTCGGCGATCACGCCGAGCCCGACCCAGCGCTTCATTCCGTTTTGGCCCTTGTAGCGGCAACGGTTGAGGCCGTGTCGCCGCTTCACCAAGCTGATACGACCCTCGCATCCGGTACGCCATTTCTGACCGTTGCGGAACCAGCGCTTCTTCTGTTCGCGTCGGCGCTCAGCGCTCTTGGTAGAGCGGTTGGGAATGCACACACGCTTGACACCCTTGGCTTTCGCCGTGGCTTCATTCTTGCCGGAATAGAAGGCAGCGTCGGCGGCGACGAGGTGGCGTGCGGCAGCGTCGCCTGATGGATTTCGATCGCAGGAACGAGCAGATCGGAATCGTTGGGCCGCTTGTCATAGACCTCGAAGTCGATCACGATCCGGTTCGGCGCGCGCGGATGCGATGTGCGTGCTGCACACCCACACCGTCGCCGGCGTCGCAGTCTCCTGCCAGAAGCAGGGGCTGCCGCCGCTCAATCAATGGTCGCTGCAGTTCACCGATCGCCTCGCCTATCACGACTACGAGGGCATCGCGCTCGATCTGGATGAGCGGGCGCGCCTGGTCGCCGATCTCGGCGACAAGTTCGTCATCATTCTGCAATGATGCCTGGAGGTCCGCCTTGAGGCCGTCGCGGAAACTCTCCTTGCAACGGCCGATGCGATCACAGCCGGCCGCCCTGCCCAATCGATCGCGAACGCGGCTATTAGGTCATGATCAGATTAAATTGAATCGGGTCATGATCTGGTCCCCTTTATCTTGAGCACGATCTATTCGGAAAATCGGTTCCCACCCCGCAATCCAGGTGCAGGGCTGGCCTTTTCCGGATCATGTTCTAAGCATCTCTACGCTGAAGGATTGTCCGGTGCCAAACCCCTCTCCCGACATCGACGCTGCGCATCCGATTCAAGGGCTGCGCGCCGCATCCGCCATTTCGGAAATGCGCGCGGAGAGGCTCGCCGCCGAACACTACGGCCTCGAAGTCGCCGCCCATCGGCTCGATAGCGAGTGTGACCAGAATTTTCGACTGACGACCCCGGATGGTCGCGATTATGTCCTGAAGATCGCCAATCCCGCGCAAGATCGCGCGGTGACCAATCTGCAGACGGGGGCCCTGCTTCATTTGGCGGCCGCGGATCCGAGTTTGCCAATTCCACGTATTGGCTTGTTCATTGCCGATGAAGTGCAGCCCGGTTTCGGTCGCACCGGCGAAGAGATGTGGGGCTTTGCCCGCCACGGCGTCATCCCCGATCTGGTCACCATGGGCATGCCGATGGGAAACGGCCATCCGGTGGCCGGGATGGCGGCGCGCCCGGAATTTTTGGCGGAGTTCGGCGCGAGGTCGCGCTACTTCAACACGTTTGGCGGCAATCCCGTATCGGCTGCAGCGGGGATCGGGTGCTGGAGGTGATCGCGTCAGAGGGCTTGATGGAGAACGCGCGACGCCATGGCTGGCAGCTCGAAATCCAGAATGCGCATTACGCAGAAAGTTCTCGTTTCTCAGCCTGTTACCAGCCGCGGCGGGTGGTGCCGTGTTACCGACCTCAGTAGCCTGGTTTGAATCGGTCAGTGGCTTGTTTTGAATTTTCTCGCCCCGACCATCGCGCCGTCGCACGTACGTGTCGCGCGCGGGCGCCCGTCGGCCTACGCGCCAGCCCGATATTAAGGGGATCATTAACTTCTATTCGGGATCATCCCGACATGAGAATTGCAATGGCCACACTGGTGACCTTCCTCATCCTAAATTTTGTGGATGAGCACTTTAACGGCGCCCGATACACGCGGGCGACTACGGCAATGTTTTCTCAAATCGCGCGGTCATTCGGCTAAGGCCCCATCGGTCATTCTAGGACCTCGTATTCAAAAGCAACACCCCCGGGGTCATTGTCCCTGAGAGCCGTGTCAGCGCGCAAGCTGCGCGGAGGGCCTATTGCAGGCCTAAAGCAGCGCGGTTTGCTTGGATGAAGCCTTATGCCTCGCGGTCGAGACTCGACGAGGGCGCCTGCGAAGCTGGCCAGCGGCCAAGATAATTCTGCGACGCCTCGAACATCGCGCAGACCCGCAGCAACTCGGCATCGCCGCGAAACCGTCCCACCAGCTGCAGGCCGATCGGCAGTCCGTCGGCACCAAAGCCGATAGGCATGCTCACCGCCGGATGTCCGGTCATGTTGAAGGGCATGGTCCAGGGAAACCAGTTCGGGCGGACATCATCGAACACCTCGCCGTCGATGTCGATGGTGCCGAACAAATCCTGCTCGATTCCGAGCGCGGTGCGCGTGATCGTCGGCATCGCCAACAGATCGGCGCGCTGGAGGTGCGACTGGACATGCCGGAACAGGATGGTGCGGTCGAACATCGCCTGCTGGTAGGCCACGCCGCTGATACGTTGGGCCAGCGCCAGCTGCCGGAGGAAGGTTTCGCTCAACTCGTCGCCATGCTCGGCCGCCAGCTTTTCAAACCGGGTTCGCCAGGCCGTGTGATTGATCGCCCGCCAGATCGGCTCGATGTTGAACCCGTCACCTGGCATCTCCTCGAGTTCGGCGCCGAGCGCCTCGAGGGTTTTCAGGCTTGCGCTGAATGCGGCGGCGACATCGGCGGAAACCTTGCGGCCCGGTGGAGCGAGGCAGAACAGAATCTTCTTGTCCCTGAGATCGCCATGGGGAGCGGCCCCGCCAATGAAATCCGCCGCGGGAATCCCGATCGACCACGGATCGGATGCGTCTTCCCCTGCCATGGCCTGCATCATCAACGCGGTGTCGGCGACGGTGCGCGTCATCGGCGTGACATAGGTCTGATTGCCGAAGGCATCCTGCACCTGGCTGTGGGGGATCACCCCGTTGCTTTGCTTGAGCCCGACCACGCCGTTGCATGCGGCCGGAATCCGAGTCGAGCCGCCGCCATCGGTTGCAACCGCGAGCGGCGCAAGGCCGCTGGCGACCGCTACCGCTGCGCCGCCGCTGGAGCCGCCGCTCGAGCGCTCACCGCTCCAGGCGTTGCGGGTGCGGCCGAACAGAGGCGAATCGGTCAGGCATTTGCTGCCGAATTCCGGCGTCGTAGTCTTGCCGATCAGGATCGCGCCCGCCGCGCGCAGCCGCGCCACGGCGACGGCGTCATGGTCGGGGACGTTACCAGCGTAAGGAACAGCTCCGAAGGTGGTGCGGACGCCTTTCGTGTTGACGATGTCCTTGACGGTGAACGGGACGCCCTCCAGAAGCCGAGGCGGCTCGCCGCTCATGATCCTGCGTTCGACATCGCTGGCCTGCGCCATCGCCTCGTCAGCACAGAGCGTGATGAAGCAATTGAGTTCCGGCTGCAATCGCTCGGCGCGCGCAAGCACCGCGCTTGTGACCTCAAGCGGCGAAATCTCCTTGCCACTGATACGCGGTCGCAGATCGCCTGCAGAAAGCAAGCACGGATCGTCGCTCATCGTTTGACCACTTCCTAAAACCTCCAACATGTCGCGATCGCAGTCGTGCGCGATTACTTCTTCTTGCTCGACAGGAAATTCGAGAACGCCGCAATCGTGTTGGGCATACGCATGCGCTGGCCGAACAGATGCTCTTCCTGACCCATTCTGCGCAGCAAATCCTCGGTCGGCAGTTTCAACAGCTTTCGCGAAATGGTGACCGCGTCCGGCGGCAACGCGCAGATCTCGCGTGCCGCCTTTTGGGCTTCGACGACGGCATGGCCTGGTGGGACGACGACGTTGACGAAGCCAGCCTCGCGGGCCTCCACGGCACTCATTGACCGGCCCATCACCAGCATTGAGAACGCTCGCTGGTGACCGGCCATTCGCGGCAGCAGCAGGCTGGATGCTCCTTCCGGAACAAGGCCGTACTGAACGAACGGAGACGAAAACGACGCCGTGGTGCTGGCGACGACATAGTCGCAGTGCAACACCATCGTCGCGCCGATGCCGACGGCGATGCCGTCCACCGCGGCAATAATCGGTTTCTTGTTGTTGGCAAGCGCCTGCAGAAAGACGACCGAGCTTCTCGGCTTGGCCGGATCGTGCTTGGTCGCCGCCTCCTGCAGAAAATCGGCGACGTCGTCGCCGGCCGTGAACACGCCAGCACGGCCGGTCAGAATGAAACAGCGGATCGAGGGATCGGATTGCGCCGAATTGATCGCGTCGCTCATGGCGAGAAACATCTCGTCAGTCAGCGCGTTTTTCCTTTCCGGCCGCCGCATGACAATCGTGCGGGTGGAATCTTCATCCGAGACAATGATGTGGCCAGCCATGCCATTCCTCGCGAAGCCGCCATCGCGCGACTCTCAGCCCCGCAACTTGCGACGGGTGGGCTTGTTCAGCAACCCCGGATATTCTCGAACGCACGATCGGGAACCCATTCCCCTTTTAAAGCACCGGCCCGTAAGGGGAGGAAGATCGGCGGGAACATGACAGTCACAACCAAAACGAGAGTCGGCTGCAGCGCTTGCTACTGCCCGGACGGCGTGCGCAGGCCGTGCCAGGCGTCGCGCACCTGATGATAGTGAACTTCCGGTAAATAGTCCGGCGTGCTGAGGTTCAGCGTGTGCACGTCGAGCCGTCCAACCGCGCTCAACAGCGTATAGGATGCGATGATCCGGTCGCGCTGCGCCTGAATCAGCCTCGACCGGGCGTTGGTCAGGTCCTGCTGCGCGTTGAGAACATCGATCGTGGTGCGTTGTCCGCCCTTCGCCTCGCGTTGAACCCCCTGGAGCGCGATTTCCGCCGCGCGCACCTCGGATTCGGTTGCCTTGAGCGCAACCTTGGTTCCCTCGTTGGAAACCCAAGCGCTGACGACGGCGGTTCGCGATTGATTCCTCACCTGCTCGAGCACCAACCGGCTCTGTGACGTCACCTCCTTAGCCTGTCGGGTTTGTGAGGCCGCCATGCCCCCGTCGTAGATCGGCACATTGACCTGTCCCAGGACCGAAGCCTGGTCGCTTGCCGCCGTGGTGAGGGATGAATCCGTCTGGACTGCGCGGCTGGCGCTGGCCTGGACCGAAACGGTCGGCAGCAGGCTGCTTTCCGCCAATTTAATCGAGGTCTGGGCGACATCGACGTCGTAGCCTGCGCCGAGGACCGCGGGATGCTCGTGGTTGGCGGTCTCGATCGCACCGGGTTCCGTGGTCGGCACCAGCCGATCGACGGGGCTCGCCGGCGCCAGCCGAGACGGTGCCTCGCCGATGACCTGGGTATAGACCTCCTTGCTGATGGCGAGCGCGACTTCCGCGGCGTTGAGGTCCGCTAGTCCGCGGCTCAGGCGCGCTTCGGCTTGCGCGGTGTCCGTCGGGGTGACGTCGCCGGCCTCCAGGCGCCGTTTCGTCGTCGCCTGGATTTCGCGCAGCACTTCGACGTTGGTGCGCTGCGACTCGTACAGGGCATTGTTGGCAATGACGTTCATGTAGGCCGTCACGGCGTCGAGTAGCACGCCTTGGCCGGCGTTACGCAAGGCCTCGCGCCCGGAGAGCACCTGGAATTCGGCGACGCGAACGCTGGAGGAGGTCTTGAAGCCATTGAACAGCACCTGGCTGACCGTCACACCGATCTGCCACGGGCGCAACGTCGCGCCCTGAATCTGATTGTCGGGCAACAGGTTGCGCACTGCCTGTAGCCCGGCACCAAGGCTCGCAATGATCTGTGGCCGATAACCCGACAGCGCTTGGGGCACATTCTCGTCGGTTCCGCGCTGCCTGGCCCGTTCCGCATTGAGCTGCGGGTTGGTCTGATAAGCCTTCGCCAGCGCCTCGGGGAGGCTTTCGGCCGCACACGCCGCCGCCGTCGTCAGGCTCAGGATCGTGGCCAGGCCAACTATCGCGCCTGCCGACCGCATTCCCGTCCAGCGAGAATTCGGGAGGCATTCGAAAGCCGCTCTATTCACTGCCCACCTCGACCACGACTCTGGTCCCTCACTCTGCCGACGCCAGCGAACCCTCTGCAGCGAGTCCCGTCCGGTTTCGCCGCGAAAACATCGAAATCAGCGCCGGCAAGGTGACGAGGATGACGACGGGAGCGAGCATCATGCCCGCAACGACCACGATCGCCAGCGGTTTTTGTACCTGCGACCCTATCCCGGTGGACAACGCGGCCGGCAGCAACCCTACGCCCGCGACCACGCAGGTCATCAAGACAGGGCGAAGTTGGAGTTCCCCGGTGCGCAGGATGGCCATGCCGCGCTCCATGCCCTCATCGATCAGCTGATTGTATTGCGAGAGGATGATGATGCCGTCCATCACCGAGATGCCGAACAGCGCGATGAATCCGATCGCGGCCGAGACGCTGAACGGGATGCCGGTCACCACCAATCCGACGACCCCGCCGAATACCGCCATCGGGATCACGCTCATTGTCAGGACGGTATCGATGACGGATCCGAAGTTGAACCAGATCAGCATCGCGATCAGCGTCAGGCTGATCGGGACCACGATCGACAGCCGCTTGATCGCGTCCTGCAGATTGCCGAACTCGCCGACCCACTCGATCCGGGAGCCCGGCGGCAATTGGACCTGGGCGGCAATCTTGTCCTGGGCTTCCTGGATCGCGCCGCCGAGATCGCGCTCGCGCACGGAAAACTTGATCGGAAGATAGCGTTCCTGCTGTTCCCGGTAGATGAAGGCCGCGCCCGATACCAGCTTGATGGTGGCAACCTCGCTCAGCGGCACCTGCGTGACGCCGTTGGGGCCCTGGGCGCCGATCCGCAAATTCTGGATCGCTTCCGCGCTCTTGCGGTATTCCGGAGCCAGGCGGACGATGATCGGAAAATGCCGGTCGCTGCCGGGTTCATAAAGGTCGCCGGCGCTGTCGCCTCCGATCGCGGTGCGGATCGTGGTGTTGATGTCCCCCGGCGAAAGGCCGTAACGGGCGGCGCGGGCGCGATCGATATCGATCTGGATCGTCGGCTGGCCGAGCGAGGTGAACACCGCGAGGTCGGTGATCCCCTGCACGGTCGACAACACGGATTTGATCTTGTTGGCCGTGGTGGTCAGCGCCTGCAGGTCGTTGCCGTAAAGCTTGATCGAGTTCTCGCCCTTGACGCCGGAAACGGCTTCCGAGACGTTGTCCTGCAGGTATTGTGAGAAATTGAACTCGACGCCCGGAAATTTCTCCTGAAGCTGGGCCAGGAGCTTGGCCGTCAAATCATCCTTGTCCTCTCCGGCCGGCCATTCCTTGGCGGGCTTTAAGGGTGCAAAAAACTCCGCGTTGAAGAAGCCGGTGGCATCGGTGCCGTCATCGGGACGGCCGTGCTGCGAAACCACCGATTCGACTTCCGGGCGTTCGGCGATCAGCTTGCGCATGCCGTTGACGTAGGTATTGCCCTCCTGCAGCGAGACCGTCGGCGGCAAGGTGGCGCGGATCCACAGATTGCCCTCCTCGAGCTTCGGCAGAAACTCCAGGCCCAGCAGGCGGACGGCAACGCCAGTCATCACGATCAGCATCGCGGCCCCCACAAGAACCAGGTGGCGGCTCTGCAGCGACCGCCTCAGCACCGGCATGTAGAGCCGATGCAGCACGCGCATGATCAGGGTCTGGGTTTCCTCCACATGCGCCGGCAGGATGATCGCGCTCAGCGCCGGTGTGACCGTGAAGGTCGCAAGCAGGCCGCCGGCCAGCGCATAGGCGTAGGTCCTGGCCATCGGGCTGAAAATATTACCTTCGACGCCGCTCAAGGTGAACAGCGGAATGAAGGCGGCGATGATGATGGCGGCGGCAAAGAAGATCGACCGCGAAACGTCGGCCGCCGCGGTGAGGATGGCATGGTGCTTCATCGCCATCACGGTTCGCGGAGAAATCTCGGCGAGCTCGCTCTCCGTGAGAGGTTCGGTGTGCGACAGGCGACGGAAGATCGCCTCCACCATGATCACGGTGGCGTCGACGATCAGGCCGAAATCGATCGCGCCGACCGACAACAGGTTGGCGGATTCGCCGCGCAGCACCAGGATGCTGACCGCGAAGAACAATGCGAACGGTATCGTGGCGCCGACAATCAGCGCGCTGCGCAGGTCGCCGAGAAAGATCCATTGCAGCAGCACGATCAGCAGGATTCCGAAGGTCATGTTTTCGAGCACGGTCTTGGTGGTGGTCTCGATCAGGTCCTTGCGGTCATAGATGCGTTCGATGTGCACGCCCGGCGGCAGGATCGTCGAATGGTTGATCTTTTCGACCAGCTCCTCGACCCTGGCGATGGTGGGTGAGCTCTGCTCGCCGCGGCGCATCAGCACGATACCCTGGACGATATCGTCGTCCTGGTTCTCGCCCGCGATCCCCAGTCTCGGCTGCTCGCCGACCGTGACGTTGGCAACGTCCTTGACCAGGACCGGCGTACCGCCGCTCGACGAAACCATGGTGTTGGCAAGCGCATCGATCGACCGGATCAGGCCGACGCCGCGCACGACCGCCGCTTGCGAGCCGATGTTGACGGTGTTGCCGCCGACGTTGACATTTGAATTGCTCACCGCCTGCAACAGCTGAGACAAGGTCAGTCCGTTCGCGACCAGCTTGTTGAAATCGACCTGAAGCTCATAGGTCTTGGTCTTGCCGCCCCAGCCGGTGACGTCGATGACCCCGGGCACGGTGCGGAAACGGCGCTGCAGGACCCAATCCTGCAGGGTCTTGAGATCGAGCACTGAATAGTTCGGCGGCCCGACGAGCCTATATCGGTAGATCTCGCCGATCGGACTGAGCGGTGAAATCTGCGGCTGGGCGTTGTTCAGCAGCGGCGCCAATTGGGAAAGCCGGTTCAAGACCTGCTGCAGCGCCTGATCATAGGTGTAGTCGAACGAAAACTGCAATTTGACGTCGGACAGGCCGTACAGCGAGATCGTCCGGATGACGTTGAGGTTCTTGATCCCGGCAACCTGGGTTTCCAGCGGAATCGTGATGTAGCGCTCGATTTCCTCGGCCGACAGTCCCGGGCTCTGGGTGACGACGTCGACCATCGGAGGTGTCGGATCGGGATAGGCCTCGATGTTCAGTTGCTGGAACGCGATAAGCCCACCAATGATCACGGCTGCGAAAAGCCCGACCATCAGAAATCGGCGGCTGACTGCGAAGGAGACGAGGCGGTCCATTCGGTCGGAATCTCTTAAGGAAAATCTTGCTGCGGTTAAGTGCCGGAAGCCGCCCGGTCGATGAACAGACTGCCCTTGGTGACGACTTTCTCCCCGGCCTTGAGGTTGGTCAGGACCTCGACCAGGCCGCCATTGGCCAGACCGGTCTGGATTTCACGAAGCTCGATCGACTTGTCGTCGCGCGCTACCCACAATCGCACATGCTCCCCTTCATAGATCAGCGCCTGTTTGGGCACACCGATCGAAGGATGGTCGCCGCCGGTATAGATCGTGACGTTGGCAAACATCTCAGGCTTGAACAGCCCATCCTTGTTGTCGATGGTGGCGCGGACCATCAGGCGCCGGGTCGAGGGGTCGATCGCGGCCGACACATAGTCGATCCGTGCCTTGAATGTGCGGCCCGGCCGCGCGAGCACGGCGAATTCCATCTCCTGGCCGACCTTCACGTCCGCCGCTTCGCTTTCGCGCACGAAGGCCGTCAGCCACACGCTCGAGAGATCGCCGATGACGAATACGGGATCGCTCGCGCCGGTGCTGATGAATTGGCCGGGCCCGACCTTGCGCTGCACGACGGTGCCGCCGATCGGGGAATAGATCGGGGTCTCGGCGCTGATCTGCCGCGTTTGCTGGAATGTCGAGATTTGCTCTTCCGAGCGGCCCAGGATCCGCAGCCGGTTATGGGTTGCCTCGACCGCCGTTTCCGCCGCGCGCATATCGTTCTGCGCGGCGTTCAGATCGGTCTGCGCCTGCTGCCAATCCTTCAGCGGAACTGCCTTTCCCGCATACAGATCGTCCTGACGCTTCTCGACGATTTGCGCAAGATTGAGCTTGGAGCGCGCGGTGTTGAGCGCGCTCAACGCCGTGATGAAATCGTTCAACGCCTGCACGGTATCGGTGGCTTCGATAATGAACAGCGGTTGCCCGCGTTCGACCACGTCGCTTGGCTTCACCAAGAGCTTGGTGACGCGGCCGGCATAGGGCGAGAAGATCGGCGTCGAACTGTCTTCGTTGACGGCGATCTTGCCTTCGGTGACGTGCTCGGTGCGAAATACCTGCGCCGTCACCGGCTCGACGGACAAAGTGGCCCACTCTTCGGCGCTTGGCACAAAGCGTGACGAACCTGCCCTGCTCGCCTGCGAAGTTTCAGAAGATGTCGCGCGTTGCGCAAACATCCGGTTTGCGCCGATGATCGCCGCACCCACCAACGCAATCGCCACCAGCGCGAGAGCCAGCCGTCGCCCGTTCCAGTTCGCGCCGATCGTCATGTTGCGATTTTGTACACCTACGCACCCGCCTGTTCTGCCCTCAGATGCATATTTCTTTTGCGTATTTCTGCGGTCTGGCCTCCGCCCGTCTTATTGGTGATTTATGACGGCCGCAATAGCGCGCGCGACACAAGTCTCGCCGCTTAGTCAAATCTCTTCCGTAGCTTAGCGCGACCGTAAGAATCTTGCTTTTGTGGCCGTGAAATGCTGCGATCCGCAGCATTTCGCATCGACGAATCCCCAAAGCTTACACCAGCCTTACAGCGCTTGGTAGACAGGGGTATGTCCAACGTTGTAATCGGCGCGGATTGCCTTGACGGGCAGTGGTGAACGGGTCAATTCGTCCGAATGCTGCCCGCCCGGGTCGGGCGGGCCCGGTATCGGAGCTCGAGAATCCTCATCATGCGGTTGTTGATCGTCGAAGACAATGAGGAGCTCGCCGAGCTCCTGGCGAAGGGTCTGCGGACGGCAGGCTACGAGGCCGACGTCCTGTCGATGGTCGAAGAGGCGCGCAGCGTTCTTAAGACCACCTTCTACGCCGGGCTGATCCTCGACCTCGGATTGCCCGACGGCGACGGCCTCGAGCTATTGCGCGAGATACGGCATAACAACAATTCGATTCCGGTCCTGGTCCTGACCGCGCGCGGCGGCCTCAACGACCGCGTTCACGGCCTGCGCAGCGGTGCCGACGATTATCTGGTCAAACCGTTCGCGCTGGAGGAATTGGTGGCGCGGCTGGAGGCGCAGTTGCGGCGGCCCGGCCACCTACTCGGCAGTTCGCTGCGCATCGCCAATCTCGAATTCGACACGCGAAACCGGCAGGCCTCGATCGACGATCAGCCCCAGGTGCTGTCGGCGCGCGAGACCGAGGTGCTGGAGTTGTTGATGCGCAGCAAGGGGCGCGTGGTTTCCAAGAAGCAGGTCGAGGACCACATCTTCGGGCACTCAGGAGAGGTCGCCTCGAATGCGATCGAGGTGTACGTCCACCGTTTGCGCAAGCAGCTTTCGGAGCGCGGCGCCAAGGTCCAGGTTCACACCATTCGCGGCGTCGGCTACCTCATCGCAGAGGAAAAATAGCGTGCCGAGATTCAAGTCGATCCTCTCCCGCATCGTGTTCCTGCATGTCGTCGCCGTCGGCATCACCTCGATCCTGATGTCGCTCGCGCTGTCGTGGCTCTTGAGTTACGCGACCAACTCTATCCACGACAAGTCGATGGAGGAGCAGGCCGCTTCCGTCGGTGAGCACTTGAGCGTCGGGCCCGACGGCCGTCTCGAACTGAACCTGCCGCAGGACTTGCTCGGGCTCTATTCGCAGGCCTATGGGCGCTATTCCTATGCGGTGATCGACGATCGCGGCAACGTGCTGTTTTCCTCGCTCAGGGATCACGAGGCGCTGTTTCCCGCCGACACAAGGACGGGCGCGGTGGAGTTCCTGCAGCGTCGGGCCGGCGATGCCACGGTTTCCGGCGCCAGCGTCCGCGAGGACGTCGGCGGCAAGATGGTCTGGATCCAGACCGGCGAGGATCTCGGCAACCGCGACGTGCTGATCGACGACATCGTCGCCGATTTCTACAAGAACGTCGGCTGGATTACGCTGCCGATCCTGCTGGTGCTGCTGGTAGCGGACATCGCGATCTTCCGCCGCGCGCTGAGCCCGTTGCGAGAGGCCTCCGAGATCGCCAGCGAGATCGGCCCTGCCCGCCCCGGCCTGCGGCTGCCAACGTCAGAGATTCCGAGCGAGGTCCGCCCGCTGGTATCCGCGGTCAATCAGGGCCTGGACCGGCTCGAAGAAGGGTTCCGGATTCAGCGCGAATTCACTGCCGACGCGGCGCACGAGTTGCGAACGCCACTCAGCATTCTGCGGACGCGCATCGACATCCTGCAGGATCAGGAAATGCGCGAGGCCTTGCGGCAGGACGTCGAAGGCATGGCGCACATCATCAGCCAGTTGCTCGACATCGCCGAACTGGACGCGTTCGTGGTCAACCCCGAAGAGAGGGCTGATCTGCAGTCCGTTGCCGCGGAGGTTGCGGAATTTGTCGCCCCGCTGGCGCTGGCGCAAGGCAAGGACATCGCCCTGCTCGGCACGACCGAGCCGGTTTGGATCAAGGGCAGCCCGGAAATGCTGGGCCGCGCGATCCGAAATCTCGCCGAAAACGCCATCAACCATACCGCGCCGGGATCGACCGTCGAATTTGTCGTCGAAGCGGACGGTTCAGTCAGCGTTCTCGATGACGGGCCGGGCGTGCCTGAGGACGAACGCAAGCTCATCTTTCAGCGGTTCTGGCGGCGCGACCGTAGAAAGCAGGGAAGCACGGGGCTTGGCCTTTCCATCGTCCAGCGCATCGCCGAGCTTCATTCCGCGACCATTACCGTGCAAAACCGGCGTCCCCGCGGCGCCTGCTTTTCGTTGAGATTTACGCCGTTGCGGTCGTAGGACTTAGGCCCAATGCCGGCTTCGCCAAGCGGGCGAACGCGTTTTCCTTTCTATTCAAATACTTGGCTCAGATTTCTGCACCGAGATCGCAATCCCGGATCAATCGTCATCCAATTGTCATCGAATTTGCGAACAGCTCCCCTGGTACGCACGGGGAGACATATGGACTATTTCAGACGCTTCACCTTTCTGTTCGCGGCGCCCGTCTTTGACGCCGACGATCTGGAGGGAGTCCGATTCAACCAGATCATCGATGAGATCCACCGTTCCGGGTTCGAAGTCGTCAGGGCACGCAAGATCGACGATGCCGAGATCGCGGTACAAACCGACGCCGCCATCGGCTGCATGGTGGTCGACTGGGGCAAGAAGGGACTGGAAGGCAAGACCGCCTCCCTGATCAATCTGATGCGCCGCCGCGGCCTCGACTTCCCGATCATCCTCTTGATCCGGCGCAAGCGGTTCGAGGATCTGCCGGTCGAGGTGCTCGACTTCATCGACGGCTACGTCTTCCTGTCGGAAGAGACGCCCCCCTTCATTGCCAAGAACCTCATCAGCCGGCTGAAGCAATATGCCGAGACCCTGAAGACCCCGTTTTTCGGCGCGCTCGTCGACTATGCCGAGCAGGGCAACCAATTATGGACCTGTCCGGGCCATAACGGCGGGATGTTTTACAGCCGCAGCCCGATCGGGAGGGTGTTCGTGGAACACCTCGGCGAGGCCGTGTTCCGCGACGACCTCGACAATTCGG
This sequence comes from uncultured Alphaproteobacteria bacterium, assembly GCA_963822795.1. Taxonomy (GTDB): domain Bacteria; phylum Pseudomonadota; class Alphaproteobacteria; order Rhizobiales; family Xanthobacteraceae; genus Bradyrhizobium. The sequence continues at coordinate 267,760 of CAWGJM010000013.1, forward strand.
TGCTCGATCTCGGCGACCTCTTGACCCACGAGGGCCCGGCGCTGAAGGCGCAACAGGAAGCCGCTAAGATATTCGGCGCGGAAAAAACCTACTTTGTGCTCAATGGCACCTCGACGTCGAACAAGGTGGCGCTGGGCGCGCTCGTCACCGACGACGACCTGGTCCTGTTCGATCGCAACAACCACAAGGCGGCCCACCATGGCGCCCTGATGATGTGCGGCGGCATCGCGGTCTACATTCCGACGACACGCAATGCCTGGGGACTGATCGGTCCCATGCGTTGGGACACCCTCGACGAAGAGAAGCTGCGCGAGCGCATCCGCAACCACCCACTGGTCAAGGATCCGCAAGCCTGGAAGAGGCCGCGCCCCTTCCGCGTCGCCGTCGTCGAGCAGTGCACCTATGACGGCACCATTCACAGTGCCGAGATGATCCTGAAGCGGATCGGGCATCTCTGCGAATACATCCTGTTCGACGAGGCCTGGGCCGGCTTCATGAAGTTTCACCCGCTCTATGCCGGGCGTTTCGCCATGGGACTCTCCGATCTCGGTCCCGATGCGCCGGGCATCATCGCCACCCAGTCGACCCACAAGCAATTGGCGAGTTTCTCGCAGGCCTCGCAAATCCACATCAAGGACCGTCACATCAGCGGCCAGAAGCGCCGCATCGAACACCGGCGTTTCAACGAAAGTTTTATGCAGCACGCCTCGACCTCTCCCTTCTATCCGCTATTCGCCTCGCTGGACGTCGGCGCCCAGATGATGAAGGGACGCTCCGGCGAGGTGCTATGGGACGACACGATCAGGCTCGGAATCGAGCTGCGGAAGAAAATCCGCGCGATGCGTCGCGAATTCGAGGAGAAGGAGGCGCGTCCGGAGCGCCGCTGGTTCTTCGAGCCCTTCGTGCCCGATCGCGTCGCGATTCCCGACGCTTCGCGCGAGGGAGCCGCGCACAATGTCGCCTGGGAGCAGGTCTCGACCGACGAGCTCGCCAGCAACCCAGCGCATTGGAAGCTGATGCCCGGCGACGCCTGGCATGGATTCCCGGACCTGACGGCGGACTTCGCCATGACCGACCCCAACAAGCTGACGCTGCTGACGCCGGGGTTCGATCGCGGCTCCGGTGGCTATGCCGAGCACGGCATTCCCGCACCGATCGTCGCGCAATATTTGCGCGAAAACCGCATCGTCGCGGAAAAGAACGACCTCAACTCGCTGTTGTTTCTGCTCACCCCCGGGGTCGAGGCCAGCAAGGCCGGCACCTTGATCAGCGGTCTGGTAGCGTTCAAGAAGCTGCACGACGACAATGCGCTGCTGGAAGAGGCAATCCCGGCCTTCTACCGGCGATGGGTGGCGCGCTATGCGAGGTTGCGTCTGCGCGACCTCTGCGCCGACATGCACCGCTTCTTCCGCGAGGCCGGTGTCAGCACCCTTCAGGCGCGACAGTTCCTGCCCGAGCACCTGCCGGACATCGCCCTGTCGCCGCGCGACGCGGCGCGCTGCCTGGTGCGCAACGACGTCGACTATCTGCCCATCGACGCCATCGCCGGCCGGATTGCGACAACGCCGTTCGTGGTCTATCCGCCCGGCATCGCCACCATCGTGCCGGGCGAGCGGCTCACCGAGCGAGCGCAACCGATGATCGACTATCTGAAAATGTTTGAAACATGTTTCAACACCTTCCCGGGATTCGATGTCGAGATTCAGGGTGTCTACAAGGAGGTCGACGCGTCCGGCCGCGTCCGGCTGCATACTTACGTGGTTGCCGAGTGAGGAAGACGATGGAAGTCGCAAGCAGACCCATGGAGAACCAACAGCCGGTGGTGGTCCGGCCGTCGCGCGACGACGACGTCGAGGCGATGCTGACGATCTACCGTCATCACGTGCGTGGCGGGATCGAAACCGGTGTGGACAATAGCGGCATCCCCGAACTCGACGATTTGCGCGACCGGCGCAAGAACCTGCGCAACCATCGTCTGCCGCATTTGGCGGCGACCTATCGCGGCGAGGTCGTGGGCTATGCCTATGTGGTGCACTTCCGCAAACGGCCGGCCTATCGCTATGCGGCCAAGCATTCGATTTATGTCCACCACGAGCACCTCGGCCGCGGCGTGGGACGCCTGCTGCTGCAAGAACTCATCGACGCCTGCGCGGCGGCAGGCTTCCGGCAGATGATCGGCTATATCGACGCCGACAACACGGCCTCATTGGCCATTCACGACAAGTTCGGCTTTGAGCGGGTTGGGCTGCTTCGCGGCGTGGCTTATCGATACGGCCGCTGGGCTGACAGCGTCATGGTGCAACGCTCGGTTGGTGCGGGTTCAACAGAGCCGCCGCCGCCCGCGGCCTCTTCTGGCCGATGGACAGGTGCTCGGCATCGACTACCCGTTCATGCGCCGTGGCAGCACGGGGATCAGGACGGAAAATCGGCAGCCTTGATCCGGAACCGGTCGGCATGCAGCGACCAGTCACACAGTGACTGACTCTCGCAGAATTTCTGTTTGGCCAGTTCCGCGGCGTCGCCCTCGCTCGCAGCATCGATTTCAAGCGAGCCCTGGCATACCTCGAGCTCGCGGCCGTTCTCGCCAAGTACATCCTTCATGAAGTGCACGACATATCGCGACATGGGAACCTCCCGCTACCTCAGTAGCTTCTAAGGTCCATCTAATCTCGCACAGAAGCGGTCGTATTGACCAATATCAAATTGCGGATTCGTCGGATACCCCTTAGGCGCCGGCAATCGGCAGGCTGGCGGCGGCAATCGCAACGAACTGCGCGAAGCGGCGCCCAATCCGAGCCGGCGCGGAGCGCAGCAATGAGTTAACCCGTCGCATTCGAAGTTTCCCTTTCGCGCCGGCGGAACAAATGCCCGCATCCTGATGGCGCCAAAGGCTAATTGGCCCTGCCCAACGGGGGTGTCGAGGCGGCCGCGAAAATAGCAATGTCCGCACCGTCGCTGGATCAGACGGCAGTGGATTTGTTGCTGCCGCCTGCCCGGTTGGGAGAGAGTTCTTCTATCGCGGATTTTCCTGCCGGGGACCCTATTTAGGTGTCACTCCGAAAGTGCTGGCGAAACGTTCGCTGTAGCGAGGCCAGACTTCGGGGTTGATGATCCGCGGCGGCCGCTTGCCGTCGAGCGCGCCGAGGATTTGCTCGGCGGCGATCCGGCCCATTTTTTCCCGGGCTTCGTGGGTGACGCCGGCGGTGTGCGGGCTCGCCAGCACGTTGTCGAACTGCAGCAGCGGGTGCTCCGGCGGCGGCGGCTCTTTGGACCAGACGTCAAGGCCGGCGCCGGCGACGCGCTTGTCGCGCAGCGCCTCCAGCAGCGCGGCCTCGTCGTGAATGAAGCCACGCGCGGTGGTGATGAAATAGGCATGCGGCTGCATCAGCGAAAATTCCCGCGCGCCTATCATGCCGCGACTTTCCCTGGTCAGCGGACAGTTGATCGAGACATAGTCGGACCGGCGCAACAATTCGTCGAGATCGACCTTTTCGGCCCCGCGCTCGGCGACGTCCGACGCCAGCAGATAGGGATCGTAGGCGAGCACCTTCATGCCGAGCAGGCCCTTGCAGAGCTCGGCGATGCGACGGCCGACATTGCCGATCCCGACGATGCCGATGGTCCTGCCCTGTGCTTCGGTGCCCATCAAATCGTTGCGGTTGACGTCGCGGTCGCGGCGCAGCGCGCGGTCGGCCTCGATGATGCGCTTCGATAGCGTCAGCAGCATGCCGAGCGCGTGTTCGGCGACCGAATGCGCGTTGCCGCCGGACTGGTTGACGACCAAGACGCCCGCTTTGGTGCAGGTCTCGACATCGACGGGGTCGAAGCCCGCGCCGTTGCTGGAGACGATCAGGAGATTAGGCGCGCGCCGCAGCAGGTCGGCGTGCACATGAAAGTGTGGCGCGAGCTCATCGCGCGCCGCCCCGATCTGATAGGCATGCGCCGCCGCAAGAACCGGCGCGAACACCTCCTCCGGGCTTTCATTCTCGAGCCGGTCGAGCCGCACGTCGGCCCTCGCTTTGAGGATATCGGCATAGACCTGGTGGGAGAGATATTTGACGTAGAAGACGCGCTTGTTGTTGACGGACATCGAGCCACTTTCAGTTGGTAAATCCATAGAGCCTTGCCGGATTGCCGACGAGGATGCGCTGGCGCGCTTCAAGGTCCGGCGTCCATGCCTGAAACAGTTCGAACAGATGCCCGGCATCCGGCATCTCGCCCTCGACGCGCGGATGCGGCCAGTCGCCGCCCCATACCAGCCGCTCCGGATTGGCCGCAACCAGCGCCTCGTGGAACGGCCTTGCGTCGGGATAATCGGGCGCCTGTTGGCTGAGGCGATGCGCGCCCGACAATTTCGCCCAGCACCACCCCTCGCCCACGGCGCGCAACAGGCTCTGGAAGCCGGCGGTTTGCGTGCCGGCGCGGGCGTCGGTGCGGCCCATATGGTCGATCACCACGGGGAGCCCCATCGACTTCAGCGTCGGGATGATGTCCGGCAAATCCTTCACATCGATCCAGAGCTGCAGATGCCAGCCGAGATCGGCCATCACGGAGGCGAGCACCTTGGCCGCCGACAGCGGCACGCCACCGCGGTAATGCAACTGCCCGTCGCGATAAAAATGGTTGAAGCGCAAGCCGCGCACGCCGAGCGCGTTCCAATCGCGCAGCGCGGCGGGAGAAACGCCGGTATCGGCCACCGCGACGCCGCGAAGGCGGTCCGGCTGCCGCTTCAGCGCATCCAGCATCGCCGAATTGTCGCGTCCATGCGCGCTGCCCTGCACCAGCACGCCGCGCGCAAAGCCGATTACGTCGAGCATGCCGAGATATTTCTTGAGCGGCGCGTCCGGCGGGGTGTAGCTGCGGTCGTCGGCATAGGGAAAAAGATCCGCCGGGCCGAACACGTGGGCGTGGGTATCGCAGGCGTCAGGCAGTGGCGGCACATCGGGCCGCGTCACCTCGCGCGGCGGCAGGCAGGGCGGAGCTGTCGGCATCATTCGGCTCTCATGCCGGCGGCCTTGATGATCGGCCCCCATTTCTCGTAGTCGGCGTGGATCTTGGCGTTGAAGGCCTCCGGCGAGCTGCCGATCGGCGTCGCGCCGAGCTTATTGAGGCGCTCCTTGACCGCTTCGGTGTTCAAGGCGGCTACGAAATCATGCGAGAGCTTCTCCATGAGTTCGCGCGGCATGCCCGCGGGCCCGAGCAGGCCCCACCATACCTCGGTGTCGTAGCCGGGCACCGTCTCAGCGATGCTCGGCACGTCGGGAAGGAACGGCGCCCGCGCCGCGGTTGTGACCGCGAGCGCCCTCACCGTTTTCGCGGCGATCTGGCCGGCCGACTCCGGTCCGTTGTTGAACGACAGCGGGATCTGCCCGCCCAGGAGATCGTTGATCGAGGGGGCCCCGCCCTTGTACGGGATCGCCGCAATATCGATTTGGGCGAGGCTCTTCAAAAGCTCGCCGGCCAGGTGCGTCGAGGTGCCGGTGCCGGCGTGGCCGAACGACAGGCTGCCCGGCTTGGCTTTGGCCTGCGCGATCACGTCACCTAAGGTCTTGAACGGGGAATCGGCGCGGACCAGCAAAATATTCGGCGACGATGCCAAAAGCGAAATCGGCGTGAAATCCTTAAAAGAGTCGTAAGGGATTTTCGGGTACAGGAACGCGTTGGTGGCATGCCCGCTCGCGACCACGATCAGGGTATAGCCATCGGGGGCTGAGGACACGAGCGCCTGCGACGCCACCACCCCGCCAGCGCCAGGACGGTTTTCGACCACCACCGTCTGGCCCCACTCTTTGGAAACCACGTCGCCCAGCGTCCGCGCCAGGATATCGACGCCGCCGCCGGCCGCGTAGGGCACGAAAATATGCACGGGCTTTAATGGAAATTCCGACTGCGCGGATGCGCCGCCGCCCATCGCCAGCATCGCCGCCGTCACGGCAGCGATCCGGAACCACCTGCCCATGGCCTTCTCCCGATATTCTCGTTGCTTCTTCTACGGCATGCCCGATCCTATGGCATGCCGATGCGACCTGCCGCAAAGCCGCGCGGCGCAGGGCACATAACTGCGCGGGCATGTTGACAATCCCGCCGGTCGCGTCAAGTTTTGGCTCCTCTTAACGACGGGCGAGATGCAACGATCGTCCGCGACGCAAGGGAGATTGCTATGGCCGCCGCCGAGGGACAAACCATGTCCCAGGCTTCCGACAAGAAGCCCGCCCAAGAAACCACTTCTTCACAAGGCACTTCTCCAGAGACCAGCTGGCACGGCATCGTGTTGCAGACGCTCAAGCGCAACGACATCCGTCTCGTGCCCTACGTTCCCGACCGCGTGCTGACGACGCTGATCAGGAATCTCCACGCCGACCCCTTCTTCACAACGTTTCCGACCGCGCGCGAGGAAGAGGCTGTCGGTATCGTCTCCGGCGCCTGGATGGGCGGCACCAAGGGCGCGGTGCTGATGCAGACCTCGGGATTTGCGACGCTTGCGAACGTGCTGGCCTCGCTCGCCATCCCCTATCAGATCCCGCTGATCATGTTCGTGTCCGAACGCGGCACGCTCGGCGAGTTCAATTACGGCCAGTCGCTGGTCTGCCGCACCATGCGGCCGGTATTGGATTCGCTCGCAATGGAACATCACACCGCGACAAGGCTCGACGAGTTCGAATTCATCGTCGATCGCTCGATCAAGCAGGCCATCACCACGCAAGCGCCGGTGGCGCTGATCCTGTCGCCGCTCTTGACCGGCGGCAAGGTCTTCGACAAGTGAGCGATCGCATGAACACGCAAGCAAATCCCCCTGCCCACAACACCAAGGTGATGAACCGGTTCGACCTTACCTCGCGGCTGATCGCCAAATTGAAACACGAGGAGGCGGTGGTCGGCGGCATCGGTAACACCAACTTCGACCTGTGGGCGGCCGGCCATCGCCCGCAGAATTTTTATATGCTGGGCAGCATGGGCCTGGCGTTCCCGATCGCGCTTGGCGTCGCGCTGGCACAGCCGGGGCGGCGCGTGTTCGCGCTCGAGGGCGACGGCTCGCTGCTGATGCAACTGGGTTCGCTCTCGACCATCGCGGCGCTGGCGCCGAAAAACCTCACCATGGTGGTGATGGACAACGGCGTCTACCAGATCACCGGCGCGCAGCCGACGCCGGGTGCCGTGGTATCCGACATCGTGGCGATCGCACTCGGAAGCGGCCTTGCCAACAGCACCTGGGCCGCGGACGAAGAGGACTTTGAGCGGCTGATCGATCGGTCGATGTCGGCGTCGGCACCGACGCTGATTGGGGTTCGCATCGACGACAAGCCGGGGGTTGGAGCCACGCGGCGCGATCCGGTGCAGATCAGGGAGCGCTTCATGCATGGTCTGGGTGTGCGGCGGCCGCTGTAAACGCTGAGGGTTAACTACACGAACATCTCAAGCCGTCGTGAGGCTATCCGGCCGGTGAATTGTGCTATGCAGCGGCAATGACCATCCTGCTTCGGCTGTTTGCCTGGCTGCTCGCCGCAGCCGTCACCTTTGCAACGCTCGGACCACCACAATACCGGCCGCATTCCAATTTCGGCCAGGATGGTGAGCACGCGCTCGCGTTTGTTCTGATCGGGCTAGCGTTTGGCCTCGCCTATCCGAGAAATCGGCTGTTCACGGTGGGCGTGTCGGTCGTCATGATCGGCGTGCTCGAACTGCTGCAGCTCTGGATGCCGGGGCGGCATGCGCGGCTGGAAGACTTCGCGGTCGATGCGATGGCCGCCTGCGCCGGTTTTGCGATCATCGCCACGCTCGACCTTGTCACCGCAGGGTCGCGCCGCTCAAGCCCTGGCGCGTCCTGACGCAGAAAAATCCCCCGCGGAGCGTACGAGGCTCCGCGGGGCGTAGCGGTTCGGCCGATCTCGATCACTCGATGATCTTGATGACGCGGCGTGTTCGCGAATCAACGATCACCCTGCGATCGTTGACGACCGCGTAACGGTACTCGGTGTATCTCGGCACCGGCCGCAGTTCGACTTGCGGCGGTAGCGGCTCGCCAACCACGACGCGCTCGCGAACCACGACGGACGGTGCACGTTCGCCCTCGACCGAGGTGATCACCGCATTCGGGATTTCCAGCCCGGCGCCGACGGCCGCGCCGACGGTGCCGCCAACCATCGCGCCGATAGGCCCGCCCACGTCGCCGCCTGCTCGCGCGCCATTCGCCGCGCCTTCGACTGTGGTCGATTGCGCAAAGGCTGCGCCCGATGACAATAACGTCGCAGCGATCAACGAAACAACAACACGGTTTCTCATCATCTCCTCCAGTATCTTTGATGATGATCGTCAACCGCTAAAAAAGGACGAGGTTCCGGTTCCATTTGCCGGAACTGCAATCGTCACACTCTTGCTCGGAGCGAAACAAAAGTGCCGCCCGGAAAACCGGACGGCATTGGTGCGTTCTGACGCTCGATTTACAGCAGTCCTGCGCCGCGCGCCCATTTGTATTTCGCGCCTAACACTTCGACCGGCAGCTCCGTCGAATAGGCATAGGCCGGGATGCCGTTCTGATAGAGATATTCGGCGGCCTCCTCGACCTCGACGTCGCCAGCGAGCGAAGCGACGATCGGCTTCACAAAACCTTTTGCCTCCATCTCCTTTTTCACCTCGACCATGTTGCGGGCGAACACCATCGGCGGCGTCACGATAGTGTGCCAGTAGCCGAGGATCAGCGCGTGGATGCGTTCATCCGACAGCCCGAGCTTGACGGTGTTGACATAGGTGATCGGCGGCTCGCCGCCGGTGATGTCGACGGGGTTGCCGGCGGCGCCGAACGGCGGAATGAATTTGCGGAACGCCGCATCGAGATCCGGCGGCATCGCCATCAGCGACAGGCCGTTGTCGACCACCGAGTCCGACAATAGCACGCCCGAGCCGCCCGCGCCGGTGATGATCAGGATGTTCTCGCCCTTCGGCGTCGGCAATACCGGCATGCCGCGCGCGAATTCGAGCAACTGCCGCAGCGAACGCGCGCGGATCACGCCGGACTGCTTGAAGACGTCCTCATAGATCTTGTCGTTGCCGGCAAGCGCGCCGGTATGCGACGAAGCGGCTTTCGCGCCCGCAGACGTGCGGCCCGCCTTCAACACCACGACTGGCTTCTTCTTCGAGACGCGCTTGGCGGCTTCCGCGAAGGCGCGGCCGTCCTTCAAGTCCTCGCAGTGCTGCGCGATGATCGTCGTATTCGGGTCCTGCTCGAAGAAGGCGAGCAGATCGTCCTCGTCGATGTCGGACTTATTGCCGAGGCCGACGATCGCGGAGACGCCCATCTTAGCCGACCGCGAGAAGCCGATGATCGCCATGCCGATGCCGCCGGACTGCGACGACAGCGCAGCGTGACCCTTGACGTCGTAGGCGGTGCAGAAGGTGGCGCAGAGGTTGGCGGGCGTATAGTAGAAGCCGTAGATGTTCGGCCCCATCAGGCGGACGTCGTACTTCTTGCCGATCTCGACGATCTCGGCCTGCAATTGCGGGTGGCCTGCTTCGGCAAAGCCCGAGGGAATCAGGACGGCGCCGGGGATTTTCTTCTCGCCGCATTCGACGAGCGCGGCGGCGACGAATTTCGCGGGGATCGCGAACACGGCCGTGTCGATCACGCCGGGCACGTCCTTGACGCTCTTGTAGGCCTTGTGGCCCAGGATCTCGGCGGCCTTGGGGTGGATCGGGTAGATCTCGCCCTTGTAGCCGCCGTTGATCAGGTTCTTCATGACGGAGTTGCCGATCTTGCCGTCTTCGGCGGAGGCGCCGATCACGGCAACCGCCTTGGGCTGCATGATGCGATTCATCGCAGCGACGATTTCTTCCGTCGGGCGCGGCGCCGGGCGGGGCTTGTAGTTGAAGTCGACGACGATGCGGACGTCGGCCGCGATCGCATCCTTCTTGCTGGCGAACACCGGATTGAGATCGAGCTCGACGATTTCCGGGAAATCGCTGACCAGTTGCGATACCTTGACAATGACGTCGGCCAACGCGTCGCGGTTGACCGGATCGCCGCCACGCACGCCCTTGAGCATGTCGTGGGCCTGGATGCCGTCGAGCATCGATAGCGCGTCCTCTTTGGTCGCAGGCGCTAGACGGAAGGTGATGTCCTTCAAGATCTCGACCAGCACGCCGCCGAGGCCGAACGCCACGAGCTTGCCGAACGAGCCGTCGGTGATGGAGCCGACGATCACCTCGGTGCCGCCGGCCAGCATCTGCTGCACCTGGACGCCTTCGATCTTGGAGTCCGCCTTGTAGTTCTTGGCGTTGGCGAGAATGGTCTCGTAGCTCTTTTCGGCTTCGGTCGCGGTCTTGACGCCGACCACGACGCCGCCGGCTTCGGTCTTGTGCAGAATATCGGGCGAGACGATCTTCATCACGACCGGGAACCCCATATCGGCCGCAGTCTTCGCCGCCTCGGCTGCGGATTTCGCCACGCCCTCCTTCGGAATCGGGATTCCGTAGGCGTCGCAGACCAGTTTGCCCTCGGGCGCCATCAAACTCGTGCGTTTGTCCGCCTTAACCTGATCGAGAACTTTGCGGACAGAATCTTTTGCATTCGACATGGGCTTCCTCCTGGTCGATATTTTATGGCATTTGGTATGCCAGCGGTTACATTGTCAAGACAAACGCCTGAGCAGTAAGGCTGAAATCATTGGCAACTTGACATTCTGGCATCTGGCATGCCAAAAATCGGCTGGGTTATTGCTATTGATTAGCATCTCCGCTGACGGAGATTTCGTCGTGCCGATACGAACACCAACCAGGGCGTCGCCGACCATGGCCGAGCCAGAGATCGCAATTGTCCGGATTGCCCCGGAGACGAGCTTCAAGAACAAGGCCTATGAGGCCTTGAAGGAAGCCATTCTCAAGATGGACATCTACGCGACGCCGGAGCCGGTAATGCTGGACGAGCGTGCGCTGTCGGAACGGCTCGGCGTCAGCCGCACGCCGATCCGCGAGGCGATCGCGATGCTGGAGCAGGACGGTTTCGTGAAAACGGTTCCGCGCCGCGGCATCGTCGTGGTGCGTCGGACCAAGAACGAGATCGTCGACATGATCCGCGCCTGGGCAGCGCTGGAGAGCATGGCGGCACGGCTGATCACGACCATCGCGCGCAAGAAGGACATCTCGGCGCTGCGCGACTTCTTCAGGGATTTTGGCAGCGACCGTCTGCCGCAGGATCACGTCGATGAATATTCCAAGGCCAATATCGCCTTTCACCAGGCGCTGATCTCGCTGTCGGAATCGCCGGTGCTGGTCGACATGACCAACGACATCCTGTTGCATGTGCGCGGCTACCGGCAGCTCACGATCGGCCGGACCGAGCGCATCGCGGCCTCGCTGCCGGAGCATCTGGCGATCATCGAGGCGCTCGAAGAGCGCAACACCGAGCTCGCAGAAAAGCGCGCGCGCGACCACACGCTGGGCCTTGCCGCCTTTGTCGAGGCGCACGGCCAGGAACTTACTCGCTAACAGCAATGTCAAACGAGACGACGGTCAACTCGTCCTCGATCAGGGAGACAAGGCCCATGCTGAACACCGCGACCAAGTCCGAGGCATCGGGCGCCGAGCAGGAGCTGACGGACGGCTTTCATCTCATCATCGACGCGCTCAAGCTCAACGGCCTCACCACGATCTACGGCGTGCCGGGCATTCCGATCACCGACTTCGGCCGCATGGCGCAGGCAGCCGGCATCCGGGTGCTCTCCTTCCGTCATGAACAGAACGCGGGCTATGCGGCGGCGACCGCCGGTTTTCTCACCAAGAAGCCCGGCGTCTGCCTCACCGTCTCGGCGCCCGGCTTCCTGAACGGCCTCACCGCGCTTGCCCACGCCACCACCAACTGCTTCCCGATGATCCTGATCTCGGGATCTTCCGAGCGCGAGATCGTCGACCTGCAGCAGGGCGACTATGAAGAGATGGACCAGCTCGCGATCGCCAAGCCGCTGTGCAAGGCCGCTTTCCGCGTGCTGCACGCGCAGGATATCGGCATCGGTCTGGCGCGCGCGATCCGCGCCGCGGTGTCGGGGCGCCCGGGCGGCGTCTATCTCGACCTCCCCGCCAAGCTCTTCGGGCAAGTGATGAATGCCGAGGCCGGCACGAAGTCGCTGGTGAAAGTCATCGACGCAGCGCCTGCGCAAATTCCGGCTCCATCAGCGGTCAAGCGCGCACTCGATGTGCTCAAAAGCGCAAAACGCCCGTTGATCATTCTCGGCAAGGGCGCGGCCTACGCGCAGACCGACGAGGCGATCCGCGCGTTTGTCGAAAAGAGCGGCGCGCCTTTCCTGCCCATGAGCATGGCCAAGGGCCTGCTGCCGGACCTGCATCCGCAATGCGCCGGTGCCGCGCGTTCAACGGTGCTAAAGGACGCCGATGTCGTGATGCTGGTCGGCGCCCGCCTCAACTGGCTGTTGTCGCACGGCAAGGGCAAGACCTGGGGCGACGCGCCGAAGAAGTTCATCCAGGTCGATATCGAGCCGAAGGAGATGGACTCCAACGTCGAGATCGCAGCGCCGCTGGTTGGCGACATCGGCTCCTGCGTCGGCGCGCTGCTTGAGGCTATGGGCGGAAATTGGCCCGCGCCGCCAGCCGGCTGGCTCAATGCCGTCAAGACCAAGCGCGACGACAACGTCGCCAAGATGGCGCCGCGGCTGATGAACAACAATTCGCCGATGGATTACCACGGCGCGCTCGGCGTGCTCCGTACGGTCATCAAGGAACGGCCCGACGCCATCCTGGTCAACGAGGGCGCCAACACCCTCGACCTCGCCCGCGGCGTCATCGACATGGAGCAGCCGCGCAAGCGGCTCGACGTCGGCACCTGGGGCGTCATGGGCATCGGCATGGGCACCGCGATCGCCGCTGCCGTCGAGACCGGCAAGCCCGTGCTTGCGGTCGAAGGCGACAGCGCCTTTGGTTTCTCGGGCATGGAGGTCGAGACTATCTGCCGCTACGGGCTGCCGATCTGCATCGTAATCTTCAACAATGACGGCATCTATCGCGGCACCGACGTCAATTCGGCGGGCGCAGATCCGGCGACCACGGTGTTCGTCAAGGGCGCGCGCTACGACAAGATGATGGAGGCGTTCGGCGGCACAGGCGTCAATGCGACGACGCCGGATGAACTGAAGCGCGCCGTGAACGCGGCGATGGATTCGGGCAAGCCGACGCTGATCAACGCGGTGATCGATCCGGCGGCGGGTTCGGAGAGCGGCCGCATCGGCAACCTCAATCCGCAGAGCGTTTTGAAAAAGAAGTGAGCATAACTTCGGCATTATTCGCCGCCTATGCTCGCTTCGGCGGGCGTGACGGCAATAAGGCTAAGTCGTTTCGAGGAGAAAGCAGATCATGACCAAGGCGCTGACGGGCGTTCGCATACTCGATTTCACCCACGTCCAGTCGGGGCCGACCTGCACGCAATTGCTGGCATGGTTCGGCGCTGATGTGATCAAGGTCGAACGCCCCGGCGTCGGCGACATCACGCGCGGCCAGCTGCAGGACGTTCCGAATGTCGACAGCCTCTATTTCACCATGCTCAACCACAACAAGCGCTCGATCACACTCGACACCAAGAATCCGAAGGGCAAGGAAGTCCTGACCGCGCTGATCAAGACCTGCGACGTGCTGGTGGAGAATTTCGGGCCCGGCGTGCTCGACCGCATGGGATTTTCCTGGGAAAAAATCCAGAGCGTCAACCCGAAGATGATCGTGGCCTCGATCAAGGGCTTTGGTCCCGGGCCTTATGAAGACTGCAAGGTCTATGAGAACGTCGCGCAGTGCACCGGCGGCGCGGCCTCGACCACCGGTTTCCGCGACGGCCTGCCGCTGGTCACCGGCGCGCAGATCGGTGACAGCGGCACCGGCTTGCACCTGGCGCTCGGCATCGTCACCGCGCTGTTCCAGCGCACCGTCACCGGCAGGGGACAGAAGGTCACGGCCGCGATGCAAGATGGCGTGCTCAATCTCGCGCGCGTCAAACTGCGCGACCAGCAGCGCCTCGCCCATGGTCCACTCAAGGAATACAGCCAGTTCGGCGAAGGCATTCCGTTCGGCGAAGCGGTGCCGCGCGCCGGCAACGATTCCGGCGGCGGCCAGCCCGGCCGCATCCTCAAATGCAAGGGCTGGGAGACCGATCCCAACGCCTACATCTATTTCATCACGCAAGCGCCGGTGTGGGAGAAAATCTGCGACGTGATCGGCGAGCCCGGCTGGAAGACGCATCCCGATTACGCAAAACCCCCTGCCCGATTGTCGCGGCTGAACGAAATCTTCGCGCGCATCGAGCAGTGGACCATGACCAAGACCAAGTTCGAGGCGATGGAGATCCTCAATAAGGACGACATCCCCTGCGGACCGATCCTGTCGATGAAGGAACTGGCGGAAGACCAATCGCTGCGCGCGACCGGCACCGTGGTCGAGGTCGATCACCCGACCCGCGGCAAATATGTGTCGGTCGGCAACCCCATTAAGCTATCGGACAGCCCGAGCGAGGTGACGCGCTCGCCGCTGCTTGGCGAACACACCGATGAGGTCCTGCGCCAGGTGCTCGGCTTCAGCGACCACCAGGTAGCGGAAATTCACGATTCCGGTGCGCTCGACCCGCCGCGGAAGCAGGCGGCAGAGTAAGCAGGGTCTTTTCCCCGAAGGGATTGCAAGGGCTGCCCATCCGGGCGGCCTTTTCGTTTACGCCCCAGAAAGGGGTCGGATGCCATGCTGCAATGCGAAGAGTAAAATGCTGCTATGCAAACAAAACGGTTGTCTCTGGCATCTGGTATACCTAATTTATTCCCAGATCATGAAGTGGCGACTGGCTGCCTTCCAGGAAAGGGAAACTAAATGCCGAAGACTGCCTCCATCGCGCTCGCGCCCGCCGGCAATCCGCTCGGCCGCCTGTTCGCGGCAATCGATCGCCTGCTGCTGGCCTATGCGGAAACGACGATCCGCAACGGCGACACTCCCCGTTGCATTATTTGATTGATTGCTTGAGATGATCGCGTGCGATTGAGCGCGTAGTTCCAGATGTTTCTATCAATAGCCCCGATCGTCGGGGCTATTTCTTTGTGTGTCAGTTCCGTCTCACGCGAACAATCCCGCAAAGCGATGCAGGGTCGCGCAGGAGTTTTCGTCCGCAGTTGTCTGCGACGAAATGCTCACGCTCGACGTGCCGGACAGTCTTGCCGCTTCGCGGTTTGCGGGATGACAATGTTCTGCGGCAAGGCCATGGTTTTCAGCAAGGCCACAGTGCGCCGCAATGCACAATGATACCTGCGGCAAAATCGACCTTGCTTGTTGGAATATAATATACCAGAATTTAAGATCTAAGATGGCAGCGCCCAGCGACCCCAGCGTCGCGTTCAAAAAGCGCGCAGTGGGAGGACACCATGATCGCTAATGCAGCACCTGCGCCGAGTCAGGCACCGTCCAACAGCTTCCGGTGGATGCAACTCGTCATCGGCGTCATCTGCATGGCGATGATCGCCAATCTCCAGTATGGCTGGACCTATTTCGTCGGCCCGATGGCGAAAGCGAATTCCTGGGATGTCGCGGGCATCCAGGTCGCCTTCAGTATCTTCGTCGCGCTCGAGACTTGGCTGACCCCACTTGAAGGATGGATCGTCGACTCGCTTGGTCAACGCGGCCCAAGACTGATGGTTGCCGCCGGTGGTGTTTTTGTTGCGGCTGGTTGGCTGATCAACGCCAAGGCTGGCTCGCTGGAGGCGCTCTACGCCGGCGCCGTGGTGTCGGGCATTGGAGCCGGCGCCATCTACGCAACATGCGTCGGCAATGCGGTGAAGTGGTTTCCCGATCGTCGGGGCCTCGCGGTTGGCTTGACGGCGGCCGGATTTGGTGCCGGCGCGGCCGTCACGGTCATTCCGATTCAAAAGATGATCGCCTCGATTGGATATTCGGACACCTTCTTTTGGTTCGCGTTGGGTCAGGGCGCAATCATCTTTGTGCTCGCGTGGCTGCTCCGCCCGCCGCACCCCAGCGAGGTGCCAAGTGGATCCGCTGTCAAGGTTTTGCAGTCGAAAACCAGCAGCACTCCAGGCCAGATGCTGGCTTCACCGGTGTTCTGGCTGCTCTACGTCATGTTCATACTGGTATCCGCCAGCGGATTGATGGTGACAGCACAGGTCGCGGTGATCGCCAAGGATTACGGCGTTGGGCAGACGATCCTCCTGTTCGGAGGGACGACGCTGATCGTGGCCGGCATCATCGACAACCTCGCCAACGGCGGCGCGCGGCCGTTCTTCGGTTGGGTGTCGGACCAGATCGGCCGCGAATACACCATGGCCATCGCCTTCACCGCGGGTGGCATCGCCTATTGGCTGCTCGGCGCAGCCGGCACGACGCCCTGGACCTTCGTGATCTGCGCGGCGCTGATCTTCTTTACCTGGGGCGAGATCTTCAGCCTGTTCCCCTCGACCTGCACCGACATGTTCGGTCCGAAATACGCCACCACGAATACCAGCCTGCTCTACACCGCGAAGGGCCTGTCGGCCTTCGTCGTGCCGCTCGCCAATGTGCTGAAGGAATACACGGGCAATTGGCATGCTGTGTTTGCGGTTGCCGCGATCATGAATTTCATCGTGGTTGCGATGGCGCTGTTCGTGGTGCGGCCGATGCGGCTTTCGATCGCCTCGGAGAACAAGGATAAGCGCGCGGTGGGACAGCCGGCGGAGTGATCCGGCTCGACGGCACGCGTCGGGTCGGCGTAACCCGCCCGGGCCAGGCTTTTGCGTGATCGCACCTGCCTGTCCTCGTGGGCGTCATCAGCATGCGCTCGGCAAGTCCGCTCGAGAGGAAGCGATATGCCAACCGCTAAAAAGAAAAAGCCTTACTCGGCTCGTGACCTGGCAGCGACAATCCCGAATGGACAGGTGAGGATTTTGCGCGAGCAAGGCCGTTCACTGAGGTTTTTCCACAACTGGCGAAGTCGATTCGGAAAGGTCGCGGTCCAAACAAGGCACCAACCAAAAAACGGGTGTCACTGCGACTGAGCCCGGAGGTGGTCGAGCACTTCAAATCTCAGGGGCCGGGTTGGCAATCTCGGATAGACGATACGTTGCGTAAGGCAGCGAAGCTGAAGGCTGGACAAGTTCAAAACCGGAAGCGTGCCCGCCGGCGTTGAAACGCTGGTCTCGGAGCTTGATACAGGGTGCGCTTCGGCGCGCTCTTCTTTTGACTACGCGCCGCGACCGCGAACCGCCTGCTCGATAAACGACTCCAGCCCGACAATGCTTTCAAGATCGCGATAGACGCGATGCTTGTTGCTGGAAATCCGCGAAGATGCCTCGCCTCGCCTCGCCCGGTCGCTGCCGAGCGCGGCGGCGATCGAGATATACTCCTCGACGCTACCTGCCGTCGTCTCGCGCACATCCATCCTGTGCAGGATCGCGGCGGCATGCCGCCCGCGCATCAGCTCGCCCGCTAATGTCACGATCGGAAGATCGTGAGCGAGGCTTTCCAAGATCGAATTGCAGCCGGACCAGCCGATGCTGTCGAGCACGATGTCGCACCGCCCGATCGCCGCCGCGAAACGCTCCGGCGCCAGCCGCGGCAGGAAGACGCAGTGATCCCTGGCTTTTAGACCGACGGCATCGAATGCTCGGTCGAGGCGGGCTTTGAACATCTCGGTCACGCCCTTGCCGCCGGCAAATTCGATGAAGACAAACTGGCAGCCCGGCACCTCGGAGGCGATGCGCGCGAAAACCTCGTCGTATTGCGGCAAGTATTTCGGCAGCGACTGCGCGCACCAATAGACCGCGGCGTCCCCGCGCAGTCCGAGCTCGGCGCGACCGATCTGAACCGGCGGGACATCGACCGGCTCGTAGTAGATGGAAAGATTGGGCAGCCGGACCAGCTTCTCCGAATAGTGCATCTCTTCATTAGCCGGTTCCATGAGATCGCTGCTGATGAAGTAATCGATGGTCGGAAAACCGCTGGTGACCGGATGCCCCCAGGACGTGCACTGGACCTCGGCCAGGCGCATGCCCGCAAGCTGCGCGGAGACCTTGTCCATGCCGATTTCCGGGAACAGCAGCACGTGAGGCGCATCCGCGCCGATCGCGCTTCGCCAGCCTTCGAGTGAGAGCGGCCCTGCACGAAAGCCATCGCACAAGGCCGCAGCCGCAGCCGTCTCGCCGTCCCGTTCAACCCCGGTGTGGTAGCCGAAGACGCGAAACCGGTCCCGGTTGAGCATCTTCAGCCAGCCCTTGATGGGAATCTTCCAGTTCGAATGCTGGCGGAAGAATCCGCTGACGATCCCAAGCCTGATCGGCTCCTGCGCGGCTGGCGGCGGAGGCAATACTGGGGTTGCAAATCGGGCGCCGAGAGCGCTGCAGACAGCCGCCCCATAGAGCGATTGCAGCTCGCGGTCGTTGCGGCCCTGGTATGGCAGATAGAACGGCTGATGCGAGCCGATCGCGTCCACGAGCGCTGCCGGGCCATTCCCTTTCGCCAGCTTCTCGCGCAACGCTTTCAGTCGATTTGCATAGGCCGCGCGGCGCTCATCGATCTCGGCGGGATATTGGTAAAGCGCGGGCAGCTCGGCCATGCAACAGGCGAGCTCCGCCTCCAGAAAATCCGGCTTGAGCGCCAGCGCGCGGGAGAAATGTTCCCTCGCCTCGGCGATCCCAGCCTCCCCGCGCAGCGCCATCCCGAGATTGTAATGCGCGGCGAACGAATTGGGGTCGATGCGAAGCGCAGCCTGATACTGCGTCATCGCGTCGTCGCGCCGCTCCATCGCCCGCAGGATATTGCCGAGATTGTTGCGTGCACCGGCATCATTGGGTGCGATCGCCGTCGCGCGTTCGGCGGAAGCGAGTGCGTCTGCCAAACGATCCATCTTCTGAAGCAGCGCGGCGAGATGGATATGGGCGTCGAGAAAATCAGCCCGCAGCGCGATTGCGCTTCGGTAGTGCTTTTCCGCCGCATCCGGTTGGCCGGCGAGTTCAAGCGCCGAGGCCAAATTGAAATGCGCGAACGGCGAATTGGGCGCGCCCTTCAGGACCTGTTCGAACTGCGTCGCTGCCTCGCCGGCGCGTCCGACCGCGCGCAGCGCACGCCCCAGATTGCCGCGCGCTTCGGCATAGGCCGGATTGATCTGCACCGCCCGTTCGAAACAA
Organism: uncultured Alphaproteobacteria bacterium; assembly: GCA_963822795.1. Classification (GTDB taxonomy): domain Bacteria; phylum Pseudomonadota; class Alphaproteobacteria; order Rhizobiales; family Xanthobacteraceae; genus Bradyrhizobium. The sequence goes on from CAWGJM010000013.1 coordinate 286,893, forward strand.
GGCAGCGCTTCGGCGAACGATCCGTTGGCCGCGAGAATGACACCCCTGTCATTGTGCGCCTCGGCAAAGTCGGGATTGAGCGTCACCGCGCGGCCGATCAGCGCGGCGGCGTCGTTGCGACCGAGTTGATGGGCGACCACGCCCGCCAGATGAAACGCGCGCGCATCATGCGGGGTCGTGTCGCACGCCAACCGATACATCCGTTCGGCATCGAGCAGGCGCCCGGCACGATGATGGGCAATCGCGGCAGCCAGTATTTTCCCGTTGTCGTGCCCGGATTTCATCGGCGCTTGCGGAAACTGCTCAATCGCAGGATCGGTAGCGCCCAAGACCGAGATCGATCTCGCAGGGATGGCCATAAACCCAGACCGGCTGATCGCAGGGCAGCGCGCGCGTCGAGCGGTACACGGTGTTGCATGCAATATTCGAGGCGGGATGCATAACAAGCGTAGGTCCCGTATAGGGCGCGAGCGCTGGCTCGACGACAGCCTGCACATGGTGTTTGCGCCCGTAATGGGATTTTGCCGATGTGGCATCGGTGCCGAACCCAAGCAAGGCTGTGAGTATCAGGATCGTTCTCATCCACATGATTTTCGTCCTTTCATCCGTCCGGCTCTTTGAAGCTTCACTCGACATTTTCGATCCTGAACGCCACAGGCTTCTCGCGAGCGAGCCACCGCCGCCACATCCGCCGATAGGCCGTCTCGATCGCCCCGGTCAATTTTGGCAGATCGAACAGCGAATTGACATCGCGTTCCCGTTCAATTTTCTGGCGCAGCGCTTTCAAGCGATCCGGCGCGCGGATCAGGGCGAGCGCCGTCCGTTCATAGTCCTCCAGAGAAGCGGTCACCAGTTCCGGGACGCCAATTGCGCTCAATAAGCTGCCCGCGACGCGGCCGGCGAAAGTGTCGCCGCTGCAGGTCAGGACCGGCAGTCCGCACCACAACGCGTCACTAGCGGTCGTGTGGGCGTTGCAGGGCACGGTGTCGAGAAACAGATCGGCGTGCCGGTGGCGCTCGAGATGCGCGGGCGCCGGCACGACCGGTGCGAAGATCAACCGGCTCGGATCCACAGCGCGCTTCTCGGCTTCGCCACGCAGATTGGCTTCGACCAACTCGTTGGCGCCAAGTAGCCACAACACGCTATCGGGCGCCGCCTCGAGCAGGCGCATCCATATGTCGAACATACCAGGCGAGAGCTTGTAGCTGTTGTTGAAGCAACAGAGCACGAGGCCCCGTTCCGGCAAGCCGCAATCGCCTCGCTCGGTGCGGACAGGGGCTACCTCACGCTTGCGGTCGTTGACCTGATAGCAATTCGGAAGGTGGACCAGCCGCTCCGTAAAGAACGCCTGCTGGCTTTCCGGGACAACGAAGCGGTCGGCCAGGACATAGTCGATGAAACCCGCAGCCACAGTGGCGGGAAATCCGAGATAGCTCACCTGCACCGGCGCAGGCCGGTAGGCGGCAATGGCGGGACGGGCGCGGTGGGTATATCCCTTCAGATCGATCAGGATATCGACTTCGTCTTCATAAATCCGGCTGGCGGCGTCGCGATTTGACAATGCGGCGATGTCGACGAAGCGATCAAAAGCCTGATGTAGCCGCGCGCGCATCGGGCTGCCGTCATCGGTGCCATAGCTATAGGCACACACCTCAAACCGATCGCGATCGTGGCTCTCGAACAACTCGGCCATCAGCCGCGCCGTGGCGTGCTGATGGAAATCGCCTGAGAGATAGCCCAGGCGAATGCGGGCGCTTTCGTCTCGTTCGCGGTGCTCGAAGAGCGCGGCTCGCGGCGGCTCGATCGACCTGATCCATTGCTCGGCGCAGCGCAATTGGTCGGCGGCCGAGGCCTGGGTCGAGAACAGATAAAACGGCGGAACGCGAATCCCGCTTCGCACCATCTCGAGCAGCTTCGCATGCTCCGCCTCGCGATTGTCCCACGCACAAGCCAACGCGCGATGATACACGAGCTGGCTGAACGCATCGGCATAATCAGGGCGCAGCAGAAGTGCGCCGCGCCACGCCGAGATCGCCTCTTCGAGATGGCCGAGCTCGCGCAAGGCGTTTCCAAGATTGTAGGCGGCTTCGGGAAAACCCGGTCGGCATGCCAAGGCCAGCTCGAACGCTCCCCTCGCCTCGGCTGGCCGTCCGTCGGCAAGCAGCGCCGTTCCCATATTGTTATAGAGGTCTGCGTGCGCCGGAATGGGCCTGACCTGCCGCCGATAGAGATCGATCGCATCGCCTTGCCGGCCGAGTTCCTGCAGCACAATTCCGGCATTGTTGATCGCATCGAGATAGTCGGGCCGCAACGAAAGCACGCGACCATAGCCGGCCAGCGCCTCTTCAAGCCTATCCTGCTGCTGCAGCACCGCGGCGTGGTTGTAGATCGCCTCGGCGTAGTCGGCCTTCAGATCGATCGCTTGCCTGAAGGCCGCGCTTGCCGCGTCGAGACGGCCCTGGTCTTTCAAGACGGTGCCAAGATTGTTGTGCGCGACGACGACGTTGGGTTCGCTGGCGATGACCTTCCGATACGCAGCTTCGGCCGCATCGAGATCGCGCATCTGATGCAGGACGACGCCGAGATTGAAGGAAGCTTCCACATAAGCCGGCATCGCCGCGGCTTTCCGATAGGCGGAAGCGGCTTCGTCGAGCCTACCCAGCATCTGCAGAACCACGCCGATGTTGTTATGAGCTTCCGCGTAGTCCGGCTTGATGGCGACGGCAGCAAGGTAGGATTTCATGGCTTCATCGAACCTGTGCTGCGCCTTGAGCGCATTGCCGAGCGCGAGATGGGCTTGGGCATAGTTCGGATTGAGCCGGATGGCGTGCCGGTGCGCGCTCGCGGCGTCCGCCGGACGGCCTTGCTGCTGCAGTAGCGTTCCGAGATTATTGTGGCTCGCCGCGTAGTTCGGCCGCAGCTTGATCTCCTGGCGAATGAGGCGTTCGGCATTTGCGAGATCGCCCTCTCGGGCCGCTATAACAGCGAGATTGCCGTAGGCCGCCGCGTTTGCCGGATCAATGCTCAGCACCAGGGCATAAAGGCGCTTGGCCTCTCCGATCGAACCCCCGCGCTGCGCTGCAAGGGCCTGCTGCATGAGTTGTTGCGGCCTCGGATGTTCCACAGCGTCGTTTGTCCCCAGACAGAAATCTGTCGCCTTCAGTCGGGCAGTCGATAGTTGGTGTATTGGATGTCGAACTTCGTCGCGCCGTAAAGCTTCGCATAGAGGATCGGACCTGAAAGCTTGACTTCGTCGATCGAGCGCGGTCCCTTGAACAGGGTTCCATCACTCTCATGTCCTGGCGCATAGATCAGGGCCTGACCGGTCGGCGGCGTAAGCGTCACGATCATCGTGACCGCCCTCGCCGTCTCCGGAATATACTGCGAGACGTTAACCTCGATCGGAGATGGCTCGACCGGCGCGCTGGGCGGAACTTCGGGCTGCTGAACCTGCACGAGGGCCGGCGGCGGCTGCATATCCATGGTCTAGCTCCGGGTAACGCGCAGCAAATGGAACAGGTCGTTCAAGACGCAGAAAAGGGGGACTCTTGGCAAAGTCCCCCTCACTATACATCTTTGTCAGCGCTCAGAAGTTGAACGTCATACCGGTTGTCGCGGCCCTGAGCGTCGCGCCCCCGATCGTGTCGTTGGCAGCATCGCGACCGCAGACCTGGTAGCCGTGACCGCTCGCGCCGAGGCAATAATGCGCGCCCGGACCTTGATTGAGCTGCGAGGCAACAACGTACCAACTGGCCCAATCGTTGAAGAAGTAGCGGGCGCCGATAGCATATTGGCTGGCCGAGTTGTCGAACAGGTTTGCCTGATACTGGCCGACCGGCACGACCCCGGGGGTTCCGCACACCACACCGGCGTTGGTATTGTTGAAGCTCAGACAGGCTGGGTTGCCCGGGGTTTTGAAGGCGTGAGCATAGGATGCGCTCAAGGCCCACTTGCCGATCATCTGCGTGGCGCTCGCGAAGACGCCATCGCGGGACCGCTCATTGAAGAGTTCTTCGGCCGGGGTTACTTCGCGACGTATCCACTCGTAATAGGCGTTCAGCTGAAGATCGCCGAGACCGTCATTGAAGCGATAACCGCCGCCAACTTTCGCGGCCCATTCGTTATGGACCCCGGTCAGGATCTGAGAACCATCGGGCAGGAAGATAGGTCCAGAACCCGCCACGCCGGGTTCAAGATTATCGTCGCCGTGGCGATTGACACCCTCATGAAGCTCGTAGGCCGCGATCGCGGTGAACGGACCGTTCTTGTAGGTCGCGGCCGCGCTGTAGGCGTTGCCATAGGAACCGTCAGTGCAACCGTTACCGCCGATATTGCCGGGAACTGCGCCGCCGGTGCCGGGGAAGTTGCTGCCGCTGCCGCGCGTCGAGGCACCGTTACACTGAAAATAGTCGCCGTACGAATAGTCGCTGTTATCGACCGCGTAGTTCTGACCTGGCGACATCAATGCGCTGAACTGGAAGCCATTGAGGATCGGCAACTCATACCAAACCGCGTGATCCATGCGCCAATCGAACTCGGCGCGGTTGTCGCCGCCGGTATTGCCCATGATCGAATTATAGTCGCCCAGCGTCCGCGAGAACGGGTCCATCGCGGCGGTGGCCTTCTTGTAGGGCGTATCGGTCTTGCCGGCCTTGATGGAACCCCACGGGCTTTCCACCCCCAGGAAGCTGTCGCGCGTCCCGAACGAAGCACGCTCGGTTGGGGCTGCCGCTATATCGACCTGGGATTCCAATTGGGCCACGACCGCCATGCCATCCCAGCCATAGGGAGCAAGGTTATGCCTGACGCGAATACCGAAACTGGAAATATTGCTTGAGATGCCGAATTTCGTTCCCTGATCGAACACCGAGGGATTGAAGACGTCCCCGGAGACATCGATCGATCCGTAGAGCGTGACCGTCGTGTTGTCGATCAACGGTCCCAGAGGACCGGCCTTAACCGGAATGCCGCCGATGGTGGGAACGGGCGGCACGGGTGGAGGGGGAGCCGGCGATGGGGCGACGGCGGCGTGCAGAACCGGATTGCCCTTGAATTTGCTTGGATCGGTCGGGACCGCCGCCGGCGCGGATACGACCGGCTTGGCCGCCGACAAGACGCGCACCTTTGCGCGCAGTTCGGCGTTTTCTTTTTCGATCTTGTCGAGGCGCGCCATCACGTCGTCGAGTGTTGCAGAGCGCGCTGCGCCGCCGAACGAAACTAAGCAGAGGGCGGCGCAAGCCGTCCCCGAAAGCAACTTATTCCTCATGGCAGTTTCCCCCGCTTCTTGCCGGACTCAACTTCCGGACGAAGGGAGCCTAGTGTATACCAAATACCAGAAGGAAGGCTTGGAGGTGCAATTAATGAAATATTCGTGATATGTCGCAAAAAAGGTACATTTCGCTATTGCGTTGCAACAACTTTTCGCAATCGTGGCAATGTGGCGACATTGGAATGTTGCACACCAGCCGGCAGCTTTCTTTGCAAGTTCAGTGTCCTAGCGGGCCCATGTGGAGGTTCCACAATTCTTGATTGTGCACCGCGGAAGGCGTTTCGTCAGCACCTGGCGACAACCGATCGACATCAGTCCGCCCATGGTTTCTCACCCCGGGCGATCCGCTCGGAGATTTCGGCCTGGAAGGCTGGCGGACCGAACACAAACCATTCGTCGCTGATTTGATAGATCAGGCATCTTCGCCTTTCGGAGCTGAACTTCATCAGCCAGTCCAACGCCTTCTTCTTCGGGCGGTCTCCCGCCGCCACCGCAACGTCGACCGGCAAGCCATGCCAGACGAAATTCGCCGCCAGCATGATCAAGTCGGATTTGTCGGGCCGCATCCAATCCGGCAGCGGGCTTGAAGCAACAAGCCACCCGCAGATGTACTCCCGGCACGGATGCTGCGGGCGCTCATCGTAGATCGAGCATCCATGTTGGATGCGGAACGGGCATGGCTTGCCTGGGCGCACCTGATGGCCACGGACCTCGATCCGGAGCCAACCCTCGCAGCAGGCGGTGCAGGTACCGCAGCTTCTCGCGCTCTCAGCTTGCATCGATTGACGCCGCACTGGCCCCGGTTACCCACTCAATTCGCCATAGCAGATTTCCGATCGTTCGCACGGGAAGCGCGTCAAAACCTTGCATACCAGATGCAAAAAGGATCTGGACCGAGGGCCTAGAGCCCATGAAAATGCCCCCTCAGGAACGGCCAGAGCAGGAACGTCAATATTACTAACCCTTTTTCTCCAACCCTTGTACAGCCAATTCATTTGACTTTTGGTATAATGTATACCAATCTCGGTTGCGCTCAAATACCAACAAAGGAGGTTGCGATGCAAGTCGGAGACATCCTGCGCAAGAAAACCGCCCGCGTTGTCACGGTCCGGATGAATGAGACCGTCGGCATCGCCGCCCAACTGATGCGCGCCAGCAATATCAGCGCGCTCGTCGTCAAGGACGTCGTGCGCACCGAGGGCAACACCGCCGTCGGCATGTTCACCGAGCGCGACGTCGTCCGCGCGATCGCCGAGCACGGTGCGGCCGGCGTCAATCTGAAGGTCTCGCAGTTGATCTCGGTACAGAGGCTGGTGTCCTGCTCCTCGACGGATTCGCTGGAGCACGTGCGTCATCTCATGAACATGCACCACATCCGCCATCTGCCGGTCATCGACAACTTTGCGCTCGCTGGCGTCATCAGCATGCGTGACGTTTCCACCGCCTTCGACGAGGCGGCAAGCGGCGCGCCGAGGGCGGCCTGAACGCTGACGCTTTGCGCGATTTTTCCCTGTTTCGGCCGGCGGCCGAAGCAGCCGGTAGGATTGCGTCGACATTCTCACCCAGCCTCTAGGCCCCCGATGAAAATCTGTATCCACGGCGCCGGTGCGATCGGCGGCTATCTCGGTGTGCAGCTTGCGCGCGCCGGAGCGGACGTCAGCCTGGTCGCCCGCGGAGCTTGCGGCGATGCGCGAGAACGGGCTGAAGCTATTGTTCGGCGAGGAAGCCCACGTGGTGCAGCCGCGCTGCACCGACAACCCCATCGAGCTCGGGGCGCAGGATTTCGTCATCATCTGCTTTAAAGCACATTCGATTCCCCTCGTGCTTGACCAGATGCGGCCGTTGCTCGGGCCACGCACGCGGATCGTTACTGCCGTGAAAGGCATTCCCTATTGGTATTTCTACCGGCGTGGCGGCGCCTACGAGAATACAATTCTGGACAGTGTCGATCCCGGCGCGCGGCAGTGGCGGGAGCTCGGTCCTGACCGCGCCATCGGATGCATCATCTATCCCGCAACCGATCGAAGCGCCCGGTATCTTCAAGCATCTCTACGGCAACCATTTTCCGCTCGGCGAGCCCTCAGGCGAGATCACGGCCGACGTCCAGCTGCTTTCCCGATCTGTTTCGCCGCCGCCGGTTTGAAGGCGCCCGTGCTCGATCGCATCCGCGACGAAATCTGGTTGAAACTGTGGGGCAATGTCTGCTTCAACCCGATCAGCGCGACGTCATCTGCTGTGATCCGGCCACGCGCGCCTTGTCGAGGGCGATCATGCCGGAAACCCAGGCGATCGCGGAAAGCCTGGGCGCCAAGTTCCGCGTCGACGTCGAACGACGAATCGAGGGCGCGCGCAAGGTCGGCGCGCACAAGACCTCTATGCTGCAGGATCTCGAACGCAGACGGCCGATGGAGATCGACCCGCTGGTAACGGTGGTTCAGGAAATGGGACGGCTCACGGGGATTGCGACGCCGGCCCTCGACATGGTGCTCGCCTTGGTCATACAGCGCGCAAAAATCGCTGGGCTGTATGAGGAAAATGTCCGTCCCGTGGAAATCAAAGCGCCCGCCTTTGCATAGTCGCATTGCCTGAGCCGCCTTCTCGGCCGGTAGACTTTTGCCGGGCGCGGCGGCATCCTGCCTTCTGAAAACCCACAAAAGAGGCTGCGCGACATTCCGCGCCGAGGGATACAGAGGGCGGACATGCTGAAAACGCGATTTACCGAAATGGTCGGCGTCGAGCACCCGATCGTGCAAGGCGGCATGCAGTGGGTCGGTCGGGCCGAGCTGGTCGCCGCCGTCGCCAATGCCGGCGCGCTCGGCTTCATCACCGCGCTGACCCAGCCAACGCCGGAAGACCTGGTAAAGGAAATCGCGCGCTGCCGCAGCCTCACCGACAAGCCGTTCGGCGTCAACCTGACCATCCTGCCCTCCATCAAGCCGCCGCCTTACGCGGAATACCGGCAGGCCATCATCGAGAGCGGCATCAAGGTGGCGGAGACCGCCGGCAACAAGCCGCAGGAGCACGTCACCGAATTCAAGAAGCACGGCATCAAGGTCGTGCACAAATGCACCAGCGTCCGCCACGCGCTGTCGGCGGAGCGCATGGGCGTCGACGCGATCTCGATCGACGGTTTTGAGTGCGCCGGCCATCCCGGCGAGGACGACACCCCCGGCCTGATCCTGATCCCGGTGGCCGCCGACAAGGTGAAGATCCCGATGATCGCCTCCGGCGGTTTTGGTGACGGCCGGGGCCTGGTCGCCGCATTGGCGCTCGGGGCCGAGGGCATCAACATGGGCACGCGTTTCATGTGCACCAAGGAGAGCCCGATCCATCAGCTGATCAAGGAAAGGATCGTCGCCAATGACGAGCGTGAGACCGAGCTGATCTTCCGCACCATGCGCAACACCTCGCGCGTCGCCAAGAACGCGGTGAGCACGAAGGTGGTCTGCTTGGAGAAGGAAGGCGCGACCTTCGAGCAGGTGCGCGAGCTCGTGGCGGGTGCGCGCGGCAAGATGGTCTATGCCACCGGCGACGCCGATGAAGGCATCTGGTCGGCCGGCCAGGTGCAGGGATTGATCCACGACATTCCAAGCTGCGCCGAACTCGTTTCCCGCATTATGCGGGAAGCCGAAACCATCATCCGCAGCCGGCTCGAGGGCATGATGTCCGGTCGGCAGCGCGAAGCCGCGGAATAAAACGCTTCAAAGCCCAACGGGGAATGATTCCATGAAAGCCTATGTCTACGGCGCGAACGGCGCCGCCATCACCGACGTTGCAAAACCCGCACCGAAGGGAACGCAGGTGCTGGTGCGCGTGCACGCCTGCGGCCTCAACCGCGCCGACCTCGGCATGACCAAGGGTCACGCGCATGGATCAGCCGGCGGCGTCGGCACCGTGCTTGGCATGGAATGGGCCGGCGAAGTCGCCGAGCTCGGACCTGAGGCCAAGGGCGTGAAAGTCGGCGACCGGATCATGGGTTCCGGCGGGGCCGCGTTCGCGGAATATACGCTGGCCGATCACGGCCGGCTGTTTCGTGCGCCGAGCAACATGAACTTCGACGAAGCAGCAACGCTACCCGTCGCGCTCGCCACCATGCACAACGCGGTCGTCACCAACGGCGCGCTACAGGTGGGGCAATCGGTCCTGATCCAGGGCGCGAGTTCCGGCGTCGGGTTGATGGCGATGCAAATCGCAAAGCTCAAGGGCGCCAAGATCGTGATCGGCTCCTCGACCGATGCGATGCGTCGCGGCCGGCTGACGGAGTTCGGCGCCGACCTCGCGGTGGATTCCTCCGATCCCGGCTGGGTCGATCAGGCGCTGCAGGCGACCAATGGCGAAGGCGTCGACTTGATCGTCGACCAGGTGTCGGGCAAGGTCGCCAACCAGAACCTCGCCGCGACCAAGATCAAGGGCCGCATTGTCAATGTCGGCCGGCTCGGCGGCACCCACGCCGATTTCAATTTCGACCTGCATGCCGCCCGCCGCATCAACTATATCGGCGTCACCTTCCGCACCCGCACCATCGACGAAATCCGCGAGATCTTCGATGAGGTGCGCAAGGATATCTGGGGAGCGGTGGAATCGCGCAAGCTGCAACTGCCGATCGACAGGGTTTTCAAGTTCGACGACATTGGCAAGGCGTTCGAGCACATGGAAACCAACAAGCATCTCGGCAAGATCGTCGTGACGCTGTAGCCGGCTGCATTCATGACCGAACTTAGGCGCGCAAGCCCCTAGTTTCAACTATGGGGTGAGCGCCTCTTTGCTATTAGACATCAGCTAGGTATATAATAGGCTATGGCGGACTTCAGATCGAACAGGAACGTTCTCTTCTCGTGCAAATACCACGTGGTGTTTTGCCCGAAATACCGTAAGCCGGTTCTTAATCCGCCTATCGACGCCAAACTTAAGAAACTAATTCGGCAAGTATGCGACGAGACGCAATCGGCGCTGATTGAAATGGAAGTCGTGCCAGACCACGTCCATCTGCTTGTCGGCTGCGATCCGCAATACGGCATCCACCGGCTGGTGAAGGGCATCAAGCGCCGGTCTTCGCGTGTTCTCCGTCAGCAGTTCCGGGTGCTGCGCACGCGCATTCCAACATTATGGACGAACAGTTATTTTGTGTCTTCGGTCGGCGGCGCTCCCCTCGCGCTCATCAAGCAATACATTGAAAATCAGAAGAGGGTCTGATGGAAAAGCCTCAAATGATTTCAATTGCCGGTCTTAAGGCGCGAGGATGGACACAAGCCCTCATCACGTTCCTTGGGGAACCGGATGTGGTAGGGCGCAATTCTCATTATGCGAAATCAGCGCCTATGCGCCTCTACGACACCGCAAGAGTAGCTTCCTTCGAGGTGTCGTCAGAGTTTCTTGCTGCAAAAGCGAAAGCTGCTCGGCGTCAGTGCGGAGCAAAGACTGCCGTGGAGACAAAGCGCGCGGCACTGATGCAGCAGGTACTGGAAATGCAGGTTTCTGTTGAAACGCGCCCGGAACATTGGGTGAGACGTGCGGCGATTGAAGCGTATAACGAATGGCACTGGGATGGAGACGGGGCGGCGGAAGATGCACCCGCCAAGTTTCTCGAACGCATCACCGTAAACTTCATCCGGCATAATCTAACAGCGTGCGACAGGGCATTAGAGGAAGTCGCTGGTCGGGTTGGCATCGCCTCTGCGGTACAAGTTATTCGAGCAAAGATTTACTCAGCCACAGGAGAGAGCTATCCGGCTTTAGCAGATGAATGCAGTCGGCAATTGATGCGTAGAGGACTGTGATGCCGCGCGTTAAAACCCTGTCCTTCGTCGCCGAGTTCCCGCTTCAGACGACTGCGGCGGATGAGAAGACATTGGATACGCGGCTGAACGCGGCCCGGCACCTCTATAATGCCTGTTTGCAGGAGTGCCTTCGCCGCCTCGATCTGATGAAGCAGTCGAAGGCATGGCAAGCCGCACGCGCCATGCCTGCGACAGTGGACAAGCGTCACAACAAAGCGCGCTCGCAAGCGTTCGGGGCCGAACTGGAGCGGTTCGGCTTCACCTCGCGCGAGATTGAAAAGCATGCGCTCTCCTGCCGCAATGCCTGCTGGATCGGCGATCACCTCGGCAGCCACGACACGCAAACCACGAGTTTGCGCGCGTTCCGGGCAGCCGAGCAGTATGCGTTTGGCAAGCGCGGCCGCCCACGGTTCAAATCGTTAAACCGGCTGAACAGCATCGAGGGCAAAGCGGACGCTGTGATCCGCTACCGCGCCGAGCCGGTTCCGGCCGTGCACTACAGCGGCCTTGTGCTGCCGCTTATGCTCGATCCAAAGGACAAACGCGATTGGCAAAGAGAAGCGCTCGCGGCCAGGACCAAGTATGTCCGCATTATCCGGCGCGAGATCAAGGGCCGCGTTCGCTGGTTTTGCCAGTTGGTGCAAGAGGGCTTGCCGCCCGCTACGCACACCACCAAGGACGGTACTGTCGGACTCGACATCGGGCCGTCCAGCATCGCGGCGGTATCAAGCGACGACGCTATTTTGGAGCAGTTATGCCCGAGCGTCGTCGAACCGTGGAACGACTGCCGGCGTATCCAGCGCGCGATGGACCGCTCGCGACGTGCAACCAACCTGGACAACTTCGATGCCAAAGGGCGCGCGATCAAGGGTAAGAGAAGGTGGAACAGGTCGCAGCGCTATCAGGCGCTTGCCGCTTCGAAACGCGAGCGCGATCGAGTATTGGCTGCCGAGCGCAAGCGATCGCATGGCGAGTTGGCGAACCGCATTCTCGGTCAAGGGACAACCATCAAAACAGAGGAGTTGAGCTACAAGTCATTTCAGAAGAACTACGGTCGCAGCGTGAAAGTGCGTGCGCCAGGAATGTTGATCTCGATGCTTCAGCGCAAGGCTGCAAGTGCTGGCGGTGGAGTGATTGAGATCAAAACCCGGCATACACGGTTGAGCCAGTTCGATCATACCACGGGCGAATACATCAAGAAGCCGCTCTCGCAGCGGGTTCATGTGTTCGGCGATGGCAGGACAGAGCCGGTTCAACGTGATCTCTACAGCGCGTTTCTTGCGACATGCTGCGATACGAATTTGCTCGACATTCCCCAAGTCAAGATCGCTTGGGCCAGTGCGGAACCGCTCCTGAGGACGGCGATGTCGAGTGTACTTCAACCTGCAAGCGGGAAGGGCTTTGCCCAACCCCACGTCCGTAATGGCGTTAGAGCGGGTCGCCGGATCAAGAGTGTTGGGCCGGCCGTCGAGGCCGGGGATGATGTAGCGCCTCTGCAAACAGAGACCGCGAGAGCCCCGGAAAGACTGCCTTCTGCCTCTCTCGGAACCCCCTGGCTTTAGCCATGGGGAGGTTCAGGCTGCGTGGCGTGCTCGACGGCGGGCGTTACTTCGAGGGACCGCGCTGGCACGCGGGCCGGCTCTGGTTCGTCGACTGCATGGATCGAACGCTGCTAAGTCTCGACGCCTCCGGTAACAGCGAACCGCATGCGAAGTTCAAGGACGACACGCCCTGCGGCCTCGGTATTCTGCCGGATGGACAACTCGTCGTGCTGACGATGTTCCGCAAGCGTCTGATGACCTACGCCGACGGCAAGCTCTCGCTCTACGCCGACCTGTCAAAGATCGCGAAAGGGACAATCGACGACATGATCGTCGATGGGCTCGGGCGCGCTTATGTCGGAGACCTCGGCTTCGATTTGCCACCGCCGGCGGATCGAGGTCCGTTCGGCCGCATCATTCTGGTGATGCCCGACGGCGCGGCGCGCGTCGTGGCCGATGGATTGCGGTTTCCCAACGGCATCGCTGTATCAGCCGACAATAACCGGCTCGTCGTGGCCGAGATGGACGGCGCATGCCTGGCCGAATATGACATCGAGGCCGACGGCGGCTTGAAATTTCGCCGTCGCTTCGGAACCATGAAAAGTCCGGACGGCATTTGCCTCGATCGCGACGGGGCTGTGTGGGTCGCATCCTTCGACGAGGACGCCTTCATTCGCGTCGGCCGCGATGGGCGCGAGTCGCAGCGAATCGAAGTACCGGGGCGCCGCGCCATTGCCTGTGTTCTCGGCGGCGCGGAGCGGCGGACGCTGCTCTGCCTGAGTGCGACGACGTCGTATGAAGAGCTGCGGCAACGCAAATCGTCTGCCCGCATCGATGTGGTCGATGTGGAAATTCCTGGTGCAGGTTATCCCTAAGCGCGATCGTAACCTGCCGAGATCGCCGAGCGTTCGGCGCCTCGCTTCCTGATAGACAAGCTGATGTCTTCGTCGACGGCAGCCAGCTAACCCGACTTCCGGCCGGCTTCGTTGAAATCATCTGTAAGATAGAGTTGCGCGGGATCATTCAAGCCGGCCACTTCCCGTTCAAACCGGTCCATGAACGAGCGCCGTGTGCGAACCGCCGCCCGTACACTGAGCGGCGGGTTCATTGCGATTTGCTCTGCCAGTTCGCGAGCCACCTGACGATATTTACCGGACGGAGCAACGCGGCTCAGCATCCCGGCCGCAAGTGCCTCTTCCGCGGAAAAATAACGCCTGTGAGCGCAACTTCGCTGGCGAATGCGCCGCCTCCCAAAAAAATGCGCAAGGGCCCGATTGCGAGCCCCGCCCAAGCCTCCTGAGGTTTCCGTAACCTGGAATTTGGTTCCCTGTTCGGCGACGACAACGTCACTCCAACCCAATTCCAAGCGCGAGCCCCAAAACATATCCGTGCACGCTGGCGACGATCGGCTTCCACTTCACCGAACGATTGAGAAGATCCGCCGAGTTTGCTTCTGGTTCCTGCGGGCCGCCCAACCTCTCGAATTCCTCCCGCGACCTGGCTTGTCTGGCTCGGACGTCAGCTCCAGTCGAGAACGCACGGCCATTGCCAGCGAGAATGGCGACAAGCGCCGATGAATCTTCACCGAACCTTCGCAATGCCGCCTTTAGCGCCAATATGAGCTGAGCATCAAAGGCATTCAACTTCTCCGGCTTGTTCAGCGAGATCGTGACAATTCCGCCATCTGCCTCTTAGCACACGAGCTCACCCTGCTCCGCCATCGTCGGCTGCCCTAGAGGTAGTAAGTCTTGTGAACAATCCGCCATTCACCTTGGCAAAAAGCAAGGTTGAAGAGGTCTTGCCCTCTTAGGGTGTTCGGGCCCATGACAAATGCGAACGCCACGCGGACACTGGCCATCGGCCCAACGAGGGTCACGTCTATTTCTTCGGCGCCCTCCTCAGCATTGTCGAATTTCTTGTGCAGAGAGGCGATGGTCGCGACAAACTCATCGAGGGTGATTGTCTCGATCGTGTCCCCTTTGACGTAATAGTGGCTGATATTTGCTGCAAGATGAAAGGTTTCGCGAAGCGCCGTCTCGTTCCATGTTTTCACCGCGGCCAGGTATTTTTCGATTGTTGCTCGCGCGGCGATCTTGCCATCGGTCGCAGTATTTCCCTTAAGTTGAAGAGGTGGCATCCTTGTCTCCTCGAATGCGTGGCGCGGCCACCGCGCTAGCGCGCTGAAGCGCCGAATGAGGTCTCGACCAGTTCGCTCTGCTGACGAATCGTCGGGTAATGCAGAATGTCCTTGAGCGAGATGCGCGCGCCCCGGGCTTTGTTGATAGTCCCGCACACCCGCTCGGCGCGAAGCGGATCCGCGCCAAACACAAAGATAGGCCCAGCCATAGCTTAGAGGCCTGAAGGGACGGCACAATGCGGAATGAACTAACGGTGCCTTCGCTTCAACCTGAGCGGAAAGGCCAACAAGCATCTCGGCAATATCGTCGTGATGCGGTGGTGTCGCCTGTTTAAAATCAGAACAATTCGCAACAACATGATTGCGATTGGATAGCGGCGGACCGGCGCTTTCATGTTCGCGGACCGCCTGCTAAACCCGCCGCCATGAACCATTCCGATCACAACACAAAATCCCACGTCGCGGCGATCTCGGTGTTTGCCAGCGCCGGCATGGCCACGGCCAAATTCGTGGTCGGCATCGCCATCGGCTCGCTCGCGCTCGTCTCCGAGGCCCTGCACTCTTCGGTCGACGTGGTCGCAACGATCATCACCTGGCTCGTGGTGCGAGTTTCCGATCTGCCCGCGGACGAAGAACATCAATATGGTCACGGCAAGTTCGAGAGCATCTCGGCGCTCGGCGTGATTGCCATGCTCTACGTGCTGGCGGGGGGCATTCTCGTCGAATCCTGGAGCCGGCTCCGCGAAGGCACGCCGCCGCCGACGCTCTCGACGATCCCCTTCATCGTGCTTCTGATCGACATCGCCGTGAATTTCTGGCGGGCGCGCGCGCTGCATCGCACGGCGCACGCAACGCAAAGCCAGGCGCTCGCCGCCGACGCGCTGCATTTCGCCTCCGACGTGCTGGGATCGGTCGCCGTCATCATCGGGCTTGCGCTGTCGGGACTGGGCTTTGCCTGGGGCGATGCGGCTGCGGCCGTCGCGGTCGCGGTCATGATCGCGGCCTTGGGACTGCGGCTTGCGCGCTCGACCGTTGAAACCTTGCTTGACCGTGCTCCCGAGGGCGCGTCGGAGAAGGCCAGGGCCGCGATCAGGGCACTCCCTGGCGTCGTCGATGTCGAACGCTTGCGGGTTCGCATGGTCGGTGCGACCCATTTCATCGACGCGGTCGTGCAGGTGCCGCGCACCTACCCGATCGACCGCGTCGAGGAGATCAAGCAAAAGGCGAAGGAAGCGGTCGCGCGTATCCTCGGCGAGGCCGACCTGACATTCACCGCCGTGCCGGTCGCGCTCAGCAATGAGAGCGTGCGCGAACGCATCATGGTGATCGCGCGCAATTCGGGCCTCGCCGTGCATCACGTCACCGTGCACGACCTCGGCGGCAAGCTCTCCGTCAGCCTCGATCTCGAGGTCGACGGCGAGATGCCGCTGGTCGATGCGCACGACATCGCCCACCGATTGGAACGCGACATCCGCGAGGAGTTCGGCGAGGAGGTCGAGGTCGATACCCATATCGAACCGCTGGAGCCGGGACTCCCGTTCGGTACCGACGCCGCGCCCGAGCGCATCGAGACCATTCGGACGGCGCTGGCGCGATTTGCGGCGGATACCGCGATCCACGACATCCATAACGTGCGGGTGCGCGATACGGACGCCGGCGAAGTCGTTAACTTCCATTGCCGCGCCGCGCCGTCGATGAGCGTGATCAGGGTTCACGAGAATGTCGACGAAATCGAACGCGCGTTGCGCCGCGCCTTTCCCACCGTTAAGCGGGTCATCAGTCACGCCGAGCCGCCATACGCCTAGGACTTTGCGCCCAAGACTTGCGCCCAAGACTTGCGCACTAAGACTTGCGCCTAAGACCTAAGCCCAAGATTTAAGCCCAAGAGGAGTCACACCGCGTTCCCGTTTCGGACTCAACGTGCCCGTAGTTTCACGAGGCCAATTCTTCGTTGGACAAGATTTATTTGCGTTAATGAATCGTTGACTCTCGACAGCTCGAAAAAACTGGATTCAAATCGCTATGATTCGGAAGCGGCTGGGGCTCTTTCGAAACGGTGCATAGAGAGAATTCGGTGGGGGTCCACGGCATGGCGCGTGCGCAAACGGCGAACGCGTGCGTCCAATCCGATTCCATCAAGGGATTGGCGCAGTCGATTGCGAAACCGGCCTACCACAGGCTTTTGACGGCGGAGCCGGCGCTTCGTCGCGCGGTGCCCACCCTCATCATCGCCTTCCTGATCACGATCTGTCTCGGCGCCTTCGTCCAGGTGCTCGATCAAGGTCGGCAGAAACGCGCGGCGACCAAGCGCGACCTGGCGGCGCTGAGCGACGTGCTGAGCGAGCGCATCGACCGCCTCGCTTCGGTCAGGCAGGAGCATCTCGCCAACACCGCACGTTTGCAGAGCCTGCTGCCCGATCTGATTCCGGCCTGGGGTATCGCCGCGGGCCGGCACGTAATCGTCGTCGGCGCCGACCATCGAATCCTTGCCCGCGTCCCGACCGAGGCCAGCCTCGGCGAGGCCGACCAGCTTCTCGACGTGATCTCCACGGCGCAGCTGCTGGCCGCGCCGGGCCTGCAGGGTGCGGTCGCCGACATGACGCTGCCAAACGGTAGCGGCGCGCTGGCGGTTTCAGGCACCGTCAGGTCGCTTCCCGGGCAGATCGTCGTCATCCAGGAGAGGATCGATCCGTTGTGGGGCTCGGATGCGGCACTCTCGGTGACGCTATCGGCCACCACCGGCTTCGTGGTCCTGATCCTCGGCTTCGCGTTTCACTGGCAATCGACCCGCGCCCGCGAAGGCGATCTGATCAATGACGCCGTCCGTGGCCGGATCGATACCGCGCTCAACCGCGGCCGCTGCGGCCTGTGGGACTGGGACCTGTCTCGCGGCCGGATCTTCTGGTCGCAATCGATGTTCACGATGCTCGGCCTCGACAGCCGCAACGACCTCCTCACCTTCGGTGAGGTCAACGCGCTGGTGAAATCCGACGACATCGACCTGTTTGCGATCGCCGACCAGCTCATTTCCGGAGGCATCGATCACATCGACCAGACCTTCCGCATGCAGCACACCGACGGGCACTGGATCTGGCTGCGCGTCCGCTGCGAGCTGAGCCAGGGCACCAGCGACGCCGGCATGCATCTGATCGGCATTGCCGTCGATATCACCGAACAGAAGAGCCTCGCCGAAAAGACCATCGAAGCCGATCTGCGGCTGCGCGACGCGATCGAGACCATCCCCGAAGCCTTCGTGCTGTGGGACGCCGGCGACCGGCTGGTGCTCTGCAACTCGCACTTCCAGCGGCTGCACAAGCTGCCGGATTCCGCCGTTACCCCGGGCACGTCCTACGAGACCGTGGTCGAGGTCGGCAGCATGCCGGAGGTCCGCACCCGACTTAACGAAAGCGGCAACCAGGCACCGGGCGCCCGCACCTTCGAGGCGCAGCTCGACGATGGAAGCTGGCTGCACATCAGCGAGCGCCGCACCAAGGACGGCGGCTATGTCTCGGTCGGAACCGACATCACCCGCATCAAGGCACACGAGCAGAAGCTGGTCGACAACGACCTGCGCCTGCGCGCCACCGTGATCGACCTGAAACGCTCGCAGGCCGCGCTTGAGCGGCAGGCGATCGAGCTCGCCGACCTCGCCGAGAAATATCAACGGGAAAAGAACCGCGCCGAGGAGGCCAACCAGACCAAGTCGAAATTCCTCGCCAATATGAGCCATGAGCTGCGCACCCCGCTCAACGCCATCATCGGATTCTCCGAGATCATGGAAAGCGGCATGTTCGGCGAGCTCGGGTCGGAGAAGTACCAGGAGTACTGCCACGACATCCTCACCAGCGGCCACTACTTGCTCGAGGTGATCAACGACATCCTCGACATGTCCAAGATCGAGGCCGGGCGGATGAAGCTCGACATGGAAACCCTCGATCTTTCCAAGACGCTCGCCGAGTTGTTGCGCGTGGTTTCCGGACGTGCCCAGGACAAGAACCTGGTGCTTGACACCGACATCGACGACACCATTTCCGTGGTGGCGGACCGCCGCGCGACCAAGCAGATCATCGTCAACCTGTTGTCGAACGCGGTCAAATTCACACCCGACGGCGGCAAGGTGATCGTGCGCAGCCGCTTGCGCGCGGACAGGATCGTGCTGATGATCGCCGACAGCGGCATCGGCATTGCGCCACAATCGCTGGCGCGGCTCGGGCGGCCGTTCGAGCAGGTCGAGAGCCAGCTCACCAAGACCTATCACGGCTCGGGCCTGGGGCTTGCCATCGCGCGATCGCTGACGCACCTGCACGGCGGATCGATGAAGCTGCGCTCGAAACTCGGCACCGGCACCGTGGTCTGCGTGTCGCTGCCGCGCGACGCGCGCAAGGCCGCCACGAAGATGTCGGCGGCGGCTTAAAGCGCGATAGTTATCGCTATCGCGTTAAGGCATACTTTCTGAGCATGATCTGGTCGGAAAACCGGCACCCACTTTTTCCGGATCATAGTCTTACTGCGTCATAACCGGCTTTTTCCCGTCATCCTGAGGAGCATCGCAATGTGATGCGTCTCGAAGGACGAGGCCGAGAATCGGGCGCCGAGGCCTCATGGTTCTCCGAGCGATGCGAAGCATCGTCCGGAGACGGCGCAAGCGCGCCTCCTCACCATGAGGGTAATGACGCAGTAAGACTAGAACTATCGCAGCGTCGGCGCGACTTCGCGCGCCACCTGCACCAGGGCTGCGATCAGCGGCGTCATCGGATCCCGCTGCGGGATTACCAGCCCGATGCTGTAGTCGACGACCGGGTCGACGATCGGAATGCTGCGCACGGCATCGGCAAGGCCCAGCGTCTCGGCGAGCTTTGCCGGCATCACGCTGGCCCAGCGTCCCGTCTTCACGTGGGTGTAGAGGACGAGCAACGAGTTCGAGGTCAGCGTCGGCGTGGCTTCGGCCCCGACCGAAAGCAGCGCCTTGTCGATGATGCGGCGGTTCTGCATGTCGGGCGTCAACAGGCAGAGCGGCACTTGGCCAACCTCCTTCCAGGTGACCTGATCGCGATCGCCGAACATCGCATCGGGCGAAGTCAGCAGCCGGTAGTTCTCGTTGTAGAGCGGAATGGTCCGGACCTTGCCGATCGGCTCGTTCTCGATGTAGGTCAGCCCGGCGTCGACCTCGAGATTTTCCAACAGGCCGAGCACATCGGCCGACGTGCAGGACACGATGCGAAAGCGCACGTCGGGATGGCGCGCGCGAAACGGCGTGGTCAGGGACGCCACCATGCCGAGCACGGTCGGGATCGCCGCGATCCTGATTTCGCCGGAGAGCTTGTCCTTGAGACCGTTGATCTCCTGCCGCATCGCGCGGGTATCGCCGACGATACGCCTTGCCCAGTCGAGCACGCGTTCGCCTTCGGGGGTGAAGCCCTGAAACCGCGAGCCGCGCTGCACCAGCATCACGCCGAGGATTTCCTCGAGCTGCTTGATGCTGGTCGAGATCGTCGGCTGGGTGACGCCACAAGCCTCCGCGGCCCGCCCGAAATGCCGCTCCTTTGCCAGCGCCAGCAGAAGTTCAAGCTTGTCGATCAAGAAGTGGCCCTCTTTGCGGGTCGTTTAAGCGATCTTTACGGATAGCACGGCTACTACCAGACAAATATGTGAAAAGCCGCCCCTGACGTGCGGATCATGGCACCCATTCCATTTTCATATCGACCTATTTCACTTTCCTATTAATCGGCATTCCCTATCGCACCATGAGACAGCTTTATTGATGTTTTGCACAAATTCGTTTTCTCATGAGGCAGTCACAACCCTCTGATCGAGAACACGGATGACGTCGCTTCACCAGCCCTCACCCTACGAACCTTGGGATGCGGCGCGTGGCGCCGAGATCATCGCCGAACATGCTGAGCTCGAAGGCGCGACGCTGGTGATCCTGCACGCGCTGCAGGAGGCGTTCGGCTACATTCCGGAGCCGGCCATTCCCATGGTCGCTTCCGCGCTGAACCTGTCGCGCGCGGAAGTCCATGGCGTATTCACGTTCTATCACGACTTCCGCAAGAAGCCCGCCGGCCGCCATGTCCTAAAGCTGTGCCGCGCGGAGGCCTGCCAGGCGGCCGGAGGCGACGCGCTTGCCGCGCGCGCCGAGACAAAGCTCGGGATTGCCCTCGGGGAGACCACGGCCGACGAGCGGGTGACGCTGGAGCCGATCTATTGTCTCGGCCTTTGCGCAACCGCGCCGTCGGCGATGCTCGATGGCCGTCTCGTTGGGCGGCTCGATGAGGCGCGCATCGATGCGCTGATCGTGGAGGCGCAGCGATGACCATGCGCGTCTTCATTCCGCGCGATGCCGGTGCGATCGCGGTTGGCGCCGACGATGTGGCGCTCGCACTGGAACAGGCCACCGCGGCGCGCGGCATGACGCTCGAGATCGTCAGGACGGGTTCGCGCGGGCTGTATTGGCTGGAGCCGATGGTCGAGGTCGCAACGTCTAGCGGCCGCATCGCATTCGGCCCGGTAAGCGCGGCCGATGTGCCTTCCGTGCTTGAGGCGATGGTCTCCGAGGGGCCGCACGCTCTGCGCCTTGGCGCGCCAGGGAAAATGTTCTGGCTGAGGCGGCAGACGCGCCTCACGTTTGCGCGCTGCGGCGTCATCGATCCGCGTTCGCTCGGGGACTATCAGGCCCATAATGGTTACAAGGGACTCGAGCGCGCGCTGAGGCTTGGTACCGATGCCATCCTCGCCGAGGTCACGGCGTCCGGCTTGCGCGGCCGCGGCGGCGCAGGCTTTCCGACCGGCATCAAATGGAAGACGGTCGCGCTAACCGCCGCCGATCGCAAATTCATCGTCTGCAATGCCGATGAAGGCGACAGCGGAACTTTTGCCGACCGCATGATCATGGAAGGCGATCCCTTCGTGGTGATCGAAGGCATGACGATCGCGGCCATCGCGGTCGGCGCCACCAAGGGCTACATCTACATCCGCTCGGAATATCCGCACGCGGTCGCGGCGATGAACGCGGCGATCGCGGCAGCTAGGCGCGGCGGCTACCTCGGCCCACGCATCGGCGGCTCGAGCCACGCCTTCGATCTCGAAGTCCGGGTCGGCGCCGGCGCTTACGTCTGCGGCGAGGAGACCTCGCTCCTGGAGAGCCTCGAAGGTCGTCGCGGCATCGTCCGCGCCAAGCCGCCGCTGCCGGCGCACAAGGGCCTGTTCGGCAAGCCCACCGTGATCAATAACGTGCTGTCGTTTGCGGCGATCCCCTTCATCCTCGACGGCGGCGCCAAGGCCTACGCTGATTACGGCATGGGAAGATCGCGCGGCACGATGCCGATCCAGCTCGCGGGCAACGTCCGCTATGGCGGCCTGTTCGAGACCGCCTTCGGCGTCACGCTCGGCGAACTCGTCGATGACATCGGCGGCGGCACGTTCACGGGCCGACCGGTGCGCGCGGTGCAGGTCGGCGGGCCGCTTGGCGCCTATTTTCCGCGCGAACTGTTCGACACGCCGTTCGACTATGAAGCGTTCGCAGGCCGCGACGGTCTGATCGGCCATGGCGGCGTGGTCGTGTTCGACGACAGCGTCAACATGGCCAAACAGGCGCGTCTTGCGATGGAGTTCTGCGCCATCGAGTCCTGCGGCAAGTGCACGCCGTGCCGGATCGGATCGACCCGCGGCGTCGAGACGCTCGACAAGATCATTCGCGGCGATCGGGTCGACGACAACACCGCCGTGATCGAAGACCTCTGCAACACCATGAAATTCGGTTCGCTCTGCGCGCTCGGCGGCTTCACCCCCTACCCCGTCATGAGCGCGCTGAAACATTTCCGGGAAGATTTCGGCCCCGCGCCTGTGCGGCTTCAGGCCGTGGAATAAAGGAAACGCCATGTCTCTCGTTGAGGAAATCGATTTCGGAACGCCGCGCTCGACATCCGCCGACACGGTCACCCTGACGATCGACGGCAACAGCGTCACGGTGCCTGAGGGCACCTCGATCATGCGCGCCGCGATGGAAGCCGGCACGCAAATCCCAAAGCTCTGCGCCACCGACATGGTCGACGCATTCGGCTCCTGCCGGCTCTGCCTGGTCGAAATCGAAGGCCGCGCCGGCACGCCGGCCTCGTGCACGACGCCGGCGATGAACGGTCTCGTGGTTCATACCCAGACCGAGCGGCTGAAGAAGCTGCGCAAGGGCGTGATAGAGCTCTACATCTCCGACCATCCGCTGGACTGCCTGACCTGTGCGGCGAATGGCGATTGCGAATTGCAGGACATGGCGGGCGCCGTCGGCCTGCGCGACGTGCGCTATGGCTATCAGGGCGAGAACCATGTGTTCGCCGAGGCTGGCGGCTCCGCCAATGCGGCCTGGATGCCCAAGGACGAGTCAAATCCGTATTTCACCTACGATCCCTCGAAATGCATCGTCTGCTCGCGCTGCGTCCGCGCCTGCGAGGAGGTGCAAGGCACTTTTGCGCTGACGATTTCCGGCCGTGGCTTTGACAGCCGGGTCTCGCCCGGCATGAGCGAAAGCTTCCTGGGCTCGGAATGCGTCTCCTGCGGCGCCTGCGTGCAGGCCTGCCCGACCGCGACCCTGATCGAGAAATCCGTGATCGAAATCGGCCAGCCCGAGCATTCCGTGGTCACGACCTGCGCCTATTGCGGCGTCGGCTGCGCCTTCAAGGCGGAGATGCGCGGCGAAGAGGTCGTGCGCATGGTGCCCTACGGGGACGGCAAGGCCAATCGCGGCCATTCCTGCGTCAAGGGCCGTTTCGCCTGGGGTTACACCACCCACAAGGAGCGCATCCTCAAGCCGATGATCCGCGAGAACATCGCCGATCCCTGGCGCGAGGTTTCGTGGGACGAAGCCTTCGCATTTGCTGCCGCCAAGCTGAGGGGCATTCAGGCCAAATACGGCCGCGACGCGATCGGCGGCATCACCTCCTCCCGCTGCACTAACGAAGAAACCTATCTGGTGCAGAAGCTGATCCGCGCCGGCTTCGGCAACAACAACGTCGATACCTGCGCCCGTGTCTGCCATTCGCCGACCGGCTATGGGCTGGCGACGACCTTCGGCACCTCGGCGGGCACGCAAGACTTTGATTCGGTCGAGCACTCCGACGTCATCATGGTGATCGGCGCCAACCCTACCGATGCGCATCCGGTGTTCGCGTCCCGTATGAAGAAGCGGCTGCGCGCCGGCGCCAAGCTGATCGTGGTCGATCCGCGCCGCACCGAGCTCGTCCGCTCGGCGCACATCAAGGCCGAGCAGCATCTGCCGCTGTTGCCGGGAACCAACGTCGCCGTGCTCACGGCGATGGCGCATGTGATCGTCACCGAAGGCCTGGTCGATGAAGCCTTCGTGCGCGAGCGTTGCGACTGGAGCGAGTTCGAGGATTGGGCAGCCTTTGTCGCGCTGCCGAAGAATAGCCCCGAAGCCACCGCGATCGCGACCGGCGTCGATCCGAAAGAGCTGCGCGCTGCGGCGCGGCTGTTCGCGACCAGCGGCAATGGCGCGATCTATTACGGCCTCGGCGTCACCGAGCACAGCCAGGGCTCGACCACCGTGATCGCGATCGCCAACCTGGCGATGGCGACCGGCAACATCGGCCGCCCTGGCGTAGGCGTAAACCCGCTGCGCGGCCAGAACAACGTGCAGGGCTCCTGCGACATGGGCTCCTTCCCGCACGAACTGCCGGGCTATCGGCATATTTCGGGCGACGCGGTGCGCGATGCCTTCGAGGCGATGTGGCAGGTCAAGCTCAATCCGGAACCGGGCTTGCGCATTCCCAACATGTTCGACGCCGCGATCGATCGGACCTTCATGGGCCTGTATGTGCAGGGCGAGGACATCCTGCAGTCCGATCCCAACACCTCGCATGTTGTCGCGGCACTCTCTGCGATGGAGTGCGTCGTCGTCCACGATCTCTTTCTCAACGAGACTGCGAACTACGCTCACGTGTTCCTGCCCGGTTCGACCTTCCTCGAAAAGGACGGCACCTTCACCAATGCCGAGCGGCGTATCCAGCGCGTGCGCAAGGTGATGACCCCGCGCAACGGATTGGCCGATTGGGAGGTCACGATCGGCCTCGCCAAGGCGATGGGCTTCGACATGCGTTACAATCATCCATCCGAAATCATGGATGAGATCGCTGCGCTGACGCCAACCTTCGCCGGCGTCTCCTACGCCCGGCTCGACGAGCTCGGCTCGGTGCAATGGCCGTGCAACGCCAAGGCGCCGGAAGGCACGCCGGTCATGCATGTCGACGGCTTCGTGCGCGGCAAGGGCAAGTTCGTCATCACCGAATATGTCGCGACCGACGAACGCACCGGACCGCGTTTCCCGCTATTGCTGACCACCGGACGCATCCTCAGCCAGTACAATGTCGGCGCGCAGACGCGCCGCACCGACAACGTCATCTGGCACGAAGAAGACCGGCTCGAAATCCACCCGCACGATGCCGAACAGCGCGGCGTGCGCGACGGCGACTGGGTCAGGCTCGCGAGCCGCGCCGGCGAGACCACATTGCGCGCGTTGATCACCGAGCGCGTGGCGCCGGGCGTAGTCTACACCACGTTCCACCACCCGGACACCCAGGCCAACGTCATCACGACCGATTATTCGGATTGGGCGACCAATTGCCCGGAATATAAGGTCACGGCGGTGCAGGTATCGCCCTCGAACGGTCCGTCGGAATGGCAGAAGGCCTATGATGCGCAGGCCCGCCATTCCCGCCGGATCGCGGCTCCGGCCGAAGCTGCGGAGTAGCGGGATGCACGAAGCGGTCCAGATCGTAGGTCGTCAGGTCTGGCACGACGGCAGCGGCAGCGAAGGCACGCGCCTGATCCCCGAAGAAACGGCGATCGCGCTGACCTATAATGGCGGCACCTATGCCGTCATGATGGGCACGCCGCGGGACTTGCAGGATTTCGCGATCGGATTCAGCCTCAGCGAAGGCATCGTGCAATCGCCGGAAGACATCGATTCGCTGGACATCGTTCATCTCGACGACGGCATCGAATTGCGGATGTGGCTGGCGCCGGCCCGGGCGGAACTCGTCAACCAGCGGCGGCGCCATATCGCGGGCCCCACCGGCTGCGGAATCTGCGGCATCGATTCGATCGCCGAAGCCGTGCGCCCCGCCGCCGCCGTTGCAAGGGGGCGAAGTTTTGCGCCGCGCGAGATCATGACGGCGATGGCGAGCATTGCGCCGTTGCAAACGATCAACATCGAAACCCGCGCCGTGCATGCGGCGGCGTTCTGGACGCCAGCGCGGGGCATCGTCGCGTTGCGCGAGGATGTCGGCCGCCATAACGCGCTGGACAAGTTGGCCGGCGCGATTGCGCAGGAGGAAGTTCCGGCCAGCGAAGGCATGGTTCTCTTGACCAGCCGGATCTCGGTCGAGATGGTGCAAAAGACCGCCGCCATGGGAGCGCCGCTGATGGTTGCGGTGTCGGCGCCGACCGCGCTCGCGGTGCGGATGGCGGCAGCCGCCGGCATCACGCTCGCCGCGATTGCGCGCGCCGACGGCTTTGAGATCTTCACCCACCCGGAACGGATCGCGATTCCCGCGCGCACCACGGAGACCGCTTATGTCGTCGCCTGACCGGCTGGTCTACATGGCCAATCAAATCGGCAAATTCTTTCAGAGCCAGGGCCACGACAAGGCGGTCCCGGGCATCGCCGAGCACATCAAGAAATTCTGGGATCCGCGCATGCTCCGGACGATCTTTGCGCATCTCGACGCGGGCGGCGCCGGCCTCGATCCGGATGTCCGCGAAGCCATCGCGACGCTGAAGAGCGCCCAGGTCAAAGCATGATCCGGAAGGAACCATCGCGCTCTTGAGCAGGATGGCTTTTTGATTGATTCGGGATGCGCCGCTTGCTCCACCTCGCCCGCTCGCGGGGAGAGGTCGAAATTCGTGGTAGCGAATTTCGGGTGAGGGGGACTCTCCACGAGTTCAGCCCGCGGATAGAGCCCCTCACCCCAACCCTCTCCCCGTAAGAACGGGGCGAGGGAGCGCAGTTCCGTGGCCGCAACAACTCAACTTAATCCCATCGCGCTCTAGAACGTGCGCCCTCGTCTTTAGGTTTCAAGTTGCTTGCCGATCGGCAGCGTCCGGATGCGTTTCCCGGTGGCTGCGAAGATGGCGTTGACCAAAGCCGGAGCGAAGGGCGGCACGCCCGGCTCTCCCGCGCCGCTTGGCGGCACGTCCGGATTGGCCGGCACGATGTGCACGTTGGTGACCAGCGGAGCCTCGTCCATCCGGATGACGGGGAAGTTGTCGAAATTGCCCTGCTGCACCTTGCCGTCCTTGAAGGTGACCTCGCCATATCTGGCAAGACTCAGTCCCATGATCGCGGCGCCCTCGATCTGTGACTGGATCCGCTCCGGATTGACATATGTGCCGCAATCGATCGCGGTGTCGACCTGGTGCACCGTGAGTTTGCCCTTATCGTCGACCGATACCTCGACAATGGTCGCGATGTAGCTGACAAAACTGCGGTGTGCCGCAATGCCGAGGCCGTGTCCCTTTGGCACGGTCCGTCCCCAGCCGCCTTTGTCCGCGACATACTCGACCACATGGCGGAGACGCGCGGTGTCGATCGGATAGCTGTCGTACGGCTCGCCATAGTTCCACAGGTCTTTTACGGAATCGAGATTGACGATCCGCGGCGAGCCGATGAGCTCCAACAGCATATCCTTCTGGTCGCGGTTGGTGGCGTGGGCGAGTTCGCCCACCATCGATTGCACCGCAAAGGCGCGCGGGATGTTCGACACCGAGCGGAACCAGCCGATGCGCGTATGTGCGGCGGCTTCCGGATTCTCGCATTGGATATTGGCGATCTCGAACGGCATGTCGACGAGCCCCATGCCGAGTTCGAAGGATGCCTCATGCGCCGCACCGGCGGCAAATGTCGAGGCAATAGTGGGTGCGACACTGCGGTGTCGCCAGGCGACCACCTTGCCGCTCTTGTCGAGGCCGGCCTCGATGCGCTCCGCGGAGACGGTGTGCAGGAAGTCGTGGCGAACGTCATCCTCCCGCGTCCACTGCACCTTCACCGGCGCGCCCAGCGCTTTTGAGAGCAGGGCCGCCTCGAGCGCATAATCACATTTCGATTTGCGCCCGAAACCGCCGCCGAGCAGCGTCACGTTGACGGTCACGTTATCCTCGGGGATGCCGAGCGTCTTGGCGGCGTCCTCGCGCGTTCCGCCGGGACTTTGCACCGGTGCCCAGATCTCGGCCTTGCCGTCCTTGACGTCCGCCACCGCAACCGGCGGCTCCATGCTGACATGGGCGAGATGCGGCAGATAATACTCGCCGACAATCACCTTATCGGCGGCTTTCAGCGCGGCGTCCGCGTCGCCCTCCTTGCGCACGACCAGGCCCGGCTTGCGCGCGGCTTCCTCGAGCTCGGTCCGATAAGCGGCCGAGTCGTAGTTGGCGTTGGCGCCGTCTTCCCAGACGATCTTCAGCGCGTCACGCCCCTTGATGGCCGCGCCGGTGTTGCGCGCGATCACGGCGACGCCGCCGAGTGGCTGGAATTTTGACGGCCACGGCCAGCCCTGCACCTCCATCACCTTCTCGACGCCCGGGACCTTCATCGCACCGGTTGCATCGAATGACTTCAACTTGCCGCCAGTCACCGGCGGCCGCGCGATCACGGCATATTTCATGCCGGCAAGCCGGACGTCGCCGCCATATTGCGCGGCACCGACGGTGATATCGCGAAGGTCGACAATGCTGACTTGACCCTTGCCGAGATAGCGGAAGTCCTTCGGGTCTTTCAGCTTCAGGCTGTCAACGTTCGGCACGGATTCCTTTGCCGCATCCGCCGCCAGGTCGCCGAAACCGATATGGCGGCCGCTTGAAGAATGAACCACCTCGTGGTTCACGGCCTTGACCTCGCCTACCGGCACACCCCAGCGTTTGGCGGCGGCGGTTTCGAGCATGGTCCGCGCCGACGCGCCGATCTGGCGCATCGGAATCAGATAGTGCCGCGTGCTGCGCGATCCGTCGGTATCCTGGTTGCCGTATTTGACCTCGTCGCCATGCGCCTGCACCACCTTCACGCGCGACCAATCGGCCTCCATTTCCTCAGCCACGATCAGCGGCAGGCTGGTCCGAACGCCCGTTCCCATCTCGGAGCGGTGCGCCACGATGGTCACGGTTCCGTCGGTAGCAATAGCGACGAAGACGCGTGGGTCGACCACCGTGCCGTGCGGCATCTTTGCGGCGCCGGTTTGGTACGCCGCAAAGGCCTGGCGCGACGTCAAAGGCGCCGCCAGCACCAGCCCTCCGGCGATGCCGAGGCCCTTGAGGACGTTGCGCCTTGAGATCTTTTCGATGCGGATGCGGCGTTCGAAGCCGCGAAGCTTTTCGGGACTTGCGATGATATTCATGATCAGACCCCCGTCGAAGCGAGATGGACCGCGTTTTCGATGCGCTGGTAACAGCCGCAGCGGCAGATATTGCCCGCCATCGATTCGCGTATCTGATCGTGCGTGGGCTTTGGATTTTCCGCCAGCAGTGCCGCGGCCTGCATGATCTGGCCGGTCTGGCAATAGCCGCATTGCGGAACATTGACCTGGCGCCAGGCCTTCTGAACCGCGTGATCGCCGGTCGGATGCAGGCCTTCGATCGTCGTGACCTGTCGGCCGACCACGTCGGAGACCGAGGTGATGCAAGCGCGCGTGGCTTGCTTGTCTACGATCACCGTGCATGCGCCGCACAGCGCCACGCCGCAGCCGAATTTCGTGCCGGTCAGTCCGACTTCGTCACGGAGAAACCAGAGCAGTGAGAGATCCGGGTCGCCATCCCAGTTTTGTTCCTGGCCGTTAATCATCAGCTTGATCATGACTTGGTCCTCGCTCTTCATAAGCTGCCAATGTTTGTTTCGGCGTGAACGAGAACATATTTCTTTAACCGCTCAACGCCGTCGCGTCTTCGCTTCCTGCATGGTCTTTACGGAAAACCGACCTCCCTGTGTCGGCGTCGTCTCCTGTTTGCTTTATCTCGTTCGTTGGATCGAGATGGAGATTGTCAAAGAGGTTATCAGAAGAACGCGCGCAGATCGCCATAAAAAGGCGTTGTGCATTTGCATCCGAATGTTTGGCCAAAGCTGGGCCTCGCAAGGCGTCGCGCTTGGTCAGTAGCCCTTACGCAATCGCCCGCAGTTTGCGATAACGCGTCGCACAAATTTAAAATCTGGCTGAGCCGTTCCACGAAATACGCATGATGCGATGTTTTTCATTTGTGATCAGATCCATACTTGTGATCAGATGAAAACGCGCGAGCTGCACGCTTTCACTTGGATCGTGATCGCCGACATAAGTGAAAGGGGACATCGCTCGGAGCAACAAAGTTGTTTTGGCCGAGCCTGCCATTGAGTTTGCGCCA
>CAWGJM010000014.1:0-42523 GCA_963822795.1 uncultured Alphaproteobacteria bacterium
TGGTGGCGGACCGACTTCGCCTCCTGCAGGCGGCCGCCGGTCGGTCGGCGAGCCAAGTTACCTTTTGCGTACGGGGAGTAATCAGTCCGGTGTTGGCGAATCTTTTCCTGCACTACACGTTCGATGCATGGATGGCACGAGAGTACCCAGACCTCCCTTGGTGCCGGTATGCGGATGATGGATTGGTGCACTGCCGGACAGAGGCTGAAGCCGTAGCCGTAAAGGCAAAGCTTGCAGCTCGTTTTGCGGAATGCCATCTGGAAATGCATCCGGAGAAAACCAAGATCGTCTACTGCAAAGATGCGAAACGCAAAGGTAAATATCCGAACACGATGTTTGACTTCCTCGGATATTGCTTTGGACCAAAGACTGTGAAGAACAAGAAAACCAAAGAAGTTTTCACAAGCTTCAAACCACAGGTCAGTGCGTTGTCTCTCAAGTCGATGCGGAAGACGATCAGGGAGCTACAACTTCGTAGACGCACACATGTAGAGCTGGCAGATATAGCTCAGGAGATCAATCCAATCCTTCTAGGCTGGTTGAACTACTATGGAGCCTATACCCCGTCGGCTTTGCAACCGATATGGCATTACGTCAACGCCACATTGGTCGCGTGGGTCATGCGAAAGTACAAGCGCTACCGGGGCGCGAAGATACAGGCTGGTCGATTGATTGAGGTCATTGCGGTCAAAAGACGCAGACTGTTCGCACATTGGAAGCTCGGTGTTACCGGCATGTCTGCCTGATGGGAGCAGTGTGAAGCGAGAGTTTCAAGCACTGTTCTGCGAGAAGCCGGAGGTGCAATCCCTTCGGCTTACTCTCCCAATCTGCGCAAGACTGCACCACAGCGGCGATTTATGCCAAAGTTGCCAATTCGCCACAGGGGCTACCTAGCCATGGCGCGATTTAAGGTTCACCGCGAGCCTCGGCGCCGCGGGGGTTCATTCGCGCCAGTGCGGCGTCAGGAGGTGGCCGTGGGAATGAAGTTCGGCAGTCTCACTGTCGTCGCTTGTGTCGGGGTGCTGTTCAACGGCAGGTCTACTCGTGTGAGCTGGCGGTGTCAGTGCGACCAGTGCCGGCGGCGGGTTATCGTTGCGGGCTCGCAGCTGCGCGACGGCCGGTCACCGTGCGGGTGTTTACGCGTTGCTTCTTTCGATCTGTGAAATGCGACACTCCGCGCGATCGGGTGCCGGCCCATCAATATTGGTTTCTAATTGTTCGTGTGCGCTTTGCCCGGCTGGGATGTTGATCGACCATTCATGGTCAGTACCCACCAATTGCGGACCGCGCAAAAACCCGCATTCGATAAGTACGTCAACGCTTGAGTCTGTGCCGTTGTTCACGGTGACAAACTGTGTCGCTTCGTCAGGGTAGCTGCTCCCCGGTTTAAACCGACCAAAGGTCAGCGTCACGTCGCCCGCGAATGCGCTGCCGCTGATCAGGCAGGCAGCGGCGATGATCATGAGCTTGTTCATGGCCGGGTCTTTTTCGGCTTGGTCGCCTTGAGCCCGGCCTCGATCAGGCGCCGGAGGGCGGTCGACGTGTTGGGGACGTCCGGCTCATGGCGGCGAAATTCGTCCACCGCGCGGGCAAGTTCCAGGGACAGTATCAGATTGACCGTTTTGGTCCCCTCGGCCGAAAGCTTAGGCGGCATCGTTCGAAATTTCCCCATCGTCGAGGTTCCCTTTCTAAAGGATTCCATTGATATCTGCCATGCAGTGGGTAACATGGGTAACCCACGAGATGGCAGGAGCCAATAGCATGAACCGAGCCGAACGCCAAAGACGGGCCGCAATCTGGGCGCTTTCGTATTTCAAGACGCCGCCCGACCCTCCGAAAATCTCAGGCCTGACTGATGCCGCCCTTTGCCTGGACGCGCTGGCCGCCGGAAAGACGCCCGAACGCGCCCGTATCATTGCCGGCGCGCTGGCGCTCGACACGCTCGTGACATGGTGCGGGGCTGAACGCGACATCAGGGACGCAGCCGCCGGTCTCAGTATCCTCGCCTGCGGTGGCAGCCTCGACCTTGACGCCGCCGGCCAAGTTCGCGCTGGTCGATTGGCCGAGGCCGTCCGCTCGATCGCCGGGTGCCGAGAAGAGTTGCCGTCCACGTCCCGCGCCAGCCATTACAGCTAAGAGCCGGGGCCCGCGAAAAAGATCAATTCGACCTGATCTTGAATCGGGAGTGATCGAGAACTAGCTTGCCCGCTGGGCTCTTCCGCGACCCGTGCCTTTTTTCTCTTCCTCGCATCTTCGTTCGCTCTCATCATTGGGGAGTGCCTTGCCGTGCGGAAACAGCCCCGACAGGCTTCGACGATCGGAACAACGATCGAGCGGATCATGGCGTCACCCGCGTTCAAGCGCGGGCTTGACGACGCGAGTAAAGGCGTCCCGTTCGACTGGCGCATTGATGATTGGCAGTACGAACGTGGTCGCTTGTTCGCGCACTTTGCGCCCTTGAACATGCCCTTGCGGATCGGAAGCCAGCTCAATCCGAAAGCTGTTGCTCTTTGCAGAGCTGCTTTCGACCGAAAGCTCATCATATGAAAAAACGGAAAAACACGCGCTCGCTCGATCAGATCGCAGACGCCCTCCACAAGTTGGACCGCGCGAACATTATCGATAAAGGCGATCTCCTGCTTGAAGCCAGAGCCCAATGCGAGCCCGGCCAATGGCTCGATTGGCTGAAGACGGAATTTGAAGATTATTCAGAAGACAGCGCTGAGCGCTACATGAAGGTCGCGAAGCTAGCCGGCAAATTCCGCAATTTGCGGAATCTGCGGCTTGGCAAAACAACGCTCTACGCGCTGGCTGATCACCAATGCGAAGAAGACTTACCTGCGATCATCAAGGAGCTGGCCAAGCACGCGACCAAGAAGCGGTTGGCGCCGCGCGATGCCAAGCGGGTGATACAGATCGGCATCGGTCGACGCCGCTTCGGTGATCACCCGGACGCGACACTCGTGCAGCTCGTTAAGCTTGGCGTGCACAGCGATGAGCCGTGGCATGAAAAAGCAGTCGCCGCGCTTCAGGAGCGCGAACCGGAGACCGATGAGAGCGCCAGTGCGATCGTCGACGAGATCGAGCAGGAGCATGAGGAGGCCGAGCGCAAGGCCCATGAGGCCGCGCTATTGCGCGATCTGCAAGCTTATCGCGATGAGGCCAAGGACGAGGCCGAGAACATTCTCGATGGTGCCCCGCCAGACCTGCCACCGCCGACAACACCACCCGAACCGCAAAAGCTGCATGCCGATACGGCATGGGAAGGGAGAACGTCATTCGCCAGTGCCGTGACGGCCTTGCTCGACCTGCGCACGAAGCCGGCCGCGAGATTTGCCGGCATGTTCTCGCCGGCCTAGCTGCGCGAGATTGGCGAGTTTCTGATGGCCGTGGCTGCGGCAACAAAAACCGAAACTGAAGCGGCGTCGAGGGAGGCTATCGAATGAAGATGCCTGAGCACGTTAAGCAGGCGTTGCGAGAGTTGCGGCGCGATCATCGCGGGACGGCGACCCTTATGGAAAAGCAGGCCGGCGGCCTCGACACTGCTGCGCGGATCGAACCTGACCCGCTTTTGAGGGCCAGCCATCAGGCCGCGGTGAACATCTGGCCGTCTCTCATCGCAGAGTATCGGGCCATCGCCGACGCGGCCGACGATCACTTGCGGCGCGACGACATGTCCCCCGACGAGTTTGCCGCCCTGCGTCACCGCACAGACATTGTCGAGGCTAAAATCCTTGCGCTGGAAGCGGAAATCCTCGACGCGGCTGAGGGGTTAATCCGTAGAGTGGAGTCGGCCTCGAAGGCCTGACGTCGCACCTTGCCCGGAATTGCTCGAAGCCCTCGGCCCCAAAAAGGCCGGGGGCTTTTTCGTTTTGGTGCCGACGCCGGACGGCCAGCGGAGACCGCCCATGCGGTTATCCGGAGTCGGAGCTACCAGACACCGGGACGCGGCAACGTCGCCGTAGCCCGGCTCCCCGCCAAAGGCCGTTCGATTGGCTCGCCGATTGAAGCTCTGGATTCTTGGCACCCGAATTGGCACCGGACCAGTTAGGATGTGCTGTTATGGCGTGGTACGGAGCGAGGGCCGATCTGCCCGGAAACCCTATAAAAATAGGGATTCCTGCAATTACCTGGTACGGCGTGGGATAGCGCCAACCGATTAGCATATCCGGTGCGTGCGGAGGTAACAAAGCACGATAGGCCCGGTGTCAGTAGCGCGTGATGTGTCGCCTGTTTGTAGCTCGTGAAGTGTCGTGTTTTGGTGCCCTAGAACAAAGGGGGCACAATGGGCACGGCATCCATTCACGAGGGTGTACGACGGATGCGGTTTTCG
This sequence comes from uncultured Alphaproteobacteria bacterium, assembly GCA_963822795.1. Lineage (GTDB taxonomy): Bacteria > Pseudomonadota > Alphaproteobacteria > Rhizobiales > Xanthobacteraceae > Bradyrhizobium. The sequence continues at coordinate 4,334 of CAWGJM010000014.1, forward strand.
GATTTGCTGGAACGGACGGAGGCGAAGGCGCTGACGCAGGAAGCGGCGTCTGAATTTCTCGGGGTCAGCGTGCGGACCTTTCAACGCTGGGCGGAACGCTATGAGGCGGAAGGCGATGATGGGCTGGTTGACCGGCGCTTGGGTCGGCGATCGCCGCGGCGGGCGCCGGAGGAAGAGCTTGAGCGGATGCTGGGGCTTTACCGGGACAAGTACGCGGACTTCACGATGAAGCACTTCCACGAGCAGCTGCAAAAGCGGCATGGCTATGTGCTGGGCTACAGGGTGACGAAGCTGGCCCTGCAGGCGGCAGGCTTGGTGCGGAAGGCGCCGAAGCGTTCGGCGCACCGCAAGAAGCGTCCGCGCCGACCGCTGCCGGGGATGCTGCTGCACCAGGATGGGTCGCGCCATGCCTGGATCGAAGGTCTGCCGGCGATGGACCTGATCGTCACGTTGGACGATGCGACGAGCGAGATCTACTCGATGCTGCTGGTGGAGGAAGAAGGGACGGCGTCGACGTTCCAGACCTTGGGCGAGGTGATTGGCGAGCGTGGCCTGTTCTGCGCGCTCTACACCGATCGCGGCAGCCATTACTTCTACACCCCGAAGGCTGGCGAGAAGGTCTCGAAGACGCAACAAACCCAGGTGGGAAGGGCTTTATCGTATCTTGGGATCGAGCATATCGCGGCGTATTCGCCGGAGGCGCGCGGGCGCTGGCGCGAGGCGCTGTGCGTGATCGAAGAGCGAACCGTCGCCCACGACAACACGATCGCATGGAGCGGCCGGCGGCTGCAGTTGCCGGAGAGCCGGCTCAGGCCCCACTTCGTCAAGGCCGTGGTGCGGGTTCACGAGTATCCCGATGGCAGCGTGAGTGTGTTCCTTGGCCTGCACCGGTTGGCAACGTTTACTGCCGACGGACAGCAGATCAGCCCCGACGCGCCTCAGCCTGGCAGCGTGCTCGGAGCTGTCAAGGACAAGCCCTTACGGGCGCGCAAGCGCGCGTCCTTGACCGCTCCTGCGCGCGCCGCCGTTGAGACAGCGCGGGTCGGGACGGAGAAACGGGCTTCAAGTCGAACAAAGAAACCGACCCGCAGGGCTAACCCGGCGGCAATATCCATGGCATGACCACGTCGGCGGAGCCGTCCACGCCTTCCGGCTCCTCCGCAACTCAACAACGAAGGCGACAGATCACGAGCTACAAAACGACATCAAGCGCTGGGTCAGGTCGGTAAAGGAGGAGTGCTTGTCCAAGGTAATTCTCTTCGGCGAGCGCTCCCTGCGGCGCGCCCTGAGCGAATATGTCGAGCATTACCATGCGGAGCGCAATCATCAGGGGAAGGACAACGTCCTGCTGTTCCCCCGCGGTACGAGCGTCCGCCGCACCGGGCCTGTGCAATGCCGTGAGCGATTGGGTGGGCTCCTGCGTTATTACCATCAAGAGGCGGCGTGATCGCGCGCCCAAGGCTCAGTCCTGAACTCTGACTCCGCCGCGTCGATCAGGAGATCGAAAAGCCGCGGAAGACCTTTGCGACCCGTAGTCCCAACTCACGCGCCCGGTAAGCTTGCCGACGCGCTACGACCTACAGGTTCGTCCACCGTTCCAATTTTTTGACAACACGGGTGCTGGGCGACGCTCAGAAACGCCTCCACGCCGTCGAGCGCGCCCTGCCTGACTGTGAAGTTCTGCTTCATAGCCCATCAACATTAACGCGAATAGTCGTTCGCCGGAAGCGATCTTACATCAGACCTGCAGAGCAGGAGTGAGCCACCTGAAACCCTGGAGAAATCTTGCGATGACCGATGTTCTTGATGACGTGCGCGACCACTATCGTGCGACCGGCCTGACCGAGCGGCTGAAGACGGCGCTCGCGGCCTTTGGGCCGGATGATCAGCGGCTCACGCCGCAGCAGCTGAGCGCCCTCGACCAGTTTCACACCCGTGGGCTCGCAGCAACCACCGAGCTTGCCAAGTTGGCTGGGATCGCCGCCGGCATGTCGGTTCTCGATGTCGGCTCGGGCGTCGGCGGACCGGCGCGCTTTCTGGCTGCGACCTATGGCTGCCGGGTGAAGGGCGTCGACCTCAGCGAGCCATTCGTGGATGCCGCGCGCTATCTGACGAAGCGCACGGGCCTGAGCGGGGAGGTGTCGTTCCAGACAGCCAGCGCGCTCGAGCTTCCATTCGACGATGGAAGTTTCGACGTGGTGCTGCTGCAACATGTGGCGATGAACATCTCCGATCGGGCGCGGCTCTACCGGGAAATCCGGCGCGTGCTCAAGCCAGGCGGCAGGTTTGCGACCTTCGACGTCGTGTTGGCGGGCGGCGAGCCGCACTATCCCGTGCCCTGGGCGCGAACGCCGGCAACGAGCTTTCTCTTGACAGCCGCCGCGACGCGCGAGGCGATCGAGCCGGCCGGTTTCCGCGCACTGGCATGGCACGACGACACCGAGACCGCCAAGGCTTGGTTTGCTGAGTTGCGCGCGTCGGGGCCGCCGTCTTCGCCAAATCTCGGCGTGGTGATGGGGCCGGACTTCGCGCAGCTTGCCGCCAATTTGGGACGAAACCTCATGGAAGGCCGCCTTGGCATCCTGACAGCGGTGTTCGAGGCTGCATCAATCAACACCTGATGGGAATCCAGATGTCGGCAGGTACCCGTCCACTTTGCACTGAGGGCGCCATGACCGTTCAGACGTCTCGATCACCGGAGGCCGCAGTTCGGGCCGCCGCCGCGCATCCCGCTGCGGCGCCGCGCCAGGCCTGGCTGATCGTCGCCCTCTTATTCCTGTTCATGGTGATCAACTTCGCCGACAAGGCGGTCATCGGCATCGCCGCGGTGCCGATCATGGACGAGCTGCTTCTCAGCCCGCGCGAGTTCGGCCTGCTCGGCTCGAGCTTTTTCCTGCTGTTTGCGGTCTCGGCGGTCGTCACCGGCTTTATCGTCAACCGGGTCGAGACGCGCTGGGCGCTGTTGGTCATGGGGCTCGTCTGGGCCTTGACCCAGTTCCCGATGCTCGGGAGCGTCGGCTTTGCGACGATCATCGCCGCGCGCATCGCGCTCGGCGCCGGCGAGGGGCCGGCTTATCCCGTGGCCCTGCACTCGGCCTATAAATGGTTTCCAAACGAGCTGCGGACCTTGCCCACCGCCATCGTCACGCAGGGCGCCGGCGTCGGCATCATGGTGGCGCTGCCGCTGCTCAACTGGGTCATCGTCCGTTATTCCTGGCATTGGGCATTCGGCGTGCTTGGCATCGCCGGGCTCGTCTGGACGGCGGCGTGGTTCGCGCTCGGCCGCGAAGGCCCCCTGACGACAGCCGCCGCTGCCACCGCCAGGGCAACGACGACGGCGTCGGCACCCGAACGGATCGCCTACGGACAGCTATTGTTCAGCCCGACGATCATTGCCAGTTGGTGCGCGAGTTTCGGCGCCCAGTGGGGGTTATCGCAAACGCTCTCCTGGCAGGGTGCGTTTCTGATCAAGGGGCTCGGTTTGACGCAGGGCTCGATCGGCCTATTGGGTGCGCTTCCGGCGGGCGCCAGCGTGATCCTAGTAATCTCGGCCGGCTGGCTCTCACAACGTCTGCTCGGGCGCGGGGTATCGAGCCGGATGGCGCGCGGAATCTTCGGCGGCGCCTGCGTCGCGTTCGGCGGTGCCGCGCTGACGATCATGCCCTATGCACCGGGCAGTTCCGCCAAGATCGCCCTAACAACAATCGGGGTGGCGCTGCCTTCGGTCATCTCCGTGATCGCTAATGCGGTTGTTAGCGAAATCGTGCCGGTCGCTCAGCGCGGTGCTCTGCTCGCTATCGGCACTGCCGTTAGCGCCTCGGCAGGGCTTCTCGCCCCCCTACGTTATGGGCAGCGTTGTCGAGGCGGCAACAACACCGCTCAACGGCTTCAATACCGGCTTCATGATCTGCGGCGTCATCATGCTTATGGGCGGCCTGATCGGCATGGCGCTGATCCGACCCGAGCGCGACGCGCTGCGTTGGACGAAGCCGATCGCGGTTGCGGCGGCCGACCCGGCGTGAGCGACTAAGGCGTAGCGGGGGGGGGCGCTGACGGTCTTTTTACGCCGCTGAACAGACAGTGGTGCTCTGTGGCTGATGCTGAAAAACGACCGATCGACGCCGATAGTCGCTGAAACCGAACAAATCCCGGATCGTCGAAATTCCTTTTTGGAATCAAGAGCGCAAATTTCTGACGGATTGGCGCACGGTGTTTAAGGGTGCACGGAAAAATGTGCCTTGCTAAATCAACGCGTTACCGACGGCGGTGGCGCGCAGCGGATTGTCGTGGATCGCGCTGAAGACCGCACCGACCGGGGAGCGCACGATACGCAGCGCGATCGCGATGCCGACGAAGTAGCAGAGCGCGATGAACTGATAGAGCGACCAGCCATTGGTGAAATGCAGCGTGGTGAAGCCGAGATTGAAGCTGGGCTCCGGCACGCCCGGCAGTCCATTCTCGCCCCCGGTCCAGTCCGACAGCGGATTGAACTCGACGAAGAAAAAGACTTCCGCGATCGCAACCGTGATCATGGCAAAGTAGATGCCGGTGCGCCGGAGCGCGATCAACCCGACCAGGTAACCGGTGACGGCGGCGGCGATCATGCCGATGATCAGGGCGCCGACGACGCTGCCAAGGCCGGCGTGGGTCAGAAGATAGGCAGCGACGAAGCCGCCGGTGCCGTAGAACGCGGACTGGCCGAATGACAGCAGCCCGGTGAATCCGAACAGGATATCGAAGCCGAGGCCGAACAGGCCCCAGACCAGGATCCGGTTCACGGTGTTGGGCGCAAAGCCGAGATAGGGCAGCACGAACGGGGCGACGATCAGGCTGATCGCGGTCAGCGTCTCGATCAAAAAGGGGCGTTGCTTGAGCATTAGACGATCGCGCTCACTCGCGGCCCTGCACGCCGAGCAGGCCGTGGGGCCGTACCACGAGCACGAGCGTCATGGCCGCAAACAGCATCACGTAGGCGTAACCGGGGTTGAACATCGAGGTGATGCTGATGATCTCGCCTGCGATCAGGCCGCCGAGAATCGCCCCCGGAAACGATCCGACGCCGCCGATCACCACCACCACGAAAGTTTCGACCAGGATATCGTCGCCGACGCCCGGTGTCAGCGACACCACCGGCGCGTTGACGATGCCGGCAAAGCCCGCGGCCATCGCGCCGATGCCGAACACGATCATGAAGACGCGGTAAACGTTGATGCCGAGCGAATCCACCATCACCGAATCCTCGATGCCGGCGCGCACGATCATGCCGAGCCGCGTGCGATAGAGGATCAGGAACATCGCGCCGAGTGCTATGGCGACAATGCCGACCACGGCGAGGCGATAGGTCGGATGAACATGAAGCCGAGATTGGTGATGCCCTGGAACAGCGTCGGCGGCGGCACGATCTGCGAATTCGAGGAAAAGATCAGGCGCACGGTCTCGACGAAGCAGATGCCGAGGCCGAAGGTGACGAGTAGCTGGTCCTCATGCGGGCGATGATAGAAATGGCGGATGATGACGCGCTCCATCACGACTCCGAGAACCATCACGAACAGCGAGCCCGCGATTACGGCGAGGATGAACGAGTTGGTGTATTGATAGGTGACGAAGCCCGCGTAGCCGCCGATCATGAACATCGCGCCATGCGCGAGATTGAGCACACCGAGCGTGCCGTAAATGATGGTCAAGCCGGAACTGATCAGCGCGAGCAGCGCGCCCAGCGCCAGTCCGTTGAACAGCTGGGAAATGAAGTTCGGCCAACTAATCATGAAAAGCGTTCGCGGTCCTGATTTGCAAAATTGCGCCGTATGCGCCCGCGCAGAAAAACTGACGCCGCCGCAAGTTCGTGCTTGCTGGCGGCGTCACAAGTCAGCCCCCGTTCAAGTGTATTCGCCGAGGCTGCAGCCGAACGCGTCAGGCTTCTGCATCAAGCCTTCGCCAGGAACGATCTCGACGACGTCGTGATAGTCCTCCTTGTTCTTCATGTCCTTTTCCATCTTGCCCTTGGCGATGATGACTGGACGGACGCACTGATGGTCTTCCTTGCGGTAGTGCACGTCACCGACAAAGGAGGGGAGGGTTTCGCCCTTCTCGTAGGTCTTGATAACGTCCGGCGGGTAGAAACTGCCGGTTTCCTCGATCATGTGGGCCCAATGCGCGAAGCTGATATAGGCGTTTTCGGCACCCCATTCCGGCTTGTAGCCTGAAGGCGTCGTTGAACATCTTGGCCAGTGGATATTTGTCCTCGATCGTCCACCAGTAGTCGGTGGCGGCGTATACGCCCTGCATCAGGCCGCCGGTCTCGCGGGCGATGAAGGGCACCTGGTAGGGGATCACCAGCTTCATCTTGTCGAGCACGCCGAACTGCTTGGCCTGCTGGGTCGAGAGCACGACATCATGTCCCCAGTTGACATTGATGAGGACATCGGCGCCCGAGTTGGCGACGTTCAGGAGATATGACGAATAGTCGGGCGCGCCGAGCGGAGCGACCTGGTTGGTGGCGGTGGTCCATCCCGCGGTCGCGAGATAATCCTGCATCGATTTCGTGACGGTGTGGCCGTAGGTGTAGTCCGGCGTCAGATAGGCCGCCTTCTTGCCCTTGCCGAAGTTCTTGACCATCACCGGCCCAATCGCCGCGGCCGCGGTCTGGCCGAAGAAGTCCTGGCGGAAGCCGTAGCGGACGCAGTCCTTGCCGGTGGTGTCGTTCGAGCCGGATCGACAGCTACATCGCGCTGAAGATGAGCGAGGTCGAGCGGTTCGAGATGACCCCGCATCCGACCGAGTTCGAGATGTACTACCCGCAGTGATGGCTCAACGCTGCACCGCGTGACAATGCGAAAGGCGCTCCGCGAGGGGCGTCTTTTGTTTTGGCGGCCCCTGCTTTCCGACGGCGTGATACATGCCGCCGCGCGTCAGATCGCACAACGAAACCGTTGGAATAGCGGGCCTATATCACTTCGCCCGGCACCGTGGACATCGGCTGCGTCGCCGATGATGCAGTGCATGATTGCGCGGGGATTGGCGTAAGGCATACAATATGCAAGCAATCAGCAAGAGGCCGCGCGCTCCAATGACGCTGCCGTCACATCACCGGGAGGTTGCAAATGGCAAAATGGATCCGTTTTGAGCAGGCTGGAAAACCCAGCTTCGGCGCGCTGGAGGGCGACGCGATCGCAGTGCATACTGGCGACATGTTCGCCGGCGCGAAGCCGAGCGGCCAAACGGTGAAGCTCTCCGACGTCAGCGTGCTGACGCCGTGCGATCCCTCGAAGATGATCTGTCTGTGGAATAATTTCCATCAGCTCGCGGCCAAGAACGATTTCCAGCAACCGAAAGAGCCGCTTTGGTTCCTTAAAGCCCCAAATGCCTATTGGCCGGCGAACCAGCCGATCCAGCGGCCGGCCACCTATGCCGGAAAGATCATTTACGAAGGCGAGCTCGGCGTCGTCATCGGCAAGAAGTGCTTCAACATCTCGGAGGCCGAGGCCGGCCATTACATCTTCGGCTACACCTGCGTGAACGACGTCACCGCCGTCGATCTGCTGCGTAAGGACAAGTCGTTCGAGCAATGGGCGCGTGCCAAGAGCTTCGACACCTTCGGCGTGTTCGGTCCCGTGATCGAGACCGGCGTCGATCCGATGAAGCTGTCGGTCAAGACCGTCCTGAACGGCAAGGAACGGCAAAACTATCCTGTCGCGGACATGTTCTTCCCGCCGCACCGGCTGGTCGCGGCCATCTCCAAGGATGTGACGCTGATGCCGGGCGACATCATCGCCTGCGGCACCTCGCTCGGCGCCGGCACGATGGGCGACGCCCACAACGTCGTCGACATCGTGATCGACGGCGTCGGCAGCCTTAGCAACGTCTTCGACCAGGTGCTGCCGAGCCCGTATCTGCTGGGCGCGCCGCCCAAGCAGAAAAAGATTTGCGTGGTCGGCGCCGGCGCCATAGGCGGCCTGCTGGCGGCCAAGTTTGCGCTGGCGGGCGAGGATGTCACGGTCATCGACCAGGGCGCGCATCTCGCCGCGATCCAGAAGAACGGGCTCAAGCTCGAGTGGCATGACGGCAATGTCCAGACCGCGAAGATGAAGGCGGTCAACAAGGCGGCCGATGCCGGCAAGCAGGATATCGTGATCCTCGCGGTGAAGGCGCACTTCCTCGATCAGGTTGTGCGCGACATCGACACGCTGCTCGGCCCCGACACGATCGTGCTGACCGTGCAGAACGGCCTGCCGTGGTGGTATTTCCAGAGGCTCGGCGGCAAGTACGATGATCACAAGCTGGAAAGCCTCGATCCCTCGGGCGTACTCACCAAGAATATCGATCCGAAGCGCATCATCGGCTGCGTGGTCTATCCCGCCGCGGCGGCCATCGCGCCGGGCGTGATTCACCACGTCGAGGGCGACCGCTTCCCGATCGGCGAACTCGACGGCAAGGAGACGCCGCGCGTCAAGGAATTGCACGACGTCTTCATCAAGGTCGGGCTGAAATCGATGGTACTGCCGGACATCCGTTCGGAAATCTGGCTGAAGGCGTGGGGCAACCTCTCCTTCAACCCGATCTCGGCGCTGACTCACGCCACGCTGGTCGACATCTGCCAGTTCGCCGAGACGCGCGCGCTGGCGGCGGCCATGATGAAGGAAGCCCAGGACATCGCGCAAAAACTCGGCGTCACCTTCCGCGTCAGCATCGACAAGCGGATCGCCGGCGCGGAAGCCGTCGGCGCGCACAAGACGTCAATGTTGCAGGACGTCGAAGCCGGCCGCTCACTCGAAACCGAGGCGTTGATCGGTTCGATCCTGGAAATGGCCAAGCTGACCAATACCGCAGCACCCTCGATCGAATCCGTCTACGCACTGGTGAAGCTTCTCAACAGGGTCATGCTGATGGAAGGCGGTGGCGTAAAGGTCGAGAAACTCGACAAGGCAGCCTGATCAAGATCGGGTTTGGATAACTGGCCAAGTGGCCGGGCGGCCTGTGGGCGGGCCGCCAGCGCCGCGCCGAACATTTGCATCTCCTTCATGCGTCGACATGTGGCCGATCAACGCGATCGAGGTGCAGCGATGCTGCGCCGAGATTGTTGTGGACAACGTTGACACGCAACTGACACGCGACCTCGGGCTCCCGTTCGACTTTTTGCGCCATGTCAACTTGTTGCAGGGGAACGGCGTGTTCCCTACCAAGGAAGATGGTCGCCGCTTCTCTGTTGACGCACCTGAAAATCGGCACGCAGATGCATCGTCCGCGATCCCCGACAGACAGCTCTCAATTTTTCAAATGGAGAGCCATGTCATGCGCAACCGACTGCAGGTCAGCTTCTTGGGGATGCATCTCAGCGCCGAAGGCATCGTGGCGATTGCGGCAGCGTTGTTGTTCGTCATCTCCGTGCTGGCGGCCTACCGGCTCTGAGACTTGTGTACAGCTCAGAATATCTTGACCGACCAATGACGCACCGACCTGAATGTTTTCAGTGGGGGCGCGCTCTTATCCCATGAGCGCGGCGCGCGCGGCAGCCTTGACGAACGGCTGCGGCAGCGGATAGGTCATCCCCCGAAGGCTCTCATTGTTTCAATGGAGAGCCGCGCATGTCGGACAAATTGTTCATCGATCTCTGGGGCGCAACCATCAGCGCCGATGGCGGCTTCGCCATCGGCGCTGCCGTCCTAATCATGCTGGCGTTTTTGCGATGTCGGTTGTGGTAGAACCCGGCGCGACCCGCGCGGCGAGCAGCTCGTTGATTGTCCGCGTTCACATCCAGCAGGCCGAACTTCCGAAGAACCTCGCTCTCCTCCGTCCGATGGCACCGCCATCTCTGCGCAGGGCACCGTACATTTGATCGGGGCGAGGTCTGTGACAGTCCCTTATGCAAGGCCACGGTTGCTGTCGCTGTTGGTACCTTTGAGACATGCCAACCGGCTCTGAAAATGTCTGCTAATCGGGGAAGAGCGGAAGTGATCGGCCACTGGTCGAAACGTCGCGAATGACTCATTTCGGAAGTCGACGACCGCCCCCCGCGCCGATCGCGGCCACCATCGCGCTGGAGATGATCGGCCCAATGCCGGGCACACGCATGAGCCGACCGCAACTCGCGTCCTGCCGCGCGATCGCTACGATCTCGTTCGACAACCTCTCGATCCGCTCGTCGTTGAGGCCGTAGCCACGGACCTCGTTTCACTATCAGCCTGAAGCGCAGCACCCAAAATCTTCCGCTATCCACAAGCTGGGCCGGCCGATTACCCCATCTTTCGGGGGTAGAGCAGAAAATCGACTTTGGGGCGGACAGGTCTGAAAAGCATAAGATTAGAAAGGTTCGCAAATAACCCATCGCTGACATCTTGCGCCGACTGGAATTCGGTCCTCCCAACCGGCAACTTCCGCCATTGCGATCTCCAATCGGCAGAACGATAATATTCATCCAGTCGGGAGTGGGGCCCGACCCGTTGATAAAAAAGGGCGTATCTGACATGACAACAGTAGCGCCGGCAATTCCGACTGCATGGTACTGGAACCGTTGGTATCAGCTCATTCTCGGCTTGGTCGCCATGATGTCGATCTCGTCGCCGCAATATGTCTGGACGTTGTTTACCGGACCGCTCAACCAGAAACTTGGAACGACGCTTGCCGAGCTGCAGTGGACATTCTCTCTCCTCATTATTTTGCAAACTTGGTGCTCGCCGCTGCTGGCCTATCTCGTTGATAAATTTGGTCCGCGCCCTCTAATATCCGTTGGTGCGCTGATGTCGGGTGGCGGCTGGGTGCTTTCCAGTTACGCCGACAATATCTGGGCATTATATCTCGCCTACGGTGTAATTTGCGGGTTCGGCACCGGCATCATCTATGTCGGAATCATTGGCCTCATGGTGCGCTGGTTTCCCGACCGGCGTGGACTGGCGACGGGACTAGCCGCCGCGGGCTATGGGTTTGGTGCGATCTTTACCAGCTTTCCCATAGACAGCATGATCAAGAGCGCCGGCTATGCGCATACGCTGGTTGTGTGGGGCATCATTCAGGGCGTCATAGGTATCATCGCTGCGCAATGGCTGCGGATACCGCCGGAAGGCTGGCAACCGGCGGGCTATACGGCCGCATCGGCCACCACGATGCAGTCGAAACGCAGCTATACACCGGCGCAAATGTTGAAAACCCCGACGTTCTGGCTGCTGTTCCTGATGATGAGCATGATGTCAACCAGTGGGCTGATGGTCGTTTCCAACGTCGGGCCATTCGCGAAGGAATACAATGTTGCGAACGCACTGGTATTCGGCATGGCGGCGCTGCCGCTTTCGTTAACGCTCTCGCGTCTTACCAACGGATTGACACGGCCCTTTTTTGGCTGGATCTCCGACCATATCGGACGTGAGATCACAATGGCTCTCGCCTTCTCTCTGGAATGTGCCGCTATCCTCGTCTTGTTTGCGTTCATAGATCGACCCGTTCTGTTTGTTGTGCTCACGGGTCTTGTGTTCTTCGGTTGGGGGGAGATCTTCTCGCTCTTCCCATCGACCCTAACTGACACGTTCGGACCGAAATATGCGGCGACGAACTATGGTTTTCTCTATATCGCGCAAGGCGTCGGCTCGATTTTAGGGGGGCCTGCCGCGGCATTCCTCAAGCAGACGACCGGCAGTTGGATGTCCGTATTTATCATTGTGGCCATACTCGATGCGGTGACCGCATTGCTCGCAGTGACAGTTCTACGAAAATTGCGCAGCCGACATATGCTGGCAAGCTGAAGCACTTCAATCGGGATTGCCTGAGGCCGTCCACTGTGCCCGGACGGCATCAAGGGGTCGGAGTCCTTTGATGGTGAATCAATCCCAAGGCGCGCCAGCGACACGTCTGGCGCCGCTTTCGCTGATGTCAACAGACTGGCGAATAGGCACGCACCTGCAGCGAGTATGACCAGTGTCGTTTCATCTTTTCTTCCCTTGAATTGCTTGTTAAAGCGTGGCCCTTTTTTGGCCCGGTGCGGCGTGCCGCAAACCCAGCGATAGGTGGTGCATGCAGGATACACGCATGTGAAGGGCGACGGAATGTCAGTTAATGGGATGGCCCGGCCGCGCCCAGCGCTTAATCTGCTGGGCCTGCGGCTGGAGGCATTACGCAAAAGCTCGAGGAGCATGCGATGCGCACATCTCAGAAGACGCCGGAAACCATCACCACGATCGGGATCGACCTCGGCAAGAACACATTCCACTTGATTGGGATGGACAAGCGGGGCGCCATCGCTCTGCAGCGGAAGGTATCCCGTAGTCAGCTCGAACACCGTCTTTGCAATGTCCCGCGTTGCCTGATCGGCATGGAGGCCTGCTCGGGCTCTCATCACATCGGCCGCCAGTTGACCGCTCTGGGCCACGACGTGCGTCTGATCCCGGCGCAGTACGTGAAGCCGTTTCTCAAAGGTCACAAGAACGACTACCGCGATGCCGAGGCGGTCGCGGAAGCTGTGCAGCGGCCCACTATGCACTTCGTGACGATCAAGACGCCGGAACAGATGGACTTGCTGGCTCTGCATCGTGTGCGCTCGCGCCTCGTGGGCCAACGGACCGGAACGATCAATCAAATCCGCGGTTTCCTGATCGAGCGCGGCATCATTGTGCGGCAGGGCGTAGTCCCCTTGCGCAAAGCGCTACCTGACATCCTGAGCTCGAACACGAACATACTCTCGCCAAGGATGGTGAGCCTCATCGCCGACTGCGCCACGTTCTGCTGTCTTACAAAGATTACTACAACCGCGCATCAGATCTATGTTGTTGAAGAGAAGAGATTTTGCTGATTGGGGTGACATCCCGCGGGGTGTGGGTGGCGAATTGGCAACTTTGGCATAAATCGCCGCTGTGGTGCAGTCTTGCGCAGATTGGCCGGCATGATAATTTTCAACTCATGCGCGATCTGCTCCTCCTGGCGATCCATCTGCTCGTGACCCTCGCGAAACTCCTCGGCCCGGGCGGCACGCGCCAGGTCGCAGCTGAATCGCTCTTGCTCAAACATCAACTCCTGATCAGCAATCGCTCTCGACAGCGTGCGTCGAATCTCACCATGCTCGATCGCCTTGTGCTCGGGCTGACTACCCTCCTTGTGAGCCCACATCGCATTCCGAAGCTATCCGCGATTCTCAAGCCGGCCACGCTATTCGAATTCCACAAGGCGCTGGTCCATCGAAAATACCGTCTGCTGTTCTCCTCTTCCCGCCGGAAACGAAAGCCCGGACCGAAAGGCCCTTCCACACAACTCATCGCGGCCATCGTCGAGATGAAGCGCCGCAATCCAAAGTTCGGTTGTGTCCGCATCGCCCAGCAGATCAATTACGCTTTTGGTATCAAAATTGACAAAGATGTCGTGCGTCGCGTGCTTGCCACACACTGTCGACCCGAGCCGGGTGCCGATGGTCCGTCATGGCTAACTCTCATCGCTCACGCCAAAGACAGCGTCTGGTCGGTCGATTTGTTCCGCGTCGAATCGATCCTCCTGCGGAGCCATTGGGTGATGCTGGTCATGGACGTCTTCACTCGTCGAAACATTGGGTTCGGCATCGCTCCCACGTCCATTGATGGCATGTCGGTGTGCCGCATGTTCAATTGCGCCACTGCTGGGCAACCGAAACCGAAATACCTCAGTACGGATCACGATCCACTCTTTCGTTTTCACCGCTGGCTCGCAAACTTGCGCGTGCTGGAGATCGAGGAAATTAAATCGGTTCCGTCCGCTCCGGTTTCACATCCGTTCGTCGAGCGTCTCATCGGAACAATCCGGCGAGAGTACTTTGATCGGGTATTTTTTTGGAACGCTGCGGACTTGGCGCGCAAGCTGCACGATTACAAAATGTATTACAACTCGCATCGAGTCCATCGTTCGCTCGGCGGCTCGACCCCCGCGCTACGCGCCGGCGTATCTTCAGCTGTTCCAGCCTCGCTTGACCGTCACGCGTGGCGGCCACATTGCCGCGGTCTGTTTCAGACTCCGATCGCCGCCTGACTTATATTTCGCCACCCACGATCTTCTGACGACCGAGTGGCTACAGCGAGAGGAAATATCCGTAAACTCTGCAGTAGCCGCGCAGGCAGTCGAGGCGGCGGCTCGTGATTCCTCACTTCACCCCGTCAAAGAGTATCTGGATTTCCTCGAGCACGATGGCACGTCTCGGCTTGAGAGCTGGCTGTCCGAATATATGGGAGCGGCACCGAGCGCGTATCATCGCGAGGTAGGGCGAACGATCCTGATTGCAGCGGTAGCCCGCATATTCGAGCCTGGCTGTAAGGTCGATACAGTACCCATTTTCGAGGGCGCCCAAGGTGTGAGGAAGTCGAACAAGACGCTGTTCTATCCTTGGTTCGGAGACGAGCTCGCCGATCTCGGATCAAAAGACGCGGCGATGCAGACGCGTGGCGTTTGGGGTCTGGAGATTTCGGAGCTGGTGGCAATGTCTCGCGGCGAGGTCTCTCGCATCAAGGCATTCATCAGCCGAACGATAGATCGTTTCCGGCCGCCATACGGAAGCCGGATAATCGAGAGCCCGAGATCCTGCGTGTTCTGGGGAACGACGAATGCAGACGGCTACCTCAAGGACGAAACGGGAGGACGCCGTTTCCTGCCGATCAAGATTGGAAATATCGAGGTTGAACGGCTCGAACAGGACCGCGACCAGCTATGGGCAGAAGCCGTGCTCCTATCGCGAGGGACAGCCTTGGTGGATCACCAGCAAGCAGGTTTAGGCTGACGCGGAGCGCCACCAGCGCGACCGATATATCGGAGACCCGTGGGAAGGGGTCATAAGCTCATTTGTCGACACCAGAACCGCGGTGAGCGTTCCGGAGGTGCTGCAGGAGGCATTGCACATGGAAAAGGCTCACTGGGGGCAGGCCGAGCAGAACCGGATTAGCAGATGCCTCCGGTCTTTCGGCTGGCTTCGGATCCAAGTGCGAACTGGTGACAAACGGGAGTGGAGGTACCGCAGACCGGTGACAGAAGGGCACGAAACTGGTGACGAGACAGAACATCAAGCGAATGTCACCACTCTGCAACTGGTGACATCAAACGACCGGTGACACCAGAAATGCCCGCCATATCTTCATTGTCACCACTGTCACCAGTATGTTGTGGACGCATGAGAGGGGGGTGTTTATAGGGTTTATAGTGAAGTGGACAACCCCGGAAATAGGACCAAATGTTAAGGTGTGAAGCGTCCTGCTCTATCTCAACCGATGGAGCACGGATATGACGAAATCACGCAAGAAGTTTGATGCCACGTTCAAGGCCAAAATTGCCCTGGAGGCACTGCGCGAAGTAGCGACGGTGCCGGAGCTGGCGAAGCGGCACGGAGTTCACCCGAACCAGATCTATAGCTGGAAGAAGCAGGTTCTCGACAACGTGGCGAGCCTTTTCGGGCCCGGTGCGAGCGCTCTCGTGGGTGGCGAGGAGGAGCATGAGCGCGAGACGGCGAAGCTTTATACCAAGATTGGCCAGTTGACAGTTGAAAGGGATTTCTTGGCCAGGAGGCCCGGGCGATGAGTGTCCCCGAGCGCCGGGCGATGGTGGAGCGGCCTGGCGAGAATTTGTCGGTTCGCCGGCAATGTGCGCTGCTGAATCTGTCGCGTTCGGGCGTCTATCGGCCCGGGCCGGTGACCGACGCCGACGATCTGGCCATGATGCGGCGGATCGACGAATTGCATCTGAAGTGGCCGTTTTACGGCTCGCGTCGAATAGTGTTCGAACTCAACCAGGCAGGCCACGGCATCAACCGCAAGCGCGTGCAAAGGCTGATGCGCATAATGGGGATCGAGGCGCTGGTTCCGCGCCCCGGCACCAGCAAAGCCGCGCCCGGCCACAAGATCTATCCCTATCTGCTGCGCGGCGTGAGCATCACCGAGCCCAATCATGTCTGGGCCAGCGACATCACCTATATTCCGATGGCGCTTGGCTTTCTGTATCTGGTGGCGATTATCGACTGGGCTACCCGGGCGGTTCTGGCGTGGCGTTTGTCGAACACGATGGATACGGGCTTCTGCATCGCGGCGCTCGACGAAGCGCTGGCGTGGCACGGCACGCCGAAAATATTCAACACCGATCAGGGGGCGCAGTTCACCAGCGCCGCCTTCACCGGCAGGCTCGAGGCTGCAGGCATCGCGATTTCGATGGACGGACGCGGTCGTTTCATGGACAATATTTTTATCGAACGGTTGTGGCGTTCGATCAAATACGAGGAAGTGCATCTGAAAGCCTATGCTGACGGGCGCGAAGCGCGAGACGGCATCGGATTGTGGATGAATTTTTACAATCATCACCGCCCGCACCAGGCTATGAACAACCAGTTTCCCATGGCGGCATGGCGTGCCGGCATGGACAGGTTCGAGGCGGCGAAGACTGTGGATATGCCGCTTCGCTTGGACAACGCAAACGCGTTGCCCACATACCCACAGCAGACGCAAAAGCAGCAGCAGCGGGAAGCTGCTTGATTTGAAGGACAAAGGCAGGCGCGATTACACCTTAACTTCGGCGATCCCTGGTCCCAGCTCCGGGGTCCACTTCATAGGATAGACCCGTGACACCGGTGACACTGGTGACAGATCGCTCGGGAAACTGTTCCTCTGAAGTACAGTTTCTTGAGTTTGGCGCGTCCGCTGGTGGCGGGTTTCGGCCGCGGGAAAGTACGGGCTGGCCGATGAAAACGAACCGGGCCGCCCGGCAACCATGGTGTCCGGACTTTTTCTTTTGAGGACCGGGTTCCGACCTATTTCGGCCAGTATCCGCTGATCTATCCCTCACTCTCCAGGACCTTTTAAAGCACAGCGCGTGTTGAAGGCCTTGGTAGGAGGCGGGTTATGAGTATCATCCCTCTGGACCTTCAAAGAAGGTGCGAACAGCGGTGGGCCGCTCGATTTTCGCGGCCGGTGGAGCCGGTCTCATCTCGAAAGCAGGGGCCGGAAAGAGCGAGCCAGCAGATCGCCGCGCCAGGCAAGAGCAAAAGAAAAACCCGTGGGGCTAAGCCGGCGGCCTTCCCGGGGTCTGCACTAGCGGTGTGAGCGCGGAGCCCCTCCTCCTGTAAGTTTTCACGGCTATCCGGCACTGTGGTGGGCACGATTGATCAGGTGTGATCGGATCGCTGATTGCCTTCAGTGCGACCGCGGAAGAAATAGACAGCTATCTCAACAAGTGATGAACGCCACATGCACGATGAGGATCTCAAGCTGATCCGTCAGATCGTCGCGAGCGGCGGACGTAAATACACGGCTGGAAATATTGATCGTAGCAAGTACGACCGCTTGGTCGACGTGGGTTGGCTGACGCCATTCAAGACAAACATCAGCGATGTCGAGTATCAGGCCACAGGTAAGGGCCGGGCAGCGGCCGTGGCAAACGGCCATGATTAGGCCGATCCGCCGCCCCGATCCCATGAGCCGACGAATGATCCAGGCTCACGAAAAAGGCCGCTGATCAATTGCGCCTCCGCGGCCTACGCCGGATTAACAAAAAATTCGGTACTAAAATCTCGCCGGTGCTCCTGTAGTCGAACCCCCCTGTCCGAAAATGGAGTCCGGGAATCTACCGCCCTCACACTGTGAGCGCGGGACCGAAGCCCCGGCCGTGACTCTAGCAAGGCCGCCCATGCGTCCGGCTTCTCTGCGCTGTCACGTGTGCCCGATCGGCGCCAGCGAATCCCGGGCTACCGCAACGCGAACCAGCCAAGGCCTATGCCTAAGGCAGCGACGCCGGCGACGACGTCGATAAGCACAGCATAGTGTAACCCCGCCGCTTGTCCGAACCAGAAAAGCTCGAGGGCAATAAATAGCGGGCCAGCAACCACAAGGACGATCTTCATTAGAGCCTGCCTCGATCGTGCGTTTCCGACAGCGACTTGAGAAGGCCGGCGCTTCTCAAAAGGAACCCGCCATTGGCGACGGGTCCCAAGTTCAGGGAGGACACAGAGCTTAAGTCGATTTGCGGCAGCGTGATGTGTCATAATTCCCACACAGTGAGGGAAACTCTTCGGGCCGCCCGGCATGAAGGCATAGGGAACAAGGCTTGCAACTTGGCGCCGCTCAACCTTATCGGCCGGCCAGCCCTTTATAGCGGACGCTTTCTTTTGCGACACACCTGCGGGGCCGCCTGATCAGCGCCAGCGCCTGGGCGAGTCCTGCGGCGGCGGGGCCCGCTATACGGGCCGCCGCTCAACCTCAGCTCAGGCGTGAGATCATGCTGATGTCGACAGCATAGGATTTAGCGATCTCGGCCAAGGTCTCGCCCGCGGCGCGACGCTTAATGGCTTCCTTACGCTGATAGCGGGCGAGAACACAGCAGTGAACTGGAGCGCGGCTCCGCGACGGGATCGAGGCTCGCGGGGCCGCGCGAGGGCGCTTTTTTTACGTCGGCCAGGAGGCTGGGAAAGCCCTGGCGCGAACGCGCGCCCCTGCTGAACCTATGCAAGCGGCGGGCCGGGTTCCCTAACTCCAGCGAGGGCTTGGCGCCGACTGGGCGAGCTGGCTGTTTACCGTTGGGCTGAGGTCTGGCTTTGGTTCGTGGTTGAGCCAAACTTGGTTGGTTTTTGGTTCTTGGCTGCCTTTGGTTCTGGTTTTTGCTCTGGTTTTTGGTTGGTCATTTTGGAAGCAGAAAGACGGATAGCGAGGGCTTGGGTCTGTGGCACATTTTGGTTCGGGCGCCTGTGGTTGGTTGGTTAGCCAATGATTTTTGGTTTTTGGTTGGTTGGTTTTTGGCAATTTGGGGCGGGTAGCAAGGGCTATATTTCCGCCGCGATATTTTCGATTTGGGCTCTGTTTTTTTTGGTTTTGTTTTTGGGCCGGGAAGACGTGTAGCGAGGTCTAGCTAGTTCTCGTCGAACATTTTGGTTTTGAAAAGCTCAGTTTGAGAGGTGTAGGGACATCTGGAGTTGCGCCGACATATTCGGTTGGTTGGTTCATTCCAATTTTTGAGATTTTTTGAGATTTTTGGTTTTGAGAAAGGGAAGGTTTAGATTGGTATCGAGGACTGGAAACCCTAATAGGTTGGGGACCGCCCAAATCGCCCATTCCTGGTTGGGTGAAACTGGGTGAAAACTGAGGGATCTGAGACGGGCCAGACCGAAAGCCACGCCGGTGATGAGCCGGCGGGGCTTTGGGTTGTTTCAGTCCCTGTCGCGCCGAAGAGCCAGAACATTGGCGGAAGGCTGTGCGATCATCTCAGGATGCAGCCAGGTATCGACCAAGTGCTGCAACTCGCGAATGACCGCAGCTGCGTCGGCGGCGTTCTCCGGGAGCTGGCTTGCCAGTGAAAGGGCGTGCCGTTTGTGCCAGTTCCCGCCGCTCATTCTAGCCCCCTTGCCGAAACGATCTCGAAACCGGCGTCGCGCAGCCTCTCGATGACGATATCGGCCGCCCGTTCGGGATCAAGGATTTCGTGGTCGAAGTCGCCGCCGCCGAAAAGGTCGATCAGAACGTCTTTCGGGGTCAGCTCTCGCACGGCCGCACCTGTGCAAAATCTGCAGCAAGCTGTTCGCCGGCCGGGCCGCAAAACTCGATCAGGAGATTCTTCGCGACCATAAAGGGATACTCTTCGTCGCCCTCGTCGGAGAAGCTAAACCAGTCTCCCCAGACGCAGCCTAAAAGGATGTTCACCTTCGCACGGCGTCCCCCATCCGTCTTTGCCGGGATGGCGAGGAACTTATCCAGCAGTACGTCGAACGCGTCCCAGAATGGCCGCTGGAGCGTCGTCAGCCGCGTATGCTCGGCGCTTTCCGGCATCGCCTTGACGGCGTCCCAGCGCTCTTGGGTGCTCATGGTCGAGCGGCCGGCATGAGATTCACCTTCGAGCCGGCTTAGCTCGGTCTCCCAGATCTCGGACAACCGATAGAGTTCGGGGTCGTAGGCCTGCGCCTTCTCGCGCGCCGCGAAGATCTCCTTCTCCAGCTGCAGGAGCTCGGAGTCGTCGAAGCACTGGGCCGCCGGCGCCGGCATAGCGGCCGCAGCCAGGGACCCTGCGCCGGCGGCACTAGCCGCCGCGGTGAAGGCGAGAAAACGCCGCCGAGACGAAGCGACGGGCGCGGATATGCTATTTACGTTGGTAGCCTAGGACATAAGGTCCATCCTTTGTCGTGGGTTAGAGCCCGGACGGTGTTGCAAGCACCCTCCGGGCTTGCTATAAATGTACTGACATTTATATAAAGGTCAATACATTTATGGGAAGACCTCCAGGACGCGTTCAAGATCGCCTCTTCCAAATGCGGGCATCCGAGGACTTTCTAGAGTTTGTCGATAAATGGCGTTCCAAGCAGGACGATAAGCCGTCTCGGGCCGAAGCCATCCGCCGCCTGGTCGAGCTCGGGCTGAAGGCGAAGAAATGAGCACTCCGAGGCATGCGTGGACACCTGAAGAAGACGGGCTGCTACGATCGATGGGGGCGGCTGGCGAAAGCACCACCGCGATTGCAACGCTGCTCAAGCACACCCCCGGCGCAGTCCGCAGGCGGGCTCAGTTACTCAAGATCAAGTTGGCCCGTTCGCCGCCAGGGCTGAAGGTAAAGGGCAAATGAGTGACGATGATCCCGCAGAATATGGCAGGCGGCTCGCCGAGCAATCAGCTGCCAAGCTCGATCTGACAAGCGTTGCCCAATCGGCTGCTGCGATCGCGCTGTTTTGCGACATCTATCAGCTTCTCGTCGAAAAGCAGGTTCTCACGCAAGGTGACGCGGTGAGCAGGTTGGAAAAGGTGTCGAACGCAATCATGGCCTCAGACACGGGAACGTCGCGAGCCCATGCCGTCGCTTTGGTCGACATGGTTCGAAATGCTATTGCGGGCGAGACCGAGCGCAAGCCGTCCTAGACTAGGGCTGATCGAATTGATGATTGCGCCCAGCCCAAGACCGCGCTTCAATGGGGGTGCAATGTCCGATCCGATCCCCGGCAATGATCCGAACGCGGCTTATGACGTGGTCCCGTCAGCGCGCTGGCCGAAAGAGTGGCTGACGCGAGAGAAATATTCCGAAAATTATTCCCAGCAGCCCCATTTACAGGGATTTTCGGCTGCCGACGAGATCGAGGAGCTGCTGCGGATTGCGCGGGCGGATGAGTGGCCGGCGGCGCCGAGGAGGGCTGTGTGGACCGCTGCAGCGGTATCCCGGTTTGGCATTGTCCCACCCGAGAGAAAGCCGAACGCTACGCGACCGATCCTGAATATCGCGCGAGCCTGGTCGTAACGAAGCATGCCGACCGCTAAAGGCTGGTCGCGCAAATTCGACGATCCGATTCCGCGGCCGGACGGTGGCGAGCTTCGAACGCTGCTGGATGCCGGACGTTATGTCGACGCGCTACCTCGCAGCATGCACGAACGCGAGGAGTGGCAAGCGGTGATGGAAGTCCTGCTATCGGCGGTTGAAGGCCGTGAGCCGGTGAGGAAATAGCGAGCCGACGGTGAGCCTCCGCGCCTCGCGATTGCCAGCGGAAACGAGCTTAAATGATCACTTTAAGATATTTCCTCAACTTACTGTAAACAATAGAATTTATGAGTCGGATAGGGCGCTTTGCGGGGCTCTCCACGCTATCGCGCTTGAAACCGTCTTTGGGAGAGCGTTTGATCGTCGGCAGATCCAACCGAGGACGTAGGTCGGCGGTGGGAATGGCCCATGGAGTTCAGCCGCGTCATTAGTCCCGTCGCGGACATGGAAATATGGAGCGGGAGCAGCCACGGCTTTTCGTTCGTGATCAGTTATGAGAGCCGCAGCGGTCCCGGCTTTCACGGACGAACCGGCTTCGTGGCGTCCTGGCGTCCGATCCATCATCAGAAAACGAGCGCCATCACGATCGGCGGCTCGCCCTTCAAAACGCTGGCTGAGGCCGAAGAGGCCTGCGAGGCCATGCTGAGCGACCTGGCGAGATAGGCATTGCCGCGCCCTCTCGTCGGCCTTGGGGCCCTCGGCGCGTCTAGTCCCAGAGCCCGCGCGAGAACGAGCAATGCGTAGCCTCAACATTTGGATAGGTCGCACACCTCCAATACCTTCAATGATCGCTCGAGAACACAGTTGGAAAACTCACTATTGCCAATGCAGGTATCGATTTCTTTGTTGGTTTGATCCGTTACACAATCAGCGTAGTTGTGGTCCTTTGCTTCCCCGAACTTCTGTCGAAATTTGGCGAGACAAGTTTTATTCGCTCGTCCAATCTGCCCGACCCACTTGTCGTGGTCGAGGTCCTGAGCAAGAAGCGTTGACCCAAGCAACATCGCGATGATCAAAGCATAGCGCATGTACTTTTCTCCGAAGACCGTCTGGCGCGTTTCGAGCAGGCACGCGCCGCCTTTGAAAGCGCATGGCGCGTGTTTCTGTCGAACCGAACCGAGGTTGACTTTCAGGCGTGGCGCGATCAGCGCGATTGGACCGCGGAGAAATATCGGCGCTTCGACCGCGGCGAGTGGATGCCGCATGATTGGCGGGCCACTGGCCCAATTGCGACGCCGGATGTCATTCCCGGAGGGCGAACTGAACGCGCAATCGATTTGCGATTTCTTCAACTCGCCTCTGAGAACTGATCAAATCGCCGGGAGACGCAACTACTGTCGGTTGCCAACCGTAAGCATGATCTTTGCGAATTTGGATTTCTGTCTCTCTGACGCCCAGAGCAGAGACGATCATGTCGGATAGTTCTTTGGCGGTTCTGAGTTCCTTGACCATTGGGTCATCGCCTAAATTCTAAGAGCCCCGATTGATACTAGCGCTGGCTTTCTGCTTCCCGCGAGTCGATGTGCGCAGTAACCTTGATCAGTTAGGTTAACCCAGTGCGGCGCTCGGCTACTCGGCCGCGCACCCCGGCGCCCCAACGGCAGGCGCAAGTCCTCTTGGCCGCTAAGCGGCTGCCCCGCTCGTCGCGCCCAATTTTTTGTGAGCATCGCATGTGAACCGGTTCACAATCAGAGCCGACGATCGCGTGACATGCTCTTGCCAGGACCCACGCGACGGATAATCCATGAAGTTGTTGATTGCCCTTATCATCGCGAACGTCGTTCTGGCCGCGGCCGTGTGGTCTGAGGTGGTTGCTCAGCAACGCGTTGAGCGCGGCGTTCGGCTTTGGTGCCGGGATTTCCCCGCAAGTCAGCACGGACTGTGCTTTCGTCCACGCCCAAGACCTTAGCAGCTTGTCGCGTCACGCTCGAGGACGCCGGGACCTACATCACCAAGGCTACCGAAGGCCGAGCACGAGGCGCTGGAATGGCAAGCTGCGATGCAGGCCTTGAGCCTGGTCGCGACGTTGGGGCGGGCCGACGATGCTCGCGCGGATCGGCATCATGAGAGCATTGAACCGCCACTACGTTCGTGAGTTTAATTCGGACCGCAAACCTCATCATTGGGGAAAGCGGAAGCTGGCGAGGGATCAGTGAATCGCATCGGCCACATGCGTTCGCTTAAATCCAGGCCTAGCCCCAGACTAGAGCTCTATCGGCTTGCGGCTCGTCTTTGGCTTCTTACTTTTTCGCGTTCCACGCTCTGCTTTGTGAGCCTGCTCCCGTTTTCGCTTCCGCTCATCGCGATTCCGTATCCAGCTCATAATTCCATCGTGGAGTTCGTTTGTTCCCGCACTCTTCTGAGTGCTTTGGCCTATCAACTCTGACGCAATTGTCTGGAGAGACCCGCGGAGGATCGTGTGTTCGGCCATCATTGAGTCGAACGTCCCATCCTCCCACCACCGGTCGATGGTGGCTTGCGGGAGCTTTCCCTCGCGACAGAGTTTATCATCCTCGCTCTGTATTTGCAGGTCGTTTGTAATAACTTCTTGCGGCCAGTGTTGGTGCACTTCCTTAAACTTGACGGCTGCATTGATTGCTCTTTGCATTTGTGGGAGCAATTCGTACGGCTTGCCGGCACCGCGAATGATGCGAAGCATGTTGGCGGCCACCTCTCGGATTGCCCACGAGAAGTCATCTTTCGCCCGATCGCGAGCCCGCTGGCGCTCTCTCTCGTCCTTCTCTGGTCCGCCGCCGTCAATCACTGTAAGATCTGGCATCGAACGCTCCCGTTTTGGGGAGCATCTTCGCGGAGCCGTCCGACAAAAACAACCAGGCAGAAAAGGAGCGGTGTCGTTTCGGGACCAAGGCCGGATGGATCAACGGCGTCCACCACCCTTCTGGCAGAGGCCTTAAATCTGGAAGCCCTTGGCTAAACACATAGCGCTATGCTCCGCCCGGCCCTGTGGGTGGCGAAATATAAGTCAGGCGGCGATCGGAGTCTGAAACAGACCGCGGCAATGTGGCCGCCACGCGTGACGGTCAAGCGAGGCTGGAACAGCTGAGGATATGCCGGCGCGTAGCGAGGGGGGCGAGCCGCCGAGCGAACGATGGACTCGATGCGAGTTGTAATACATTTTGTAATCGTGCAGCTTGCGCGCCAAGTCCGCGGCGTTCCAAAAAAATACCCGATCAAAGTACTCCCGCCGGATTGTTCCGATGAGACGCTCGACGAACGGATGTGAAACCGGAGCGGACGGAACCGATTTAATTTCCTCGATCTCCAGCACGCGCAAGTTTGCGAGCCAGCGGTGAAAACGAATGAGTGGATCGTGATCCGTACTGAGGTATTTCGGTTTCGGTTGCCCAGCAGTGGCGCAATTGAACATGCGGCACACCGACATGCCATCAATGGACGTGGGAGCGATGCCGAACCCAATGATTCGACGAGTGAAGACGTCCATGACCAGCATCACCCAATGGCTCCGCAGGAGGATCAATTCAACGCGGAACAAATCGACCGACCAGACGCTGTCCTTGGCGTGAGCGATGAGAGTTAGCCATGACGGACCATCGGCACCCGGCTCGGGTCGACAGTGTGTGGCAAGCACGCGACGCACGACAATTTGTCAATTTTGATACCAAAAGCGTAATTGATCTGCTGGGCGATGCGGACACAACCGAACTTTGGATTGCGGCGCTTCATCTCGACGATGGCCGCGATGAGTTGTGTGGAAGGGCCTTTCGGTCGGGGCTTTCGTTTCCGGCGGGAAGGGGAGAACAGCAGACGGTATTTTCGATGGACCAGCGCCTTGTGGAATTTGAATAGCGTGGCCGGCTTGAGAATCGCGGATAGCTTCGGAATGCGATGTGGGTTCACAAAGAGGGTAGTCAGCCCGAGCACAAGGCGATCTAGCATAGTGAGATTCGGCGCACGCTGTCGGGAGCGATTGCTGATCAGGAGTTGATGTTTGAGCAAGAGCGATTCAGCTGCGACCTGGCGCGTGCCGCCCGGGCCGAGGAGTTTCGCGAGGGTCACGAGCAGATGGATCGCCAGGAGGAGCAGATCGCGCATGAGTTGAAAATTATCATGCCGGCGTGTGCTGTAGAAAACTATGGAGGGAGGAGTAATGACCTAACAACATAGGGAAGCTGTTTGAAAGATGGTGGTCGGCCCACCGGCATCGGCTTTCAGAGGCGGGTGTCAAACCGCTCCAAGCGGCGATGATTAAGTGTCATGGTCGTGAGCGTTGGAGGAAAAGTACGGATTAAACCGTGCAGGTGAGTGTCATAGAGATGAGCGCAAGCAAACCTTCCGATCACGCGTCGTAAATATAACAATGCCGTCAAAATCAGAGGCGACCGGTACTTCTGAGATAAGTCTGCTGGATATCTGGTTACTGAGCAGGCGGCGGTCGGCGTAGAGGGGGCATGAATTTGACACAGGCTTTCAAACTGTTAGCAGCGGTGTGAATTTCACTTAGAATCACCGGTTTGAATTTGCGTATAGGACGGGGATCGCCTGCAGCCCCGATCCGATCGAGCATGCCACCGTGCTCGGACCAATCAAGGCCGAGCCCTGCGGGTGGCCGCGAAGGCGCGGCCAGCCTTGACAGGCCCTGCGCGCGGCGGCCGCGAGATTTGGCGGTCGGGGCGGAAGAATGCTCGCGGCGCGGGTCGAACCAAAGAATGGACCCAAGAAGAAAACAAGAAAGCGGGCGAATTCTCACAGCATTCATGTGCAGTGGGTGAAGGCTCAGCGTCCGGGTGATCTGGGCGATGGTCCAGTTGTGGGATGCGAAGGTCTCGTAATCAGTCACCACCAGTTTCACGGTCAGCAGGCTGCGCACGCGCCGCGGCTGTGGCGAGAAGGTCTTGGCCGAGCCGCAACAGACGGTCCGTGCTGCGGGCAATGTCATCTTCGAACGTTGTCCCGACGATATGGGCGATTAAGCCAATCAGAACAGCACGTTGCGCCAGTAAGATCTCTTGTAACGGTGTTTGTGCAGAACTGGCTGTTTCATTGGCAAAACCAACGGGTTTCGCGATTATGAGATCTTGTAACGGTGTGGGCGCTGTTTTGTTTGTTTCGGACGCAGAACCAATGGGTTGCGCAGTTAAGAGATCTTGTAACGCAACGCCGGCACGTCGACCCTTGCGCCAATAGCCCGGATGGCGCGACCGCCACGCGTGGACCCGGCCGACGTTTATCGAGCCGCGGAAGTAGTCTTGGTTCTCGGGTTTGGCGAGCCAGTGTGCTTGGCTGGCGACTTTGCTGGCCGTTCTGCAGGCGGGGACCGAGCAGTAACGCTGGTGATGACGGCTACGTGGATCGGGACGAAATAACTTCAGACAGCACTTGCATTTACGGCGATCTCCATGAGCCATGGCGTCCTCCCCTGCGAGGACGCATCATCACTCAAGCCGATGCCCTGTCCGGTCTTGATGCTGGAAATGAGCCTCCCCACGCACGCTCGCTCAGTCGCCATCTCGGAGCATTCAATCGACCGGTCCCGGCCACCGCCGCGATCGCAAAATCAAACCGGTGGTTTTCAGGGAAATTCAGACTGCTGCTGACACAAACGGAACTGCAGGAACCAGTCGTTCTAATGCAAAGGGAAAAGCACAAGTGGTCACAGCCATGAGGCGAAAGTACCGATGTGGAGCACTGGGGCGGAACGATCCGTACGAGCGTTGAAGGTTCTGTAATGGAGCTGGAGCAAAGGGATCGTGTCAGGTGTTGCATCTAACGTGCAACTGGAAACAGGATGAAACGATGGATGCAACAAAGACGAAGCCGTTTAATATCGACAAGAAGTTAGTGTACGACGCCTACAAAGCGGTCAAAGCCAATGCGGGCGCGGCCGGGGTGGATGGGCAGTCGCTCGAGACGTTCGACAAAGATCTTATGCGGAATCTTTATAAGATCTGGAATCGGATGAGCTCGGGCAGCTACTTTCCGCCTCCGGTGCGCGCTGTTCCCATTCCGAAAAAGACTGGCGGACAACGCATTTTGGGGGTGCCCACAGTGGCAGATCGTGTGGCGCAGATGGTGGTCAAGAAGATTGTGGAAAGAGAAGTCGAGCCTATCTTCCTGCCGGATTCCTATGGGTATCGGCCGAATAAATCGACCATAGATGCCATAGGTGTAACGCGCAAGCGCTGCTGGCAGTATGACTGGGTTCTCGAGTTCGACATCCGCGGCCTTTTCGACAACATCGACCACACGCTGTTACTGCGCGCTGTTCGCAAACATGTGAAGTGTAAATGGAGCCTGCTCTACATCGAAAGATGGCTGACAGCGCCGATGGAAATGGAGGATGGCACGCGGGTCGCAAGATCCAAGGGCACTCCGCAAGGCGGTGTTATCAGTCCGGTGTTGGCGAATCTTTTCCTGCACTACACGTTCGATGCATGGATGGCACGAGAGTACCCAGACCTCCCTTGGTGCCGGTATGCGGATGATGGATTGGTGCACTGCCGGACAGAGGCTGAAGCCGTAGCCGTAAAGGCAAAGCTTGCAGCTCGTTTTGCGGAATGCCATCTGGAAATGCATCCGGAGAAAACCAAGATCGTCTACTGCAAAGATGCGAAACGCAAAGGTAAATATCCGAACACGATGTTTGACTTCCTCGGATATTGCTTTGGACCAAAGACTGTGAAGAACAAGAAAACCAAAGAAGTTTTCACAAGCTTCAAACCACAGGTCAGTGCGTTGTCTCTCAAGTCGATGCGGAAGACGATCAGGGAGCTACAACTTCGTAGACGCACACATGTAGAGCTGGCAGATATAGCTCAGGAGATCAATCCAATCCTTCTAGGCTGGTTGAACTACTATGGAGCCTATACCCCGTCGGCTTTGCAACCGATATGGCATTACGTCAACGCCACATTGGTCGCGTGGGTCATGCGAAAGTACAAGCGCTACCAGGGCGCGAAGATACAGGCTGGTCGATTGATTGAGGTCATTGCGGTCAAAAGACGCAGACTGTTCGTACATTGGAAGCTCGGTGTTACCGGCATGTCTGCCTGATGGGAGCAGTGTGAAGCGAGAGTTTCAAGCACTGTTCTGCGAGAAGCCGGAGGTGCAATCCCTTCGGCTTACTCTCCCAATCTGCGCAAGACTGCACCACAGCGGCGATTTATGCCAAAGTTGCCAATTCGCCACCCACAAGCTTCGCTCGCCGTCAACCGGAGTCGGAATCCGCGGTCGTAGAAATCTTCCATCTTCAGAGCGGCACTGAGGGAAGAGCTCGTTCGCCACGAAGACCACTGATAATCTTTTACAGAAAATCTGCGACTCGCAGATCATCAAGAAGAGGCTGGCCGGCATCAAACGGTCGCCAAACTGGTTTAGGAACCATCGAGCGCCCTCTGCGTTATTCAATGTTTTGCGTTGCAAAATCGCTTAGTTCGCTGGTCTCATCTTCACGGGGGAAGGACGCCGCATTAACGGCACCTAAATTTTGGTGCTGCAGCGGCAGGTCGCCATCGGGGTAGGCGGGGCCCCGGCGCCGAGTTTCCGAGAGTGAGCACCGGGACCACCGACGGCAGCGGGGCAATCAAGGGTTGCGCCGCCTATGATACCGCTGCCCACGGCCTTCGTTGCTATCGAGCATTCACGATTGCGAACCTCAACAAAACGGCCACAGCTTGAACAGCCGAGGCCTTTTTTTGCGAACGTGATTGTGCACCTTGGGCAATGTAGAAAGCGCACTGCCACTGAACGTCACACAGCTAAGATCGTTCCAAGGATCGATGCGTAAAGAGCTCCGCATTTCGGGCAACGTATTCCGCCCAAAGCTCTCGCATGATTCGCTCCACCTCGTTGAGGCTGTAGCTATGTCCGTTGGGAAGCATATTGCCGAGTTGACCGAAGTGAATAGTCGCAGAATGAGGATCGCCCGGATGTGGTGTGAACGCGGCATTAGTCGGCTTATGAATGATGCCTTGGGAGGTGATGGTGAATTGATCGCGTCTGACGAGTGTGTTGGCCGTCGTCTTCTGAGATAACGCCTCTTGCAGGGGCGGGCTGAAAATGGGGAGGCTGGCCGCCCGCTCCTCATATTCCTTAGCATCGTCCATGAGCCGCGTTGCCGCGGCTTGATGATCCCCGGCCGCGTGCGCGGCGCGACGGCAACGCTCGGCCTGTTCTAGAAGGGCGGTTTTTTCATCCATGCTTCTTTAACCGTTGGATGAAAGGTAAGTTTCCGAGAGCCACGCTAATGCCATCGATTTAATCGCGACGCTGGGCGGCTCTACAATGAGCTTGTTCCACCGCCGCCGCCATCTTGACGTTGTCCCTGCTGTCCGCGCTAGGTGCAGCGCAGCGCAATTCGGTCAATTAGACTGGCCTCTCCCTAGCCTAGCGTCGTTGTGCAGAGGGGGCGCGGAACAGGGTGGAAAAGCCGAAGCTCCCGCGATTTCTGAGTGAGGTTGACGACACCTCGATTCTCAGGACGGGAGCTCTCCACCGCTATCATTATCCTCTCACCTGGCCGCCGGCCTCTCGGCTCTTGCTCCCGCGCAGCGGGCTGGAGCGCAGCGACTTCGTGCATTGGCACGAACCGGACCAATCGGGCCGGTCTCGCGAAGTCCGTTCATTGGGGTAGACCGGAAGTAGCGGGCTGAGCGTCAAACCGACGCGAATGACCCAATGCAGACATGACTGCTTCTCTTCGTCCCTATGCCGGCCTCTTTCGAGTTTTCGCCGCAAGATGCGCCTCTGGTTAGGGCGCGGCAGGAGGCGGTGGGAGTTTATCGGCGATCCTCGCTCAGCAAGGAGCGTCGAGGCGGTAGAGTTTCACTGGCACGGTTCTTCCGCGCACCACGACCTCGCCAACGGGGGCGAGTTCATAGGTCCCGTTCAATAGCTCCTTCGTCGCTCCGGAAATAAGCACGCGGGTGCCGTAGTCCTTGTTCAATTGCTCAAGACGCGCCGCGAGATTCACCGCATCGCCATAGACCGCGTAATGGACTCGCTTGCCGGAGCCGACATTGCCGGTGATGACCATGCCGGTATGGATCCCGATCCGCGTCACGAGTTCGACGCCGGCGAATTTGCGCCCCTGCAGCACGTGCTGAATCTCGGCGGCCGTCCGCACCGCCTTTTGCGCATGTTGCGGGTCGGCGATCGGGATATTGAACGTCACCAGCATCGCATCGCCCAGAAACTGGTTGACAATGCCGCCGTTGCGCTCGATCGGCTCCAGCAGGGTCGGGAAATATTCGTTCAGCATGTCGACCAGCCGTCTCGGCTGCATGCGCTCGACGATGCTCGTGAACCCCTGGATGTCGGAATAGAAGATGGTAGCCAGCGTCTGCGTCGGCCGTAGCGAGCCTTGACCCGCGACGATCGCCTCGGCGACGCCCCGCGGCACGTACTTGCCGAAGATCTCCCTCAGCATTCCGTAGGCATCTTCAAGCTCGCGCGTGCGCTCCTTCACTTTGACTTCGAGCGCGTTGGCGTGCGAGCGGATCTCTTGGTAGAGCCGGGCGTTTTCGAGCGAGATCGCGGCCTGCGAGGCGAGTAATTGCAGGGTGTGGACGCGATCCGCGGTGAACGCGCCGCGCGTCAGGCTGTTCTCTGCATAGAGCAGTCCGACGAGCTCGCCGCGGTCGAGCAGCGGCATGCACAGAGCGGAGAGGGGGCGCCGCTCCACGATGAACGGATCTTCGCCGTAAGTCTCGTCGCGAATGGCGTCGTCGAGCACGACACTTTGGCGCGTGCGGGCGACATAATTGACCAGACGTTCGGGCCCCTTGCCCGAACCGGAGAACAGCAATCCGTGTGAAGTATCGGCGCGCCCGCTTGCGCTCGACTCGCCCTGGATCACGAGCTCGTTGCCTTGCGCCAACAACAACAGGCCGCGCGTCGCGCCGGCGTCCATCACCGCCGCCGCGATGACCTCGGCAGCGACATCCTTGACGTGGGTCTTGCCGGAAATCGCGTTGGCCGCGCGCGTGATGGCGGCGACATCGACCAGTCCTTTGGTCTCGCTCGAGTACATCGCGGTCATCGAAGAGGCTGTCGAGGCGCCTTTGTCCCGTTCGACGCGAATGATTTCGCCGTGACGTCGCTCGAGGTGGTCGACCCATGCGAGCGAACCCCAATGGGAATAGGCATCCCGCGCCTCGAATAGATGAGCGCGGCCGGACGTAGCGCGACCGCGCGCGAGCTCGAATTCGCCGGCGAGTTCATGGGCCAATGCTTCGTCCGGCAAGGCCCCGTGGCGGCTCGCGAGCTGGATCGCCTCCTGATAGGCGCGCTCGGCTTCCAATTCGTGGCCGCGAAGGCGCGCCAGTTCCGCTTTCACCAGAACCCATTTATGCAGATAGTTCTCGGGAGCATGCCTCGACCAAGTGCGCAGCCGACGCTGATTGCGGCGGATGGTGCGCATGGCCGCCAGGCGGGCGCCACCGGCCATTTTCGGGAGCAGCCCGATCAGCGCCAGCGACTGGTACGGCATGTAATAGGCGGAGAACGCCATGCCCATCACGACGTTGAAGTTCTCGTCAATCACGCGCGCGCTGGCGACGCAGCCTTCAAGGTCGCGCGCCATGAATTGCTTCAGGATCCGGTACTTGTAGTAATAGGCGAGGGCCATGCGGTCGCGTTCGGTCCAGTAAATGACTTCGGCCGCCTCATCGAAGGGAATCTCCTCCTCGATCGCCTTGGCGGCACGGCCCCGCAACTCGCGTACCGCTTGCCTCGCCATGCGGAACACGCGCTGTGTCTTCTCATGTTTGTGCTCCAATACGGCCGCGTAGCCCTCGTCCAGCAAGTCGGCCACTTTGTCGAGCGGCGTGCCACTCATGAACGCGTAGGATGCGAATGCATAGCGATTGTATCCATGGAATTCGAGGTCGCCGGCTTCTAGCGACGCGTTCGCGCCGTCGCTGAAGTGCGGCAAGGTGTTGGAAAGCCGGCCGTTCCAATGCAGAATGAAGCCGCCCAGAACCATCGAGATGCGCCCGCGAATATCCCGCGCGTCAAACAGCTCGATCGCCTTCAACGCCAGCTGACCGTAGGCCAGTCCGCGTGGCATGTCGTTCAAGACGCCGCAGTGAACCAATCCGTACATGACATAGCCATAGGCCGAATGGGCGGCGTTGCCGTAGCGCGCCGACAGCCGCACCATGCGCAGGGCGAGCAGCGGAAGCAGGTTCTGGTCCTCGAAATACGCGGGCGCCGTGGCCAGCATCAAAATTCGCATCGCCGCCAGCTTTTGTGGGCTGGTCATGCGGGGCAGCGCGAGCATGTCGTCGGGCTGCTTGGCAACGAGCGCCAGCTTGGTACGCGCGAGCTCAGCCAACACCTGCAGCTGGCTTGGGCGTCCAGGAATGTTTTCGCCGAGCAGTGCGAGCGCGCGGACGGCGGTCTCGATCGCCTTGCGATATTGCAGCCGCGTGGTGTGCGCCAGCACGAGCTGCTCCAGGACCTCTACCTTTTCGTGCGGAAATTCGGTGCGCGCGAGCAGCTCCTCCGCGAGGCGCTCGGCTTCCTCAAACCGCCCGCAAAGATACATGGCCTCGATGCGACCCACGCTGAGCTCGTGGCGCAGGCGAGGATCGAAGCCGGCTTCGACTAGTTCGAGGCCGGCCGTAAAATGCGAGAGCGCCGCCTCGTAGGCATTGGAGCCTCTCGCCTTCTGACCGGCGCGCAGGTTCAGCTGCGCGAGCGTGGCGCGCTGGTCGGACGAAGCGACCACCGTCGTGGCGAGGTTAAGGTGACCAACAATCTCGAACAGGCGCTCCTCACGCTGCTGGGGCGTCGAGCGCTCCATGATCAGGCGGCCGATATGATCGTGCAGCCGCGGCCGTTCGGCGGCAGGCGTCATGGCGTAGGCCGCCTGCTGTAGCCGATCATGGGTGAACCTGTACGAAATGTCGGCGTCGCCAGACGTTTCGGTCCAGGGCGCGTATTTGTAGCCCTCGCCGATCGGGGCGATGATTTCTTGCGCCAGTGGTTCGGCGAGCGCGGCCGCCGTCTCGCGCGGCGTTGCGCGGTATACAACAGCGAGCGTATGCAGGTCAAAGTGACTGCCGATGCAGGAGGCGAGCTGCACCAGATGCTGTGCCGCAGGTGAAAGCCGACCGATGCGTTCAGTGACGAGTTCGACGACGTTATCGGAGATCGGCTCCTGCTCGATGCGAGCGATGTCCCAGACCCAGCGCGCCGCCTCCGCGTTGAAGGCGAGCAATTTCTTTTCCTCCAGCGTGCGCAGGAATTGGCGGACGAAGAATGGATTGCCCTGCGTCTTCGCGGTAACAATCGCCGCAAGCGACGCAGCCTCGGCCGGGGAGATCCGCAACGTGTCAGCGATCAGCGGGCCCACGCTCTCGCGCTCGAGTGCGGCGAGCGCTATGTGTTTGCACGGCGCCTGCGCTCGCGCGAGCGCGGCGATCAATGATTGCAGCGGGTGACCAGCATGGACTTCATTGTCTCGGTAGGCGCCAATCATCAATAAGCCGACGAGATCGGGATCCGACATCAAGACCTCGATCAGGGCGAGCGAAGCGCCGTCCGCCCATTGAAGGTCATCGAGAAAGATCACCAGCGGATGGCGCGGGCTGGCCAGTGCGCGGAGCAGCCGACGGAACACGATATTGAAGCGGGTCTGCGCTTCCGCCGCGCCAAGCGTCGCAGCTTTCGGCATTTGCCCGACGAGAAGCTCGAGGCTTGGAACGACGTCGAGGACGATCTGCGCGCTCGGACCCATGGCCTCCAGCAGCGTTCGACGCCATATCTCAACGCGCTCGGCAGGCCCGCCGAGTAGCTTTCGCACCAGCTCCTCGAACGCCTGTCGGATTGCCAGATAGGGCGTGCCGCGGTTGAGCTGGTCGAATTTACCTGAAATCAGGTGGCCGCGGCGACCCGCCACCGGGCGCATCACCTCACGGACCAGCGAGGACTTTCCAACCCCCGAGGGCCCCGCAATGAGCAGCAGCTGAGCGCGGCCAAGCGCGATGTCCTCCACCGAACTGATTAGCTCGGCGAGATCCACGCCTCGGCCATATAGCCGCTCGGGCACGCGCAACCGGTCGGCCACGTCGCGAGACGCGAGCGAAAACTCCCCGAAACCGCGACCGGACTCGGCCATTTCCGCCAGGGCAGTGAGATCGTGCGCAAGACCGGAACCGCTCTGATACCTGTCCTCCGGATCTTTGGCGAGCAGCTTCATGACGAGTCCGGACAGAGGCCCGGGAATGTTAGGGTCGAGATCGCGCGGCGGCTGGGGCACCGCCGTGAGGTGGCGATGCACGAGTTCGGCCTGGTCCTCGACCTCGAACGGCAGTCGCCTCGTCAGCATCTCGTAGAACGTGACGCCAAGCGCATAGAGATCGGCGCGTCCGTCGATGCTGCGATTTATGCGACCGGTCTGTTCCGGCGCGATGTAGTGCAGCGTGCCCTCCAGATTTTCAGGTGCCCCGCTCGAGGCAGTCTCGCGCGCGCGTGCCGCCGCGATCCCGAAATCAGTGAGCTGCACGGAGAGTGTTCGCGGATCGATCAGAATGTTGGCCGGTTTCACGTCCTTGTGGACGATGTCGCGCGCGTGGATTTGCCCTAGCGTCTCGGCGACCTGGCGCGCTATCAAGAAAAAGGAGTGGATAGGCAGTGATCGACCCTCGAGGTAGCTCGCAAGCGAGATACGGCCGCTATCGGGAAAGACGAGGACATTATGGCGACCCGATCGCTCCAGAGCGATGGGAGTTGCGACGCCGGCGTCGTCTATTGCGCGCGTCAGCGCGAATTCGCGTTCCAGCCGCGCGCTCGCCTGCGGCCCGGCATGCGGCGAATTTGGAACTTTGACGATGACGGCGGCCCCGTCGTCGAGGCGCGTTGCAAAGTATACGGAGAAATGCGCCCCCGTGTGCAGCGTCTCACCTATTCGGAAACCGGGCAGTTCAATCATTTGACACCCGGAAGGGCTGTCAGATTTCGATGCTGGGATAGAGAAGCTTCGGGTGAAGATAGCGGTAGGGGACATCGAGCCCCTCGTTGCGCGCGTCGATCTCCTTTCCAATCAAGTTCAGAGCGGAGTTGAAACGTTTGACGATCGGCTCGACGTCCGGATTTCCTGCGAAAAACCTCGGCGAATATCGCCCCATCGGCGCCTCTGTCGTCTGGCTCAGGAGATGTACCATTCCAATCTGTTTGGCGGCCGTACGCGGGCGCGGCAGAGATTCAAACAAGCTCCGTTCGGTAAGCGGCGCTTTGGTCGTCGGCGGCGCGGCGAACATCGCCCCGGGAACGTTGGGGATGAAGGCGTACATGTCGTACTGGCCATTGTTGGTGCTCGAATGCTCCGCGGTGGCGATGAAGATCATCGTTGTCACCATGTTGACCAGGCTTTCGACCGAACGCACCCCTCCGCCCGGATCCGCGAGCCCTCTGAAATTCCCGATTTCTGGGTCGGCGAGCTCGCGCACCCATGCCTGAAGTTCGAAATCGCCGAGGACATCGGCATCGCTAAGGTAATATTTTCGAACCATGGCGCCGACAAACTCGGCGATCGCTTCCCAGACTTTCAGAGCGTCGTCACGATAGTGATAGCCGGGCAACAACTTCGGACAGTCAACACCGCGCTTTTTCAGGTCACCGCGCAGGTCATATTGCTTGAACGACCAAGTTTTCCATGCCTTGGCGCACAGATCCAGCGCGCCGTCGCAACCCACGCTCATCGTCTCATCGATCGGCCCGCCGGGCGCCAACATCTTGGTGCGTGCCGCGTGGTTGATCGCCATGGTGAACCGGCAATGCGGAGCCAGAAGTTGATGCAGCGGATGCGCGACGCTCAGTTGACGGTGCATAGCGACCGCCACGGTCTCCATCACCAGGTGCGTGCGCAGCAGGTGAGAGGCGCATTCCTGTACCTGCGCGTCGGCGCATTGCACGTGGGTCTTCACGGTGCGCCAGAGCCAGGGATCGTCATTTGGAGTGAAAATCGGCCCGGAGTTCGGCGACGGACCGAGCTGTATGGCCAGCGGCATAAGCCGCGACCGTTCATCGACATAGAACAGACACATAGGCGCGCAGAGAAATCGCCCGGGCACGACGGGAACGTTCTCAAGGTCCGAGAGATCCAGCAAATAGAGCCGTCCGTCGTCGCGAAGAGAGGCTAGATCCGATCCGTTTGCCAGCAATGGAGCAACGGTCTCTTGCTTGACTGGAAAGTTGTCGGGAATGGCCTTGCAGCGACGAAGCAGAAACGGATTGACGCCGTCCAGGCGTTGGCGCCCGAATTCTTCGTCGGCGTGGTATCGGGTGTGGACCGTTGGGAGCCGCGGCTTGAGACCGCCAAAGAAGTCCTTGTAGGCGTTCAGGCTCTGTGAGGGATCAAACTTCAGCTCGATGGCGCCCAGTCCTAGCGCGAGGACCATCTCCGCAATGTCCCACGACATGCGTCGATCCTTCTCGTCGGAGAACGCCTCATGCGCCGGCAAATCCTTCACATAGGCCGGCGATCCTCCGTCGCTGGTGAATTGATAGAGGCCGCGCGCGTGCTCGAGCTGCATCATCCGGGCGCGAGCTCTAGTCTTGGTCTCGTTCTGGGGCAGCCTTGCGTCCATCCAGACATCGTTCGCCGTCACGTTCGATGCCTGCTCGTCCCGATTGGAGTCGACGGGACGAACTTGCGGGACTGGCTGCGGCGGGCCGAACAGCTTTATGCCGAGGAGACGCGCCCGACCCGCAACAGCACTGCCGATGCGCAGATATTCCAGCGATGGGGGATCGTAAATCGACAGCGGCTCGATCAGGCCGATGCAATCGGGTCGGTTGGCGATTTCGAACAGGCAATGATAGCCATAGGGATCCTGGTCGTGAATTGAGTCGATGTGCACATTCGCGACAGACTTCCAGGGATGCGCGCTCTCCTCCCAGGCATAGAGGCTGTTGAGGATTACCTCGCGCTCGTCGTCGGGCTGCCACTCGTGCAGTTGCATCTCCAGAGAATATTTCGCGCCTCGGCTCCGAACACGTTCGATATATTCGTCCTTGAGATAATTCGGGGACAAGGTCTCACCGGGTCGCGCTTCTTGAAACCAAGGCGTTCGCAGGTCTTCTTCCTGCGGAATGCCTGTTTCCGGGCGCCCATCTTCCGGCACAAGTCGGAACTTGCAATAGCGCAGTAGGCCGTCGCCGGCGCGAAATTCGAAAGGCGCCTGCGTAAAGTAGCGCAATGAGGCAAATGAGTCGGGCCGCAGCCGCAACGCGCTCATGACGTTTTCAAAGCAACGTGGATTGGCCTGGAAATACGGAATTAAATGCGCACGTCCGCCGCGCATCTTGGCGTACATGAATTGCGCAAACGTATACATGTTCCAGAACGGCGCGGCCGTACCCCCGTTCATCAACAGATCCAGCGGACCGTCAATGTCGGTGTCCGCGAACTTGAGGGAGGCGCCGCGCACGAAGAGCCCGGCGTCGTCCATCAGCGAAACCGACGCATGGCGCAAGCGACACGAGAACTCGCGGCCCGGTAGGAAGAAGTCGTTCTTCGGAATGTCAGGTTTGTCGACGACCCGGATGCGCCCGCGCGCCACAATCCCGTTCTCGTGTGACATGCGCTCCCGGTTCCTGAAGCTGTTCGCTGCGATGAGGAATACGCATATCACTCGCAGGCCGACAAGTTGCGGCCAAGCCCACCACGGTCTCGTCGTCATGCGTGCGCCTCCCTCACTTGACGTGGTCAATCCGAGCTTTGGCGCCGTCTAGCCCTCGAATGAATAATCAGCGTCAGAATAGACACCCGCACTCAAATTTGATGTTCATAGTCTCGCACGTCTGCGGCCTTGAGGAAAGCGAAGAGCGCCAGATTGTCTAAACTTGCGACGAGCCTCGTGGCAGATCTATTTCGACACGCCGCAGAGCAAGTCGACAAGATTTCTACGAGGCGCGAAGCCGGCCGACATTTCAGTTGAACAGCCGACCAAATTCGACCTGGTCCGACAACCTCAAGACGGCCAAAGCCCTCGGCCTTGAATTGTCGCC
>CAWGJM010000015.1:0-26695 GCA_963822795.1 uncultured Alphaproteobacteria bacterium
TTCTTCGGGCGCCCGGTATCACGGCGTTGCCGAAGAGGGCATGCCGCTTCGAGATATCGCTGACGTCATCGGCCGCCGCCTGAATGGGCCGGTCGTCGGCAAGTCAGCTGAGCATTTTGGCCTGCTCCTCAAGCCCTTCGTCTCGATCGACAACCCGGCGTCCAGCAAGCTCACTCAGGAACGGCTGGGATGGCGGCCGACGCAACCCGGGCTCATCCCCGATCTCGAGTCGGCCGAGCAACTTCGAAGCCTGAACAATCCAAGTCGTGGCGGCCCAGAAGAGCCGCGCAGCGAATACGTCAATCAGGTGATTGAACAGCAGCGATGATCACTGCGGTGCACGAGTGTCTTTCAGGCCCCTTTCGCCTCTTGCCGTGATGCAGCAATTCATCCCCAAGCAGCGACCAGATTTGTTCTCCCGAGCACCGACACTTTCTCAATGAAACGCGCTCCGGCACCAGGCTTCGGCAGCTTGATCAGCGGCCTCCCACTCGCGCGCACGAAGCGATTGAGGCTGATCAAGACTGAGCGAGAGCTGGCGCATCGATGTCACGGCCCGGGCACGAGCAGCGTTCAAGTTTTGAAACGATTTGAGGTCATGCAACAGCTCGTTGATCAACTTGGACGCCACATCCTCTTCTGCCAAGCGAGCTTCGCGCAGTACCAGCTTCGCGTAACGAGCCTCCACGTATTCGCTCATTGAAACCTCCCATGCAAAACGTCGTCATCACGACGGCCTGGAAAACCTGTTCAGCCAACTCTTCACCAAACGAGCCTCGAACACTTTGGTAAGCCCTGAGGGAACATCTCGCGCGATCGCAGGCGAACCGTGATCCGCTTCGTCGAATCGGCGGAGAAGCGTGCGCAGGCGCGCGGACACGGCCGGTGGTTCCCGTGACAGCAAAACGCGCAGCCTGTCTCCGATTTCGTCACGGATTGCCTGATTGTGCTTTGGTTGAACGTTCATAGCTAACACTCGCCAGCCTTGCCCCTTCAACAGCAACAACCGCTCGACCCCGTCTTCTCGCTTTGCAAGGAGTTCATGGCTGACTCGCAAATTCCGCGTGCCTGCAAGATAGGCAAGCACTCTCAGGCCCGAGTTCCAAAGCCCGGCGCGAGGCTTGCGGAATCTGGCCTTCCTGCGGCGAAGAAATCGGAGCAGCCGCGCGGCCAGCGTTCCCCCGGCGTGAGGAATCGGCGCCCCCATGTCTTGCAGCACAGCGTAGGATCATCACGGCCAATGGGTTCGGTCAGCTTGGGAGTGATCAGGTGCTGCGAGCATCTCCCGTTTGCGGCAGCATTACGGGAACTTCGGATCCCCTGGTCTTACCCGCCCGTCAGATGATCTTCCATATTATTGGCGACCTCCTCACATACGGACGCCAACTCAAGCATCTCGTTCTGGACGGCAGAATCATCGGTCTGCTCGGCTAGTTGCCGGTACATGGTCGCTTGGTCCCGGAGATAGTCAGCCCAATCCATGCCGCACAATCCGTTGAGCGGGGCGTCGACAAATATAAGCACGAAATCGGGGATGGTTCCTGCCAAAAAGTAAGGTCCCGGCGCCGCCGCGGTTCGACGGCGCGCGATGGGTCGCCGCGCGCTCCAACTTCCTCGTGCATGTCAAGGTGCTGGCGCGCCTATTCCGGGGCAAGATGCTGGCGATGCTCATGCATGCGCACAACGCCGACGAGTTGAAGTTCTTCAACGCCCATGCCGGACTCGCCGACAAGAGAACGTTCAAGCGCTTCATCGCCCCGCTGCGGCACATCAAGTGGGTGGTCGATTGCAAGGCGCCGTTCGCAGGGCCCGAGCAGGTGCTGCGCTATCTCTCCCGTTACACCCATCGTGTCGCCATCTCGAACCGCCGCCTCGTTGCAGCCGATGACGACGCGATCGCATTTCGCTGGAAGGACTATCGCATCAACGGTCCCGGCCGCTGGAAGACGATGCGGCTTCATCCGCACGAGTTCATCAGGCGCTTCCTGCTGCACGTGCTGCCCAAGGGCTTCCACCGCATCCGCCACTACGGGCTCTTTGCCTCCGCCAACCGCGCCGAGAGCATCGCGACGGCCCGCGCACTCCTCAATGTCGCCCCGCCTGCCGCCGATCCCCAAGAGCAGCCGGATGTTGCGCCCGATAGCCCGCGCGTGCTGCCCTGCCCATGCCCCCGCTGTGGCGCTCGCATGATCGTCATCGAGGTGTTCGCGCGCGGCTGCGAGCCGAGGTGGCGGCCGACACCGATTAGGATCGACACGTCATGAGCCAGACCTCCTGTCGACGTTGCGGCTTTCCCGTTCCGATGCGCTGGCTCCGCGCCGGCGGCGATCTCTCTCGACCTAATCCCATCCCTCAGTCCGCCGTTCGCCCGTTGATGCGCTCCGAGTGGGCGCCGAAACGCCTACTGCACTCTCCCGACCTCGCGTGTGCAGACATCTAGGTGGTGTCGTGCTGGCGTGCCGCTCATCATCGAGATCGGCGCCAACATTAAATCCCCATAGCACTCGCTGCCAGCCAGTGCCCAACTTCCCGCGACTTCGTGCATTGGCGCTTTTCGGACGCCGGCCGCCGCAGCGCGTGGATAGCCTCCTGCCGGCGTCCGAAAACCTACACATCAACAGACATCAGGCTTCGTAACGGCTCAGGCGGCCTCAATCATCGACCTGGGGATAAGCAGACATCGACCCATTCCCGGATGAGGCGCACGAAGTGCCGTTGCCGCCGCTTTCCGTCGAACTTGCCCCATTAGGGCCAAGCCGATCGCCATGCGGAGCTTCGCGTCGATCCTGACGACGGCGAGATCGGCGCCGGCACCTCGCCGCCGGGCGAGTGTACAGCTTTTGCAGCGACGACCTTCGTTGATTGCTTGAGAGGGACTGCGGCGAGGTAGGTGCCCGCTGGTGAAGAAGCACCTCAGCCTAGTAGCGTCGTAACTCAACGTCGGCGTGATGGCGCATCAGAAACTCCCCCTGCGTGCTTCCGTCCGAGGATGCACAACAACTCGCTCGCGGCCGCGAGTTGCATTCAAGCAACACTGTTTGAAAAAATCGATGACCTAGAGTTTCCGCCCTTGGGCGGTCATATCGTGATCCGAGGGTTCAGCGGCGTCGCATGCTTGGCAGTTCAATCTGGCTCAGGAGGCTACG
Source organism: uncultured Alphaproteobacteria bacterium (assembly GCA_963822795.1). Taxonomy (GTDB): domain Bacteria; phylum Pseudomonadota; class Alphaproteobacteria; order Rhizobiales; family Xanthobacteraceae; genus Bradyrhizobium. Next base: position 3,147 of record CAWGJM010000015.1, read on the forward strand.
ATCATTAACCCGCGGCGATTGGCGATGGTGCCGGCGCTAACCGTAGTTCTCGCGGGTTGCCTTGTCGCCTGGGTTGCTGGCTTCGGTTCGGCCGGCATCGAAGACACCGCTGCGGCGCCAATCGTCGACCGCCCCCCACCATCTCTCACTGCCGACGCCGAGGTCGCGGACTCCCCGCAGACAACCGTGTTGGCCAACGCCGGTGTCGATAGGGGGCGCCGCAGTGGTGACGGCAACCGACACGAGGGCGGTGTCAGCTGAACCGGAACCGATCGCCGAGGCCGCCGCGACTTCGCTTGCCGCGATCCATCAGATCGCGGTATCGCGCCCGAGCGTCGCAACGCCGAATGCAAGAGTTGCTGATGCATTCAGCGCCATCCCGTTGAACGTGACGACGGTGCTGACAACCGTCCGCGCAGCGTTGCCGGCCCCGGCCATCGAGGCGAAATTCGATACAAGATCATCGGCTAATGCGATTGTTGCAGCGGAATTCAGCGACGCGGCGCCGGACGCGGTGATGCCCTCCGATGTGACCAGTTCCCTGCGGCAAGGGCTAATGTTGCAGGCCCTTGCCAGCCTTGAGGCTGCGCCGCCCGAGAACGAGGCACCGTCACAGCAGGACCGTCCGCTCGCTGCTTCGCCCAATCCGGACGAAGGCGAACTGCCGTATCTGAAGTACTACGTCTACTCGGAAAGTCCGCCGCCGGAGAAACCCGCGAAGATCGCCTTGGCGGCATTGAGCCACGTTCCGCTCGGAACGCCCGTCCGGGAGATCGAACGCGCGGCCGAAGCGTTCGGTGTCGATGCCAATTTCATGAAGGCGGTCGCCAAAATCGAATCCGATTTCAATCCCAGGGAACGCACCGGCTCCTATATCGGTTTGTTCCAGCTGAGCAAGTCTGAGTTCAGCGAATACGGGTCGGGCGAGATCCTCAATCCTCGCGAGAACGCTATGGCTGCCGCCTACAAGTTCGTCACCGAGGCTGCGCTATTCGAAGTAATAACGCACAAGAAGCCGACGTTTCCCGATCTCTACCTGATCCACCAGCAGGGCTGGGAAGGAGCCGCCGAACACGTCAGCCATCCGCAGCAGATTGCCTGGAAGTCGATGTGCGCAACCCAGGAAGGCTTGGCGAAGGGCGAGCGATGGTGCAAGCGCGCCATCTGGGGCAACACGCTGCCGGCGGTCAAACGCGAATGGAAGTCGGTCGATCGCCTTACCTCGGGCGCGTTCGTGGCGATGTGGCGGGACCGCGTCGACACGCTCTATGCCCGCTATCCAGCGTCAACGCTGCGGCGGCCGGAGGCTTGAGATCGAACAGTTTGCGACTGCGCACACGCCTGTCCCACACATCGTTTCGTCGGGAAGGTGTGTCGGCAATCTTGGGAGTCCAGTTTCCGACGCCGGGTCAGGTTTGCGTTCTTGCTCGGCCCCGGCCGCCGGATTGATCCCAAACCTCGACCGGTGCCGCTCCGAGGCCCGGGCTCATAGATTCACAAGCAATAACGTCGGCATTGGGCACCTTTGAGACATACCGACTGGCGCCGACGATGTCCGTTGATCGGGGTAGACCGGACGTGGTCGATCCGCGGCCAAGACGACGCGATTGACCCTTAGCGGCCCACGCATGAGTAGCGGCAGCGACCAGTGGTACAAACGTCCTGAGCGCAATTCCGCTCCCGCAGGCCCGCCAGTGATAGCGACAGAAGAGCATGGCGGCGTAATTGTAGGCTGAAACAAAAAAGGGGCGCCGCTGACGGCGCCCCTTTCTTTTAGAACTTAACTCCACCTGGCTGTGGCATCTCCGACACCTCCGGAAGCTTGAGGGGGCATTTAGTTACTGATGACGAGCCATCCCGGCGTACGGGACCCTGTCCGTGCGCCCGTACATGACGACGAGCAAGCAGAGCGAGCACGTCAGGCTCGCCGCACTGATTAGAGCAAAAAACCATGGCGTGCCCTTGCCGGGCAGGTCCAGCTGGACGGTGGCATAACAGGCCGTAGCAATCGTCAGGCAGCGCGCAGCCTTGGGGTTCTTGCCGTGGTCAGCGGCAGCAACGCTCAGACCAAGGACCGTCACTGCAATGAAGTCGAAAAGGTCGCACATTTGTTGAATGAACGGATCGAGCACAGCGACGATGGCCAGCATGCCAAGCGCAGCACCGATCCCGTTGAACGCAAGGGCTTCGCGGGACACGAATGGCAACGCGACGATCGATACGTACGCGATGTCCGACCATTCCGCCATCGTCGAGTAGAACTTCTGCGAAACGTCAGCGGGCGCTCCAAGCGCCTTGGGCAGCATGGCGACGGCGAAGGCCAATGCGCAGCCGCCATAGATTTTGGCCTCAACCTCGATTTGTGGACGGCGACGCGCCAGATCGAAGAACAAGCTCGCCATCAGGGAGTTGTAGAGATGAGACCTGCAAAGTACGAACGAGTTCGTGAGGCAGCATGTAACCACCGTAGGGTTTGCCCGTAACAGACGGTCAATCTAGTAGGGTTTGCCCGTAACAGACGGTCAATCTATATGCCTGTTTACCATTTGAGAAGCCGCGCCGTGTTTGCTGCAACGCATTGAAACTGTTCAGTAATATGAATACTTGTGTGATGTGGAACCGTTCCGCGATTTCGTTTTTAACTCTGCCCTCCGAGTAGTCCGAAACGCGAAAAGCCTACGAAAAATTCGGTTGGTTGTACTCTTTTGGCCCTACGGTGGTGCGACCGTACGCCGCATGTCCGATTGATCGAGAGGACCCTCGCAGAGCCCTTGGGACATTCAATGGAACGAAGAAAGCTTGGCGGGAGCATCGTTGTCGGGCCGCTGACGGCGGCCCTAGTTGGCGCAGTTCAGCGACGAGTCCGACCAAGCAACCTTGCTCCGTTTCTGGCACGTTTGCGACATGCCGACGGGCTCTGATCATGTCTGCTTACCGGGGAAGACCGGAAGTGATCGGCGCAGGGTCAGAACGGCGCTTTTGACCCGAAACCGTCGTAATCATGCAACGAATTGCAATCAGCCAAGTTGATCATGGTCGGAAGTTGCGAATTGGAGGAATGTCATGTCTAAGCTCAAAATTCCCGCAGCGCTTCTTGTGATTGGTGCGATGTCGCTCGGCGTACCTGCTATCGCTGCCCCGGTCACTTCTTTATCCGCAGCTGCCAAGCCGATGACGCAGGAGAGTGACCGGGTCCAAGTGCGTTTCGGCGGATGGCACGGCGGCTGGGGCGGCTGGCATGGTGGACGGGGTTTCCCTGCGGGCGCATTGGCCGGCGCTCTGATCGGCGCGGCTATCGCGGTCCCGTACTACGGCGGCGGCTACTATGCATATTATGATGATGACTACGGCTATCGGGCTGCCCCCTACGGTTATCCAGCTCCCCCCTTCGGCTATCCAGCTATCCCCTATGGCTATCCAGCTCAGTACTATCGCTGCCATCCCTACTGTGGTTGGAGCGGCTAGGACGTGAGGTCGCCTACATTTCGGACCTGTCGAAGCAATCGCCACATATCCGTTGTTGGCACGTTTGAGACATGCCAGGGCCGGCCTGACGATGTCCGTTGTTTGGGGTAGACCGGAAGTGACGGGCCGACGGTCAAAGTGACGCGAATAACCCGGCTCAGACGCGGCGTGCTCTTGCGAGGATCGACCGCGCGGACTCGTATCAAAGTCTAGCGGTTAGGCAGCGGATACGCCGCATCCAGCGATTGAAGCTCCTGCGGTGTCAGCGTCAGTGAGAGCGCGACGGCGTTCTCCTTTACATGCGCCACCAAACCGGATTCGGGAATTGCAATGACGTTGCCGTTGCGGATGGTCCAGGCCAGCGCAACAGCGGCTGCCGAGCAACCGTGTGCTGCGCCGATACGTGCAAGCGTGGGATTACGCAGCAGGCTGGCACCGGTGCCGCCCAGCGGAGAATAAGCCATCACCGGCATGCCGTGCTGCTCGCACCATGGCAGCAGGTCACGCTCTATGCCGCGGTCGGCGAGGCTGTAAGGGAGCTGATTAGTCGCGCAGCCATCGCCTTTTGGAATACGGAACAGATCTTCCATGTCGCTGACCTTAAAATTGGACACGCCCCAAGCGCGAATCTTCGCTGCCGAGCGTAGATTTTCAAACGCGGTCACGACGCTGGAGAGATTGGTGACCCCATTTGGCCAGTGCAGCAGATAGAGATCGAGATGATCAGTGCCGAGGCGCTCGAGGCTTGCCTCGCAAGCGCGCATGACGCCGTTTCCCGCCACATGATTGGGCCACACCTTGGAGACTAGGAACACGCGATTGCGCTGACCTGCGATCGCGCGGCCAATGAATTCCTCCGAGCCGTACACTTCCGCCGTGTCGATCAGCGTCATTCCGAGCGAAAGGCCAGTGCGTACCGCTTCTTCTTCAACAGCTTGAGGATGTTTTCCCTTTCCGAGACCCGCAGAGCCCTGGCCCAATGCCGGGACGACAGTGCCGTCGCGAAACTTTGCCGTGCGCACTGCGCCGGTTGACGCTGCGCCAGCGGCCGCATCAAGACCGGCTGCACCTGTCGGAGACGCAAACGAACCAAGCGCTACGCACAGTCCATTGAATTCGCGCCGGTTCAGCAATCTCATATCTTTACTCTTCTTACGATCCCTTCCACCACGCCAAACGTTTCCGGTCGCGAAATGGTTCCTCTACTCGGCTGGCGCACGGAAGGCTGCGGCTGGGTGGTCAATACACCTTAAGACCCCTGTCGGACTCCCGTCCCCCGTTCGTCCTCGGGGCGAGCCCACGCAAGAGGGATACCGGCTCATCTGAACCCAACCAACAAGGATATCCGTCAATGACTTCCATCACGCCGTTCCTCTGGTTCGATAACAACGTCCCCGAGGCTGTCGCCTTCTACAAATCGGTGTTTCCCAATGCAAAGGTCGAAACCGTCAATGACTTCATGGCGACCTTCGAACTAGAGGGGCAGAGGTTCAACGCCCTCAATGGCGGCCCAAAATATAAGTTCAACGAGGCGATCTCCTTCTTCATCAGCGTCGGGAGCCAGGAAGAGGTAGACTACTTCTGGAACAGACTGATCGCCGACGGCGGCGAGGAATCGAAATGCGGATGGCTCAAGGACAAATTCGGTCTGTCCTGGCAGGTTGTGCCCACGGCCCTCAGCCGTTACCTGAGCGATCCCGATCGCAAAAAGGCCGATCGCGCCATGCAGGCCATGATGAAGATGCAAAAGATCGTCATCGCCGACCTCGACAAGGCATATGCCGGCTGATCCCGAAAAATCTTCACGGGAGATGCCGACCGGCTCTCCCCCCCGAATTCGGGTGGATATCGAATTAGGATGCTACCCGCATGTGTCTCTTGTTGACCCATTTCGGAAGTCGGCCCTAGCACGAAGGCAGCCCGCCGTGCTTTGATACGTCGAGCTAGACCCAAGGGGCATCATTTAACCGGTGAGCGAGTGGAGCGGCGGCTAGCGGCCGTGCTGGCGGATGTCGCCGGTTATAGCCGCCTTATGGGTGCGGACGAAGAAGGCGTATTGGCTCGTCTCCAGCGATATCGCTGATATTTGAGAGTGCTGCCCAGCCACTCCAATCGGGTCCCATCATCAGCTATCATGAGCTGAATTTTGATTGGGTCTCGCCTCCATGACCGAAGATCATCAGTTCAGATCGGGCCAAACACTGACCTTTGCCTCAGGCAAACCCAGGTTCCGAACCATCGTCTTGGCCGGCTTCATCGCCCTCCTTGCGATCGGGGCCTTCATAGCTGGCAACTCGCGGACAGTCGCACCGCCAGAGAACGCGGCCGGTTTGGTCGTCGTGTTCATCTTCTTTGCGTCCATCCTGTTCCTGAAGATCACCCGCCAGTGGACCGCCGAGATTGATCTCGATACGCGAAGACTGAGGATATTCCCCAATTCTTTCGGCCGCTGGAAGCGCGAAATCGTTGATTGCTCGCTCGATGAATGCTGTGCGGTTGGAACGATCGAATACAACAACGACGGTCATTTTTCTTACGGCGTGTACGTGCGATTAAAGTCGGGTGCGCGACACGCGATTCCCTTGGGGAGTTCCACATTCATGGGGAGTTCCACATTCAGCGAAGCTGCGAACGTTGCGTCGCAACTGTCGGCTGCAACCGGGATTCCAAGGCTCGATGCCACGACCTGATCCCCAACCTGGTCGAGACCGTGAAAGGGTTACGCGCGTCCCATAAGCGCGGCACGCTCGACGAGGTGATCGAATGACGCGCAATTTGCTGCGATGCATGAGTCCGGAAGTGCATTGACCCAATGCAGACATTACTAGCGCCACTTGAGAGCCCGTTTAGTTCATAACCTGACTGACCGGTGACGTTTACGAGGAATGGGTTAAGTTCAGTAAGCAAACTTGCCGCCACTGAAGTGGAACGACGGATGCGAATCCGTCGTCCTTGGATTGGGCCGTTCATTACGAAGTTCTAAGGAACCGGCCTCTTTTGGTCGGCTCCTGCGCCTGTTAAGCTGGCCGATATGGAACCAGAACCAGCCATTTCAAGGCTTAGGTGACTTGATCCGTGACGGCATTCGGTAAACTGATCCGCACCACGGCATTCCGGCTGACGCTGGTCTATCTGTTTTTGTTCGCGCTGTTTGCCGCCTCGCTGCTCGGCTATTTCGCGTGGAATACGCGCCGCCTGATCACCGAGCAGATCACTTCCACGGTGAATGCCGAGGTCGGCGAGGTCACCGAGATCTACAACCGGCGCGGCCTGCTCCGCCTGGTGTTCACCATCGGCAATCGGGCGCTGCGGCCGGGCGCCAACCTCTATCTCGTGACCGTACCGAATGGGCAAGCGATCGCCGGCAATGTCGGCTCGCTGGCCCCTGGGGTGATGGGAATGCAAGGCTGGACGGAGACGGCCTATCGGCGACTTGACGACAATGACAACACCGATCACCGCGCGCTGGTGCGGGTCACCGAGATGACCAATGGCTTCCGGCTGCTGATCGGGCGCGATCTGGAGGAGCGGCGGCGGCTGTTCGGCATCGTCGCGAAAGCCGCGCAATGGTCGATCCTGGTGGTGGTCGTGCTCGGCATCGGCGGCGGCATCTTCGTTGCGCGGCGGGTGCTGCAGCGGATCGATGCCATGACCGGCACCGCCCAGCGCATCATGGCTGGCGATCTCTCCGACCGCCTGCCGGTCGGCCGCAGCGGCGATGAGCTCGATCGTCTCGCCGAAAACCTCAACACCATGCTGGAGCGGATCGAGGCGCTGATGACGGGGCTGAAGGAAGTCTCCGACAACATCGCCCACGACCTCAAGACGCCGCTGACGCGCTTGCGCAACCGTGCCGAGGAGGCATTGGCGCGCGCCGGCAGAGAGGCCGATTACCGGGCTGCGCTGGAGCGCACCATCGAGGAATCCGACTGCCTGATCCGCACCTTCAATGCGCTGCTGATGATCGCGAGCGCGGAGTCCGGGCAGGCGCGCGGCAACATGGATGATTTCGACGCGGCCGAGGTCGCCGCCGGCATCCACGAGCTCTACGAGCCGCTCGCCGAGGACGACGGCATGAGCCTGCATGTGAAGACAGCATCCAGCCCCCTCCACGGCAACCGCGAATTGATAAGCCAGGCGCTCGCCAACCTCGTCGAGAACGCGATCAAATATGGCAAGCCGGTGGTGCGGCCGATCGACCCGGAGGCGGTCGCTGCGACCAAGGAAATCCTGATCGAGGCGCGGCGCGAGGGCGACGCCATGCTGCTCAGCGTCACCGACCACGGTCCCGGCATACCCGAGGCCGACCGCAAGCATGCGGTGGAGCGATTCGTCCGGCTCGAGGCAAGCCGCTCGCTGCCGGGTTCTGGTCTCGGACTGAGCCTCGCCTCGGCGGTCGCGACGCTGCACGACGGCGAGCTCAGGCTCGGCGACGCGCATCCCGGCCTGGTCGCGACGCTGGTGATCCCGGCGCGGGCCGGTGCGGCCGACAGGCTTGCGGCCCAAACACAGGCTGTGCCACAGAAGGCCGCATGATTGCTTCCGCGCCGGGCTCCGCGGGACATCGTCTGGCCGCGCGGTTCGCGGACGGACCGCATGTGTCCGCACCCATCCAAGCCGAACTCGTTTGTGGTGGCAATCAGGGACCGCGACAGGTTCAAAGAGGCGATCCGGACCAAGCTCGTACTGGAAGTCGCCGGGGGCACGCCGGAGCGCCGGATCGTCCCGGTGACCGAAAAGAGCCGCGGGTGCCCTGTCTCATTGGTGAGAGAATATGGGAGAACCGCGGCCAGCGGTGAGCGTCGGCACCATCCTTGAGATGGCGCTGACGGTAAACCCTCGCCGGGCAGTTCACGGCGATGCTCCACGTTGACTGGGCGTGACACGTCAGCTGCTTGGCACTAAACGGAAATGCTGCCGCAGTCGCCTCATGTCTGTTGTTGGGGGAAGAACGGACCAAGCTGGGATACGCCCCGAGGTCTGAGTGTGACCCGGAACGCGCTTCTGATGCCGATTGTCTGCCATTTCACGCTCGCGTGGTTTGCTCGCGTTTGGAGGCACGGGTTCAGGGTCGATTTGGTCGATTTGCTTGAAAGTGTTTCAAGCGTCGTGCGTATTTTCTGATTATGGCGCAGCCATAAGCTCTCTCGTGGTGCCGTAACGGCGAACGACGAGGTATGCAATGAAGACGCGGCAATTGGGAACCAACGGTCTCGAAGTCTCTGAAATAGGTTTCGGCTGCATGGGCCTGAATTCCACTTACAGCCACTCGCTCGCCAATGAAGAGAGCATCGCGCTGATCCGATCGGCAGTCGGTCTGGGCGTCACCTTCTTCGATACTGCCGAAATCTATGGTCCCTTTACCAACGAGGAGATCATCGGCGAGGCTTTGCGCAACGTGCGCGACCAGGTCACTATTGCGACCAAGTTCGGCTTTGCAATCGATCCAACGACCGAGGCGAACACCGGCTTGAGCAGCCATCCGGACACCATCCGCAAGGCCGCCGAGGGATCGCTGAAGCGACTGGGTATTGAGGTCATCGATCTGTTGTACCAGCATCGCGTCGATCCCAACGTGCCGATCGAGGATGTCGCCGGCACCGTCCACGACCTGATCGCCGAAGGCAAGGTCAAGCATTTCGGCATGTCCGAGCCGAGCGTCGAGACGCTGCGCCGTGCCCATGCAGTCCAGCCCGTCACCGCGCTCCAGAACGAATATTCACTGTGGACGCGTGGCCCTGAGACCAACGGCATCCTCGGCGCCTGCGAAGAGCTTGGCATCGGCTTCGTGCCGTACAGCCCGCTGGGCAGGGGGTTCCTGACTGGCGCCATGTCATCGGAAACCAAGATTGCGGAGGGTGATTATCGAAAGCTTCTGCCCCGCTTTACACCCGAAGCGATGCAGAAGAACCAGGCGCTGGTCGACCTACTGAAGCGGATCGCGCGCGAAAAGAACGCCACCCCGGCTCAACTCGCGCTCGCCTGGCTGCTGGCGCAGCGCCGGTGGATCGTCCCGATCCCAGGCACTACGAAGCTCCATCGCCTGCAGGAGAATATCGGCGCATCGACCGTCGAGCTGACCGCTGCCGATCTCGCCGAGATCGAACGCGCAGCTGCTGCGATCCAGGTCGAGGGCGACCGCTATCCCCCGCAGCTGCAGGCGATGATTGGTCGCTGATTGAGCTGCACTCCGCGGCCCTTGGTCGCCATACCCGATGATATCCGGCGAAGGATTGCTACGCTCACGCGGTGCGCGCCTCATCGGATGCCGTTGCAAGCTCCGCCTCGACTTGTCGAACCTGCTCCCAGATGAAATCGATCACAAGACGCGTGCGTGGCGCGAGATGCCGTCGCGATGGATAGACTAGGTTGAACGGAACACCGGGAACGGGAAAGTCCCTTAGTACGCGAACCAGCCTGCCATTGCGGAGGTCATCGGCCACTTCGAACAGGGCGAGATAGGCGATGCCGTATCCGGTCCGAGCGGCTAGGTGCACTGCACGTACGTCGTTGGCGAGAAATCCGCCCGCCGCCCGAAAATCCTTGGGGCCATCCGGCGTGACAAAGGTCCAGACGTCCGAATTCGGCCCGACGTCGTGCACAATGCAGGTGTGGTTGGCGAGCTCGGCGGGACTGGATGGTTCGCCGTGCCGCTTGATGTAGCTTGGCGCTGCCGCAACAACGCGCACGGCGGTCCCGCTACGGCGGGCCACCAGTGACGCATCCTTGATCTCGCCGACGCGCATGGCAAGGTCGAGCCGCTCTTCGATCATGTCGCCGAGCCGATCACCTACCACTAGTTCAATCTTCAAACCCGGATGATCGGCGAGCAAGATCGGCAGACGTTGCGCGAGAAGGCGGCTCGCCGCCACCGTGACACCCACGCGCACGAGCCCGACAGGTAAGGCGCTCTGCCGGCCGAGCGCTGCTTCCAGCCCGTCAACACCGTCCAGCACGGGCCGGGCCAGACCCAGCAGCATCTCGCCATCGTCAGTCAGGCTGAGCTTTCGCGTCGTGCGGTGAAAGAGGCGGACGCCGAAATGTTCTTCCAGCTGCGAGACCTGGCGGGCGACCGCAGCCTGGCTGAGCTCGCGCTCACGGGCGACGGCCGAAAACGAGCCCGTCTCCACCACGCGGACCAGGATTCCGAGCGAGCCAAGAAGGTCCATCGATTTCCTCGAAGAACGCAAAGGTCATTCAAAAGAATGTGGGCTAATCGCGCCAATTCAAGGGGGTTATGTTGAAATGAGCAGGCACGTGAACCAAGTCGCATTTCACTCTTGCGACGCAGCCCGGAAAAGAAAGCGGGGTGTCCGATGTCAAAGCTTCTCGCAATATTGGCCACTCTGAAGCCCACTCTCATCGCGGCCAGCGTCGCCTTTGCGCGCGGCGACATGCTCCCGGTCATCCTGATCTCGATCTTGCTCAACCTTACCCAATTGGGCGCGAAGCCGATTGGCGGTGCTGTGAGACCCGGTTGCGAGTCCGCCGAGCCAAGATCGAAACCGCTGACTTCGTATGCACGCAACCAAGTCTCCGGTGATGGTTATGGAACGACCAGAGATGATCCAACATTTGGCTGACACACATGGATGGCACCGTAGTTCACAGGAATCTGAGGTTCGGCCCTTTTGAACTTTCGATTAGCGAGAGGGTGCTCCGGCGCGACGGTCGAAAGCTTCCCCTCGGGGATCGGGCGTTGGATATTTTGACCTATCTTGCGGACCGCCCAGGTGAGGTCATCGCGAAGCAGGAGCTGATGGATCACGTCTGGTCGGACGTCACCGTTGAGGAAGGGAGCCTCCGGGTCCACGTGGCCGCAATTCGCAAGGCGCTTGGTGACGGCCAATTTGGCAATCGATACATCGCAAACATCAAGGGACGGGGCTACTCGTTCGTCGACACCGTCGTCCCTCTCGCAGGCAGTGCGAAGAGCGGGAACGAGTATGTGGCATTGAGCATACTCGGCTGCCTAACGGCCGTCTTTTCTGGCGATTTCGATACCGCAAGGGAGATGGTGGACCGTGCTGTCGCCTTAAACCCTAATTCATTGCGCGCATGGGAACAGCGAGGTTGGACTTATGTAGTAGCGGGGCAGCCCGAAGAGGCAATCCGGAGTTTTGCGCGCACCCTTTGGCTAAGCCCATTTGACCCATCGCTTTTCTCAGGGTTTACAGGAATGGGCGCTGCATTTATCGGCCTTGGTCGTTTCGATGAGGCAGTCGCGGCAGCCAGGAAGGCCATCCGCCAGAACGAGTTTTATCCGGTGACTTATCGTTGCCTTGCAATTGCGCTGGCTCATCTAAGGCGTGAAGCAGAAGCAAGAGAGGCAGCAGCTGATCTGCTCAAACTCGAGCCCGGTTTTCGCATTTCTGAATGGCCTGCCGGCCGACGGCTACCTCAGATCTATATCGACGGCCTCCGCAAAGCAGGACTACCAGAGTGACGCGCCGTCTTGTCTCGCGGCACCAACGATCGAGTAGGCCGCGACCGCGACTTCCGTTGTTGTGCAGGTTTTCGGACGCCGGCATGAGGAGGCTATCCACGCGCTGCGGCGGCCGGCGTCCGAAAAGCGCCAATGCACGAAGTCGCGGGAGTGTGGCACCCGGCAGTGCAGCGAGTGCTATGGGGATCGTATGTTGGTGGCGATCTCGATGGTGGACGCGGCGCGAGCAGAATGCTTCCACAACTTTCGCGTTTTGGCATGAACGTTGCTAAAGAGTATTTTTAATGTTCTTGGCTCGTGTAATTTCAAATGGTTGCGCGTGGCAGAAACAGCACATCCGACAACCATTGCGCGATTGATCGGTCGATCGGTGTTCGGTGGCATGGTGTGTATCAATTTCTTGCGAGGAGAAATATCCACGGCACATTCAAGCAAACTGGTTTGCGCTATTCGTCAAGACAACTTTGTCATTGCGTTATGGCGGGGTCGATGTGACTCGCCGCATCAGGGTGCCGACCTGCCAGATGATCCTTGCTGTTCTTGATCATGCGTTGCACGCCGACAATACATGAGCTGATCGTGTTGACCTTGCCACCCCGCCATCGCTGTCCTCTCACCTGGCTACCGGCCTCTCGGCTCTTGCTCCCGCGCAGCGGGCTGGAGCGCAGCGACTTCGTGCATTGGCACAACCCGGACATGCCGCGGTGGTCCGACGACGTCTGCTTCTCTAATCGGCCCTTCGGGGTCAAGCTCTTTCAGACTATCCATCAATGCGATGTCGATGTCGCTCGCGGGCTCGTGCTTCTCTTCGGAATCGGCACCGGGGCCTTTCCATCATGGGATTCGAGGACGAGGCGGAACAATCTGTTAGCGGCCTTGCCGTCAGTGTGACGGCAGGTCCAAGCAGACATACGAACTCACCTTATCCATCGTCCCGCAAGGGACATCTTTCCACCGCTCGGTGGAGCTCCAGTTTTCTCCTATCGGGTTCATGCTGCTGCCGCGGCTTGTTCTCTGGTCCAGCAGAACTCGGTGCCGTCAACCCAGATGCGGTGCATAATCACGGCCAGCCGGCGTGCCAGAGCCACGATCGCCTTTTTCATCCCGCGGCGCCTGGCAATCTGTATGGCCCACGCCTTGAGCCAGGACCATTTTTTTGAATGCATCATGCTCTGAGCTGCTTCGTAGAGCATCGTCCGCAGCATCTCATCGCCATAGCGCGATATTTTACCGCTCCAATCGATCTCCCCTGATTGATACCTGGAGCAGGTTAGCCCAAACACCGCCCCGACTGACTTGGATTTGCGGAACCGGGCAGGCACATCGACAGTCGCGCGATAGGTCAGCGCCACCACGGGGCCGACACCGGGGGTCGTCATTAGGCGCCGGCAAACCTCATCCTCCCGGACGATAGCCAGCAAGCGACGGTGCAGGATGACGATCTGTTCACGGAGCACCCGCCGGACGATGAGCAGCGGCTCCACCAGTACCGCCAAGTCGGGGATATTCTCGACAAGCTCCTGGATGCGGGCCTCGAACCTCACCTTGCCAACCATTCCGACCTTGAGGCCGAAGTTGCGCAGAGTACCTCGCAGATCGTTCTCGATGGCGATGGCCTTCGACTGCAGAAGCTTGCGATGGGTCAGCAGCATTCGCAGTTTCTGACTGCGGAGCGTCTTCACATGCACCGGACGGTACAGTCCCACCCGGATCATGTGAGCGACGCCGCGCGCGTCGTTGCGGTCGGTCTTGTTGATCTGCGCCTTCAGCACCGCCTGCATGTGCCACGTCTCGACACAGACCACTGGTAACTCGGCTTCGGCGAGAACGCTGAACAGCCATTGCGACAGCGGCCCGGCTAGATCCGCTTGAAGCGGTAGGTGGGGTTCCCCAGAACCTTCAGCAGGGCTGCAGGTTCGCTCGCTACCTTCACTTCCTTCACGATCCTGCCGGTGTCATCCACAATGCATATGCTGGTCTCCTTGACCGATACGTCCAATCCACCAAAATGGTCCATGCTGCGCTTCTCCTTCTGATGCTTGAGGCCGTCACCAAGGACCTCGTTTTCACCGTCAGCCTGAAGCGCAGCACCCAAAATCTTCAGCTATCCACAAGCTGGGCCGGCCGATTACACCATCTGTTGGGGGTAGAACGGACATGCCGTTCAAGCGGGCCGACTTCCGAGTTGGACCCGAACCGGACACTCGGTCGGGGGGCTACTTAGCTAGATCGGATCAAGGCCGTCATCTATCGTCGCTGAAGTCGGCTTCCCGCTTGGCCAAAGGCTTGACCGCCGCCGGGGTCGGCATAGCCTCCACCGCCATCATTGGTCTTTACTGAAACTAGCTCGGTCGGATTTCATCACGCCAGTTTAGTTCAGTATGCCCAAGCACGTGGGAGAATTGTGCCATGCCGAAGCGCTCTTCCATAGGCAAGCGTCGGAGCAAAGCCTTACCCGTCTTAGGGTTTGCCGGCATGTCTCTCTCGATGGCAAGCGGTGCGTGCGCCTCAACTAGCGAAGCGTCGGCGAATACATCGCCGCCCTCGCAAAAGCACGAAATCTTTCTTGGTGAGGAAGAAATCTCCGACGTCAGTTTGGCGACGTTCTATGTCTTCGACAAGGAAAATGCTGGACCACCACCGCTCCTCCAAAAACTAAGGCTGGCCGCCGGATGCGGTGCCGGCTGTGGCTGTAGCTTCGGCTGTGCCTACTGGCCGCAACCTCCGCAGCCTCCAAAGGCAACGCAGCCGACACAGCATCGAAAGAAGAAGCCTCCGCACCGCACGAAGTGAATGCTCCACCGCCTAAAGGCGGTGGCTTCGAGTTACGGCTGAAAGCCGGATTGGTCGGCCCCATGGGCCGACTGGTGCAAATTCTGAAACATTCATGCTCTGGGCCTTCGTAATAACCGCATGGTGAAGCAGCCCTGAGTTTTGATTTGAATGCTAAAGCAGTCTCGACGAAGCTCATTTGCGACTCGATCCCATGCCGCCTAAAGGCGTGGGGTTTACAGATCCCCTATGGGGGACTCTAAATGGCGTCCGGCACAGCCGCCTCAGTCAAGCTTTACGCGACAGGCTTACAACGTCCTAGAGTCCTCACCGTCAAAATCGAACTGATGTCTGCTTGTGGCACCAACCCGACATGCCGGGGCGGTCTGACGATGTCCGTTGTTTGGGGAAGACCGGAAGCGGCCGGCCGACGACTAAAGTGACGCGATTGACCCGGACCGGACATATTGACCCGATCACCTTCGGTCTCCAGCCGTCAATTAATCGCCACTAGAGGTTTCCGCTAGTTCCTTTCGATAGGGCAGGCGAAGAGCCGCAGCGCTCCGAAGAGCAATATTGCTCAGCTTTCATACTGAAAATGGGCTTTGATAGAAACAACCCTGACTAGTTATAGTTAGGCTGTTCGCAACCGCGGTTCCATCAACATATTTAGCCGTTGGTGGTTGTCCGGCACGAGTGCTTTTTTGGGAAGAGATATCTAATGGCCAACGACGCTGTTAAAGCAGCCATAACTCACGATCCCATCCTTGTCGACCTTGCGTTGCAGGGCGGTGGCTCGCATGGGGCATTTACTTGGGGCGTGCTCGATCGTCTACTCGAGGAGCCGTGGCTTGGAATCGATGGCATTTCCGGCACATCGGCGGGGGCGATGAATGCCGCGTTGCTTGTCGATGGTCATGCCAAAAGCGGGGCCGCGGGTGCCCGGGCAGGTCTGGAGAATTTCTGGCGCCGCGTCTCCGAGGCGGCTCGCTTCAGTCCTTTGCGGCGCGGCCCCCTCGATGTGATTCTCGGCCGCTGGACGCTGGACTCTTCGCCTATCTATGTCGCCATGGATCTCATGTCTCGCCTGGTTTCGCCCTATGACTTGAACCCGATGGGCAAAAATCCATTGCGTGAAATTCTGGCCGAAACAATCGACTTCGAGCGACTGGCCCGAGCACCGACGAAACTCTTCATCACCGCAACCAATGTCCGCACCGGCCGCGGCCACGTGTTCAAGAACGACGCTGTTACGCCGGACGTTCTGCTCGCCTCCGCCTGTCTGCCCACCATGTTTCAGGCTGTAGAGATTGACGGCGAGCCCTACTGGGACGGAGGCTATTCTGGCAATCCCACGATCACGCCTCTTATTCGGGAGTGCAAGTCACAAGATACCATTCTCGTTCAGATCAATCCGGTTGAACGCGAGAGTTCGCCACGCTCCGCCTCAGAGATTCTCAACCGACTGAATGAAGTGTCCTTTAACGCGGTTCTGCTGAAGGAGCTGCGCATGATGGCCTTGCTTCGGCAGGTCGCCGATCCGGGCAACAGCGAGGGCGCGCAATGGGCCGGCATGCGCGTCCACCGCATTGCAAGCGAGATACTGACCGAGCTCGGCGCTTCCTCCAAGCTCAACGCGGAATGGGAATTCTTCTCCTTGCTGCGCGATGAGGGGCGAAGGTCGGCGCAAGTCTTTTTGGAGAGCCATGCATCGGATCTCGGACGCCGCTCTACTTTGGATATTGATGTCTTGTTAGGACAGATCTGACGAATGGCTGCTCGGCATGCTTGTTACCCTGCTGCCAAAGAACGGAGAACATTCAAACGCGAGCGTCAAAAAGGAAAAGACAGTGGAACGGAAGATAGTGGAACGTCGGACGGTTCTTAAGGGGGCGCAGCTGCTGTCGGTATGTTGGGGAGCGGCGCGTCCGCTTCGATGGTGGCGGGCGTACAACAGGCATCCGCCGATACGCCGCCATCGTCAGTTCCGGATCAAATTCTAGCTGCGTTTCAACATTTCCGCGAAACCATTCCCGCAAACTTCGATCATGAGTATGTCGAGAAGGCTGTCAGACCGTTTTTCCTGACGA
The DNA here is from genome assembly GCA_963822795.1 of uncultured Alphaproteobacteria bacterium. Lineage (GTDB taxonomy): Bacteria > Pseudomonadota > Alphaproteobacteria > Rhizobiales > Xanthobacteraceae > Bradyrhizobium. Next base: position 19,920 of record CAWGJM010000015.1, read on the forward strand.
GTTTCTATGAAGGCGAGCGTCCAATGCTACCCGTGATCGACGTCACCTTCAGCAAGGAAAACGCACTACCCTTCGACCTGTGGGGACTCATTACCCGGGACTGGCGACCAACTCCTGAAGACGGAGTTACGGTCTTTTTGCAGGGTCTTGAGAAACGTGGCCCCAATAATCTCCGTAAGAGGATTTACTTCTCGGGGTGACGCCGGACCTTTACAAGCCAATGTATGGCCCGAAGGTTGTCACATTCTTCGACAAGCTCATGGACAAGCAATTCGCCAACAAGCCGTTCATGCGGCATTACCTCGATTATTAATTCGACCTCTATTGGGACCTTCACCTTGGAGTGACCGGGGACGCCATTCCCTTCGAGGACGGCAGATTGGTGAAGCATTCAACACGGTTCTTGCGTACAGGAATCTTCTGCTGCCCATATGATAACTAAATGATAGTTCGTGAACGCCTCGACTTTCTGAAATCATGGATCGATGATCGACTCACCGACATAGAAAGTGGCAAGACCAAGAATCCCGAAAAGACGATGGCTTGGTATTGGTTGAAGAACGCAGGTGACGGCCGTCACTTTGCGAAGAGGGACGTCGTGTTCGAGTGTTTCCACAATTTTGTGGCGCTCAGCCAATGGGGCAACTCGATCTTCGGGATTTCGCGTTTGTCCGAAGATGGTGGCGATCCGGCCGTGCGAGCATCTTTTCAGACGACGACGAGCGGAAATTTCGATAACGCCAACGGCGCTCCCTTCTCACCAATTGAATTGTACGTCATGGAACTATTCCGCGTCATATCGCCAAACGGCGGGAGCATCTCGGCTATCCAGGATGCCAGGACAAGCGCCTATGGCGCGTCTCCGCAGCAAGGGGCCGCCACACGGTCAAAGTGACGCGATTGACCCAGAACGGACCCTGGGCCGAACCTACGCCGTGCCGAGCCGGAAACGTCGGAAATAGGCTTATGCGACAACCGTCGCTGCTGTTACCCGCGTCGTTCATGGGGCGGGCGCGATTAACGATGGCGGGAGATTGTACTGATCCGTTGCACGATCCGTGATTGTAAAGAGGTCAGCGTGTTTGCTGAGCAATGAACTTGAGATTCGGTACGAGGCGCGACGTGCGGCCATCATATCGTCTTGTTCGCGACCTAGTTGGATCGCTTTCGTTGGATCATGGCGATTTCAGGGGGCCTCATGCGTGGTGTTGCCGGTATTTGTTTTGCGTTAGTCCTGGGGGCGTTGTTGGCCGCCACATCCATGCACCGCCTGCAAGCTGCCGAATTCGGCTCTCGGGAAGAGGCCGTGGCGATGGTCCATCGCGTACAGGAGAAATTCAAGAAGGACGGACCGGAAGCGACTTTCAAGGCGATCAACAACATGGCGCCCGGCTTCATCGATCGCGACCTATTTCCCTACGTTCACAAGATTGATGGGACACAGTTGGTTGCCTGCGGCCCCATACCGGCGATTCGCGGCAAGAACCTGCACGATATGAAGGACCAGGACGGCAAGTTTACGACCCAGGACTTCATGAGGATCGCCACCACGCCGCCGTATCACGGCTGGAGCGATTACCGCTTTCTCAATCCAAAAACCAACACGGTTGATGAAAAATCAGCCTGGATCGAGCGCATGGGCGAATATCTCGTCGGCGTCGGCATCTACAAGAACGAGCAGCCCAACAAAAATGTGATCGGCCTGATCTCCGGCAGTCCCAATTCAGACGACACCTACCTGCAGATGGCGTACGATCTCGCCGACGTCCTCAACGACGGTGACAACCTGCGCATCCTGCCGATTGCCGGCATCGGCGGCCCGCGCAACATCCGCGACGTGCGCTACGTGCACGGCGTCGATATTGGCCTGACGCAGACCAACATCCTCAACAGCTTCCGCCGCTCGAACGAGCGGCTGGGCCAGTTTGACGACAAGATCGTCTACATCGCCAAGCTGTTCAACGAGGAAGTCCATCTCGTCGCAAAGCCCAACATCACCTCGATTGCACAGCTGAAAGGCCTCAAGGTCAACCTTGACGCCAGGGGCAGCGGCACGAGCTACTCGATGCGGGACCTCTTTAATGCGTTAGGAATCGATGTTCAAGAAGTCAGCATGTCTCAGGTCGAAGCGATCGAAAAGGTCAAGAGCGGCGAGATCGCCGCCACGGCACTGATCGCGGGCAAGCCGGTCCGTTCGATGTCCAAGCTCGGCCGCGAGGACGGGTTGCATCTTGTTCCGATTCCCTATCCCAAGCAGTTCTCCGACGACTACCTGCCGGCGACCCTCACCCACGACGATTACCCGGAACTCGTTCCGGCCGGCGAATCCGTGGACACGGTTGCGGTCGGTGCGGTTCTGATCGCGTATAACTGGCCGAAGACTAATCTCGATCGCTACTCGCGAGTCCAGCGGTTCGTGGAGGGCTTCTTTCCGAAGATCGCCGAATTCCAGAAGCCGCCACGCCACGTCAAATGGCGCGAAGTTAATCTCGCGGCCACCTTAGCAGGCTGGAAACGCTTCGACGCGGCACAGGCGTGGCTCGACCAGCACAACAGCCCCGACACCAGCAGCAACCAGTCGGCTGCCGCAGAGCAAGCCACAGAACCCCGCCAGGCCGCGACGTCCGTTGGCGTGCGGTCCGCAGTGGGCGCCGAGCAGTCTCTGCCGCCCCGGAATTCTGCGATCTACCAGGAGTTTCTGAGGTGGCGAGAGAAGCGGGGCCGTTAGCGGACCCGGCAATCTCGCGACCCCATTGCAGGGTGCATCGTCCTCATGGGTGGCGCGAAATCCAGACCGCTCGTGAAGTCGAAACGGCGGGCGCAGATCATTTGGTGGAACTGACAGCTGATCTCGCTCACACAGTTCTATTGATGTTAAACGGATAGCCTCCGATTCAGCGGCGACTTCCGCTATTGGCACCTTTGAGACATGCCGACGGACATCGAAAATGTCCGCTCATCGGGGAAGACCGGAAGTGATAACTCTTCTGCAAGGGTCTCTAAAATAGTTCAGCCAGAGCCGCATCTATCTTGCCTACCAAGGAGGTGGCACCCTGAAGTTCAGCTGGCACACGCGCTATTTCAAGGAAGGTCCGCGCCCGGCCGGGTTGCCTCTTGAACTTATAGAGCAAACCCAAATCCATATTGATTCTCGCGCGTAAAGCCCCTCGCTCGTGCAGTTGTAGCGCGATCGGCAAGCTGACTCTGAATGGCACTTAGCTCGCCACCAGTCGCTTGCTCTCGCTTGCGAAGCCCAGGCATTCGACGTCGCAGATCATCCAATGACAACAAGTCCTCTTGATAGGCGGTCATCAGACGATCGGCGCTTTTTTGAACGCGCGCGAGCTCGCGTTGCAAGGTGTCTTCACGGCGCTTCGCAGGACTCGCATTGCGAGCTGTGATCAACCGTCGTTCCAGCTCCTCTTGAATGAGCTGAGGACTTTCCAATAGCTTGACGACCTCGCGCCATACCAGCTCGTCAAGAAGATCTTGTCGCACAGGTTTGCTGTCACACACCGGTCCGCCAAGATGGCGCCATGCATCGGAGCCCAAGCAACGATAGTAATGGATCATGCGCGCACTCGTTCGCGTCGACGTGCGATATAGTCCGTAACCGCATTTGCAACACGATACCAAGCCCTGGACGACGCTCGGTGTGATGGTGCGACGCGGCGCGTGATCTCTGTTGCCCTGAAGACGTTCTGCAGCAAGCGCGAAACTTTCTTCAGTTATGATCGGTGGCACTGGAATCTCGATCCACTCGGCCCGGGGTCGCTCGTGCTGGGCGCTATCACGTGACGCGATTCCGCCGCGCAAACGGATCGGGCGTGTGATGCGCTGGCGCTTCGACGATTTCGTTTTGTTGAAGCAGGCTGTCCCTTTATAAGCGGGGTTGCGCAGCATCGCCCAAACCGTCGAGCGCTCCCACCGCGAAATTCCCTTGCGAGTCGGCACGCCTTGCTCGTTCAGCAAACGGGTGATGGCGCCGATGCTTAAGCCCCGCACGGTATAATGCTCGTAGACCATGCGGACCACAGCGGCCTCAGCGTCGATAATCGCGTAAGAGGCCGACGTGTGCTCGCTTTTTCGGATGTACCGGTAGCCGTACGGAGCCCCAGAGAGAACGTTGATAACACCCTGCAACGCGCGATGCCTTTTGCCGCGGCGGGATCGTTCCAACATTTGCGCTCGTTCATATTCGGCGATCATACCTTGGAACTGCAACAGCAGCTGATCCTCCGGTGTTGCTATTTGCGGCGCTTTGATAAATAGCGTCTCAACGTCGTTTCGCGCAAATTCCTCCATCAGCAGCACTTGGTACGCATACTTTCGGCTCAATCGGTCCGGTGAGTGGACCAGCACCGCATCGATCTGTCCCTCCGCCGCCAAGTCGCGCACTTTTTCGAGGCCAGGGCGAATGAGGGTAGCACCGCTGTACCCCTCATCCTCGAACACCCATTCATCGGGAACGCTGAAGCCTTGCTGCAAGGCGAAGGCACGCAACGCCTCCGTTTGGCTCGCAATTGTGTGCTCCTCCTTCTGTCTGTCCGAGGAGACCCTTGCGTAAATCGCTGCCGGCTTCATGGGCGCCTCCTCCGTTCTCCTTGGACACCTGTCTCATTGGGCGAGCGCAATCCGCAACCAGCAATCCATACACTTGCTGCAACTTGATGGGGAGCAGACAATCGAAAGCGGAATTCCAGACAAATTGCAGGAGGCTCTGCAGATCGCTCAGCCATGTCGCCGGCGTTGACCGGTCGCGGTCAAGCACCTCTTCAGCGCGCGGGTGACAATTGCGCTCAATGACAAACCGCTGCTGGCTGAATAGGTACGCAATTGTGCAAGTACGTCGCGGGAAATCTTGAATGTCGCTGGCACTGACGGTTCGCCAACCGGTAGCGCACGCGCAATCGTACGTGCGCTCTCCACATAACGGTACGCTTGTCGCAGCGAGAGGCCGCGCTCTCGCGCCAATATGGCTGCAGCTTCTGTCACGCTGACTCCACGCGACAACAGTCCATGCGCCGCGTTCACATTCAGAGCTCTCTGCGTCTTCGTTGACCGCGCCATGAGACATAAACGTATTTATTGGTGACATAGCCATGGTTAACAACTCGTTACTTTAGCCACACGAATATTACTTTTTAAGACGCAAATCGAGCACTGCTACCCTTGTGCGCCAATCACAAATCACACGTTCAAAGCTGAAGTTACCTTTTGCGTAAGAGGAGTAATCTCCCCACTGCTCAGCAACATCTACCTCAATGAGGTGGACCGCATGCTTGAGCGGGCGAAGGAGGCAACCCGCCACGGCAAGTACACCGGGATCGAGTATGCGCGGTTCGCCGACGACTTGGTGATCTTGATCGACGCCCACCCGCGACATGACTGGCTTCTGCCGGCGGTTGAGAAACGGCTTCGGGAGGAATTGGCCGCTCTACAGGTCGAGGTCAATGAAGAGAAGAGTCGGATCGTGGATCTAAGCCGCGGCGAGAGCTTCGGTTATCTGGGGTTCGACTTCCGCCGCATCCAGAGTCAACGGGGTGTCTGGCGTGCGCACGTCACGCCGAAGCTCAAGAAACGAACGGCACTGCTGCGGACGCTCAAGGAAATATTCCACCGCCACCGATCCCAACCCACAGATCGGATGATTCAGTTGATCAACCCGATACTGCGCGGCTGGGTGAATTACTTCGCGGTTGGAAATTCCGGCGAGTGCTTCAGCTTCATTCAAAACTGGGTGGAGAAGAAGGTCCGGCGCCATTTGATGCAGGCTCGGCAACGCAAGGGCTTCGGCTGGAAGCGGTGGAGTAGGCAGTGGCTGCATAACACCTTGAAGCTGTTCAACGGCTACAAGGTTAAGAGGCTGCAGCCGAAAGTCGCCCCGGCAGGATAGGTCCCATAACCCTTGAGGTGAAGCAGGCAGGTGAGCGTATAAGCGGGAAATCCGTGCGCTACGTTCGACGTGGCGGGGATTGGAAACGTAAGCATGGTCGAGGGAGGCGGCCGACAAGGCTGGGAATCTAGCGGGGTGCAAGTCCCCGTACCGCCAATTACCTGTATTCGGGCGGTTAGCATACCCGGAGCGTGCGGAGGTAACGAAGCACGATGTGCCCGGACGTAGAAGCCCCGGCTGCCCTGCGGCAGTATTCGCAGCGGTAGGAACGATCTGGGGGGCGAGCAAACTTGGAGGCCGGAACATAACGAAATACCTGCAGCCCCGAAATGCTACACCGCGAGAAGTCGTCATTCGCGGACAGACGCGGGAAGCCGACCCAACTCTCGACATGGGGAAGGCCGATGGCGCCGTGGAAGAAACAGGTGCAAGCACACGGAGCACCGCCGGGGTATGGGGTCCAGCATCCAAGAAAAGATTCTCAGAGCTAACGTCGGGAAGCTGCCGTGGGCAGCAGGGACTGGTTACAACCTGCAAGGACTCTCCGAACGAGGCTAGAAACCGAAGGAGGAGAGAGCTCAACGGGAGCGGCGCATGAGCCCGTACGAGCGACGACGGAGAGGTAATGCTCTCCCAGGAGATGGTGCACATCTCCCCAACGAAGGTAACACCCGAGTTGGGCAAAGGGGCTCTGGGCACTTGGCGGCCTTCGCAGCTGTCTAGGCGGCCGGCTTGATAAAACCGGCGTGAACGCAGATGACGGCTCAAGGAGGCGAGGCTGTGGGCAAACCAGGAGTGGCAGGGGTGCATACAAACCAGCGTTTAAACCTCTCCAAGCCTTGGGAAGGCCTACAGATGATAGGCCAAGGCTTCAAACCGA
>CAWGJM010000016.1:0-327939 GCA_963822795.1 uncultured Alphaproteobacteria bacterium
CACCATACATGCCAGAAGTGTTGGTAATAACCCGCTGAATTGTCTTTTCGCGTTTTGCCCAGCGCCGCTCAGTTGATCGACGCTCTTCTAGCAAATCTTCTTGCATGGTCACGAACGCTTCGACGATGGCGTCCACCCTTTGGCGAAATTCAATGCCCGACAGGTAGGCGTATAGAATTTCCATCTTTTCGTTTTTCCCCACCGCTGCTCGTTTCGCCGAGGCGACTTCGAGGAGTAGCAGTCGGAGGGCGCTCGCCAGATGAATCGCGCACCTTGGATGGGTTACCCAAATTCCACCAACCTGTTTAAAGTGATTGCAATCCTTTGGCAGCGCGTCGCTCACCATTATGGCAATGTCGGCCTTAGCCTGACGCTGGTCGTCTTTAATTTTTTGTATCCAGCCATCGCTCCAAGCTTTCGTTCTTTTTGATTCCCAAATGATGGAGCCCGCGAGATCGCCTTTCTGATTCTTGAACACGCTGTATTATGTCAGCGCCGTTGATGCCCTTCGGTACCGGCTGAACCAGATCCGATGGAAACGTCTGAGAAATCAGATCCTCTAGAGCTAGTTCGAGTACCTCTCCCTGAAGCTGTTGCGAACCTTGCTGTAGCTTGCGGCGAAGCTCATCGTTTGCCTTCATGGCATCTGAAAGCCGTTTATCTTTCTCCGCCACTTGCCGCGCATGTTCTTCTTCAAGCCGCGTCGAAATTTCTTGCTGAAGCCGGACTCGCTCTGCGTCCAACTTTCTCGCCATTTCCAGATCGCGCGCCTTTTCTCGCTCTTCTAGATTTCGCTTCTCGGTTCGGAGTTCAAGCTCAATTGCCTGCGCCTGTGCAAGCCGTTCGCTTCGTTCGTCCGCCTGACGTTTAAGGTCTGCAATTTCCGTTGAAAATCCGGACCTCAACTGCGCTTCTAACTCCTTCGTTAGATTCGACTCGTTCTGCAGCAAGCCGGTCAGAAATCGTCTGATCGAAAGCAGCTGCTTTTTCATCCAGTTCGCGTTCTCTTGCGGCCAGCAGCCGCTTTGCTTCCAACGCTTCGGCCTTAAACTCCTGGCGTGTTCGTTCGGCAATTTGATGATGAATGGCTTCGCTGATCGGAATCGCTTCGCCACACCCCGGGCATTTGATGGTACCGAACCCGGCTTCCTCGTTCGCCACGATAGCTCCCCTCGATCAATTGTTACTTCAGTGAATCAAACCGCAGTCGTTCGTGCATCGTGGCACGATGCGCCGTTCGCCAACCAATTTGTCTCGCTTTATGCACAGCGCATCCACAGAAGCTTGCATCCGTGCCAGCAACAATTCGGCCGACGCAGTACCAACGCCGGAACGTTGAAGCGTCAAGACATCTTTCTGCTGCCTGCGAATTTGCAGGCGCAGCCTTTCGATCTCGGCGCAGATGAATTGAAGGGTCATAGCGCACTCAAATCACCCGGCACGTCGCCGAATTTTCTGATCACCTTGGCATCGCCGAAATCGCCGGTAGCAGGGTCACCAGTGCGGCTAAAGGCGACTGCACCGACGTGGCCTTCTTTGCGAGATAACGCCTCAGCGCGCATTACAGCGGCGCTTGGATTGAAGCATTCCGTGGGCTCGCCAGCGGCAATACCGTCATCGGCGACGACGAACGGCAGCGCGACATAGTAGGTGACTTCGGCCATGGCCTGACTTCAACTGCTTGACCTGACCGGCGAATAATGTTCTCTATATGTTCTTTTGTCAATTGCGCCGTTAAATACCTCCTCCCAAGTGGGTCGTCATGGCAGATCAGATCGTCATCACCGAGAAAACCAGCCAGGCCAAAGACGTCCGCGCCGCAATTGGTTCTCGCTACGGTGATGTTCTTCCAGCAGAGGGCCATTTGTTCGATCTCCTCGAACCGGAGGACGTTGTTCCGGCCTGGAAGCGGTGGTCGCCGATACTTCTGCGGCCTGAAGGTCTTTACGGAACGCGCCCGGCAGAGGGTGGCAACAAGGCCGCTAAGCTCAAGGCTATTCGCGAGGCGTTGCGCACTGCCAAACGAGTTTGGCTTGCAACCGATTGTGACCGCGAGGGTCAGCTAATCGGTCAGGAAATTCTTGAGCATTACGAGTATCGCGGTCAGGTGATGCGGGTGCTGTTCACCGCGCAGGATTCGCAGACCATCCGCGACGCATTCGGTCGTGCAAAACCTAATATCGAATATGCCCGCCTCTACGCCGCCGCCGTTGCGCGCCGACAGGCCGATCAAATTTACAACCTGTCACTCACACGCACTGCAACCGTCATCCTGGGACAAGGCGCGCGAAGAGTGATTGGAGTTGGTCGTGTAAAGACGCCGACATTAGCCATTGTATGCAAGCGCGAGTTGGAAATCCGAAACTTCGTGCCGCTTGCCTATTTCGAAATTGTAGCCACCGCGAAAGTTGCGGGCGGGCAATTCCAGATGCGCCACGCGCCGCAGGACCGAATTGTTAAGCGCGAAATTGCCCAGGACGTAGTCAAAGCGGCTGAAGGCTTCGAGGGCGCGCTTGCCGTGCGCGTCGAGGATAAGCGGCAAGTGCCACCCAAGCTGCATGATTTGCCATCGTTGCAGAAACTCTGCGGCTCGCGCTTCGGCTGGTCAGCCAGCAAAACGCTCGAAGTGGCGCAGGAGCTGTATGACGGCCAGGGCAAGAAGATTATCACCTATCCTCGCGCAGAGGTTCGCTATCTGCCGCAGAGCTTGATATCGGACGTGCCGCGAATCATAGCCGGACTGCGGGTGGGCCAATCGTTCAGCGCGATCCCTTTACCCGAGCCGCCGGTGATTCGTAGAGGTGCGAGCGGCACCTTCTACGACAAAGGGCTTGAGGGTGCGAGCCATCATGCCGTCATTCCCAATGTCAACACCATCGACAAACTGCCGGAGGTCTGGCCTCGTCTGTCGTCTGACGAGAAGAAACTCTTTGACGTGATCGCGCGGGCATATCTGGCCGCCCTGATGCCCGACTTCCGTTACCGGCAGACAACCGCAACGCTCGATGTGCGCGGCTTTGAATTCCGCGCAGCCGGTCGCCAGCCCATTGATCTCGGCTGGCGAGCAGCATTCCCGGAGTGGCAACCCGCCGACGAAAAGGGCGATGAGGCGCAATTGCTGCCGCCGCTGCGCAACGGCGAGACCGCGCGACTGCAAGATCCAAAAATTGAGAACAAGGAGACCCGGCCGCCGCCGCGTTACAACGAAGGCACTCTGATCGAGGCTATGCAGAATGCCTGGCGTTTTGTTGATGACGAGGTTCTGCGGGATCGCTTGAAGGAAGCCAAGGGTATTGGTACGCCTGCGACCCGAGCCGAGATCATCGGTGGGCTGAAGAAGCAGGGTTTCCTGATTGCCCAGGGAAAGAATATTGTGCCGACCGAGACCGGCCTGTCGTTGTTCGGCGTTCTCAAACAAGCCGATCCGGCTCTAGTCGATCCGGGCGTGACGGCGCAACTTGAATGCCTGCTCGACGATGTCGTTGTAGGTAAACAGGAGATGGTCGGCGCGATTGACGCCGTATGCGATGTCGCCGAGCGCATTATCAGCAAGCTGAAGGAGGGTGCTACCGCAGGGGGACCTTCTTTGCTTGGCAGCGCAGGCGGCAATGGCACAGGAACGTATCCACCGACGCCTGCGATGAAACGCTTTGCTGACAGCCTCGTTCGGCAGAAGGGCATCAAACCACCGCCCGGCTATAAGACGTCGATATCGATCTGCCGCAAATTCCTTAGCGAACACGCGCCTAAAAAGTCCGACGGCGAAACGGCCGGTAAGCTCGACCCCAAACCGGTAAGTCCAGCACAGTTGTTGTACGCCAAGAAGCTGGCGCAGGGGAAAGGTCTCATCATCCCCGATGATGCAAGGACCAACTCGGCCGCGATGTCCGCGTGGATTGATACGAATTCGAGGCAAAAAACGCCGCAAGCCTAATCGCAAAACCTCCAACAGGCCGGTAGGGTCGGTTGCACCCCAGGCTGCGCCGCCGAAGAGGTCTCGAAAACAAAAAGTTGACGCCGATGCCGCTTCGATGGCTCCCGTGCCAGCAAACTCAAGCAGGACGCCACTGCGGATTCCTTATGGCAACAAGGAGGTCGCTCTGAAGCTCGGTGCCCGTTATGGCTCAGGGGGATGGTACGCTCCGCCTGGAGTTGATCTTTCTGCATTCGGCGAACGGGGGTGGCTGCTTTAGGTGGCGGGACGAAGATAGCACCTACTTGCAGTCCGAGCCTGACGCGCGCCCCGAGTACGTAGGTCTGAAGGGCAATGTCGTCGAGGTAGTGATCCTTCAGGCCGCTGAACGATCACCGCTACAGATCCAGCAATCGTCTATCGGGAAGTGCCTTAAGGGGTCGGTATCGAGGTGGGCATACCTTTGGGTTGTACTCGCTTGCGTGTGGCCTAGCAGCTTGCCGATGACAGGCACCCAGCTCCGACGCTCGCGTGGGTATGTCGGAGATCATGAATGCGGACACCTTGCAATCCAGCGCGAGCAGAAAATCGACGAAGCGGAAGCTTTGCTGAAGTCGTTGCGCAAAACCCTTTACCCCAACAGGGCATGCGGTCCACGGGGTCGTGCGCTCTGCTTGGACCGGAGATGAAGAGGTCGCGGGTGTTAGCTCTACTATTAACGTGCTGGTGAGAAAATTCGGATCAGAAGCAACCGGTCCGCGAAACGGTCCGCAAAGAAAATCGCTACTTCCGGCAAGCACTTGATTTCATTGGTGGGCCCGGCAGGACTCGAACCTGCAACCAGACCGTTATGAGCGGCCGGCTCTAACCATTGAGCTACAGGCCCCGCCGCAGGCCGGCGAGGAAATCGCCGGGCAACGGTGCCGCAACCGTTTACAGGGCGGACCGCGATGGTGCAATGCTGCAAGAACACCTTGGAGGCGCCTTCAGCTCAATCCACCGACACACCGGCGAACTCCACCACCTTGCGCCATTTTTCGGTCTCATCGACAATCAACTTGCCGAATTCGGCCGGCGTCATTGGCTTCGGGCTACCGCCGAGCTCGGCGAACCGCGCCACCAGCTTCGGGTCCTTCATGGCTTCGTTGACGGCCTTGTTGAGGATGTCGACAATCTCAGGCGGCGTGCCCTTCGGCGCGGACATTGCGTAGAACAGGGTCGATTCGAATCCCGGCACGGTCTCGGCGATGGCCGGAATGTCCGGCAGTCCCGGCCAGCGCTGGGCCGAGGTGACGCCGAGCGCGCGCACATTGCCGGCGCGCGCCTGTGCCAGCGCGGTCGGCAGGTTGTCGAAGATCAGCTGCACCTTGTTGGAGATGATGTCCGGGAAGGCGACCGCCGATCCGCGGTAGGGCACGTGTACCATGTCGCATTTGGTCATGGCCTTGAACAGTTCGGCTGACATGTGCACCGAGGTGCCGTAACCGGAGGAGGCATAGGAAATCTTGCCCGGATTGGCCTTGCAATAGTCGATCAGCTCGGAAACGGTCTTCACCGGCATCGCGTTCGACACCACCAGCATGTTGGGCACTTGCATGAACATCGCAACCGGCACGGTATCGCGGATGAAATCGAACGACAGCTTCTTGTAAAGCGAGGCGCTGATCGCGTTGTTGGCGCCGGAGAATAGCAACGTGTAGCCGTCCGGCGGCGAGTTGATTCCGGCGGCGGCCGCGATGTTGCCGCCGGACCCCGCGCGATTTTCCACGACGAATTGCTGGCCGAAATGATCCGACAGCCACTGCGCCATGATGCGCGCCACGATGTCGACGGGCCCGCCGGGGGCAAAGCCAATCATCCAGTGCACCTGGCGGTTCGGATAGCTGTCGGCGGCCGAGGACGGTGCTGCTCCGAGCGCGAGACCGAAGATAAAGGCAAGGCCGAACATGGCCGCGCGCAAGAATTTGATCAAAACCTGCATCATGAGCCTCCCCAAAATCTTCTTGTCTTTTTCTTTCACAAATATTCGGACTTGCCTACAAGCGCCGCCGCGTCATGATCGGTCACGCGCTGGGCGCAGCCACCGGGGCCGAAATATGAAACTCGCTCATATCGTCTGCGCCGGCGTTTGGCTGCTGATCGGCAGTGCCGCGGCGCAACAGGGGGACAAGGCCATTCAAAAGACCACGATCAGTTTGGGAACGGCGACGCCCGGCGGCGGCTTTCCGCTCTATGGCGACGCTTTTGCCGAAGTCATGAACGCCGCCGATCCGACGCTTGAGATCATCCCGCGCAATACCAAGGGCAGCAACGAGAACATTCCGCTGCTCGAAGCAGGCCAACTCGACATCGCGCTGGTCGCCGGCGAGCCGGCCTACCAGGCCTTCATGGGAATCGGGCGTCCTGCGACAAAGCTGAAAATCCTGACCGCGATCTATTCGTCGCCCGGCATGTTCGTGGTGCGGGCCGACAGCCCCTACAAGACCATCCGCGATCTCGTCGGCCAACCGATCGCGTTCGGCGCCAAGGGCTCGGGCTTGCCGATCATGTCGCGCTATGTACTCGACGGGCTCGGCCTGAAGCAGGATGAGGATTTCAAGTCGATCTATCTCGACCACGCCGGCGACGGTCCGGCCATGGTGCTGGACGGGCGTGCGGCAGCATTGTGGGGCGCGGGAATCGGCTGGCCCGGCTTTGCCGCGATTGCGGCAAGCCCCGCCGGCGCGCGCTTCATCGCGCCCGAAGCGGACGAGATCGCGCAGATCAGGACCAAGCACAGTTTCCTGAAGCCGCTGACGATTCCGGCCGGCAGCTATCCCAACCAGAACGCGCCGATCAACTCGGTCGGATCGTGGAGCTTTGTTTTGGCGCGCGACAGCCTGCCGGATGACGTCGCCTACCACCTGGCGCGAACGCTGCACGGCGCAGAAGTGACGTTGTGCCAAAAACTGGCGCAGGCCTGCGAGACCACCGCCGCCAACACGGTTGCGGCGGCGCCGAATGTGGAGCTGATCCATCCAGGCGTGTTGAAATATTTTCGCAAGATCGGGGTGGTGAGGTAGATCCTCCTCGTCCTGGCCTTGAGCCGGGACCCACAACCACCGATCTCAATGTTGTGAAGGCTGGAGCACCAGCTTAGCAAAATTGCAAACGCCTGTGGTTATGGGTCCCGGATCGCGTTCGCTGCGCTCACTTGTCCGGGACCACGGCATAATTTATTTCTTCACCAGCGGACACGCCGGATCCGGCGGTCCGAACGCCTCGTCGCCGGGGATTTTTGCGAGGATCTTGTAATAGTCCCACGGATATTTGCTCTCTTCCGGCTTCTTGACCTCGACCAGCATGAGGTCGTGCACCATCAGATTGTCCTCGCGCAGCTTGCCGTTGCGGGCGAAGAAATCCTCGATCGGCTTCTCGCGCATCTTGGCCGCGACCTTCAACGGATCGTCGGTGCCGGTCTCCTTGATGGCGTCGAGATAGTGCATCACGGATGAATAGACGCCGGCCTGCCACATCGTCGGCATCCGGTTCATCTTTGCGAAATAACGCTTCGACCATTCGCGGGTCTTGTCGTCCATGTCCCAGTAGAACGACGTCGTCAGCAACAGTCCCTGCGCGGCCGGCAGCCCCAGCGAATGAATGTCGGTGATCAGCGCGAGCAGCGCCGCCATCTGCTGGCCGCCCTTGAAGACGCCGAACTCCGAGCCGGTCTTGATCTCGTTCATGTTGTTCGGTGGACCAGCGGCGATGCCGATGATCTTGGCTTTGGAGGCCTGGGCCTGAAGAATGAACGATGACAGATCGGGCGTGGCAAACGGCGGCCGCACCGAGCCGATCACCTTGCCACCGTTCTTGAGCACCACCTCGGACGCGTCCTTTTCCAGGGAATGCCCGAACGCATAGTCGTCGGTGATGAAGAACCAGCTGTCGCCGCCGCGCTTGACCACTTCCTGCGCGGTGCCGACCGCAAGCGCGTGGGTGTCGAACACCCACTGGATGGCATAGGGCGAGCAGAACTTGCCGTGGAAATCCGCAGCGCCGGTCGAGTGGGCGATGAACAACTTCTTCTTTTCGTTGGCAACGTTCTGCACCGCGAGCCCGACCGCCGAGACCGGCACGTCCACGATCAGGTCGACCTGCTCGGTGTCATACCAGCGCCGCGCGATGGCCCCGCCGATGTCCGGCTTGAGCTGATGATCGCCGACGATCACGCTGATCGGCTTGCCGAGCACCTTGCCACCGAAATCGTCGACCGCCATCTGCGCCGCGCTCACCGAGCCCTGGCCGGTCGGTGTCGACGCCGGCCCGTTCATGTCGGTGAGGACGCCGATCTTGACGGCGTCGTCCGAGATCTGGGCAAGCGCGGTTTGAGACGCCAGCGTCGCCGCGGCGAACGCCGCAAGCACGGATATTGTCCTGGTTGAGATCACAGGTGTCCTCCCCCTTCAAATTATGCGGCGCGTTGGCCGCTGCTTGGCCGCCCGTTTTCGGGTCGGTGGGACGTTTGTGCAAATCGAGGGGCGCGTCAATCAGGCGGCGAACCGGATTTGGCCGGCCGGTGCGGTGTCGTAACCGGTCATCTCCTCCGCCCGCTGCTTGAACCGCCCGCCGCCCAAGAAGGCGATCAGCGCCTGGACCTGTGGGCGGAAGAAGCTGCGCTGCCGCATCAACAGGTCAAAACTTTCCCAGAGCAGAGGCACGAAATCGAGCCCGGCCGATTTCGCCGCGGCCCTGGTCGCGATGCCGCAATCGGCGTTGCCGGCGCGGATCGCCGTGGCCAAATCCGGTCCGGTGAGACAGGGAGGTTCAAGCCGGCGCAGGTCCTTCGGGCTGGCGCTGGCGCGCGCAAGCAGCGCATCGAGCAGCAACTGCGCGCCCGCGCCGGGCTGCCTGATCGCCATTCTTGCGCCCGAGGCAAGGACATCTGGCACGCTTTGCAGACGTTTGGGATTGCCTGCCGCCACCAGAAGACCCTGCTCGCGCCTGACCACGCCGACCAGCACCGCATCGTGCAGGCCCGGCATCGCGCGCAACGCGTCAATGTTGGCGTCGTTTCCAACATTATCGAAGCCGTCGTTGCCGTGGAAATGGACCGCGGTGGCGATCACCTCGCCGTGCCGCAGGCGGTCGACGCCGCGCATCGTGCCTTCGTTGAGCGATGCCAGCCCCGCGCCTGATTCGCGCAGGCTCCATTCCAGTAGATCGTCCTGGCTGCCGCCGACGATCGGCGGCGGTTCCGCGACGAACATGCCGGCCGGACGCGCCAGCCCCGAGAGCACCCAGAGGTCGAGTTCGTGGCGCGGGAATAGCCACTTGCCCGTCACCTTGCTACAGGGGATCGCTCCTTCGGTGACCAGCTCATAAAGCTTGCGTTCGCCCAGTCGAAGGTATTCCGCTGCCTCGCTGGTGGTAAAATACTCCACCCTGCATTTATATGCATATTTCTGCGCTGATTCAAGCATTTGACAGCGATCGTAATTTTTGCCGAAGAGGACCAGGGAACGGGCAATGTTGGATCAACTGAGTGCCTGGCAACTGATCCTGAATGGCGACGCGGCGCTCTATGCGGTCGTGCGGCTGTCGTTGGCAGTCAGCCTGGCCGCGGTGGCGTTCGCAGCCGTGATCGGGATGCCGCTCGGGGCGCTGCTGGCGCTGACGCGGTTTCCTGGACGGTCGGTTTTCGTGGTGTTCCTGAATGCGATGATGGGACTGCCGCCGGTCGTGGTGGGGCTTGCGGTCTATCTCCTGCTGTCGCGATCCGGGCCGTTCGGGGCTTTGGGCATCCTGTTCACGCCGGCCGCGATGGTGCTGGTGCAGACCGTCCTGATCGTGCCGATTATCGCGGCGTTGACGCGCCAGACCGTCGAGGATCTGTGGGTCGAGTATCGCGACGAGTTGGCCGCGATGGATGTTGGCCCAGTTGGCCGCATGGCCACGTTGTTGTGGGACGCGCGCTTCAGCCTGCTCACGGCGCTGTTGGCCGGTTTCGGACGCGCCGCCGCCGAAGTCGGCGCGGTCATGATCGTCGGCGGCAATATCGATGGCTTCACCCGCACCATGACGACGACGATCGCGCTGGAGACTTCCAAGGGCAATCTGCCGCTCGCGATGGGACTCGGGCTCATTCTGGTTGCGATCGTGGTTGCGATCAACGCCGCCGTCTGGGGAACGCGCGCCTGGTCCGAACGGCTGGCGGGCTGACGATGCGCGCGCCGTCGAGCGATCTTCCGCTGGTGCTTGCTGGCGTCTCGCTCGAGGCGGGTGCCACCAAAATTCTCAATTCGCTGAATCTTGCCATCGCGCCGGGCCCGCCGACACTCATTGTCGGACCGAACGGGGCAGGGAAGACGAGCCTGCTGCGGATCTGCATGGGGCTTTCGCGCCCGTCGGCCGGCCGCATCACCTGGGGCGGCTGCGCTGATCGCAAGCCGCTGCGCCGCGCGATCGTGTTCCAGCGCCCGGTGATGCTGCGAAGGACCACGGCTGCCAATGTCGCCTATGCGCTGGCGCAAGCGGGCGTGCCACGCAACCACCGCGCGTCGCGCGTCGCCGAATTGCTAAACCGCGTCGGGCTTGCCGATCTCGCCGCACGTCCGGCGCGGCGCCTGTCGGGCGGCGAACAGCAGCGGCTTGCGCTCGCACGCGCGCTGGCGCGCGATCCGGAAATCCTGCTGCTCGACGAGCCCACCGCGAATCTCGATCCCGCCGCGACCCGCAGCGTCGAGGACATCGTGCAGGCCGCGGCGCAGTCCGGCATCAAGATCTTGATGACCTCGCACGATCTCGGCCAGGTCAGGCGACTCGCCGGCGACGTCATCTTCCTGGTTCGCGGCCGCCTACGCGAACGTAAGCCGGCCGTCGATTTCCTCGACAGCCCCTCGACGCCGGAAGCCGCTCGCTTCTTGCGCGGCGATCTCGTGATCTAGGCGCAGTCATAATCATAAGGGATATTCGACGATGTCTCGCTTCTGGTCGCTCGCGCTTGTGGGCATATTCTGCGTCATCGCAGATGGCGCACCGGCTTCCGCCGCGGATCGCTCAATCGTCGTGGCTTCCACGACCTCGACCCAGGATTCCGGCCTGTTCGGCTATCTGCTGCCGATCTTCATGGTCAAGACCGGCATCGAGGTGAAGGTGATCGCGCAAGGTACTGGGCAGGCGCTCGACACCGCGCGCCGAGGTGACGCGGATGTCGTGTTCGTTCATGCCAAGGCGCAGGAGGAAAAATTCCTCGCCGAAGGCTTTGGCGTGAAGCGCTTCGACGTCATGTATAACGACTTCGTACTGATCGGGCCGAACAGCGATCCTGCCGGCGTTAAAGGCAAGGACATTGGGACCGCGCTGAAGACGATCCAGGAGAAGGCCGCGCCCTTCGTTTCGCGCGGCGACCGGTCGGGCACGCATGAGGCCGAGCTTGCGCTGTGGAAGCAGGCCGGGATCGACATCGCGGCCGCGAAAGGCGCCTGGTATCGCGAGATCGGGCAGGGCATGGGCGCAGCCCTCAACACCGCGAACGCGATGAACGCTTATGTGCTTTCCGATCGCGGCACCTGGATTTCGTTCAAGAACAAAGCCGATCTCTCCATTGCGGTCGAAGGCGACAAGCGGCTGTTCAATCAATACGGCGTCATGCTGGTGAACCCGGAAAAATTTCCGCACGTGAAGAATGAACTCGGCCAGATCTTCGTCGACTGGCTGATCTCGAAGGAAGGTCAGGCCACAATCGCGGGCTACCAGATCGGCGGCCAGCAGCTGTTCTTTCCGGATGCGGAGAGGTAGGGGGCATGGGCCGGTAATTGCCAAGGTGAGGGGGCATGGTCCACTATTCCCGCATGATCTCGACCCAGCGCCTGCCGGCTTCACTCACTCCGCTCGACGCCGCGCTCGCGGCGCTGGTGCATCGGCTCGAGCCGGTTGCTCCGATCGAACTTCCCCTCGCGGAGGCCCTGGGCTGCGTTGCCGCCGATATGCCGCCGCTCATGGCGCACCCACTGCGCGACGTAGCGTCCGGCGACGGTTGGGCGATGCGCGCCCGCGACCTTGTCGGCGCATCGTCCTATTCGCCGCTACCGCTTTCGACACCGCCGACCTGGGTCGAAGCCGGCGACGCCATGCCCGATGGCTGCGACTGCGTGCTTGATGCCGATACAGTCGATCAGGCAGGACCGTTGGTTCAAGTGATGGCGGAGGCGATCCCGGGGCAGCGGGTTCGCCGCGCCGGCGGCGATATCGCCGAGGGAAGCGTCGTTGCCGTCGCCGGGCGGCGCGTTCTTCCGCGCGATCTCCTGATTGCGCGTACGGCGGGACTGCAGAAGCTGACGGTGCGCCGGCCGCGCCTGCGGATTGTCAGTATTCCCGGCGGCAGCGTAACGGCGGACTTGATCTTGGAGAGCGCGCGCAGGGCCGGCGCCGATGTCGTCCGCGCCGAGGCAACGGGGCGTGACTTGGCGTCAATTGCGCAAGCGCTTGATGCCGGCGGATGCGATTTGCTTCTCACTATCGGCGGAAGCGGTGTCGGCCGTACCGACGCGACGGTGATGGCGTTGGCTCGGCGCGGCGACGTGGTCGTACACGGCCTCGCAGTGCAACCTGGCCGCACCACCGCCATCGGCAGGATCGGCGCAACGCCGGTCATCGCGCTGCCGGGAGCGTCGGACCACGCGTTCGCGGCGTGGTGTACGCTGGCGCTTCCGGCCCTCGATCGCCTGTCGGCTCGCCGGCCGCGCCAGAGCCTCAACCTGCCGCTGGCGCGCAAGATCGCATCCGGCGTCGGTGTTGCCGAATTGGTCTTGCTGGAAAGAAGACAAACAGTATGGACCACGCTTGCGGTGGGGCAATTGTCGCTCGAGGCGATTGCCCGCGCCGAGGCATGGCTCGTGGTGCCGGCCGGTAGCGAAGGTTTTGCTGTAGGCACGCCGGTCGATGCCTATATGTTGCGGGAATGATAGAGTTCCCGCATAAGCAGCGCCAAGGCCCCTTGCCGACCGACCGCGAAGGCTCGGATCAGGATCAGTTCCTGATCATCCTGTCGCGCGAAGAAGCATTGGCGCGATTTGAGGCCGCGCTGTTTCCGCGCGCGTTGCCGAGCGAGCAGCGCGCGCTTGCCAATGCCCTGGGCTGCGCGCTGGCCGAAGATGTCGTGGCGCCGATCGACGTGCCGCCGTTCGATCGCTCCAATGTCGACGGCTTTGCGGTGCGGTCTGCCGATCTTGCCTCCGCCGGCGAAGCAACCCCGGTTCGCCTCATGCTGAACGACGAGGTGATTGCGTGCGGAACGGCGCCGACGCGGCCGGTGCGGTCGGGAAGCGCCACATCGATTGCGACCGGCGGGCCGCTGCCGCGCGGCGCCGATGCCGTCGTCATGGTCGAGCACTCCGAGCCCGCTGGCAAGCCGGCGATCGATATCCGCCGCGCCGCCTCACCCGGGCAACACATCTCCTATGCGGGCTCCGACATCGCCCGCGCCGAGGCGTTGTTGCGCGCCGGCACCGTGATCGGTTCGCGCGAGATCGGCATGCTCGCGGCGAGTGGGATCGGGCAAGTCGCCGTCGTGCGCCGGCCGCGCGTTGCCGTGATTTCTACCGGCGACGAACTGGTGCAGCCGGGTCGGCCGCTGCAGCCGGCCGAAATCTACGATACCAACGGTGCGATTGTAACGGCGGCGATCAACGAAAATGGCGGCGCGGCGATTTTTCTCGGCGCGGTCGTCGACGACGAAGAGAAGCTCGAAGCCGCAATGCGCCGGGCGATCGCGACCTGCGACATGCTGGTTCTGTCCGGAGGCACCTCGAAAGGCGCCGGCGATGTATCCCATCGCATCGTTGGACGGCTCGGCAAGCCCGGCATCATCGCGCACGGAGTCGCGCTGAAGCCGGGCAAGCCGTTATGCCTCGCGGCATGCGACGGCACGCCGGTGGTGATCCTGCCGGGATTTCCGACCTCGGCGATGTTCACCTTCCATGACATGATCGTGCCGGTGCTGCGGCGGATGGCGGGTCTGCCGCCGCGCGCCGACGCCAAGATCACCGCCAAAGTCCCGGTCCGGATCGCGTCCGAACTCGGTCGCACAGAATTCGTGATGGTTTCGCTGGTTGAAAGCAACGGCAGCCTGATCGCCTATCCCTCCGGCAAGGGGTCCGGCGCCATCACATCATTCGCGCAGGCCGACGGCTTCCTAAAGATCGATGCCTTGGCCGACCAGATGCCGGCCGGCACTGAAGCCGAGGTGACGCTGTTCACGCCGCATGTGAGGGTACCCGATCTCGTCATCATCGGAAGCCACTGCACCGGGCTCGACCTGGTCACAGCGCCGCTGGCGCGCGCTGGACTTTCGGTGCGCTCGATCGCAGTTGGCAGTCTCGGCGGCCTTGCGGCGGCCAGACGAGGCGAATGCGATTTCGCGCCGATCCACCTGTTCGATGAAAAGACTGAAAGCTACAACGCGCCGTTTCTTGGCGAGGGCCTTGAACTGGTGCCGGGCTGGCGGAGGATGCAAGGCATCGTGTTTCGTGTCGGCGACCCGCGGTTCGCAGGATTGGATTCGCAAGGCGCGGTTCGCGCGGCGCTCACAGATCCTGCCTGCATCATGGTCAATCGCAACCAGGGCGCGGGCACGCGCATCCTGATCGATCGGCTGCTGGGCGATGCGCGTCCAGACGGTTACTGGAACCAGCCCAAGTCGCATAACGCGGTTGCCGCGGCGATAGCGCAACATCGTGCCGACTGGGGCATGACGATCGCGCCAGTGGCACATGCGGCGGGTCTGGGCTTCATTCCAGTCGCGGACGAGCATTATGATTTCGCGTTGGTGACAGCGCGGAAAAATCGACCGGCGGTGCAGGTGTTTCTCGAAGCGCTGGCATCGGAGGAAATCCGCGTGGCGCTGGAGCGGGCAGGATTTGGGAAGGCGTAGGTCCGGGGAGACCGAGAGAACTGGCTGGCTGATTGGCTTCATGGGCGAGCAAGCGCAAACCGACACTCCACGTATGGCTCTGTCTCTTAGTTGACGTTATCGTAGAGATACGCCCACTTCTCGACGGATGGAAATCAATGGCAAGACCTCTCTCGATCGCGATCGTTGGCGCCGGCATGGGCGGGCTCGCTGCCGCGGCTGCGCTGAGAAGGGTAGGCATCGACGTCACGGTGTACGAGCAGGCGGCGCAATTTGCGAGGATTGGCGCCGGCATTCAGATCGGCTGCAACGCCATGAAGGTGTTGCGAGAGCTTGGGCTCGAGTCCAGATTGCGCGGACAATCCTTCTACCCCCGCTCCTGGAACAACCGCGACTGGCGCACCGGTGCGGTCAAGTTCGACATGATCTTCGGCGAGACCGCCGAACAGAAGTTTGGCGCGCCCTACTTGCTGGCCCATCGCGGCGATCTGCACGCGGCGCTCGCCAGCGCGGTCCCCGATGAATGCATCAAGCTCAACCACAAACTGGTCGGAGTGGAGCAAACAGCCGGCGGCGTTCGATTGGACTTCTCCAATGGCGCACGCGCGGTTGCGGACGCGGTGGTCGGCGCCGACGGCGTTCATTCGGTGGTGAGAGAGCTGTTGTTCGGCACATCGCCGGTGAATTTTACCGGGCGCATCGCGTACCGGACGGCCTATCCTGCCGCGCTCCTTCAGGGGCAAAAAATCGATGATTGCACCAAGTGGTGGGGAGAGGACCGGCATATCGTCATCTATTATGTCAAACCGGACCGGAGCGAAATCTACCTCGTCACCAGCCAACCGGAGCCGGAGTTCAGGACCGAATCCTGGTCGGCGAAGGGCGACGTCAAGGAATTGCGTGCGGCGTTCGCGGGCTTCGATCGTCAGGTCGAGACTGTGCTCGCCGCCTGCCCCGATGTCCACAAATGGGCGATCGTCGATCGCAATTCCCTCGCGCATTGGGCTGATGGAAACGTGACGCTGCTCGGCGATGCCTGCCATCCGATGACGCCGTACATGGCACAAGGCGCCGCCATGGCGATCGAAGACGCCGCCGTGCTGTCGCGCTGCCTCGAAGCGGTCGAGCGCGACGGTGTGGCAAACGCGTTTCGCCGATTTCAGGCGAGCCGCAAGGACCGGACGGAGCGCGTCCAGCAAACCTCGCGTGCCAACATCTGGCTCAAGGAGAAAACCGACGCCGACTGGGTGTACGCCTATGACGCCTGGACCACGCCGCTGGCGGCGTAGGCGTTTCTCGAGGAGCGCGGAACCGGCAGCACAATCTTATCCTCCTCGTCATTCCGGGGCGCGCGCAGCGCAAGCCCAGAATTCATAACTACCGTCGCGAGCATGGATTCCGGGCCTGCGAAGAGGCGCATCCCGGAATGATAGACGGAGAGAGTTAGCCACCATCCAACACCGCCAGCCGCTCGGCTTCCGCGATGTCCTCGACTGTATTGGCGTTGAAGAACGGATCGAGCGGCTTGCTCGGCCAGGTCACGGTGGCGAGGTTGTAGCGCGCGGTCCAGCGATCGATCTTCCTGACGTCTTCGACCACCAGCGCGTGGCGGAGCTCGTCGCGCAAGGCGACGCTCCATAGCCCGATCACCGGATGCGACTGGCCGTCGGAGGCTGCGACCGCAAGCTGCGCGTTTTGCTCAGCGAGCGCCTGTGAGAGGCGCGAAACGAGATCGCGCGGCAGAAACGGACAATCCGCCGCAGCGCTCAGCACCAGCGATACCTCGGGCCGGTTCGCCGCGGTCCAATCCAGTGCCGCCAAAATGCCGGCAAGCGGTCCCGGAAAATCGGCCACGCCGTCCGCAATCACCCGCAATCCGAACGCGGCAAAGCGCGCCGGATCGCCATTGGCATTGAGAATGAGCCCGTCGCATTGCGGCGTCAGCCGGGTGATCACGCGTTCCAGAATGGTGCGGCCGCCGATCTGGCGCATCGGCTTGTCGCCGCCTCCCATTCTGCGCGCCAGCCCGCCGGCGAGCAGCACACCGGGAATGTCAGTCCTGAACCTCCCCATGGCTAAAGCCAGGGGGTTCTGAGAGAGGCAGAAGGCAGTCTTTCCGGGGCTCTCGCGGTCTCTGTTTGCAGAGGCGCTGCATCATCCCCGGCCTCGACGACCGGCCCAACACTCTTCATCCGGCGACCCGCTCTAACGCCATTACGGACGTGGGGTTGGGCAAAGCCCTTCCCGCTTGCAGGTTGAAGTACACTCGACATCGCCGTCCTCAGGAGCGGTTCCGCACTGGCCCAAGCGATCTTGACTTGGGGAATGTCGAGCAAATTCGTATCGCAGCATGTCGCAAGAAACGCGCTGTAGAGATCACGTTGAACCGGCTCTGTCCTGCCATCGCCGAACACATGAACCCGCTGCGAGAGCGGCTTCTTGATGTATTCGCCCGTGGTATGATCGAACTGGCTCAACCGTGTATGCCGGGTTTTGATCTCAATCACTCCACCGCCAGCACTTGCAGCCTTGCGCTGAAGCATCGAGATCAACATTCCTGGCGCACGTACTTTCACGCTGCGACCGTAGTTCTTCTGAAATGACTTGTAGCTCAACTCCTCTGTTTTGATGGTTGTCCCTTGACCGAGAATGCGGTTCGCCAACTCGCCATGCGATCGCTTGCGCTCGGCCGTCAATACTCGATCGCGCTCGCGTTTCGAAGCGGCAAGCGCCTGATAGCGCTGCGACCTGTTCCACCTTCTCTTACCCTTGATCGCGCGCCCTTTGGCATCGAAGTTGTCCAGGTTGGTTGCATGTCGCGAGCGGTCCATCGCGTGCTGGATCCGCCGGCAGTCGTTCCACGGCTCGACAACGCTCGGGCATAACTGCTCCAAAATAGCGTCGTCGCTTGATACCGCCGCGATGCTGGACGGCCCGATGTCGAGTCCGACAGTACCGTCCTTGGTGGTGTGCGTAGCGGGCGGCAAGCCCTCTTGCACCAACTGGCAAAACCAGCGAACGCGGCCCTTGATCTCGCGCCGGATAATGCGGACATACTTGGTCCTGGCCGCGAGCGCTTCTCTTTGCCAATCGCGTTTGTCCTTTGGATCGAGCATAAGCGGCAGCACAAGGCCGCTGTAGTGCACGGCGGGAACCGGCTCGGCGCGGAAGCGGATCACAGCGTCCGCTTTGCCCTCGATGCTGTTCAGCCGGTTTAACGATTTGAACCGTGGGCGGCCGCGCTTGCCAAACGCATACTGCTCGGCTGCCCGGAACGCGCGCAAACTCGTGGTTTGCGTGTCGTGGCTGCCGAGGTGATCGCCGATCCAGCAGGCATTGCGGCAGGAGAGCGCATGCTTTTCAATCTCGCGCGAGGTGAAGCCGAACCGCTCAAGTTCGGCCCGGAACGCTTGCGAGCGCGCTTTGTTGTGACGCTTGTCCACTGTCGCAGGCATGGCGCGTGCGGCTTGCCATGCCTTCGACTGCTTCATCAGATCGAGGCGGCGAAGGCACTCCTGCAAACAGGCATTATAGAGGTGCCGGGCCGCGTTCAGCCGCGTATCCAATGTCTTCTCATCCGCCGCAGTCGTCTGAAGCGGGAACTCGGCGACGAAGGACAGGGTTTTAACGCGCGGCATCACAGTCCTCTACGCATAATTGCCGACTGCATTCATCTGCTAAAGCCGGATAGCTCTCTCCTATGGCTCTCCTATGGCTGAGTAAATCTTTGCTCTGTACCGCAGAGGCGATGCCAACCCGACCAGCGACTTCCCCTAATGCCCTGTCGGACGCTGTTAGATTATGCCGGATGAAGTTTACGGTGATGCGTTCGAGAAACTCGGCGGGTGCATCTTCCGCCGTCCCGTCTCCATCCCAGTGCCATTCGTTATACGCTTTAGTCGCCGCACGTCTCACCCAATGTTCCGGGCGCGTTTCAACAGAAACCTGCATTTCCAGTACCTGCTGCATCAGTGCCGCGCGCTTTGTCTCCACGGCAGTCTTTGCTCCGCACTGACGCCGAGCAGCTTTCGCTTTTGCAGCAAGAAACTCTGACGACGCCTCGAAGGAAGCTACTCTTGCGGTGTCGTAGAGGCGCATAGGCGCTGATTTCGCATAAAGAGAATTGCGCCTTACCACATCCGGTTCCCCAAGGAACGTGATGAGGGCTTGTGTCCATCCTCGCGCCTTAAGACCGGCAATTGAAATCATTTGAGGCTTTTCCATCACACCCTCTTCTGATTTTCAATGTATTGCTTGATGAGCGCGAGGGGAGCGCCGCCGACCGAAGACACAAAATAACTGTTCGTCCATGATGTTGGAATGCGCGTGCGCAGCACCCGGAACTGCTGACGGAGAACACGCGAAGACCGGCCCTTGATGCCCTTCACCAGCCGGTGGATGCCGTATTGCGGATCGCAGCCGACAAGCAGAGACGTGGTCTGGCATGACTTCCATTTCAATCAGCGCCGATTGCGTCTCGTCGCACACTTGCTGAATTAGTTTCTTAAGTTTGGCGTCGATAGGCGGATTAAGAACTGGCTTACGGTATTTCGGGCAAAACACCGCGTGGTATTTGCACGAGAAGAGAACGTTCCTGTTCGATCTGAAGTCCGCCACAGCCTATTATGTACCTGGCTGATGGCTAATAGCAAAGAGGCGCTCACCCCATAGTTGAAACTAGGGGCTTGCGCGCCTAAGTTCGGTCACGGCCTTCGCCCTTGCGTTTGTGCCGCGCCAATTCCTCTTCGACGAAAGCGAGGTTCTGGTCGTAGACGATGCGCTCCTCGCCCGACAGCGTGATGAAGCGTTTGCCGCGCGCGCGCCCGACCAGCGTCAGCCCGACCTGCCGCGCCAAGTCGACGCCCCAGGCAGTGAAGCCCGAGCGCGACACCAGGATCGGTATCCCCATCCGCACCGTCTTGATCACCATCTCCGAGGTCAGCCGTCCCGTGGTGTAGAGGACCTTGTCGGCGGGATCGACGCCGTGGCGATAGATCCAGCCCGCGATCTTGTCCACCGCGTTGTGGCGGCCGACGTCTTCGGTGTAGCAGACGGGCCTGCCCTCCTTGCACAGCACGCAGCCGTGAATGGCGCCGGCCTCGAGATAGAGCGAAGGCATGGTGTTGATGGTGTGCGTCATCTGGTAGAGCCAGGAGGTGCGCAGCTCTGCCTTTGGCAGCGCGACATTCTCCACCGCCTCCAGGAGATCGCCAAACGCCGTCCCTTGCGCGCAGCCGGAGGTCTGCGTGCGCTTCTTCAATTTCTGTTCGAAATTGGTGTGATGCTCGGTGCGTACGACGACGACCTGCAAATCGTCGTCATATTCGACCTCGGTGACGACGTCGTCATATTTCAGCATGTTCTGATTGAGCAGATAGCCGAGCGCCAGATATTCCGGATAGTCGCCGATCGTCATCATGGTGACGATCTCCTGCGCGTTCAGATAAAGCGTCAGCGGCCGTTCCACCGGCACGTTGATCTCGACCCTGGCCCCGGTCTGATCGACCCCGCCAACGCGCTCGGTCAGCCGCGGGTCGTGCGGATCGGGCAGGATCAGGGGGATAGGGGGATTGTCGACCTTCATCATATCCGAGAGGTTAGCATGACATCGCCTTTAGACCGATATAAAGCACCTAAGCATAAAGCCTAGCCCGGTTCCCGTGGGCTCGCGCGGAGAATGAGATGAAAGTGATTGGGCTCGCGGGATGGAGCGGCGCCGGCAAGACCACCTTGCTGACGCGGCTGATCCCGTATTTTCGCGAGCAAGGGCTGCGCGTCTCCGTCATCAAGCATGCTCACCACACATTCGACGTGGATGTGCCCGGCAAGGATTCGTGGCGGCATCGCGAGGCGGGCGCGGAGGAAGTATTGGTGTCCTCCGCGCATCGGTGGGCGTTGATGCACGAACTGCGCGGCGCCCGTGAGCCGCGGCTGCCGGAACTGCTCCAGAAAATGTCGCCGGTCGATCTCGTCGTCGTCGAGGGCTACAAGACCGAACCGCACCGCAAGATCGAGGTGCATCGCTCAGCCAACGGCAAGCCGCTCTTGTTCCCCCGCGATGCCGGGATCGTCGGTATCGCGGCCGACGTCGCGGTTGAAACCGCGCTGCCGACCGCCCATCTCGACGATATCCCGGCGATCGCCGGCATGCTGCGGCGATCGGCGATTTCGCTCGACGACCTCTTGGCGCTGGCCGAAAGCTGAGAAGCAAGATGGCGCAATTGTCCGACGATTGCTTTGCGTTCGGCGGCCCGCTGATGTCGGTCGAGGAGGCCGTTGGCCTCATCACCGCCCGGGTGACGGCGGTTCAGGAGATCGAAGCCGCCTCCTTGGGCGAGGCCGATGGACGCGTTCTCGCAAATGACATCGCAGCTCCCCTGCCGCTGCCGCCATTCACCAATTCCGCTGTCGACGGCTATGCCGTGCTGGCCCGCGATCTTCCGCGCGAGGGGGAGCGGGCCTTTCCCGTCGCCGGGCGCGTTGCGGCCGGCGCCTCGGTCCAAGCGGCGGCGGAGCCGGGTCATGCGGTGCGGATTTTCACCGGCGCGCCGATGCCGCACGGCACCGATACGGTGTTCATGCAGGAAGACGTGCGGATCGACGAGAATGGCCGGGTCGTGCTGCCGGCCGGCCTGAAGCCGGGCGCTAATGTGCGCCCCACGGGCGAAGACGTTCCCTTGGGCCATGTCGCGCTGAAGGCCGGCCAGCGCTTGCGGCCGCAGGACGTGGCGCTTGCGGCGGCTTTTGGTCGCACCCAGCTCGACGTGACGAGGCGCATCCGCGTCGCCGTGTTCTCGACCGGCGACGAACTGGCCTCGCCCGGAGCGCCGCGCCAGCCCGCGCAACTGTTCGATTCCAACCGCTTCATGCTGATGGCGATGCTCAAGCGGCTCGGCTGCGCGGTCAGCGACCTCGGGATTTTGCGCGATGAGCGCGCCGCGCTTGCGAACGCGCTGAAGCTGGTGGCTGACCACCACGACCTGCTCCTGACCACCGGCGGCGTTTCGACCGGCGAGGAGGATCACGTCAAGGCCAGCGTCGAAAGCGTTGGCTCCCTGGTGTTGTGGCGGATGGCGATCAAGCCCGGACGTCCCGTCGCAATGGGAATCATCGGCGGCACACCATTCATCGGCCTTCCCGGCAATCCAGTGGCGAGTTTTGTCACCTTTGTCCATGTGGTCCGGCCGACGGTGCTCGCGTTGTCAGGGGCGTCAGCCGCGGATCTCGTCCCGATGCCGGTTCGCGCCGCCTTCAGCTACAAGAAGAAGATCGGCCGCCGCGAATATGTCCGCGTCACCTTGCGCAAGGCCAGTGACGGCGCGCTCGAAGCGATCAAATTCCCGCGCGAGGGCGCGGGTTTGTTGTCGTCGCTGGTAGACACCGACGGGCTGGTCGAACTCGGCGAGACCGTCACCAAGCTCGAGCCCGGCGAGAGCGTTGGATTCCTCGGCTATGCAAACCTGATGTAGAGCATAATTCGGCTGCGCGGGCCTGTGTTCTCGAAAGGTTATGCTCGAACAACACACTAAAGCGAAAGCGCGATAGCAATTCCATCGGGGGCTTTCGCGCTTAGTTTGTGGTTTGGAGTATGATCCTTTCATGCTCAAGTATTGTTGACGATCCCGGCCTGCTTCGCCATGTTCGCGCATGATGACGACGACAAAGCTTGATCTCACTGGCCTGAAATGCCCGTTGCCGGCGCTGAAGACGCGAAAGGCGCTGAAGCCGCTGAGGCCGGGCGATGTTCTGGAAGTTCACTGCACCGATCCGCTGTCGGTGATCGATATTCCGAACCTGATTCGGGAGACCGGCGACAAGGTCGAGATCGCCGAACGCGCGGGAGACCGAATCGTGTTCCTGATTGAGAAAGGCAACAATCTCTCGTGTGTTGTTTCGCAGTCATAGGGATGCGCGATTTTCGCATCGCAAAACCGTGTGGGAACCCTAGCTTCGCCACCATTTTGCTATCGACATCCAGCGTCGCTTCTGTCCCAATTAATCCACTCTGCTAGGGCTGAGGAAAGTCGGGTCGCGACTTCGGCACGCGTGGGCCGGGATGGGCAGTGTTTTTGCCCTGGCGCCCGAATGCTGGTATTATATGCTGGCGGAAAGAATGCTTGCATACGGGTATCGGGGCAGGTGTTGAGATTCCGCGATTCGCCTTTCGATCCCGGTGCATCGCGAGATGTGCTGCGGAGCAGTTGCGGAACTGCAACGAGTGAAGGTGAGAAAGTCGTAAGCGCGGACATGTCCGGCACGGGCGGCTGCCAAGGAGGGATGTATGGCTACAGTTGAGAGTGCTGGAACAATGCTTGGCACCGGGAGGGGAATTCTCGATCGCGAGCATACGATCGCGAAGGCCGGCTTCAATCGCTGGTTGGTGCCCCCGGCGGCGCTTTGCATCCATCTCTGCATCGGCATGGCCTACGGCTTCAGCGTGTTCTGGCTGCCATTGTCGCGCGCGATCGGACTGACGGCGAGCAAGGCTTGCCCGGAAATGTCGCTGTGGGACGAGCTATTCACGACCACCTGCGACTGGCGCGTCGCCAGTATGGGCTGGATGTACACCCTGTTCTTCGTGCTGCTCGGCGTCTCGGCGGCGATCTGGGGCGGCTGGCTCGAACGCGCTGGTCCCCGCAAGGCCGGCGCCGTCGCCGCGCTATGCTGGGGCGGCGGCCTGATCATCGGCGCCTTCGGCATCTACGTGCATCAGCTCTGGATCATGTGGTTTGGCGCTGGCGTCATTGGCGGCGTTGGACTCGGCCTTGGCTATATCTCGCCGGTTTCGACGTTGATCAAATGGTTCCCCGATCACCGCGGCATGGCGACCGGCATGGCCATCATGGGCTTTGGCGGCGGCGCCATGATCGGTGCCCCCTTGGCGAACATCTTGATCAACTATTTCAAGACTCCGTCTGATGTCGGCGTCTGGCAGACCTTTGCGGTCATGGGCGTGATCTATTTCGTGTTCATGGTGATCGGCGCCTTCGCCTATCGCGTGACGCCGGCCGGCTGGCGGCCGGACGGCTGGACGCCACCCAGCGAAAAGAAGTCGATGATCACCGAGCACCATGTCCATCTCAACGACGCGCACAAGACGCCGCAATTCTGGCTGATCTGGTGGGTTCTCACGCTGAACGTGTCGGCCGGCATTGGTGTGATCGGCATGGCCTCGCCGATGCTGCAGGAAATCTTCGCCGGCAAGCTGATCGGTTTGCCCGACTTGAGCTTCGGCCAGCTTTCGGCTGAGCAGAAAACCATCATCGCGGGGATAGCCGCGGGCTTCGCGGGCCTGTTATCGCTGTTCAACATCGGCGGCCGGTTCTTCTGGGCGTCGTTGTCGGACTATATCGGCCGCAAGAACACCTATTATTGCTTCTTCCTGCTCGGCATCGCGCTCTACGCGCTGGCGCCGACCTTCGCCGCGATGGGCTCCAAGCTGCTGTTCGTTCTGGGCTTCGGAATCATCCTTTCGATGTATGGCGGCGGCTTCGCTACCGTGCCGGCCTATCTAGCCGACATGTTCGGCACCCAGTTCGTGGGCGCCATTCACGGACGCCTGCTGACTGCGTGGTCGACCGCCGGCATCATCGGCCCCGTCGTGGTGAACTACATCCGCGAATTCCAGCTCTCGGCCGGCGTTCCTCGCGACAAGCTCTACGACACTACCATGTACATTCTGTGCGCGATGCTGATCGCGGGCCTGATCTGCAACTATATGATCAAGCCAGTTAATCCCAAATGGTACATGAAGGCAGAGGAGGTCGCGAGGCTGCAGGCCGCAAGCGCGAATAGCGAGGCTGCGATCCAGCACGGCTCCTTCGGCATCGGTAAGGGAGGATTGGATGTCCGTGCGGTCCTGTTCTGGGCTTTCGTCAGCGTCCCGCTCGCCTGGGGCGTCTGGCAGACGCTGATAAGCGCGGCCAAGATTTTCTGATCGCACTTTTATCGCCGCGGGATGCTTAGGCAGCGTCCCGCGGTTTCTCGCGTTTCGATCCATCAAGAAATTGAATTCAGGGGGATTTCATGCGTCGCACCATTGTCTGCCTCGTCGCGGTGCTGCTTGTCGTAGGCACGCTTCATCGCGCCTCTGCCCAGACCACCACGGCGCCGGCCGCCGCCCCTGCTCCGACTGCCACAGACGCCAAGCCTTCCAAGATGAAGCTGACGGTCGAGAAGCTGAAGGAGATGCGGGCGAGTTGGAAAGCCAACAAGCCCAAGCTCACCGCCTGCCGCAAGGAGGTGAAGGCCAAGGGGCTGGCCGGCGACGAGCGCTGGTTCTACATTGAGGACTGCATGAACAAGACCTGAGGCCGGGTTTTCGGCTATCTTGTGATTTGGACGGGCATGGTAGCTGGCGCTTCCGGCCCCTTAAATGCTTATTGTGGCTCTGTAATTTCCTCTTGGCATCTGGCATGCCACGGACTAGATTTGTATTGCCCAAGCAGAGCGAGACCTAATCCATGAGTCATGACGTGCACGAGGTTCGCTCGTTCGAACATCCGGGGCAGGGCCGCAAGCGCGCCAAGTCGACCCCGAAGGGCCGTCAGATCGACCCGACCGCTGCGCACGAGATCGAACTGCTGCTCGGCGACCGGCCGCGCCGTCGCGACCTGCTGATCGAGCATCTGCACCTGATCCAGGACAGGTATCGCCAGATTTCCGCCAGCCATCTCGCAGCCCTTGCCGAGGAGATGAAGCTTTCCTTTGCCGAAGTGTTCGAGACCGCGACCTTCTACGCGCATTTCGATATTGTGAAGGAGGGTGAGCCCGATGTTGCGCCGCTGACCATCCGCGTCTGCGACTCGCTGACCTGCGCGATGCTGGGCGGCGAAAAACTGCTGCACGACCTGCGGAGCGCCTCCGGCCCCGGCATCCGCGTGGTGCGCGCGCCCTGCGTCGGGCGCTGCGACACGGCGCCCGCGGCCGAGGTCGGTCACAACTTCGTCGATCATGCCGGTGTCGGCAGCGTGCTGGCCGCGGCGAAAAGCGGCGACACCCACGCGCACCTGCCCGAATACATCGGCTACGACGCCTACCTCGCCGGCGGCGGCTACAAGCTCCTGAAGCGATTGCGCTCGGGCCAATTGCCGAAGGACGATCTGTTGAAAGCGCTCGATGATGCATCCTTGCGCGGACTCGGTGGCGCCGGGTTTCCCACCGGGCGCAAATGGCGCGCGGTGTTGGGGGAGCCCGGCCCGCGGCTGATGGCGGTCAATGGCGACGAGGGGGAGCCCGGCACTTTCAAGGACCGCTATTATCTGGAAACCGATCCGCATCGCTTCCTCGAGGGCGCGCTGGTCGGCGCGCATGTGGTAGAGGCGGCGGACGTCTACATCTACCTGCGCGACGAATACCCAGCCTGCCGCGATATCCTCGAGCGCGAGATCGCAAAGCTCCCGCCGGGCGGCCCGGTGCTGCACATGCGGCGCGGCGCCGGCGCCTACATCTGCGGCGAGGAATCGTCGCTGCTGGAAAGCATCGAGGGCAAGCGCGGGCTGCCGCGGCACAAGCCACCCTATCCGTTCCAGGTCGGGCTGTTCGGCTTGCCGACCCTGATCAACAACATCGAGACCCTGTGGTGGGTGCGCGACATCGTCGAGAAGGGCGCGGACTGGTGGAAGAGCCACGGCCGCAACGGCCGCCAGGGCCTGCGCAGCTATTCGGTGTCGGGGCGGGTGAAAAATCCCGGGATGAAGCTCGCGCCGGCGGGCATCAGCGTGCGCGAATTGATCGTTGAGTTCTGCGGCGGCATGGCCGACGGCCATACCTTCCACGCCTATCTTCCGGGCGGCGCATCCGGCGGTATCCTGCCGGCATCGATGGACGACATCCCGCTCGATTTCGGCACGCTGGAGAAATACGGTTGCTTCATCGGTTCGGCCGCGATCGTCATTTTGTCGCAGGCCGACAGCGTCAAAGGCGCTGCGCTGAACCTGATGCGTTTCTTCGAGGACGAGAGCTGTGGCCAGTGCACGCCCTGCCGGGTCGGCACCGAGAAGGCGGCGATCTTGATGCAGCAGCCGGTCTGGAACCAGGCGTTGCTCGACGAATTGAGCCAGGCCATGCGTGACGCGTCGATCTGCGGCTTGGGCCAGGCGGCCTCGAATCCGCTGACAACCGTGATCAAATACTTCCCGGACGAGTTCAAGGACGCAGCCGAATGACCAAGATCCAGTTCGAGCTCGACGGCAAGCAGGTCGAAGCGAAAGCGGGCGAGACCATCTGGCAAGTGGCAAAGCGCCAGGGTCAGGAGATTCCGCACCTGTGCTACTCGCCGGCGCCGGACTATCGGCCCGACGGCAATTGCCGCGCCTGCATGGTCGAGATCGAGGGCGAGCGAGTGCTCGCGGCCTCCTGCAAGCGCACGCCCGGCGTCGGAATGAAGGTGAAAACGGCGAGCGCTCGCGCGGTGGCGGCCCAGAAAATGGTGATGGAGCTGCTGGTCGCCGACCAGCCGGCGCGCCAAACCTCGCACGATCCGGATTCGAAATTCTGGCACTGGGCCGAGAAGACCGGCGTGACCGAAAGCCGCTTTCCGGCCGCCGAGCGCTGGCAGGCCGACGCCAGCCATCCCGCGATGCGGGTCAATCTCGACGCCTGTATCCAATGCGGGCTGTGCGTGCGCGCCTGCCGCGAGGTCCAGGTCAATGACGTCATCGGCATGGCTTATCGCAGTCACGGCTCGAAAATCGTGTTCGACTTCGACGATCCGATGGGCGAATCGACCTGCGTCGCCTGCGGCGAATGCGTGCAGGCCTGCCCGACCGGCGCTCTGATGCCGGCGGTGATGCTCGACGACAGGCAGACCCGCGTCACCTATGCCGACAAGAAGGTGGACTCGCTCTGCCCGTATTGCGGCGTCGGCTGCCAGGTCACCTATCAGGTCAAGGACGACAAAGTGATCTATGCCGAGGGCCGCGACGGCCCGGCCAATCACAACCGGCTCTGCGTCAAGGGCCGCTTCGGCTTCGACTACATCCATCACCCCAATCGCTTGACCAAGCCGCTGGTGCGATTGCCGAACGTGAAGAAGGACCCCAACGACCAGGTCGATCCGGCCAATCCATTCACGCATTTCCGCGAAGCCTCTTGGGAGGAGGCGCTCGACATCGCCGCCAAAGGCCTGGTCAAGATCCGCGACGAGAAGGGCGTGAAAGCGCTGGCCGGCTTCGGCTCGGCCAAGGGTTCCAACGAAGAGGCCTATTTGTTCCAGAAGCTGGTGCGCACAGGCTTCGGCTCCAACAATGTCGACCATTGCACGCGGCTGTGCCACGCGTCGTCGGTTGCAGCCTTGATGGAAGGGCTGAACTCGGGCGCGGTGTCGGCACCGTTTGCAGCCGCGATGGACGCCGAAGTCATCGTCGTGATCGGCGCCAACCCGACCATCAACCATCCGGTCGCCGCGACCTTCATCAAGAACGCCGCCAAGCGCGGCGCCAAGCTGATCGTGATCGACCCGCGCCGGCAAACGCTGTCGCGGCATGCCTATAAGCACCTCGCCTTCAAGCCGGGCAGCGACGTCGCGATGCTGAATGCGATGATCAACACCATCATCACCGAAGGCCTGACCGACGAGCAATATATCGCCGGCTATACCGAAGGTTTTGACGATCTGAAGGTGCGGATCAAGGAGTTCACGCCGGAGAAGATGGAGCCGATCTGCGGCATCCCGGCGGAGACCTTGCGCGAGGTGGCGCGGATGTATGCCCGCGCCAAGGCCTCGATCATTTTCTGGGGCATGGGCATCAGCCAGCATGTGCACGGCACCGATAATGCGCGCTGCCTGATCGCGCTCGCTTTGATCACCGGTCAGGTCGGCCGGCCCGGGACGGGGCTGCATCCGCTGCGTGGGCAGAACAACGTGCAGGGCGCTTCCGACGCCGGCCTGATCCCGATGTTCCTGCCGGATTATCAGCCGGTCGGGCGCACGGACTTACGCGAACCCTTTGAAAAGCTCTGGCATCAGCAGCTCGATCCGGTTCGTGGGCTGACCGTGGTCGAGATCATGAACGCGATCCATGCCGGCGAGATCTTCGGCATGTATGTCGAGGGCGAAAATCCCGCTATGTCCGATCCCGATCTGCAGCACGCGCGCGAGGCGCTGACCAAGCTCGATCATCTGGTGGTGCAGGACCTGTTCGTCACCGAGACCGCGTTCCATGCCGACGTCATTCTGCCGGCCTCCGCCTTTGCGGAGAAATCCGGCACCTTCACCAATACCGACCGCCGCGTGCAGTTGGCGCGCGAGGTGATCAGGCCACCCGGCGATGCGCGGCAGGATCTGTGGATCATCCAGGAGATCGCCAAGCGGATGGGATTGCCGTGGGACTACGCCGGCCCGGCCGAGGTGTTCACCGAGATGGCGCAGCTGATGCCGTCGCTGAACAACATCACCTGGGAGCGCCTGGTGCGCGAGGGCGCGGTGACATATCCGGTCGACGATCCCCACAAGCCCGGCAACGAGATCATCTTCACGACGGGATTCCCGACCGAGAGCGGCCGCGGCAAGATCGTGCCGGCGCATGTGATCCCGCCGGACGAATTGCCCGACGACGAATATCCGATGGTGCTGTCGACGGGGCGCGTGCTCGAACACTGGCACACCGGCTCGATGACGCGGCGCTCGAACGTGCTCGACCAGATCGAGCCGGAGGCGGTTGCCTTCATGTCGCCAAAGGACATACGGCGGATGAAGCTGGTGCCCGGCGATTTCGTCAAGCTGGAGACCCGCCGCGGCGCGGTCGAGGTCAAGCTGCGCTCCGATCGCGACGTGCCGGAGAACATGGTGTTCATGCCGTTCTGCTACTCGGAAGCCGCCGCCAACCTCCTGACCAACCCGGCGCTCGATCCGTTCGGCAAGATTCCGGAGTTCAAGTTCTGCGCGGTCAGGGCTGAACGCGTGGAAATGCGCACCGCGGCGGAATAGCGGCGAGCAGGCTAACGCAATTTCCATTTCAATGGCTTCATGCTTCGAGACGCATCGCTTTGCGATGCTGCTCACCATGAGGTCTCAGACCCTCATGGTGAGAGCGCGGCTTCGCGCGTCTCGAACCGTGAGGCCACGGAAGAAGCGGCAATAATTCCCGTCCAACTGTCGTTTGCAACTCATTCCTGGACGAGATGTATCTGCGAGAGCATCAGAATGTCGCTCTTATGCCGCCGTAGATCGCGAGCGGCATTCCCGGCAGGAAGGTGCGCGGATCGTTGAAGGTGAATAGGTTCGCTCCGCCGGGCGTGGAGTTGTTGAATCCGGCGGTACTGAAAAAGGTGCCCGCGGAATAGTAGTGCTGATTAAACAGGTTCTGGACCAGCCCGAAAATCTGCACGTTCTTCGTCAGCTGGTAAGACGTGTGCATGTTGACGACCCAATAGGCCGGCACCTTCGGGTTCAGGTTGGAATCGTCGTGGATGAGATACTGGCTACCGACCACGTTAAGATCGGCGCCAAGCTTCCACGCATCGGCCACGGCGTACTCGGCGCCGATCTTGAAGCGCTGCGCCGGAATTCCGGGAATATGATCGCCGGGGATCACGTTGATGTTGAGCGCGCCGGTGACGGGATCGGCGACCGCCATTGGGTTGTTGGGAGACGAGAGCGTCAGGAAGCTCTGATAGGTCGCGTCGACGTACGTGTAGTTGGCGTAGGCGGTCCAGCGATTCCAGCTGAAATCAATCTTCGCTTCAATGCCCTGACGGAGTGTGGTCCCGGCATTTTGGAAAAAGCCGAAATTCGGGACCACAGCGCTTGCGATGTTGATAATGTCGTCGGTGTTCTCGGTACGGAACGCACTGAGCCCCCACCGCACGCGCCAGCCGGACTCAGCGACCTTGGTCGCCTCACCCGCCTTGGCCTTGGTGGGGAGCACGGGGGCAGCGTCGCCACCGCCGCCCGAAAACTCTCCCCGCAACCCGCCCTCGAAGGTGTGCGAAACCACTTGCTTGAGCGGAGGATCCGCAATGAGGAAGTTATCGATCTGGCAGGGAACGGCGGGATCGGAACAGCCAAGCTCAAGTGGCGTAGGAGCTCGATTGGCTTCGGAATAGCCCGCATAGGCGGTGACGTTCGGCGTAATTTTGTAAGTCAGGCCCACGACCGGGTTGAAGCGCTGAAACTGGTTTTGGCTGGTCAACAGCGGGTTGGCGCCCGTTTCATCCTGCAGATTGATCTGGGCGAAGTTGAAGCGGCCACCTGCCGTGAAGGAGAGTTGCGAGGTGACGTCAAAGGTGTTGGTCGCATACACGCCGAGATAGGTATTGTCGGCCGCCAGGCTGACCGGGGTCACGTCGGCGGCGGGTTGATCGATGAAGACACCGGTACCGGTCACGAAGAAATTCTGGTCGACGGTGCCAAGTTCGGATTGGGTCCTAAATTGTGTGCGTCCATGATCAACGCTGGAGCCGACCACGAAGTGGTTGTCATGCCCGAACAATTGGCCGGTGTAGGTCCCCTGCAAAGAGCCGCCGTAACTATTTGAACTTGTCCAATTGCGGTCGATCTCGCTGAGTGCGGAATTTGGCGCAAGGGTGTTTGCAACAGCGCCGTTCTGATTGAGCGGTGTCGCGCCGTCGCCAATGCAGAGCTGGCCGTTCAGCGGCCCTCCGGCATCGCAGGTCTGCGCATCGGTCCCGTTACCATCAACATGGGCCGAACGGTAGCTGCGGAAATAGGCATTGGCCTCCAGGTTGAACGTGTCCGACGGCGTCCATTTGCCGTTCGCCTGCAGGAAGGCAAGCTGAAGATGGGTGTTCTGCGGCCAGGTGTAGACGCTCGACCAGCGCTGGTTCAGCAGCTGAACCGGTGTGGCGGCAGCGGCCCCGAGCGTGTTGTCGGCGCCGGTGAACGAGACGTGAAATTCGGTCTGGTCGCCTTTCGCGCCGAGATCGACATACATGCGGCGCAGGTAAGAGGACGACGAGAAGTCGCGCCATCCCTTGTCGTTGGTGGCGTCGGCTGAGACGTAGGCTGAATAGTTGCCGTCTTGATATCCGGACTGAGCGCCCGCGGACAGCCGCCCATAGGAGCCGCCGCGCGCCTCGACTTCGGTTCCGTGATAGTTGAAGCCGTTTTTCATGTCGATCGACAACGCGCCGCCGATCGCATTGAGCCCGAACAGCGGATTGTTCGGCATCAGCGTCATGCGGGCGATCGCCATCTCCGGGATGAAATCCCAATTCACCACGTCGCCAAACGCTTCGTTGATGCGTGTGCCATTCTGATAGACCGCCAGACCCTGCGGAGTTCCTGGCACCGGCGAGGCGGTGAAGCCGCGATAATCGAGATTACGTTGAAACGCGTTGCCGGATTGGTCGCTCAAGGACACGAAGGGAAGCGACTGCACCATGCCGTCCAGCAGCGACGGCGTCTTGGTGGGACTGAGGTCGCTCCCGGGTATCGTCTGAACATTGGACGGCACCTTGTCGCGATCGATTTCCCCCCCTGGTACCGGGGAAACGCCAACCACTTCGAAAGTGGGCAGCGCATCTTGCGCTGACGCAATCCCGGGAAACACGGCGCACGTTAGAAAAAGCGCATTCTTAAGCGCCTTGAGCTTGGTCAATCACCCCTCCTTGTGACCACCGTGCCTACAACCGTCCCCAGAAGCCCGGTCCGCAATTCTTAACGAGGCGTTCTAACAGCCGCAACGGGCATTGTTCTCCATCCAACAGGGACATTTTCCCGTGAGGCAGAAATGTGCCAGGAGTGCGCGAAATGAGATATTGGTACCGACGCGGAGATTGAGTTCGGAGCCTGCGGGCTTTGCCCGAACCGAGCTGGTGCCTCATTGCGGGTGCAGGTGCAGCGGAATGACTTCAACCATTTGCGCCTGCGACATGCTGGCGGGGAAGCGCGGAAATGGCTGCGCGCGTTGCACGATATCCAGCGCGGCGCGATCCAGCGTCGATGAACCCGAACTTCCTACCACCCGATGCGACAGCAGGCGTCCGTTGCGATCGATCGTGACGCCGATACGGACCGTTCCGCTCTCCTTGCTGCCGCTCGCCGAGTAGGTATTGAAGCGTCGCATATGCGCGATGAACTCGCTTAGCCAGGAGGCTCGTCCGGTCTCGGCGCCTTCGCTCTGCTGGCCCGGATTGGGTGCCGAAGCAAGCCGCGCGGGCTTCGTCCCCGGCGAGGCAGCGGCCTTCGGTGGCGGAGGCTTGCGGGTTTCCTTTTCCACCTTCTCTTCATGAACCGGCTTGCGCTGAGAGCGCTCCGGAGGCGCCGTGAGCGGCTTCGCGAGCGGCGGCGCGACCTCTGCCGGCTTGTCTGCCGGCGGCGGCAAGACGGCAACCTGATCGGGACTCTTGGGCTCCGCCGGCAGCTCAGGCATGGTCAAGGCGACAGGTGGCGGAGCAGGTTCGGGCTGAACCATCGTCTCCGTCTTGGCTGGCGGCGGCTCCTGCACAGGGACAACGGCTTGAGCCGAGGTTGGAACGTCGGTGGGGGGATCGGCGCTGGGCTGATCGGGGCTTGGTGGCTGATCGAGCGATTGTTGAGTTGGCGGGACGGCAGGGGCCGGCGTTTGCGTCTCCGGCATGAACGCAACGTCGATCACGGGTGCTTCGGCACGGGCTTCGGGCTCGGGCTTGAGAAGCAGATAGGCCGCGGCCAGTCCAACATGAACGGCGCAGACCACGAGCGCGGCCGCCGTCCACAGCATGAACTCCCTGCCGTGCTCCGGCTCGTAAGGATCGACCGTTGTGACGGTCACGGCCCGCCCCGCGTCTCAAGCGCGACCAGCGCAACCTTGAGATAGCCGGCGTTGCGCAGCAGGTTCATCAATCCCATCACCTCACCGTAGGACAGCGCCTGGTCGGCGCGCAGCAGCACCCGCTGGCCGCGATCGGAGCCGCTGGCAGCATCGAGCGCCGCCCCGATGCCGGCGCGAACCACCGTCTCGTCACCGACCGCGAGCGAGCGGTCCGCCTTGAACGTCACAAAGATCGGCTTGTCAGGATGCGGCGGCGGCTCACCGGAGGCCGACGGCAAGTTGACCGGAACATCGACGGTCGCGAGCGGAGCGGCAACCATGAAGATAATGAGGAGAACCAGAATGACGTCGATGAACGGCGTCACGTTGATCTCGTGGGTCTCCGTGTCTTCGTCCGCGCGCTTGGCGAGCCGGATCGCCATGGTTCACTCCGCAGATTCCACGATGGACAGGGCCGGAGCGTCCGCTGCATGCGGCTCGCGTCTAGCGTTCAAGGGCAAGGCACCCCGCTCAAGATCGCGGCTGAGCAATCGGAGGATCGCAACCGATGCATCGCTGAGAACCGCACGATAACTTCCGGTAGAGCGCGCGAAGACATTATAGATCACCACGGCCGGGATCGCTGCCGCCAGGCCGAAGGCGGTCGCCAATAGCGCTTCCGCGATGCCTGGAGCCACGATGGCGAGATTCGTGGTGTGAGCGCGCGAAATGCCGATGAAACTGTTCATGATGCCCCAAACGGTGCCGAACAGCCCGACGAATGGCGCGATCGCTCCGACGGTAGCCAGAATACCCATGCCGCGCCCAATATGCTGTCCGGCCGCGACCTCGATCCGCTCAAGCTGCCAGGCGACGCGTTCCTTGATCCCTTCGGCAGAAAGCCCCCGTGACTTGTCGACCTCGTCTTCGGCCGCGGCGAGAAGTCGGGCCACTGCTGTCCTTTGCCCCGTGAAATGGCCGGCGCCATCCAGGAACGACCGCGCCGAGAGGAGAATGACCAGCGCTCGACGCGCCCCGCGTTTGGCCGCCCGCAACTGAATTGTTTTAACAAGAAGAACGGTCCACGTTGCGATCGACGCCAGCGCCAATCCGATGATGACAGCCTTCACTACGACGTCTGCGTGGACGAACATGCCCCAGGGCGACAATGCGTCGGGCAATGGCCCGACGGCGCTAGCCACGTCGGAAATTTGAGCGCGCGGCGAAGCTGGAGGAGACGCGGTAGCCTCTCCCGAAAGTGTTGAGCCCCCGACCGGATCGGAAGGATTGGCAGCTGGACCTGGGACGCCCGCAGGGACTGATTCCGCGGCACTGGATTCCTTTGGCGAGTCACCAGGCGTCGTCGCAGCCACCTCGGCAAAAGCGCTCCAGGACAGGAGCGCTGCCGTAACGATCAGAAACAACTTTAAACCAAATAATGGGCCGCGCGTGTCCTGCCACCGATCCAATCGTCGGGTCTGTGTTTTCTCCATGTCTACCCTGTGCTCCCTGCGCACGACGCAACGCCGCTCCGGTGGACCTGATTTCTCGTCGAGAGGCCGTGCCATCGATCTGCACCTCGATCGTGCCGCCATGCACACATGAAGCTGCAGATCGATTACGATGCACAGCCGCAAACGTTCCGTACCCCTTGGGCGAAGTAATGGCAATGTTGGAAGACTAATGCGCGGTCAGGCTGAGGCTTGTCGCGTCCCGCTTGAAGACGATCGCTTCAGGAAAAAGTCCCGAGGAGATCGGGAAAATGTCCCGATCCCCGAATGCGTCCGGTCTGTTTCGGCGGCTCTTTCAGGTCTCATCAAGTGAGGTTTGGGTCCTGCAAGAAGACGAAGGCCAGCGCTAGGGATGGTCCAGCCCGTTGCCATCGCAGAACAGGATCTTGCTGAACCTCCCCATGGCTAAAGCCAGGGGGTTCTGAGAGAGGCAGAAGGCAGTCTTTCCGGGGCTCTCGCGGTCTCTGTTTGCAGAGGCGCTACATCATCCCCGGCCTCGACGGCCGGCCCAACACTCTTGATCCGGCGACCCGCTCTAACGCCATTACGGACGTGGGGTTGGGCAAAGCCCTTCCTCTTGCAGGTTGAAGTACACTCGACATCGCCGTCCTCAGGAGCGGTTCCGCACTGGCCCAAGCGATCTTGACTTGGGGAATGTCGAGCAAATTCGTATCGCAGCATGTCGCAAGAAACGCGCTGTAGAGATCACGTTGAACCGGCTCTGTCCTGCCATCGCCGAACACATGAACCCGCTGCGAGAGCGGCTTCTTGATGTATTCGCCCGTGGTATGATCGAATTGGCTCAACCGTGTATGCCGGGTTTTGATCTCAATCACTCCACCGCCAGCACTTGCAGCCTTGCGCTGAAGCATCGAGATCAACATTTCTGGCGCACGCACTTTCACGCTGCGACCGTAGTTCTTCTGAAATGACTTGTAGCTCAACTCCTCTGTTTTGATGGTTGTCCCTTGACCGAGAATGCGGTTCGCCAACTCGCCATGCGATCGCTGCGCTCGGCAGCCAATCCTCGATCGCGCTCGCGTTTCGAAGCGGCAAGCGCCTGATAGCGCTGCGACCTGTTCCACCTTCTCTTACCCTTGATCGCGCGCCCTTTGGCATCGAAGTTGTCCAGGTTGGTTGCACGTCGCGAGCGGTC
Source organism: uncultured Alphaproteobacteria bacterium (assembly GCA_963822795.1). Taxonomy (GTDB): domain Bacteria; phylum Pseudomonadota; class Alphaproteobacteria; order Rhizobiales; family Xanthobacteraceae; genus Bradyrhizobium. The sequence goes on from CAWGJM010000016.1 coordinate 36,167, forward strand.
CATCGCGCGCTGGATCCGCCGGCAGTCGTTCCACGGTTCGACAACGCTCGGGCATAACTGCTCCAAAATAGCGTCGTCGCTTGATACCGCCGCGATATGGACGGCCCGATGTCGAGTCCGACAGTACCGTCCTTGGTGGTGTGCGTAGCGGGCGGCAAGCCCTCTTGCACCAACTGGCAAAACCAGCGAACGCGGCCCTTGATCTCGCGCCGGATAATGCGGACATACTTGGTCCTGGCCGCGAGCGCTTCTCTTTGCCAATCGCGTTTGTCCTTTGGATCGAGCATAAGCGGCAGCACTAGGCCGCTGTAGTGCACGGCGGGAACAGGCTCGGCGCGGTAGCGGATCACAGTGTCCGCTTTGCCCTCCGCCGCCCCGTCTCCATCCCCGTGCCATTCGTTATACGCTTCAATCGCCGCTCGTCTCACCCAAATGTTCCGGGCGCGTTTCAACAGAAACCTGCATTTCCAGTACCTGCTGCATCAGTGCCGCGCGCTTTGTCTCCACGGCAGTCTTTGCTCCGCACCGACGCCGAGCAGCTTTCGCTTTTGCAGCAAGAAACTCTGACGACACCTCGAAGGAAGCTACTCTTGCGGTGTCGTAGAGGCGCATAGGCGCTGATTTCGCATAATGAGAATTGCGCCCTACCACATCCGGTTCCCCAAGGAACGTGATGAGGGCTTGTGTCCATCCTCGCGCCTTAAGACCGGCAATTGAAATCATTTGAGGCTTTTCCATCAGACCCTCTTCTGATTTTCAATGTATTGCTTGATGAGCGCGAGGGGAGTGCCCGCCGACCGAAGACACAAAATAACTGTTCGTCCATAATGTTGGAATGCGCCTGCGCAGCACCCGGAACTGCTGACGGAGAACACGCGAAGACCGGCCCTTGATGCCCTTCACCAGCCGGTGGATGCCGTATTGCGGATCGCAGCCGACAAGCAGATGGACGTGGTCTGGCATGACTTCCATTTCAATCAGCGCCGATTGCGTCTCGTCGCATACTTGCTGAATTAGTTTCTTAAGTTTGGCGTCGATAGGCGGATTAAGAACTGGCTTCCGGTATTTCGGGCAAAACACCACGTGGTATTTGCACGAGAAGAGAACGTTCCTGTTCGATCTGAAGTCCGCCATAGCCTATTATGTACCTGGCTGATGTCTAATAGCAAAGAGGCGCTCACCCCATAGTTGAAACTAGGGGCTTGCGCGCCTAAGTTCGGTCATCCGCGCTGGCTGAAGATTATTTTGGGTGATGTTACATTGACGTTCATTGCGAGCCGCCCGCGGCCGTCGTCGGCTGCGCGCTTTTCGCGTCGTGACCGGCGGCCAGCGCATCCATGATCCGGTCCCATACGCCAGCCTGCCGCCAACAAACGAAGCGATTACAGCAGTGGTGCGGGACCATAGGTCTCCGGCAGATCGCGCCAGGGAGCGCCTGAGCGCAAGACCCAAAAGATACCGTTCAGGATGCGCCGGTCGTCAACACGGGAATGCCACGCGGCTTGTTCGGAAGGAACGATCAGATGGCAGCCCATTCAAGGTCCGTGAGTTCATACCGCATGATTCGAGGCTCCGCTTTGGGAGCTTGAATCACGTCCAAACCGATGGCTTCAACCCGCAAGATCAGCCTTTCCGAGATTGCCCCAAAACCGGACATCCCGCCGACATGCCAAAATCGAGCGTTTTCATCATCCGCGCGATAACCACTAACCGTGACCCGTGCCCAGAGGTGTTTGCGGCGTTGAATGAGCCGTCGTTACACCAGGCGGGAAAGAAAAAGAACCTCTGCGATTTATTCGTTCAAGTTTCCGACGGGCAACAAGCATACATCAGGCACATCGAAGACGCCAGGGATAGGTGCAGGGATGTCAGTAGCGCGTGATGTGTCGCCTGTTTGTAGCTCGTGAAGTGTCGTGTTTTGGTGCCCTAGAACAAAGGGGGCACAATGGGCACGGCATCCATTCACGAGGGTGTACGACGGATGCGGTTCTCGGATTTGCTGGAACGGACGGAGGCGAAGGCGCTGACGCAGGAAGCGGCGTCTGAATTTCTCGGGGTCAGCGTGCGGACCTTTCAACGCTGGGCGGAACGCTATGAGGCGGAAGGCGATGATGGGCTGGTTGACCGGCGCTTGGGTCGGCGATCGCCGCGGCGGGCGCCGGAGGAAGAGCTTGAGCGGATGCTGGGGCTTTACCGGGACAAGTACGCGGACTTCACGGTGAAGCACTTCCACGAGCAGCTGCAAAAGCGGCATGGCTATGTGCTGGGCTACACGGTGACGAAGCTGGCCCTGCAGGCGGCGGGCTTGGTGCGGAAGGCGCCGAAGCGTTCGGCGCACCGCAAGAAGCGTCCGCGCCGACCGCTGCCGGGGATGCTGTTGCACCAGGATGGGTCGCGCCACGCCTGGATCGAAGGTCTGCCGGCGATGGACCTGATCGTCACGTTGGACGATGCGACGAGCGAGATCTACTCGATGCTGCTGGTGGAGGAAGAAGGGACGGCGTCGACGTTCCAGACCTTGGGCGAGGTGATTGGCGAGCGTGGCCTGTTCTGCGCGCTCTACACCGATCGCGGCAGCCATTACTTCTACACCCCGAAGGCTGGCGAGAAGGTCTCGAAGACGCAACAAACCCAGGTGGGAAGGGCTTTATCGCATCTTGGGATCGAGCATATCGCGGCGTATTCGCCGGAGGCGCGCGGGCGCTCCGAGCGGATGTTCGGGACGCTGCAGGGCCGGTTGCCGAAGGACCTGCGGCTCGCCGGGATCAGAACGGTCGAAGCCGCCAATGCGTGGCTGAAAGCGCATTACACGGCCGAACACAACGCCGCGTTTGCGATCAAGGCCGAACAGCCAGGCACGGCGTTCGTGGCCGACCGGCACCAGGCCTGGCGCGAGGCGCTGTGCGTGATTGAAGAGCGAACCGTCGCCAACGACAACACGATCGCATGGAGCGGCCGGCGGCTGCAGTTGCCGGAGAGCCGGCTGAGGCCCCACTTCGTCAAGGCCGTGGTTCGGGTTCACGAGTATCCCGATGGCAGCGTGAGCGTGTTCCTTGGCCCGCACCGGTTGGCAACGTTTACTGCCGACGGACAGCAGATCAGCCCCGACGCGCCTCAGCCTGGCAGCGTGCTCGGAGCCGTCAAGGACAAGCCCTTACGGGCGCGCAAGCGCGCGTCCTTGACCGCTCCTGCGCGCGCCGCCGTCGAGATAGCGCGGGTCGGGACGGAGAAACGGGCTTCAAGTCGAACAAAGAAACCGACACGCAGGGCTAACCCGGCGGCAATATCCATGGCATGACCACGTCGGCGGAGCCGTCCACGCCTTCCGGCTCCTCCGCAACTCAACAACGAAGGCGACAGATCACGAGCTACAAAAATACGACATCTTCACCCGCTACGAACAGGGATAGGTGCAGGGATAGGTGCGGGCTCTCTCCTCCGCAGGAGTTTCTGGATTCGCTCAAGGCCCGCCACGCTGAAGCGGTGCAAGCGCGCATAGAAGCCTGCGACGCCGCAGCTCCCGACCAGCATAGCGAGGTATCAGCCCGGTTGGTAGCCAGCGCGGAGTTTGACTCGAACAGCTCGGATCGCGAGCCTTGCAAAACGTTGTTGGCGTCCGCCCTCCACAATGCGCCGCCAGACCGAGTGTGGAAGGCGTTCGAATCACATCACACGAAGAAGAATTACTGCGATTTTTTGGTTGAATTCTTCAATTCGGAGCAAGCGATCATTGACCGTTTTGAAAGTGCCAAGGCCGAGTGCACTGTGCCCGATTGGTTGAAGTCAAAGCACGCCAAAACGTTAGAAACACGGACGAATGTCGGCGCCACCGCCGCCGTCGACCCGGATGGCCTTGTAAGCTCCTATACTAGCTAGATGACTTGTCCCGAAGACCAACCGGGCTCTGCCGGGGTGGTAGCAAAAGTGCCTCGGTGCCGCCTTAAGGCAGAGGGTAAACCGGATGTACTTGTCCTCGCTAAGTCTTGGGCCGCATCCGATCATGGTCCCATCCTGGCGCGTACGGCGCCGCGCCCCCAAAGGAGGGCGCTAGTCGCCCTCGTCATTGAAAATGACGGCAACTTGTGAATCTCTGTCGCCGCGAGCCAGCGATGGAGGTGATTCGTGGCCGGGAAAGAGATCGCCGTCAAGAAATACGTAGTGCGGTTGACCGCGGAGGAACGTGGCCAACTCGATGAGATGATCAGCAAAGGTAAGCGTTCTGCGCAGCTGCTGACGAAGGCGCGCATTCTCTTGAAGGCGGACGTGTCGGATGCGGGCGAAGGCTGGAGCGACAGCCGGATTGCCGCGGCGCTGGACACCAGCATCGCCAATATCGAGCGGACCAGGCGCCATCTGGTCGAGGAAGGGTTCGAGGCGGTGTTGACCCGTAAATACAATCCCAATTCCGTCCGTCCACGCATTTTCGACGGCGCGGCGGAAGCAAAGCTGATCGCACTGACACTCTCTCCGGCCCCGGAGGGTTTCGCCCGTTGGAGCCTGCGCCTGCTCGAGGAGAAGGTCGTCGAACTGCACATTGTCGAGCGCGCCAGCGACAACACGATCGGGCGGACGCTAAAAAAAACATTCTCAAACCGCACCTCAAGCAGCAATGGGTGATTCCACCGGACGCCAGCCCGGCCTTTGTCGCCAACATGGAAGACGTGCTGGAGGTCTATCAGAGGCCGCACAATCCGCAGCGTCCGCTCGTGTGTCTCGACGAGACCTCCAAGCAGCTAATCGTTGAGACGCGCGCGCCGATCCCTGCGAAGCAGGGACGCAAGGCGCGTCACGATTACGAATACAAACGCAATGGTGTCGCCAATCTATTCATGGTGTTCGCGCCGCTAGAAGGCTGGCGGCATGTGAAAGTGAGCGACCGGCACACCGCCATCGATTATGCTCATACGCTCAGGGATCTGTCGGACGTGCATTTTCCCGACGCGGCGAAGATCGTGCTGGTGCAGGACAATCTCAACACCCACAAGCCAGCCTCGCTCTACGAAGCCTTCCCCGCTCCTGAGGCCCGCCGGCTCGTCGAGCGCTTCGAATGGCATTACACGCCCAAGCACGGCAGCTGGCTCGACATGGCCGAATCCGAGCTCGGCGTTCTCGCGTCCCAATGTCTGAACCGCCGCATCGCCGACAAGAAAATCCTCGCTCGCGAAGTCAACGCATGGCAGGACCACCGAAACAAGCACCATGCCAAGGCCAACTGGCAATTCAAAACCGCCGACGCCCGCGTCAAGCTGAAGAGACTGTACCCTCAGTTCGAATGACTCGGGCGACTAGTGCCATTCGAGTACGCGAGCGTGGAACAACCAGTCAAGCGCAGCGGCGAGCGCATGGTGGTTCATCGACGCGGGTGATCGCACGATGGATGGAGTAGAGGAAAGACGAAGGAGCTTTGTTGCTGAAGCTCAGCGCTTCTTTGACTGCTTCAATCAGGTTGAGGCTGCGACAGGGAGTATTTTCATCCTGCTCCTCTTGATGGGTCCTTCGCCAAGGCCTTGGCAGCAGCCTCACCGCAGTGGGTGCTTTTGGATCGGTAGATCATCGTTGCCATCGTCCGTTGGATACGGGGCCGCAACGAATCGCCGCCACCGACTGCAGAAGATCGTTGAGAGCGTGCCGCGGTCGAGTGCATCCTGTGCGGGTGCAGAATTGCCGAGTCACGGACTTCAGATTCAGTACGCGGCGCGATGTGTGGCCATCATATAGTCTTTTTCGCGACCTAGTTGGATCGCCTTCTTTGGACCATCGCGATTTCAGGGGGGACTCATGCGCGGTGCCGCCGTCATTTGTTTTGGTTTGGTCTTGGGGGCGTCGTTGGCCGCCACATCCATGCTCCGGGTACAAGCTGCTGAGTTCGGCACGCGGGACGAGGCGGTGGCCATGGTCAAGCGCGTCCAGGAGAAATTCAAGAAGGAGGGCCCGGATGCGACATTCCGCGCCATCAACACCGGTGCGTTCAACGACCGCGACCTCTATCCCTGGGTTCACACGATTGACGGGACCCTGCATGTCGCAAACGGCGCTTTTCCGGGGATCCGCGGCAAGAACCTGCACGACATGAAGGATCAGGACGGCAAGTTCACGACCCAGGATTTCATGAGGATCGCCAGCACGCCGCCCTATCAGGGCTGGAGCGATTTCCGCTGGAAGAATCCGCAAACCGGCTCGATTGATGACAAATCAGCTTGGGTCGAGCGCATGGGCGATTATTTGATCGGCGTCGGCATCTATAAGAACGAGCAGCCCAACAAGAATGTGATCGGCCTGATCTCCGGCAGTCCCAATTCGGACGACACCTATCTGCAGATGGCATACGATCTCGCCGACGTCCTCAACGACGGTGACAACCTGCGCATCCTGCCGATTGCCGGCATCGGCGGCCCGCGCAACATCCGCGACGTGCGCTACGTGCGCGGCGTCGATATCGGCCTGACGCAGACCAACATCCTCAATAGCTTCCGCCGCTCGAACGAGCGGCTGGGCCAATTTGACGACAAGATCGTCTACATCGCCAAGCTGTTCAACGAGGAAGTCCATCTCGTCGCAAAGCCCAACATCACCTCGATTGCGCAGCTGAAAGGCCTCAAGGTCAACCTCGACGCCAGGGGCAGCGGCACGAGCTACTCGATGCGGGACCTCTTCAATGCGTTGGGAATCGATGTGCAGGAAGTCAGCCTGTCCCAGGTCGAAGCGATCGAAAAGGTCAAGAGCGGCGAGATCGCTGCCACGGCGCTGATCGCGGGCAAGCCGGTCCGTTCGATGGCCAAGCTCGGCCGCGAGGACGGGTTGCATCTTGTTCCGATCCCCTATCCCAAGCAGCTCGCCGACGACTACCTGCCGGCGACCCTCACCCACGACGACTACCCGGAACTCGTTGCGGCCGGCGAGACCGTGGACACGGTTGCGGTCGGTGCGGTTCTGATCGCGTATAACTGGCCGAAGACCAATCTCGATCGCTACTCGCGGGTCCAGCGGTTCGTGGAGGCCTTCTTTCCGAAGATCGCCGAATTCCAGAAGCCGCCACGCCATGTCAAATGGCGCGAAGTCAATCTCGCGGCCACCTTGCCGGGCTGGAAACGCTTCGATGCGGCGCAGGCGTGGCTCGACCAGCACAACAGCCCCGACACCAGCAGCAACCAGTCGGCCGCCCCAGAGCAAGCCACAGGAGGCCCTCGCCAGGCGGCGGCGTCCACCGGCGTGAGGTCCGCAGATGGCACCGAGCTGCCGCCGAAGGATTCTGCGCTCTATCAGGAGTTTGTGAGGTGGCGACAGAAGCGCGGCCGGTGACGGCCCCGCTTCGCCCTCCGAAGCGGCGATCGAAGCCGCGGCAATCGCCGACGTGAGCCAGGATACAATCTGCGTCCGACCCAGCGAGCCGGCGTCCATGTGACTTCAGTTGGGCGCCGATTTGGGTTAAGCATCGTCAGCTTTTCTTGCTTCCTTTTTCTTCGCGCTCCTTTGGCACGTCGAGATTGCTTGCCAAACGACAAGCGGCCTCATCGTCGGATACGTCTCGTATCTTTTGATTCACGATGCCGCGCAGCGTTGGCAGCTTGCTGAGAAGTCGTAGCTGCCCAGCCATAGACTTCCGACATCTTCGTCAACATATCACCCTGTGCCGGGTAACTTTGGAGTAACGACAGGCGTTTGGGATCTCGTATTTGGTATTGAGTGAGGACGGGCGCGCGCGGGCCGAGAAACCTATCGTGGGCATGATCAACTTCCAGAGCCAGCCACATAGTCTGAATTTGGCACTTTTCGGACTTCACGCGCTGCCGTCTAGTGCAAAGACTTCCGAACATTTGTTAGAATAGCCAGGGTCGCCAGATTGTTTTGGGCAATGTTACCTCGACGTTCATTGCGTGCCGCCCGCGGCCGTCGTCGGCTGCGCGCTCTTGGCTTGCGCGACAATGCCTTCGAGCCGCGCGATATTTTCCAACAGGCGCTGGCTCGTGAGCACTAGAAAGTAATAACCGAATTGCGGGTTCTGAAAGTAGATCTCGAGCAGCTTTTCGTAGGTGATGCTCAGCACATGCCCGTCCTCGATGCATGAGATCGTCGCGGTCCGGCGGTTGTCGGGCGTGAGGAAACCCAGTTCGCCCATCAGGCGTCCCGGCGGAAGCTCGACGCCGATCTCCTGCACCAGGAATTTTCCGGTGACGGTCAGGAGCATCTCGTCGGCGGGATCGTCTTTCCTGAACAGAATGTCGCCCTTGCGATATTTGCGCTCGGTCATGAACGGCTTGAGCCATTCCATCGACATGTCGCCCTGCGTTGCGGTCCGCGCCTTCTTGACCAGATTGAGCATTTGACGGAGGCGGACGGCATTGATGGGAAGCATCAGCAGATACAAGAGAAGGGTCTTGATGTCGTGGGCGAGCGCGCCAAAGCCGACGAAAAATGCACAGCCGATCATGTTGGAGACGCGCAGCGGCACCATGGTCTGCGTCAGCAGCGTGGCGACAAAGAAGGCTGAGCCAACCAGCGCGAACATGTTGGCAAGTGTGATGTTGGCGAGCAAAATCTCCAACAGCCGGTTGAAGATCGCGTCGTAGGTGATGTTGTTGGGGTCGAGGCCGAGCTGTACCAGGATTTTTGCCACACGGAAGTTGTCGGCCGCCGTGTCGAGAATCCGATCCAGTATGGTCGACAGGTCCACATCGGCAGATTTCATCGGATCCTCCAGACGCGTCGGCGGCGCAGGACGGTTCGCTCAGTCGAATCGTCGTTCAGGCCACCCGGAATCAACCCAATTCTGCACCCGGCGTGCGTCAATAATAATTATAGCGCAAAAAATAGACCACGGTCTTTAGCGCGATGATAGCGGCGAGGGCGCCCCCCGCCAGCAAAATCGTTAAGCCGACCCGGCAAAATTGTCTAATCATCGCCAGATGGGCTGCCCGGCGCGCGGCCAGGTCTGCTGCCGCTGGATCGGCCTCAAAGGAGGCTCGTCTTTCCGACGGGGAGGGCGTCCGTTGCAACGGGCGGCTGGTGTGGGTCGTCATTTCAAAAATCCTTCGCTTTCAGCCGGGGCGCCGGGCCGAGCGACGGCTCTCCTGCCATTTTCGATGGCGGCGGCTTTAGTTCATGGGGCGTGAAAGCCCGCGTCCGTCATTTGCCGATCAGGGTGGCCATTCGCCGCCACAGACGCATCAATGGCCCGAGCTGCGTGACAAGCGGATTGCCGCTGTTCTCCAGGTCGAGTTCGAACCGCTCGGAGGGAAATATGGTGGCGCATGCCGCAGGCCCGCTCTGCCGTCTTGCGAACGACACGGCGGAATCCTCGAGCAGGAAGATTCCGCCAATCCGTCCGTTGACGTCACGGGCAACCCAAAAACCTTCCTGGTTGCGGCCGATGAAAAATGCCGGAATCGCCTCATTGACGATGCCGGGATCAAGCGGCCGAAATTGTGCAGTGACGGTCGCGGGCTGATCGGATGGCCGGCCTTCGGTACAGGTGCGTTCTTGCTCGATCGGTGCGGTCGAATCTTTGGGTGCGCACCGCGGTGGGGTCGGGCTCGCGAGTTGCAGGGTGATCATTGCGGTTTCACCGAATTCGATTGAGCCTCCGTGATCCGCCGTTCGGGGCTTCCATCAGCCTCCGCCGCGGCCCGTGGCACCCGGTTATGGACATAGGTGTCGAGCATTTCGCGGTAAGCGGCGAGCGCGGCTTCGAGCTGCGCTTGGGTCTGTTCTTTGCGATGAGCGGCATCAAAAGGGGTCGCGGCCATGACGGCCTCCTGACGAATTTAACGGCCATGATGTGCCGACGATGCCGTAGGAATGCGAGATGGCTCGGCGTTGCGTCTTATAGGCGAGATATAAAGAACCCCGGGGATTTGCGGGCAGCATGGCGGCGCTAGAGCGGCCTATTGGCACCCGAAAAATGCCTTTGCAGCAAATCGCCGCCGGGCCAGCTTTCGTTCGGACATGCCAGGTCCTCGTCGCCGATCGCAGCGATCGCGCTCGCAACTTCGGCTTTTGCACAAGCGTCCAGTTCGACGATCGGTAGCCTTGTGCCCGGCGACATGAAGCCGAGCAGGGACAAGGCATATTTCAGGGCGGCTGGGTTTTCCTTGCTGAGCGCGGCGGTCAGCGGCCCCAGCCGGCTTTGCAGATATCGCGCGGTCTGCAATCGGCCCTGCCGGCAGCTCGAAAAGATGGCCTGGCACAGATCCGGCGCGACGTTGGAGATCGTCGATATCGAGCCGTCTCCGCCATTGGCAATGAAGGCGAGCGCGGTTGCGTCGTCGCCCGACAACAGCCGAAACCGTGGCGCGAGCTGCGAGCGCAGGCGCAGCGGACGCGTGATATCGCCGGTCGCGTCCCGCAAGCCGATGAATCTTTTCGATCGCGCCAGCCGTGCCAGCGTATCGTCGGACAGTTCGCGGACGGTGCGGGAGGGAATGTCGTGCAGGATGATGGGCAGCGTGGCTGCCTCGGCGATCGCCTGAAAATGCGCGAGAATGCCGGATTGCATCGGCTTGTTGTAATAGGGCACGACCGAAAGCACCGCATCGGCGCCGGCTGCCTCGGCGCGGCGGGTCAATTCGATCGCCTGGCCGGTCGAATTCGATCCCGCGCCGGCGACGACGCAGGCGCGGCCGCGGGCGATTGCGACAGCGGCGCGGACGATGCAGTCGTGCTCGGCCGGCGTCAGCGTAGCGGCCTCACCAGCAGTTTCGCCGACGACGATCGCCGAGACGCCAGCCGCGATCTGGCGTTCGCAAAGTCTTGCGAATGCCGCCAGATCTATTCGATCCGCTTCGTCGAAGGGGGTGGGAAGATCGGGGATGTAGCCCGCCAACCAGGTCGCGGGTGGTGCAAGGATCGTCATCGGGATCTATGCCGCGTTTTCCATCTGGCCAAACCCCTGTCGATAGGCGGAAAGCACAAGGCCCCGCTGACATCTGACGCCCGCCTCGATCCGGAAGCCCATCTGCTCTAGTCTGCTTCGGATTTTCAGCGAGAGGCCGCTTTCCCGGGAGTCAATCAGGACCGCGATCGTCGCGTAGGCGCAGAGATAGGGCGAGATCTCGGCGAGTGCCGCCTCGATCGCGCCAGGCGAGTTCTGCCCCGTGATCAGACCGACCGCGTGCTGTGCCTTTGGAATGCGGCAGGTCGCGGTGGTGGCCGCGCGGATGAAGCCACGCCGTCGCAGCGCTAGATAGAGTTCCAGACTATCGCCGCCGGCGACAATGGCGCGATGCAGATGGGAGAGCCGGGTCAGCTCGATCATGATATCGACGACCTGCTCCCGGTTCGAAACGGAATGGGGATGAAGCATCTTACTCTCCCGGGTGATGGTTGGCCGATTCGTCACGCCACGCGCCGCATGCCGGCGGCAGTGTAGGGAAGCTTGTCCATCTCGAGCTCGATTTCGCGGGACAGCTCGATGATGGTTTCGGGGTGACCGCCGTTCTCGAACAGCGCGTATTTGACGGCTTGCGCGCGATTGACGAACAGGCCGCCATAGAGACCGTTCTGTTGCTGGGCGATCCAGTTGCCGCGGCGGTTCTTGCCGATGAAGACGATTGCAGACGGCGCGCTGCACGATGGAGGTTCGACGAGCTTCACGTTGGTATTCCCTCTGGTTAAGCGAGTGCTGCGCTCTTCCGACGCGCCACGGCGATCCGTCGCTGCGTTACAGATTGCGAATGTTCGGATGTCTTGGGCGTCGGGAGACGGCTTCACTCATGCGCCCGAATATCTTCCCGGCCGGATATGAATTCGAGACAGGCGGATCTGCGATCTCATAGGAAGTGCATAAGATCGTGCGAGATGCTCAGGCTGGAACCGAGTGATCGAAAACGCTGACCAGGGAAAACAAGGCCGCATAGGCGGCCGCCTCGTCCCAGTGATTGAGGGCCGTGCCAAGCGGAGGCTCGCGTTTCACCGTGCCGATGACGGCGCAGAGGACGATCGACATCCCCAGCAGCGCGGCAAGGCTTCTGCCGAACCCGATGCTGGCGAACGCGGCAAAGATAACCAGAATGCCGATCCGCAGGCAAAAGCGCACGATCACCTGGGTCGATCTCAGTTCTCGCGATAGATTTGGAAGCTGCATCGGTGCCCTCAAGCGAAATTATCGCAGCAGATGGGCGTGCTAACCTCGTCTGTGTCGCGCGGCACCAGGGGGACGCTGGTTCGCGTTCGCGGCGCAACGGTGCGCTGGGCGTCCACGAACGCGCTCAGAATAGCCAGCGCCAGATCCGGGTGCCGGGCCTCGATCGACTGGTCGAGCCAGTCGGGAAGCTCGCGCTCGCGCGATAGCGCGCAATACCATTCGCCGCTGTCATAGGCGATCCGGCGCAGCTGCCATTGCGGCAATTCCAGATCAATCAGCGCCAGCGCCGCCTCAGTCCAGGCTGCCGCCGCAATCAAGCGTTCGATCCGCGCGGTTTTCGCGGTCGACGCTGAAGAGGGGAAGCGCTGGCACGCGTTGCCGATGATCTCTCGCATGAGCGTTGCAGTCACGACCGGAGCGCCGCGCAGCCGATCGCTGAGGTTGGCTGGGGTTGTTTCCCTAAGGAGACCTCGCATGGCGTCATCTCACGTTTACCTATGGCCGCGGCCGACGCCGGCAGCGTGCCCCCGCCAAGATGGCCGGATCGCCATTTAAAAACGAGATGAAGTGCGACGGCGAAATATAGGTGCGTCATAAACGCCGATGGAACCCACGAATTGCCCGTCTCGTCGGCGAGCCGGGCCCGGTCTTTATGAGATTCCTATAACTTTGCCATTGAGGTCGTCTCGAAAAGCTATGCGCATGGTGGCACCTCACACCATGGAAACGGGTCAGGTCGCAAGCGGAGATTCGCTCCAGGTCGATTGATCGCATTCGGCCGCCGTTTGAACCTGCAGATATTTTGCGCCTGCACCCTGCGCAATAGGAGCATCCCATGCTGGATATCTTGATGCTGGCACTCGGCTTCAGCTTTTTCGCGATTGCGATCGGCTATGCCTATGTCTGCGAACGGCTGTGAGGAGAACAACGATGATCTTCGATTATTCGCTCGCTGGTCTCGTCTCGCTCGGCCTGTTGTTCTACCTGACCTACGCCCTGCTGCGGCCCGAGCGCTTCTGACCCCATCGGCGCTTGCGCGCTTCCTTCAAAGGCAATTCCCATGACCGTCATCGGCTGGATTCAAATCATTCTGTACTGCGCCATCGTCGTCGCGCTGGTCAAACCGCTCGGCTGGTACATGACCCGCGTCTTCAACGGCGAGCCTACCTTTCTTTCGCCGATCCTGCGTCCGGTCGAGGCCGGACTGTACTGGATCGGTGGCGTCGACGAAAAGCGCGAGCAGCATTGGCTGACCTATACGGTCGCCATGCTGCTGTTCCATGTCGGTGGCTTCCTCATCATCTATGGGCTGATGCGGCTGCAGGCCTTGCTGCCGTTCAATCCGGCCGGACAATCCGCCGTCGCCGAGGATCTTTCGTTCAACACGGCGGTCTCTTTCATCACCAACACCAACTGGCAGAACTACGGCGGCGAAAGCACGCTCTCCTATCTGGTGCAGATGCTGGGCCTGACGCACCAGAATTTTCTGTCAGCGGCAACCGGCATTGTGCTTGCGGTGGCGCTGATCCGCGGCTTCGCGCGCGCTTCGGTGCGCACCATCGGCAATTTCTGGGTCGATGTGACGCGCTGCACGCTCTACATCCTACTGCCGATCTGCATTGTCTACACGCTGTTCCTGGTGTCACAGGGCATGCCGCAGACGCTGGGGGCCTATGTCGATGCCACGACGCTCGAAGGCGCCAAGCAGACGATTGCGGTCGGGCCGGTCGCATCCCAAGTCGTGATCAAGATGCTGGGCACCAATGGCGGCGGCTTCTTCAACGCCAACGCCGCGCATCCCTTCGAAAATCCCACCGCGCTGTCGAACTTCGTGCAGATGATCTCGATCTTCGCGCTCGGCGCTGCACTGACCAACGTGTTCGGCCGCATGGTCGGCAACCAGCGCCAGGGCTGGGCAATCCTCTCGGTGATGGGCGTGTTGTTCCTTGCCGGCGTGACCATCGCCTATTGGGCTGAAGCCAATGGCACCACCGCGCTCAACGCGCTGGGGCTGACCGGCGGCAACATGGAAGGTAAGGAAGTCCGTTTCGGCATCATCGCCTCCTCGCTGTTCGCCGTGATCACCACGGACGCGTCCTGCGGCGCGGTCAACGCCATGCATGACAGCTTTACCGCGCTCGGCGGCATGATTCCGCTGATCAACATTCAGCTCGGCGAGATCATCGTCGGCGGCGTCGGGTCCGGACTCTACGGCATGCTGCTGTTTGTCGTGCTTGCGATCTTCGTGGCCGGACTGATGGTCGGCCGCACCCCGGAATATATCGGTAAGAAGATCGAGGCACGCGAGGTCAAGATGGCGATGCTCGCGATTCTGGTGCTACCCCTGATGTATCTCGGCTGGACCGCGGTCGCCGTCGTGCTGCCCTCGGCCGTGGCCTCGATGGCTAATGCCGGTCCGCATGGCTTTACCGAGGTTCTCTATGCCTATACGTCGCAAACCGGTAACAACGGTTCGGCCTTCGCCGGCCTTACCGGCAACACGCTGTTCTATAACACGACCGGCGGTGTGGCGATGTTCGTCGGCCGCTTCTTCATGATCGTGCCGGCGATGGCGATTGCAGGTTCGCTGGCCGGCAAGAAATCCATCCCGGCCTCGGCCGGCACATTCCCGACCACCGGCGGCCTGTTCGTCGGCCTGGTGATCGGCGTGATCCTGATCATCGGCGGACTCACCTTCTTCCCGGCGCTGGCGCTCGGACCGATCGTCGAGCATCTCGCGATGACCGCCGGCACCTTGTACTGATCGAGCTCTTTCGGAGTGACCTCCATGGAACCTGTTGTCAAAATGAACAAGCGCACGCCGGCATCGGCGATGCTGGACCCGAAGATCGTGATGCCTGCGATCTGGGCATCCGTTACCAAGCTCGATCCGCGGCTGATGATGAAAAATCCCGTGATGTTCGTGGTCGAGACCGTGGCCGCGCTGACCACGGTGATCTTCCTGCGCGACATCGCGACCGGTGGGGCGAATCTCGGCTTCACCTTCCAGATCATCCTGTGGCTGTGGTTCACGGTGCTGTTCGCCAACTTCGCCGAAGCAGTCGCCGAAGGCCGCGGCAAGGCGCAGGCCGACTCGCTGCGCAAGACCCGCACCGAGAGCCAGGCCAAGCTCTTGACCGGCTCCGACAAGACCTATCGGCTGGTGCCCGGCACCAGCCTCAAGGTCGGCGATATCGTGCTGGTCGAGGCCGGCGACAACATTCCCTCCGATGGCGAAGTGATCGAGGGCGTCGCCTCCGTGAACGAGGCCGCGATCACCGGCGAATCCGCGCCGGTGATCCGCGAATCCGGCGGCGACCGCTCGGCGGTGACCGGCGGCACGCAGGTGCTGTCCGACTGGATCCGCGTCCGCATCACCGCCGCCCAGGGCTCGACGTTCATCGACCGCATGATCAAGCTGGTCGAAGGTGCCGAGCGGCAGAAGACGCCGAACGAGATCGCGCTCAACATCCTGCTCGCGGGGTTGACCATCATCTTCGTGTTCGCGACCGTGACGATCCCGAGCTATGCCTCCTATGCCGGCGGTTCGATTTCGGTGGTGATCCTCGTCGCACTGTTCGTGACGCTGATCCCGACCACGATCGGCGCGCTGTTGTCCGCGATCGGCATCGCCGGCATGGACCGGCTGGTGCGCTTCAACGTGCTGGCGATGTCGGGCCGTGCAGTGGAAGCCGCGGGCGACGTCGATACGCTGCTGCTCGACAAGACCGGCACCATTACGCTCGGCAACCGCCAGGCGACCGCGTTTCGCCCGGTACGCGGCGTGACGGAGCAGGATCTTGCCGACGCGGCACAGCTTGCATCGCTCGCCGACGAAACGCCCGAGGGCCGTTCCATCGTGGTGCTGGCCAAGGAGAAATACGGCATCCGCGGCCGCGACATGGCGGAACTCGCCGCCACCTTCATTCCGTTCACGGCGCAGACCCGCATGAGCGGCGTCGACGCGGGCGGATCGTCGGTGCGCAAGGGCGCGGTCGACGCGATCCTCAACTACGTCGGCGGCGGCGCGCCCCGCGCATTGGCTTCCGGCAATGCCGCGCGTGCGGTCCAGCCGATGCTGAACTCCGATGTCGCCCGCGAGATCCAGTCGATATCCGACGACATCTCCAAGGCAGGCGGCACGCCGCTTGCGGTCGCGAGGGATGGCCGCCTGCTCGGCGTCATCCAGCTCAAGGACATCGTCAAGGGCGGCATCCGCGAGCGCTTCGCCGAGCTTCGCCGCATGGGTATCCGCACCGTGATGATCACGGGCGACAACCCAATGACGGCAGCGGCGATTGCGGCGGAGGCTGGTGTCGATGACTTCCTGGCGCAGGCGACGCCCGAGGACAAGCTGCAACTCATCCGTGACGAGCAGGCCAAGGGCAAGCTGGTCGCGATGTGCGGCGATGGCACCAACGACGCGCCTGCGCTGGCGCAGGCCGACGTTGGGGTTGCCATGAACACCGGCACGCAAGCCGCGCGTGAGGCCGGCAACATGGTCGATCTCGATTCCAACCCGACCAAGCTGATCGAGGTGGTGGAGATTGGAAAGCAGCTGCTGATGACCCGAGGCGCGCTGACGACGTTCTCGATCGCCAATGACGTTGCGAAATATTTCGCCATCATCCCCGCGATGTTCCTCGCGTTCTACCCGCAGCTCAACGTGCTCAACATCATGCACCTGACGAGCCCGCAGAGCGCGATCCTGTCGGCGATCATCTTCAACGCGCTGATCATCATCGCCCTGATTCCGCTGGCGCTGAAAGGCGTGGCCTATCGCGCAGTCGGGGCCGGTGCGCTGCTGCGCCGCAACCTGATGATCTACGGCGTCGGAGGAATCATCATTCCCTTTATCGGCATCAAGGCGATCGACCTCGTCGTCGCCGCCTTGCACCTGGTCTAACCGCGGCATTGCGAGGAGCGGAGCGACGAAGCAATCCAGTTCTTTTTGTCGTTCCATGGATTGCTTCGCTTCGCTCGCAATGACGGAAATATTGGAGAAACAACCATGCTCAGAGAAATTCGCCCCGCCATCGTCCTCCTCGTCGCGCTGACCTTGATCACGGGATTGGCCTATCCGCTCGCCATGACCGGAGTAGCCGGCGCGATCTTTCCGAAACAGGCGGCTGGCAGCCTGATCGAGCGGGACGGCAAGGTGGTCGGCTCCGCCCTGATTGGGCAGGAGTTCAAGGACGACAAATACTTCCACGGCCGACTGTCCGCGACCACCGCCCCGGATCCGGCTGATTCGACCAAGACGGTGTCCGCGCCGTACAATGCGGCCAATTCCGGCGGCTCCAACCTCGGTCCGACCAGCAAGGCGCTGGCTGACCGGGTCAAGGAAGACGTGGATAAGTTGAAGGCAGAAAATCCCTCAAGTCCCGTTCCGATCGACCTCGTCACCACCTCGGCCAGTGGCCTCGATCCCGATATTTCGCCCGAAGGCGCGCTGTTCCAGGTCCGGCGCGTCGCCAAAGCGCGGAATATGCCTGAAGATCGCGTCCGCGAGCTGGTGACGCAGAATACCCAGGGCCGCTTGATCGGAATCTTCGGCGAGCCGCGCGTTAACGTGCTGGCGCTCAATTTGGCGCTCGACGCCGTGGCGTCCAAGTGACTGAAGCCCTGACGGCAGCTATGACAGAGCGGGCCCGCAGACTATAATTGGATCATGGTCAAGCAGCGCCGCGATCCCGAACAACGCCCCTCGCCGGAAGCCTTGCTGGAAGCAGCACGGCGCGAGGAGGGCGGCGTCGGCCGGCTCAAGATTTTCGTCGGGGCCGCCCCCGGCGTCGGCAAGACTTACGAGATGCTGCAGAGCGCGCACGCCAAGGTGAAGGCCGGCGTCGATGTTGTGGTCGGCTTCGTCGAGACCCATGGACGGCTGGAGACCGAGGCGCTGCTGCGCGGGCTCGAAGTCGTTACGCGCAAACGGCTCGAATACCGCGACCAGATTCTCGAGGAGATGGACCTCGATGCGGTGATCGCGCGTCACCCGAAGCTCGTCCTGGTCGATGAATTGGCGCATACCAATGCGCCGGGCAGCCGTCATCCCAAGCGCTATCTCGATGTCGAGGAGCTGTTGTCGTACGGCATCGACGTCTACTCCGCCGTCAACATCCAGCACATCGAAAGCCTCAACGACGTGGTCGCCCAGATCACGCATGTGCGCGTGCGCGAGACCGTACCCGATTCAGTGTTCGATCGGGCGGATGCGATCGAATTGATCGACCTCACGCCGGACGATCTGATCCAGCGGCTGAAGGAGGGCAAGGTCTACGTTCCCAGACAGGCCGAGCGTGCGCTGGAGCATTACTTCTCGCCGGGAAACCTGACCGCGTTGCGCGAGCTGGCGCTGCGCCGCACCGCCGAGCGGGTCGACGAGCAGCTGCTCTCCCACATGCAGGCCAACGCCATTGCAGGGCCGTGGGCTGCGGGCGAGCGGATCCTGGTCTGCCTCAGTGAGGATCCTCGTTCGGCTGGCCTCGTGCGCTACACCAAGCGGCTGGCCGACCGGCTGCATGCGCCCTGGACCGCGATCAGCATCGAAACAAGGCGCAGCCTGCAATTGACTGACGTGGAACGCGACCGGCTGGCCGATACGTTGCGCCTGGCGGAAGCGTTGGGCGCCGAGGCGCTCACCATTCCCGGCGTCGGACGCCGAATTGCGGACGATGTCCTCGCCTTTGCGCACGCCAACAACGTGACCCAGATCGTCGTCGGGAAGTCGACGCGGTCCCGCTGGTTCGAAATCGTTCGCGGTTCGGTCGTGCATGACCTGGTGCGGCGCGGGGGCAATATCAGTGTGCATGTGATCGCCGGCGAGGAGCTCGCGGCGGATCCGGTCGCCAAAAAGACCGTGCGCGCGGCGGAACGAACGGAGCCGTTTGATGCAATTCCCTACGCAATGGCGTGGTTGTTCATCGCTGGCGCTCTCGGTGTCGGCGAGCTGGTTGATCGCTGGCTCGGTATCGAAAACGTCGATTTGGTATTTATCACCGCCGTGGTCGGAGTCGCGGTCCGTTACGGCCTGTGGCCTTCACTGCTGGCCAGCGTCGTGGCTTCGCTCTGTTACAATTTCTTCTTCCTGCCGCCGATCTATACCTTCACGATCACCGATCCGATCAATGTCGCGGCCTTCTTCTTCTTCATGCTGGTCGCCATACTGGTTTCCAACGTAGCCGCCCGCGTGCGCATCCAGGCCATCTCTGCGATGGGTAGGATAAGGACCACCGAGTCGCTCTACGCCTTCAGCCGCAAGCTCGCGGGCACCGCGACGCTGGACGACGTATTGTGGGCGACCGCCTATCAGACCGCATTGATGCTGAAGGTGCGCGTGGTGCTGCTATTGCCGCAGGACGGCGTGCTGACGGTCAAGGCCGGCTATCCGCCCGAGGATCAGCTCGACAAGGCCGACCTGGCCGCGGCGAACTGGGCCTGGAGCAACGACCGTTCGGCCGGGCGCGGCTCGGACACGCTGCCTGGTGCGAAGCGCCTGTTCCTGCCGATGCGAACCGGACGCGGCTCCATCGGCGTCATCGGCATCGACAACGACAAGACCGGTCCGCTGCTCACCCCAGATCAACGCCGATTGCTGGATGCGCTGATGGACCAGGGCGCGCTCGCAATCGAGCGCGTGCTGCTGGTCGAGGACATGGATCGCGTGAAGCGTACGGTGGAATCGGACCGTTTGCGCTCGGCGCTCTTGACCTCGATCTCTCACGATCTGAAGACGCCGCTCGCCTCCGTCCTCGGCGCCGCCTCGACCATGCGCGATCTCGCGAGCGGCTTGACCGACCAGGAGAAGCACGACCTGCTGGCGACCGTGATCGACGAGTCCGAACGGCTCAATCGCTTTATCGCCAATCTGCTCGATATGACCAAGCTGGAATCCGGCGCCATCGTGCCGAACACGGCCCCGCACGATGTCGGGGAGATCGTCGGCAGCGCGCTCCGGCGCGCCAGCAAGATCCTGGCGCGCCACAAGGTCTCGCTCGAGCTTGCGGCCGATCTGCCGATGCTGGCGCTGGACGCCGTCTTGTTCGAGCAGGTGCTTTTCAACCTGTTGGACAACGCCGCGAAATATGCGCCCGCGGAGACCACGATATCGATCAGGAGCTTGCGGGACAGGGATTCCGTGTGCCTGCAGATTATCGATGAAGGCGAGGGAATTCCGCACGCCGAGCTGGAAAGCATATTCGACAAGTTTTATCGCGCGCAAAAAGGCGACCATGTCCGCCCCGGCACCGGCCTGGGCCTTGCGATTTCACGCGGCTTTGTCGAGGCGATGCATGGCAGGATTTCGGCCGCGAACCGGACCGACCGTAGCGGCGCCGTGCTGACCATCCGATTGCCGATTCCGGCGGCGTCAAATGCGCTGGACACCGCCGCATGACCGCAACCCCCATCAGGGTCCTTGTCATCGACGACGAGCCGCCGATTCGCAAATTGTTGCGGATGGGGCTGACGACGCAGGGCTACGAGATTCTGGAGGCGCCCAACGGCAAGGTGGCGCTGGAGCTGATGTCGCAAAATCCCGCGCTGATTATCCTCGATCTCGGCCTGCCGGACATTCAGGGCCACGAATTGCTGCGCATGATCCGCGGCCGCAACGACAGCGTGCCGATCGTGGTGCTGTCGAGCCGCGGCGACGAAGCCGGCAAGGTGCAAGCGCTCGATCTTGGTGCGGACGATTACCTGACCAAGCCGTTCGGGATGGACGAATTGCTGGCCCGCCTGCGCGCCGCGCTGCGGCATCAGTTGCAGGTTCACGGCGAGCGCCCGGTGTTTCGCTCTGGCGATCTCTCCGTTGATCTGGTGCGCCGCATCGTTAAGGTCGGCGACAGGGAAGTGAAGCTGTCGCCGAAGGAGTACGATCTGTTGCGCGTGCTGGTGCAGCACGCGGGCAAGGTTTTGACCCACCGCTTTCTGTTGAAGGAGCTGTGGGATGAACTGACCGACGCGCAATATCTGCGGGTCTATGTGCGCCAGCTCCGGCAGAAGATCGAAGCCGACCCGGAGCGCCCCCACTACGTGCTGACCGAAACCGGCATCGGCTACCGCCTGCGCGCGCCGGATTAGTCAGCGGTTGCCGCGCCGGAACCTTCATCAGTAGCAATGATTTACCTTCCGGCCAGCCGGGAGGATCATGATGGCACGAAGATATTCGAAGAAAGCGTCTGCCAAGGTCGGGCGCGCGATGAAGAGGCGTAAGGCCGGTACCTTGAAGAGCGGTCTGGACGGAAGGTCAAGAGCCGCAAGCAGGCGATCGCGATCGGGCTTTCCGAGGCACGAAAGAGGGGCGCCAAGGTGCCAAAGAAATCTTCGAAAAAGCGGAAGGCGAAGCGGTAACGGCCAACGGACTATTCAACCTGCTCTCCGCTGCCGCGCCGCCGCACACTGCGATTTCCTTGCGGTTCGAGGATGTGATCTCGCGCTCGAGCAAACGTGCTGCGAGATCCGAGATCGCGAAGCTGTGGCCGCAAATGACGCCGTTTGAAATTGACTCCGGATGGGCAAAGGCGCGACTGCGCGGTGCCCACCATCTATCGGCCATCTGATCATGAACGGCGGGCAGGCTTCCACCTTCTCTACGGCGGACGCTTTTGCCCACCCTACGCACTTTTTCTGCGTCTGCAAATGAAGGCGACACGAACACTCCTACGCTCGCGGCGCAAGCTTTGGAGGTGCGAGTCCACCGAAGCAATCCGGCTTTGCCTGCCGCTTATGGATTGCTTGCCGGAGTGCTTGCCCTTACGCTTGGACGAATTCGGGAACTTCAACGGCTGTCAGGTGTTTTGGTTGCGGGCCGCTGCGGTGGTGTGAAACGACACCGATATTGGCGTGGGATTTGATCGTGTCGCTCCGAGACCTCTCCATCTA
Organism: uncultured Alphaproteobacteria bacterium; assembly: GCA_963822795.1. Classification (GTDB taxonomy): domain Bacteria; phylum Pseudomonadota; class Alphaproteobacteria; order Rhizobiales; family Xanthobacteraceae; genus Bradyrhizobium. The sequence continues at coordinate 58,128 of CAWGJM010000016.1, forward strand.
TCGAAAGAAGCGGGACTTCGAGAAGACCTCGGAGCCGTCGGGCGAGGCGAAAATTGCGCCCTCGAAGCGGCGTCGGTTCGTGATCCAGAAGCACGCCGCGACGCGGCTGCACTACGATCTGCGGCTCGAATTCGATGGCGTATTCAAGTCCTGGGCGGTCACCCGCGGTCCCTCGCTCGATCCGCACGACAAGCGGCTCGCGGTGGAAGTCGAAGACCATCCGCTCGATTACGGCGATTTCGAAGGCACCATTCCCAAGGACCAATATGGCGGCGGCACGGTGCAGCTGTGGGACCGCGGCTACTGGGAATCCGACGATCCCGAGCGCGGCTACAAGAAAGGCGACCTGAAGTTCACGCTTGATGGCGAGAAGCTGCACGGCAGCTGGGTGCTGGTGCGCATGCGCAACGACCGCACCGGCGGCAAGCGCACCAACTGGCTCCTGATCAAGCACCGCGACGAGTTCGCCAGGGAAGGCGAGGCCAACGATATCCTCGACCAGGATCGCTCCGTCGCCTCCGCCCGCACCATGGAAGAAATCGCCGCGGGCAAGGGCCGTGCGCCAAAACCGTTCATGACGGCAAAGGGCGGGCGCGGCAAGGCCGATGCGGTCTGGCATTCCAACCGGGGCGAAGCCACCGAGGCGCGTGCGCAAAGCAAGGCGGTGCTGGCCAAGGCCAGGAAGGTCAGCGCGATGCCCGACTTCATCGCGCCGCAGCTCTGCACGCCCGTCGATCGGCCGCCGGGCGGCGAGGGCTGGTGCCACGAAATCAAATTCGACGGCTACCGCGTGCAATTGCGCGTCGAGGATGGCAAGGCCACGCTGAAGACGCGCAAGGGGCTGGACTGGACCGACAAATTCAAGGCGATCGCCAAGGAAGCCAGCGCGCTGCCGGACGCGCTGATCGACGGCGAGATCGTCGCGCTCGATTCCAAAGGTGCGCCGGATTTTTCTACCCTGCAGGCGGCGATTGCCGGCGGCAAGACCGACAAGCTCGTCTTCTTCGCCTTCGACCTTCTGTTCGCGGATGGCATGGACCTTCGCCGCCTGCCGCTTGGCGAACGCAAGGCGCAATTGAAGCAGGTGCTCGAAGCGCGGACAGGCAAGGCGCAAGGCAAAACGAAAGGCAAGGCGCAAGGAAGGACGAAAGCCATCCGCTATGTCGAGCATTTCGAGGCCGACCGCGATGAGGTGATGGATTCGGCGCGCAAGCTGTCGCTTGAAGGCATCGTCTCGAAAAAGCTGAGCGCGCCCTATCATTCCGGCCGTTCGGAAAGCTGGACCAAGGCGAAAACCCGTGACGGGCAGGAAGTCGTCGTCGGCGGCTGGAAGACCACCAACGGCAAGTTCCGTTCACTGATGGCGGGCGTTAATCGCGGCGATCACCTCGCTTATGTCGGCATCGTCGGCACCGGCTTCGGGCAGGACACCGTGCGGCGCATCATGCCGGCGCTGAAGGCTATGGCCTCTGGCAAAAACCCGTTCGGCGGCAAGAATGCGCCGCGCAAGACCCGCGACGTACATTGGCTGAAGCCCGAGCTTGTCGCCGAGGTCGAGTTTGCCGGCTGGACCGCCGACGGCAACATCCGGCAGGCTGCGTTCAAGGGGCTGCGCCAGGACAAGCCGGTCGACGAAGTGAAGGCGGAAGAACCTGTGATGACAGAGCTCGCCAAGCCCACCAAAAGCGCCGCCAAATCTGCGAAGACCGGCGTGGCGCGGTCGATGCCGACGGCAGGGTCCGCCGAAGTGATGGGCGTCGTGATTTCAAAACCGGGCAAGGAGCTGTGGCCGGACGCCGGCGACGGCGAGGGCGTCACCAAGCTCGATCTTGCCGGTTATTTCGAGGCCGTCGGCGAATGGATGATCGGCCACATCAAGGGACGGCCGTGCTCCATCGTCCGCGCGCCCGACGGCATCAAAGGCCAGCAGTTTTTCCAGCGCCATGGCATGCAGGGCACCTCGAAACTCCTGAAGCTGGTCAAGGTGTCCGGCGACCGAAAGCCCTATTTGCAAATCGACCGCATCGAGGGGCTCGCCGCAGTCGCGCAGGCCGGCGGGCTTGAGCTGCATCCCTGGAACTGCGCGCCGGATCAATATGACACGCCGGGCCGGCTGGTGTTCGACCTCGATCCCGCACCCGATGTCGAATTTGCCGACGTGATCGAAGCGGCAACAGCGATGCGGCAGCATCTTTCCGATCTCGGCATGGAAAGTTTTTGCAAGACCACCGGCGGCAAGGGACTGCATGTGGTGGTGCCGCTGCTTGATGGCGCCAAGGACAAGGTGTCATGGAAGGAGGCGAAAGCCTTTGCGCAAGCCGTCTGTCAGTTGATGGCGAGCGGCGATCCCGAGCGCTATCTGCTCAACATGTCGAAGAAGCTGCGCGCGGGAAAGATCTTCCTTGATTATCTCCGCAACGACCGCATGGCGACCGCGGTTGCGGTGCTCTCGCCGCGCGCGCGCGCCGGCGCGACCGTCTCGATGCCGTTGACCTGGGCCCAGATCAAAGGCGACCTCGACCCGAAGCGCTTTACGGTACGCTCCGTGCCGCGGTTGCTCGGCAAGACCAAGGCGTGGGAAGGATACGAAGAGGCGGCATCGTCGATCAAAGCCGCGATCAAGAAGCTGGCCTCAAAGTAGTGGGGCGGGCAAAGCGCAGCGTGCCGACCGATATCCGACATCTATGCGAACGGTGGGCACGGCGCAAACGCGCCTTTGCCCACCTGCGGGTGACGACGGTCTCGTCGTCAAATCCGCCCCAACAACAATAGTATCAGCAGAATCACGATGATGAGGCCGAGTCCGCCGCCGCCGTAATAGCCGGTGCCATAGAACGGTCCGCCACCGACGCCGCTGAAGCCGCCAAGTAGTGCGATGACGAGAATAATCAGGATGATTGTGCCGATAGACATTTAAACCCTTTCCTCAGCCCCTCAGGCGGGCGCTTGATTGCTCTGTGTGCGCCGGAGAAACTTGCGGGAACCTTGAAAGTTCCGGCTTTTGCATTGCGATAACGCGCCACGCTCATTTCTTTTCGAACTTTGCAGAACTACATCCGTTGGATCGGAGGAGGATTTAGGAAATGTCCGCACCACTCGTCGTATCGATTCCGCATCGGCTCGGTCGCGAAGAAGCAACGCGCCGCCTCAAAGTCGGACTCACGCGTGCCGCTTCAAGCATTCCGGTGCTCAAGGTCGACGAGGAGCGTTGGCAGGACGATCGGATGTTCTTCCGCGTCCGCGCGCTGGGGCAGGCGGCGTCGGGCCACATCGATGTCGCCGAGGATCACGTCCGGCTCGAAGTGGTGTTGCCCTGGCTGTTGCAGCGGTTTGCAGAAGTCGCGCAGATCGCTATTCGCAATCGCGGTACATTACTGCTGGGCAAGCGAAGCTGACGTGCAATCTCGCGTTGCAACAATGGAGCGCGTCAGTTTGTCGTTAACGAAATCGCGCGAACATTGTGGCCTGTGCGGAGGAGGGAACCGACCGTGAGTCGGCACGACATCCGCCAGGGCCGCCCGGCCTCGATCCCGGGCGGCCTTTCGTTTCAGGCATGGATGCGTTGTCGCTTGGCCTTGGTGAGGCCCGTGAGCCGGGCCTGCAACACCGTGGCCGGCAAATGCCGAAACAGCGTCGACAGGCGCGACTCGGTTACGCCATCCTTGATGCCTTGCAGGGAATACCCCTTCAAGTCGATCGCGCCATCGAAAGCCTCCGCGTTCGGCCACGCGCGTCCGCCTTGCGTGAACGCTGCGAATGATCTCGCCACCACCGTGATCGCCGCGTCGCGACGGTGGCGCCGCGCAAACGCGATCACGTGGTCGGCGTGCGGCCCGCTGACTTCCAGCGGCTGATAGTCGCCATGGGTGAACACGTCCGCTAGCTCGGTTCGCAGCTTCAGGAGATGCCGGGTCCAGGCGAGCTTGAGATGGCCGCTCGGCCAGTCTTCCGCAAGCTGCTGCCAGTTCGGGGTTTTGAGCGCGGCAAGAGTGGAAGCGCGCCCTGCAAAATCGACCGGCCGGCGGTTGTCGGGATCGACCAGCGACAAGTCCCAATATTCCGTGCCCTGATAGAAATCGGGTACGCCCGGCATGGTCGCCTTCAGGGTCAGTTGGCTCAGCGAATTGAGCGCGCCGAGCAGCGCAACGTGCCGCGCCCGCGTCGCAAACGAATCGAGAAACTCAGCCGAAACCGCGGGATCGAGGATCCGCGCAATGAACGTCTTCAGGCCCGTCTCGTAAGCTTCGTTGGGATTGAGCCAGCTCGTTTCCTGCTTGCCCTCGCGCGAAGCCTTCAACGCATAGGCCTCGATCCGCTCCGCAAAGGTTACGTCGCGTTCGCCCAAAGGCCACGCACCGAGTAGCGTCTGATACAGCATGTATTCCGCCGTCGCCGAGGGCGCGCGCATTTCGCCACTGGTTACGATATGCGGCGCATTCAGCACCTTCCATCGTGCGACCGCGCCGGTCCATTCGCCGGGAATCTCCGTCAGCGCCATCAGCCGCGCGCGGGCGTCCTCGCCGCGCTTGGTGTCATGGGTTGCGGTCGCCGTCATCCCGTGCGGCCACTGCTTGGCGCGTGTCTGCATCATTTCGTGAAAGGAAGCGACGGAAAGTCCCCTGCCTTGCGGATCGCCGCCGACCTCGTTGAGCGCGAGCAGGCGGTGATAGCGGTAGAAGGCGGTATCCTCGAGCGACTTCGCCATCAGCGGACCGGTGAACTGCTGCAGCTTCAGCGCGAAGCGGCGAACCCGCGGCGCGCTGTGCGGCGGCCGTCCCGGCTTGATCAGGTCCATCGTCAGCGTATCGCGCAAAAAATCGAAAATGCCTTCATCAGCCGTGAACCAGTCGGCGCGCGCCCGTTCGATGGTGCCGGAAATCAGCGCGCGGTCATGCGCGCTCGGACCGGCCGACGTCAAATACGTGCGATAGACCGGAAAATGCAGCACGTAGAATTCGAGCGCCTGGCGCAGGATGTCGGCGGAATAGTCGCGGGTGGAATAATGGCCGTTGGCGATGCGGGCGAGCAGCCGCCGCAGCACCGTGAACTCGCTGCTCAACAAGGTCGCCAGAACCCGGCGCTTGGCATCTTTCAGCACGGGTTCGAGCCTTGGCGGAGAGCTGCTGATCTGCCGCCAGATCTCGTCGAGCGCTTCGAGTCCTCTGGAATCCATCAGCACATGGGTGATTGCGTTCAGCCATTCATAGCCGGTGGTGCCGTGGATGCCGGCAAAGGCGTGCAGCCTTTCTTGCTCGCCGAGGATTTTTTCGACGACCACATAGAAGGGAGCGGCGTCCTTTCCCCGCGCGTCGCGAACCAGGCGGTGCAGGCGCTGAAAATACTGGGCGGGATCGCGTAGGCCGTCGATATGGTCGAGCCGCAGCCCCTGCAGCTTTCCGTCCGCGATCAACTCCTTGACCAGACGGTGGATGGAAGCGAAGGTGCCGGCATCCTCCACGCGCAGGCCGGCCAGCGAATTGACGTCGAAGAAGCGGCGATAATTGATGTCGCTGGAGGCAAGCCGCCAATGCCCGAGCTTGTAGTGCTGGCGTTCGAGCAGATGATGCAATGCCAGCGTCTGCGCGGCGCGGTCGGGGCCGGCGCGGTAGGCGGCAAGCCCGCGCGCGATGATCTCGGCGCTGCCGGCGATGGCCTTCAACGCGGCCTTGAAAGCGGGCGCTTCCTTGCGGTCGGGATGCTGCAATCCCGTGTAACGCGACGCGAGATCGAGCATATGTCGTCCCGGCTCGCTCGCCTCGGCGCCGGCGTCCTTCACGATGACGCGCAGCAGCTCGCTGTAACGCTCTGGCGCGATCGGCAGCCGATGCTCGAAATACCAGCAGGAGAAGCTGCCTTCGCTCGCGTCGTAGCGGAGCTCGATCTCGCCGCGCTCGAGTGCTTCGCCATAGGAGGTGCCGAGGATCGGCAGCAACACCCCGCCCCGGGCGCGGTGCGGCAACTGATCCCAATCGATGTCGAAGGAGGCCGCGTGCGGCGAGGCCGGCCCCCATTCCAGCACGTCGAGCCACCAGGGATTGTCGGCGAAATGCACGCCGACATGGTTGGGGACGAAGTCGAGGATCAGGCCGAGGTCGTGCTGCTTAAGCGCCGCGCTCAACCGCGCAAAGCCGGTTTCGCCGCCGAGTTCCGGGTTGAGCCTGGTGTGGTCGGTGATGTCGTAGCCGTGCGCGCTGCCCTTGCGCGCCTTCATGAAGGGCGAGGCGTAAAGATGCGTGATGCCGAGCGCCTTCAGATAGGGAACGATTTCGGCGGCCCGATCGAAGTCGAAATCCGCAGTCAGTTGCAGGCGATAGGTCGCGATCGGAATGGCCGGAGGCACGATTAGGCTCCGATGCGCCAGAACACCGACCAGGGCGGTAGATGCTCGCCGGCCTCGCCGCCCCAGATCGGCGTGCCCGGCGTTTGCGGTGCTTGGCGGGCGATGTCGGCGGGCGACAGATTGGCAGTGAGATGAAGCGTCGTGCCCTCGCCCATGCGCCAGTGTGCCGTCAGCAGGCCGTTGTCGTGAGCGTTGGCGTCGCCGAAGGCGGTGCCGGCGAGCCGCGGGACAATCTCGCGCTGGCGTATCGCCAGCAGTTCTCTGACCAAAGCGAGGCGCTGCTCTCCCGGCGGTGTCACGCAGGATGGCCAATCGAGGATTGCGGATTGAAACGTCGCCGGATCGAGCGGATCGGGGACTTCGGCGCCATATTTGGCATAGGCCCAGCCATATTCTTCTCGCCGTCCCCTGCGGACCGCTTCCGCCAGTTCCCCCTCGAAGCCGCAAAAGAACGGGAACGGCGCTTTCGAGCCCCATTCCTCGCCCATGAACAGCATCGGGATCATCGGCGCCAGCAGGGTGACCGCGAGTCCGGCTTCAATGGTTTTCGGCTCTGCGAGGCTTTCGAGCCGGTCGCCGAGCGCGCGATTGCCGATCTGGTCATGGTTCTGCAGGAAATTGACAAAGGCGGAAGGCGCGAGCTTCCCGCTCGGCTCGCCCCGCGGCCTGCCGCCCCAGAATTCGGAAACTTCGCCCTGATAGACGAAGCCCGAGGCAAGCGCGCGCGCCAGGTCGCCAGCCGGCGATTGCCGATAGTCGCCGTAATAGCCTTGCGTCTCGCCGGTCAACAGCACGTGCCAGGCGTGGTGATAGTCGTCGTTCCATTGCGCGCGGAATTTGCCGCGCGGCGGGTCGCGTACGGCATCGAGCAGGCTCGCGCGATTGTCGCCGTTTTCCAGCACGAGGTGGATGTGGCGGCCGGTTTTGGCGGCAAGCTTGCCGGCCGCGATGCTGAGATCGTGCAGCATCGGAATTTCGCCCGGCGCCGACACGATATGGTTGACGGCATCGAACCGCAGCCCGTCGAAGCGATAGTCGCGAAGCCAATGCAGCGCATTCTCGATCGCGAAACGACGCACCTGCGGCACGCGGTAGTCGATCGCGCTGCCCCACGGCGTGTGCGCGTCGGTGAAGAAGCTGGGCGCGTAGCGGCCGAGATAGTTTCCCTCCGGCCCGAAATGGTTATAGACCACGTCGAGAAACACCATCAGCCCGCGCAAATGCGCCTCGTCGATCAGAAGTTTCAGATCGTCGGGACGGCCATAGGCGCTGTCGGGCGCGTACCACAGCACGCCGTCATAGCCCCAGTTGCGGGGACCGGCGAAATCCGCCAGCGGCATCAGTTCGAGCGCGGTAATCCCGGTCTCTACCAGATGATCGAGCTTATCGATCATCGCGCGATAGGTGCCCTCACTCGTGAAGGTGCCGACATGGGTTTCGATCAGCACCGTTTGCTGCCAAGGTCGTCCCCGCCAATCCGTGGCCCGCCATCCGTAAGCGTCATGGTCGATCACTTCGCTCGGGCCGGAGACGTCCTCGGGCTGAAACGAGGAAGCCGGATCGGGCACGTCGATCTCGTCGTCGATCCTGAATTTGTAGCGGGCGCCGGCTTTTGCGCCCGCCACGTCGGCCGAGAACCAGCCGTCATTGCCGCGCCGCATCGGCCGGGGCTTGTCGAGCAGGAGATCGACGCGCCGGGCGGCCGGCGCCCACAGTCGAAACGAGGTGCCGTCCTTCGATGGCTTGGCGCCGAACCGCTGTTCGCTCATACCGCGCCTGCAAAGGCAAGCACCGAGCGAGGCGACGCCTTGGTGTCGGCGCCCGAGGCAAAGTTGACGGTGGTTTGCTTGGCCTCGGTCGTATCGAGGACTCGCTGCCAGTTCTTGTATTCGGTCATCTTCGGCAGTTTGAATGCGATCTCTTCAGGGGCGGCGTTCAGCACGATAAAGATCGGCGTCTGTCCCGGTTCCAGCGGGCCGAGCACATAGGAAAGAAAACGGCCTTCCGGAAATTTCCAGTCCGCCTCATTCATCTCTTCCGCCGCCGGCGTCAGCCACAGCACGCCGTAGGAGCCGTCGGCGCGGCGCCCGTCGAGCCAGCGATGGGTGCGGATTTGCCCAAACCGCCGGCGCAGCTCCGTCATATGCCCGATGAAGCCGATGAGGTCGTCGCCTTCACGGTTGAGATTCTCCCAGCCGACCCAGCCGACCTCATTGTCCTGGCAATAGGCGTTGTTGTTGCCGCCTTGCGTGTTGCCGGCTTCGTCGCCGGCCAGCATCAGCGGCAGGCCCTGCGCCAACAACAGGCACGCGAGCTGGTTTTTGCGAAGCTGGCGGCGCAGTGCCGTTATCGCGGGATCATCGGTCGGGCCCTCGTGGCCGCAATTGTTGCTGTGGTTGTCGTTGGCGCCGTCGCGATTGTCCTCGCCGTTGGCCTCGTTGTGCTTCTCGTTATAGCTGAACAAATCCGCAAGCGTGAAGCCGTCATGGACGGTGATGTGATTGACGCTGGCGCGGGGCTTTCTTCCGTCATGATTGAACAGATCGGAGGAGGCGGTCATGCGCCCCGAGACTTCGCCGATCAGGCTGCCTTCGCCGCTCCAATAGCGCCGCATCGCGCTGCGATAGCGGTCGTTCCATTCCGACCATTGCGAGGGAAATGCCCCGACCTGGTAGCCGCCGAGACCGAGGTCCCAGGGTTCGGCGACCAGCTTCACCGTCGCCAGCACCGGGTCCTGCCGGATCGCGGTGAGGAAGGCGCTGTTGCGGTCGAAGCCGTGCGGCCTACGCGCGAGCGTGGTCGCAAGATCGAAGCGGAAGCCGTCGACATGGCAGACCTCGACCCAGTAGCGCAGCGAATCCATCACCATCTGCAGCACGCGCGGATGGGTGAGGTTGACCGAAGAGCCGCAACCGGTGAAATCGTCGTAGAAGCGCGGATTTTCCGGCTTCAGCCAATAATAGGAGGCGTTGTCGATGCCGCGGAACGACAGCGTCGGGCCCATATGGTTGCCCTCGGCGGTGTGATTGTAGACGACGTCGAGCATCACCTCGATGCCGGCGTCGTGCAGCCTTGCAACCGTGGTGCGAAAGGCGTCGAGCGCGTTGTCCTGCGCATAGCGCGGCTCCGGCGCGAAGAATGTAATCGTGTTGTAGCCCCAGTAATTCACCAGTTTCTTTTCGACCAGCACCCGGTCGTCGATGAAAGCGTGGATCGGCAACAGCTCGACGGTGGTGACGCCGAGCCGTTTCAGATGCGCGATCATGGCGGGCGACGACAGGCCGCCATAGGTGCCGCGCAGGTTGGGCGGCACGTCCTCGCGCTTTTGCGTCAATCCCTTGATGTGCGCCTCGTAGATGATGGTGTCTTCCCAGGGAATGGAGGGCCGCATCTCGCGGCGGCCCCAGTTGAAGGTTTCATCGACCACCACCGCTTTCGGCATGCCGCGCGCATTGTCGCGGCGGTCGAAGGAAAGATCCTCGCGGGGGCTGCCGGTGCGATAGGCGAAATGCGCGTCGCTCCACACCAGCCGCCCGGCCAGGCGCTTGGCGTAAGGATCGAGCAACAGCTTGTTGGGATTGAAGCGGTGGCCGCGCTCGGGCGCGTAGGCCCCGTGCACCCGGTAGCCATAAAGCTGCCCCGGAGAGATGTCGTTGAGATAGCCGTGCCAGACGTCCTCGTTGCGCTCGGGCAGCTCGATACGCTCGAGCTCGCGGCGGCCCTGGCTGTCGAACAGGCACAGCTCCACCTTCTCGGCATTGGCGGAGAACAGGGCAAAATTAGTGCCCCGGCCATCCCAGCTCGCGCCGAGCCGCGAGAAGGTTCCGGCAGTTAGACGCATGCGTTAGCTTTCCGGTACGAGAAATATCGCGGCCAGCGGCGGAATGGTGAGGTTGAGCTCGGACCCGTCGATTGCATGCACCTCGCCGATATTGCCGACATTGCTGCCGCCATAATGCGCGGAGTCCGAATTGAAAACCTCGAACCACTTGCCGGCGAACGGCACGCGGACGCGGTAGTTGTAAAATACGCTTGGCGAAAAATTCACCACCACCAGGCATCGCGCGCGGGCATCGCTGCCTTTTCGAATCCACGCGAACACGTTGTTGTTGGCGTCCTCGGTGATGACCCATTCGAACCCGGCCGGGTCGCAATCGAGTTCGTGCAGCGCGGGCAGCTCGCGATAGAGGTGGTTGAGGTCGCGGATCAGCGATTGCACGCCGGCATATTTCTCTTGCTTGAGCAGGTGCCAGTCCAGCGAACGGTCGTGATTCCATTCGCGCTCCTGGCCGAACTCGCAGCCCATGAACATCAGTTTCTTGCCGGGATGTCCGAACATGAAGCTGTAGTAGGCGCGCAGATTGGCAAAGCGCTGCCAGTCGTCGCCGGGCATCCGTCCGAGGATCGAGCGTTTGCCGTGAACGACCTCGTCATGCGACAGCGGCAGGATGAAGTTCTCGGAGAAGGCGTAGTGCAGGCCGAACAGAATGTCGCCGTGGTGGTGTTTGCGATGGATCGGATCCTTGCCGATATAGTTCAGCGTATCGTGCATCCAGCCCATGTTCCACTTGTAGCCGAAGCCGAGCCCGCCAAATTCGACCGGGCGTGAAACTTGCGGCCAGGAGGTGGATTCTTCCGCGGCGGTCGTGGCTTGCGGGAAGCGGGCGAACACTTCGGTGTTGAAGCGGCGCAGGAAGGCGATCGCCTCGAGATTTTCCCTGCCGCCATGCTTGTTCGGAATCCATCCCCCCGAAGGCCGGCTGTAATCGAGGTACAGCATGGAGGCGACCGCATCGACGCGCAAGCCGTCGATGGCGTAGCGCTCCAGCCAGAACAGCGCGTTGGCAACCAGGAAATTGACGACTTCGGTGCGGCCGTAGTTGTAGATCAAGGTGCCCCAGTCGAGGTGGCGGCCCTGCAACGGGTTGGCATGCTCATAAAGCGCGGTGCCGTCGAAATGCCCGAGGCCGTGCGGGTCGTCGGGAAAGTGCCCGGGTACCCAGTCCAGCAGCACGCCGAGGCCTTCGCGATGGCAGGCATCGACCAGCGCGGCAAAATCCTCAGGCGAACCGAACCGGCTGGTCGGCGCATAGAGCCCGGTCGGCTGATAGCCCCAGGAGCCGTCGAACGGATGCTCGCTGACGGGGAGAAACTCGACATGGGTGAAGCCGAGGTCGCGCGCATAGGCCGGCAGCTGCTCGGCGAGCTCGCGATAGGTCAGCCATTCATTGCGGCCCTTGCGCCGCCAGGAGCCGAGATGCACCTCGTAGATCGAGATCGGCGCGCGAAGCGCGTTGACGCCCGACGCAGCCGGCCGCGGATGCGGAATTTTGGTCTCATCGAACACGATGGAAGCGGTCTTGGGCCGCACTTCGGCGGCAAACGCAAGCGGATCGGATTTCAGCGGCTGCGGCTGCCCCTGGGGGCCGATGATGTCGAACTTGTAGTGATCGCCGACCCGGGCGCGCGGGATGAACAGCTCCCAATAGCCAGGGCCGCGCACGCGCATTGGATGGCGCCGCGCATGCCAGAAATTGAAATCGCCGACCACGCTGACCCGCCGCGCGTTCGGCGCCAGCACCACGAAGGCGACGCCGTCGACGCCGTCGAGCACCAGCGGATGCGCGCCGAGCTTGTCGTAGAGCCGCTGATGGGTCCCCTCGCCGAGCAGATAAAGATCGAAGTCGCTCAAGACCGGCGGGAAGCGATAAGGGTCCTCCAGCTCGACGACGTTATCGCCGAACTGGGCGCGTAGCTGGTAGCGCTTCGAGCCGTTCGGCAGGGAGCCGGCGAACAGGCCTGCGTCATGAATACGCGACAAGCCTGCGACCTCGCCATGCTCGCCGACCGCCTCCACCCTCGACGCCTCGGGAAGGAAGGCGCGGACAACCGTCCTGCCGCCCTCGGTGTGGAGGCCGAGATAGTGGAAGGGATCGGCGTGACGGCCTTCGACGATCGCATAGGCCTCGGCAGATAACTTGGTCATGAGGCCTCATTCGCAAGCTCAGACAAGATTCGCAATATCCCCGCCAAGGGAATGGGCAGCCAGTCGAGCCGGTGTGCCAACTCATATTCGATCTCGTCGAAGGCTTTTTCCAGCAGAAAGAAATTCAGCAACGCATCGGCGGCGTGCGGGTCGGCGGGCCACAGTCGCTGATTGCTCATGGCCTCGCGATAGCCCTCCAGAAATGCGGCGATCGAACGGTCACGCCAATCCGACAGCGCCGTGGCAAACTTGCCCTGTTCGTCGGCGGCGACTTTCGGCGCGCGCTCGAGCGCCGCCGCCACCGAGAAGTCGATTGACCGGATCAGCCCCGCGACGTCGCGCGCCGCCGGCGCCTTGCGCCGACGCTCGTCAAGCGGACGCCGGTGCTCGCCCTCGAAATCGACGATGAAGATGTCGTCCTTGACGATCAGCATTTTGTCGAGGCGGAAGTCGCTGTGGTGGCGGATGTTCTGCCCGTCGATATCCTGCGGCAGCAGCGCGCTCAGCCGGTCGCGCAGACCGGGGCGTTGCGCAAGGAGCTGATCGAGCAGCGGGCGATCGGCTTCCTTGATAGTGTCACGGCGCTGTTTCAACGTATCGAGGATGCTCTCGGCACGCGCCGCGAGCTCGTCGGTCCAGCGCTGCACGTCTTCGCGCCTCGTGGGCTCCGGCGCGAAATCGGCGAGTTCGGAATTGCCCGATAGCGCCAGATGCATCTCGGCGACGCGCCGCCCGGCCTGGGTAATATAGCGCAAATACGGAACCTGTTCCTTGCTCTCGGTGGGACGTTCGCTGGTCGCCAGCAAACGCTGCTCGTCGACGAAGCGGTCGAGATAGGCCGAGGTCACCGTCCAGCCGTCGCCCTGGTTCATGACGTAGGCATGAACCACGCCGATCGCGCTCCGCTTGTTGCCCTCGACCAGTTCGACGCTGCCAAGCAGCGCCGGAGCGTTGGCGAAACCCGCGACCTCGGTCAGGAATCGACCGATCTCGATCCCGGGATTGACGCCGGCCTCGAGCGTCCGATAGATCTTGACGACGTAATCATTGTCGACGAGCGCCATGCTGTTGGAGTGCTCGGTCTCGACCGCGTGGATGCGTTCGGGTTGCCTGATCGGCCGACCCGAGGACTGGCTGGTCGGCCGGAATTCGAGCCGCAGGCCGCTTTCGTCGACCGTCAGGTTTTCCTTTAAGTTACGCAATAATAGCGCGATGAAGATGTGGTCGGTCGCGACATCGAGCAGCGTCCCCTCGCGCGCGCCCTGGCGAACGGCGGCGAGCGCATGGGGATTATAGCGCTCGCGGTCGAAGCGTACCCACTCGATTTGCATCGGCAGCACGTAACGCGCGGTCGCGGCATGTTGCGTGGCCTCGAAGAAGGCGAGCCACGGCCGGTTGTCGCCGATGTCGCAGAACGGTATCGCCGAAGTCAGTGTCGGATGGATCGCCTCCGGCGCGCGCTCCGGATACCAACGCGTCCGCGCCAGATGTCCCGGCAACACGTCGCGCTCGAACACGCCGCGTTCGCGGGCCAGCGACACCCAGGTCGAGTTCAGCGGCACTACCAACGTCTCGAATTCCGGCACCGCCCGCGGCACCACCGGTTCCGACTTGTCGCGCTCCTGGAGCTGGAACCAGTAGAAGCCGTAAGGCGCAAGGGTGATCATGTACGGCAACTCGCCGATCGCCGGAAAACGCGTGCGGCCGAGCATTTCGAGCGGGATGCGCTCCTTCCAGGCGGACAGATCGAGCTCGGTCGCCTGCGCCGAGCGCGACATGTTGGCGACGCAGAGGATGACTTCGTCCTGGTACTGCCTGACATAGGCGAGCACCGCGCGATTGGCCGGGCGGATGAAGGTCATGGTGCCGCGGCCGAAGGCGAGCGTCGATTTGCGTACCGAAATCAGCCGCTTGGTGGCGCTCAACAGCGACGACAGGCTGCGCGACTGGGCCTCGACGTTGACCGCCTCGTAGCCGTACACGGGATCCATGATCATCGGCGCGTACAGCCGCGCCGGGTCGGCGCGCGAAAAGCCGCCATTGCGGTCCGGCGTCCACTGCATCGGCGTGCGCACGCCGTTGCGATCGCCGAGATAGATGTTGTCGCCCATGCCGATCTCGTCGCCGTAATAGATGATCGGCGTGCCCGGAAACGACATCAACAGCGAGTTCATCAATTCGATCTTGCGGCGGTCGTTGTCCATCAGCGGCGCCAGACGGCGGCGGATACCGACATTGATGCGGGCCCGCGGGTCGTTGGCATAGGTCGACCACAGATAGTCGCGCTCGACATCGGTGACCATTTCCAGCGTCAGTTCGTCATGGTTGCGCAAAAACAGCGCCCATTGGCAGTTGCTCGGGATGTCCGGCGTCTGGCGCAGGATATCGGTGATCGGAAAGCGGTCTTCCTGCGCGATCGCCATGTAGAACCGCGGCATCAGCGGGAAGTGATAGGCCATCTGGCATTCATCGCCATGGCCGAAATATTCCTGCACGTCCTCCGGCCATTGGTTGGCTTCCGCCAGCAGCACCTTGCCCTTGGAATAGGCGTCGAGCTCCACCCGCAACTTCTTGATGATGGCGTGGGTCTCGGGAAGGTTCTCGTTGTTGGTGCCGTCGCGCTCGCACAGATAGGGGATCGCATCGAGCCGGAAGCCGTCGACGCCGGCGTCAAGCCAGCGCTTCATCACCTGGATCAACGCGCTGACCACGCGCGGGTTGTCGAAATTCAGATCCGGCTGGTGCGAGAAGAAGCGGTGCCAGTAGAACTGGCCGGCTTCCGGGTCCCAGGTCCAGTTCGATTTCTCGGTGTCGGTGAAGATGATCCGCGTGCCCGGATATTTCTGGTCGGTATCGCTCCACACATACCAGTTGCGCGCGCTCGAGTTGGCGTGGCTGCGGCGGGCGCGCTTGAACCAGTCGTGCTGGTCGGAGGTGTGATTGATGACGAGCTCGGTGATGACGCGCAGGCCGCGCTTCTTGGCTTCCTGGATGAAGCGCTTGAAATCCTTCATGGTCCCGAAATCGGGATTGATGGCGCCATAGTCTGCGATGTCGTAGCCGTCATCGCGGCCGGGCGACGGGTAGAACGGCAATAGCCACAGCGCGGTGACGCCGAGATCCTGCAGGTAGCCGAGCTTTTCGGTCAGTCCTGCGAAGTCACCGATGCCGTCATTGTTGCTGTCGGCAAACGCCTTGACGTGAAGCTGGTAGATGATGGCATCCTTGTACCAAAGCTCGTCCTGGTCGAGGGCGGTGACCGGCAGCTCATGGGCGTCGATGGAGGACAACAGGTTCATGCGGCCCTCACGCCAGGCAGCGGAAAAGCAAAGCGGGATCGTGCGCCGGATCGACCCGCAGGCGAATGCCGCCCCAATCGAGCGGCAAACGTTCGCCGGTGATCAGGTTCTCCAACGCTGTGACATGATGCCGCTCGCCATCAGCCGCAGTAACTTTTGTCTCGCCGAATGGCAGCCAGAACTCGTGCACGTCGGGCGACAGCGCGATCACCGTGACCACCATGTTGGACCGATCGACCAATTCCTTGGCAAAACAGATCACGTTGCCGTCATCGACCGGCAGGAAATTCAGATTAAGGGTCTGTTGCAATGCCGGATTCTCCCGCCTGATCCGGTTCAGTGCACCTATATAGGGCTTGATGTTGTCCGGCCCATCCCAATCCCGCACCTTGATCTCATATTTTCCGGAAAAGGGGTATTCCCCGCCGCCCGGTATCGGCTCCTGCTCCAGAAGCTCGAAGCCGTCATAGATGCAATAGCTGCTCGACAGCGTCGCCGCCAGCGCAATGCGGGACTTGAACATCCAGGGTTCCCCGCTGGGTAGATAATAGGGCAGGTAGTCCGGCGAATTGACAAAGAAATTCGCCCGGTGGAAGTCGCGCTCCGGATAGCGAATCAAGTCGTTGAGATACTGCTCGAGCTCCCATTTCTGTGTCCAGGAGGAAAAATAAGTTGAGGACTGGGTGAACCCGAGTTTGGCCAGGCCCTTCATCAGCTTCGGGCGCGTGATAGCTTGCGCCAGGAAGATCGCGTCCGGATGGCGAAGCTGAACCTGATGGATCAACCATTCCCAGAATCTGAAAGAATTTGTGTGAGGATGGACGACCCGGAAAATCTTTACGCCCTGATCGATCCAGAACAGCGCGACGTCGCGCAGCGCGTTCCACAGCGCGCCGGCATCTTCCGAAAAAAAGTCGGGGCTGACGATGTCCTTGTATCGCTCCGGTGGATCTTCCGCATAGCGCATCGAGCCGTCCGGCCGTCGCTTGAACCATTGCGGATGCTGCTTCAGCCAGGGATGGTCCGGCGAACACTGCGCCGCGAAATCGAGCGCAACTTCCAGGCCGTGCGAGGCGCAGGCCGCGACGAATTCACGAAAATCCTCCAACGTGCCCAATTCCGGTTGCACAGCGTCGTGGCCGCCTTCGGCACCTCCAATCGCGTAGGAGTTGCGGGTGGTCACCCCGATCGGGTGGATCGGGGTGAGACAGATGATGTCAAAGCCCATGGCTTCGACATCCGCTAGCCGAGCGATGCAATCTTGGAAAGTGCCGTGGTGGCCGGGCGTGGCGCCCTGGCTGCGCGGAACCATTTCATACCAGGCGCCATAGCGCGCCCGAGGCCGGTCCGCGACAAGCGGAAAGAGCTGCGACCGCGTGATGTCGGGCCGAAACTGGCCCTTGGTCATCGCGTCCTTCAACTCTTCCGTGAGCAGCGGCTCGGCGCTGCCGGTTCGCAGGTACTCCTCGCATCGCCGGATGATGATCGCGGTGGCGTCATGGCCGCCGGCCTGCGCCTTGGTGAGTAGACCGGCGCCCTCGATCGCATCGAGGGTCATATCTGCGCCGGCCTCTCGCTTCAGCTCAAAGCCGCGGCGCCAGGTGGCGAACTCGTCGGTCCAGGCCTCGATCGCATAAACATGGCGTCCCACCTCATCCGGCACGAAGGTGCCGACCCAGCGGTCGTTGCTGTGAAGGGTCATCGGCGCGCGGCGCCATTGCTGGTCGCGCTCGCGGCGCCAGATCAGGTCGGCGGCGACGACATCGTGGCCGTCGCGATAGATATCGGCCCAGATTTCGACGCGCTCGCCGACGATGCGCTTCACCGGAAAGCGGCCGCCATCGATTGCGGGATAGACGTCCTCGATATGGAAAGCGCCGGCAAACGCCGCGCCCTCGACAATTTGGGTGGTTTTGTTCACGGTGATGCCATTGACACGGAGATGACGTCTCGTTTCTTTAGCTGGAAACGAGGCGTTTTTACCCCTATAGAAAGCCGCTCGCTCGCCATTGGTTCCTCGCGGAACGCCGGAGATGCCCGAGAGTTAAGCACGGCTATCCTCTTCGTGTGTCAAAAGAATTTCGCAACGCCCCCAAAGGCCGTTGCGTGCAAGCGGCGTGCTGGATGAACCCTTTTACAACAGCCAAGTACCTCGGAATCCTGACCGAATATGTCGACGGACAGGGGCACCGCCATGTCACGGACGAGGCGGTGCTGAAGATCATCCTCAAAGCGCTGCCGGAGCGGTCGCCGTATCGGTTTTTGCAGGGCACAGTCGTGATCCGGTCGAGCCGGCCCGCGGCGACCGAACTGACAGAAGCGGCCGCGCTGCCGCTGCGCTGGAAGGTTGTGGCGGGAGCAAAGACGGTCGCGGAGGGCGAGACGCGGGAACCTGCGATCGCCTGGCCGGAAGGCCTGCCCGAGGGCGCCTACCGGCTGCATTTGACCGACGCCGCCTCGATGCAGGAGGAAGCGCCGCTGATCGTGGCGCCGCCACGGGCGTTTGGCGGCGATTTCGACCGTGGTTGGCTGATGGCGGTGCAGCTCTATGGCGTCCGCTCGACGCGTAACTGGGCTATCGGCGATTTCACCGATCTCGAAGGGCTGGTTCGGCTCGCGCAGCAGTTGGGCGCGGACGGCGTCGGCCTCAATCCGCTGCACGCGCTGTTCGACGACCGGCCCGGCGATTGCAGCCCCTATTCGCCGAACAGCCGGCTGTTTCTGAACGCGCTCTATATCGATGTCGAGAGGATTCCGGAATTTCCGCTCTCCGAGCGATCGGGCAACCGCAAGGCGCTGACCCGGCTGCGCGCGATGGATGTCGTTGACTACGTCGCGGTCGCGGAATTGAAGTGGCGCGCGCTGCGTTCGGCATTCGAGAGGTTCGTATCCGGTGCGACCGTCGCGCGCCGGCGGGATTTTGCGGCATTCCGCGCCGAGCGCGGGCAGCTTCTGCAGCGTTTCGCCTGTTTCGAGGTGCTGCGGCACACTTACGAAAAACCGTGGTGGGAATGGCCGCGAGAATGGCGGCGGCCGGACGAGGCCAAATGCGCAAGCCTGCGCGAGGGAGCCGACCGGCGCGAGATCGAATTCGTCGAGTTCGTGCAGTGGATCGCCGACCGGCAGTTGCAGTCCTGCAAGGAGCTCGCAAACCAGCTCGGCATGAAAGTCGGGCTCTATCTCGACGTCGCCGTCGGCGTGCAATCCGACGGGTTCGATGCCTGGAACGAGCAGGAGGCGATCTCACGCCACCTCGGCGTCGGCGCGCCGCCGGATCCCCTGAATACCGCTGGCCAGAACTGGGGCCTGGCGGGCTTCAATGCCGCCGGCCTGGAAATAAGATCCTTCGAGCCGTTCCGCCAAATGCTGCGGGCCTCGATGCGCCATGCCGGCGCGATCAGGCTGGATCATGTGCTGGGGTTGAAGCGGCTTTACCTGGTGCCGCACGGCTTTCCCGCGACCGACGGCGCCTATGCGCAGATGCCGTTCGAGGCGCTGTTGGCGGCGACCGCGCTGGAAAGTGTGGCCCACCGTTGCATCGTGATCGGCGAGGATCTCGGCACCGTGCCGGAAGGATTCCGCGAGCAGATGGCCGATTGGGGCATCTGGTCATATCTGGTGATGATGTTCGAGCGCGATGATGATGGCAGATTCCGCGGCATCGAGCATTATCTGGCCAACGCGCTGATCACCTTCAACACCCACGATCTCTCGACCTATGCGGGCTGGCGCTCGTTCAGCGACCTGAGGCTGAAGCGCTCGCTCGGGATCGATCCCGGCGAAAGCGACGACGCGCGCTGGCGCGCGCTCGGCATGCTCGACGAGGTGTTGCGCCACCATGCCATCCATAGCCACGATCTCTATGCGGTGGTGGGTTTCCTGGCCCGGACCAGGTCGCGCCTGCTTGCGATATCGCTGGAAGACCTGTTGGGGATGATCGACCAGCCCAACATTCCCGGCACCGTCAACGAGCATCCGAACTGGCGGCGGCGGTTGCCGGTCGCGATCGATCAGATCGCTTCCGCCATCGATGTTGACGCGCTCAAGGCCGCGACACGCGAAAGGGCGCGCGGAACAAGCTGAAGGAGCAGCTGAGAAGAATTGTCCTGCAAGATCGAACACTATGGACTGATCGGCGATTGCGAGACCGCAGGCCTGGTCGGCCGCGACGGATCGATCGACTGGCTGTGCTGGCCGGCCTTCGATTCCGACGCCTGTTTTGCCGCGATCCTCGGCACCCGCAGGAACGGCCGCTGGCTGATCGCTCCCGCAGCAGACGTCATCAAGAGCTCGCGCCGCTACTGGGACAATACGCTGATCCTGGAGACGCGCTTTGAGACCGCCGCCGGCGCCATCGCGCTGATCGATTTCATGCCGCCGCGCGGCCACGCTTCCGACGTCGTCCGCCTGGTGCGCGGGATCAGCGGGCGGGTGAAGCTGCGGATGGAGCTTGTGATCCGCTTCGGCTTCGGGATCGACATTCCCTGGGTCAAGCGGACGGAGGATGGCTCGGCGCTGCTGGCGATTTGCGGCCAGGACATGACCGTGCTGCGCACGCCGGTCGAGACCCGTGGCGAGGATTTGACCACGGTTGCCGACTTCGAGGTGAGCGCCGGCGAGACCATACCTTTCGTGCTTACCTACGGGCCATCGCATCTTCCCGTTCCCAAGCCGATCGATCCCGCGACCGCGCTGCAGGAGACCGAGGATTTCTGGATCGAATGGTGCAGCCGCTGCAATTATGCGGGCGAGAATCGCGACCTCGTGTTGCGGTCGCTGATCACGCTGAAGGCGCTGACCTACGCCCCGACCGGCGGCATTGTCGCGGCGCCGACCACGTCGCTGCCGGAAAAGCTCGGCGGGATGAGGAACTGGGACTACCGCTTCTGCTGGCTGCGCGATGCCACCTTCACGCTATTGGCCCTGATGAACTCCGGCTACACCGAGGAAGCCTCGGCCTGGCACAACTGGCTGTTGCGCGTGGCGGCCGGTGCGCCGGCGAACATGCAGATCATGTACGGCATCATGGGCCAGCGGCGACTGTTGGAATGGGAAGCAGCCTGGCTGCCCGGCTACGAAGGTTCGCAACCGGTCAGGATCGGCAATGCCGCGCATGCGCAATTGCAACTCGACGTCTACGGCGAACTGATCGACGCCTTTCACCAGGCGCGCATGACCGAATTGAAGCTCGACGACGAGAGCTGGGCTCTGGAATGCGCGGTGCTGAAACACCTCGCTGAGGTCTGGGACCAGCCCGATCACGGCATCTGGGAGCGGCGCGGTGCGGGCAGGCACTACGTGTTCTCGAAAGTGATGAGTTGGGTCGCGTTCGATCGCGG
This sequence comes from uncultured Alphaproteobacteria bacterium, assembly GCA_963822795.1. GTDB lineage: Bacteria > Pseudomonadota > Alphaproteobacteria > Rhizobiales > Xanthobacteraceae > Bradyrhizobium. The sequence continues at coordinate 79,092 of CAWGJM010000016.1, forward strand.
AATCAAAAGCACGGAGAGATTCGGCTTCAAGGCGCCGCTTGCGAAGTGGCGGCGGCTGCGCGACACAATTCACCGCGACGTCTGCGAAAAGGGTTTTGATCCTTCCCTGAACTCCTTCGTCGAGTCCTACGGCTCGCAACTGCTCGACGCCAGCATCCTGCTGCTGCCGTCGGTCGGATTCTTGCCGGCTTCCGATCCTCGCGTTCGCGGCACGCTCGCCGCAATCGAGCAATACATGATGCCGGATGGATTCGTGCTGCGGCACGACCCGCGCGAGATTTCCGAGGAGAAGCAACCGATCGAAGGCGCGTTTCTCGCCTGCAGCCTTTGGCTTGCCGACGCTTACGTGCTGGCGGGAGAGATCGGCAAGGCGCAGGCGCTGTTCGATCGCGTGGTTGGGGTTGCGAACGATCTTGGCCTGCTCGCGGAAGAATTTGATTCGGGCGAAGGGCGGCAGACCGGCAATTTCCCGCAGGCATTGACCCATATCGCGCTGATCAACACCGCGCATAATCTGAGCGATGCCAAGCAGGCGAGCGAAAAACCGGTGGTTCAGAGGTCGAAATAACCAGATCTCGGCTATTGCCCAGATGCTGCGCCGCGGCCTTTCGCGGAAAACACCCGGTGAAGTGCACCTTGCTCTCGACTTCGACGACAAACCTGGAACTTGCCCGCCCCATTCTCATTGTTGTGAGATACCTTGCTGGAGGGTTGCCGCATGATCCGCCCGTTCGTTGCGGCTATCATCTTAAGTTGGCTGGTATTTCCAGCCGTGGCAGCCGGGCTCGACGCCGCAGCGATCAATAATGCTGGATTTCCGGCCAAGCCTCCTGCCGAGGACAAGATTGATGCCGCCGTCATCAAGGCTCAGGTTCTCCTCGATCGGGCTCGATTCTCGCCAGGCGAAATCGACGGCAAGCTCGGTGAAAACGCAGTAAAAGCCCTGCGAGCCTTCGCCGAGGCGAAAGGCTTGGCCGTCGATAAGCCGCTCACGCCGGAGGTTTGGTCCGCACTTGTGGCCACAGGCAATGACCCTGCGATCACCGAATACACGATCTCCGAAAACGATGTGAAGGGACCATTCCTGAAAAAGCTTCCTGCGAAAATGCAGGAGATGAAAGGGCTAAAAGCACTCGACTATACTAGCCCTTGGGAAGCGATCGCCGAGAAATTTCATATGAGCGAGGTGCTGCTTTCGAAGCTCAATCCGGACAGGAAATTCGATCGGGCCGGCGAGACCATTTTCGTGACCAACGTGCTCGGCAAACCAGCCAAGTTGACGATCGGCCGGATCGAAGTCGACAAGTCGAGACAGACGGTGAAGGCGTTCGACCCTTCGGGGGCGCTGGTTGCCTTCTTTCCCGCGACCGTCGGCAGCGAGGAGAAGCCGACGCCAAGCGGCAGCTTCAAGGTCGTCTCCGTCGATCCCAATCCGACCTATCGCTACAATCCGGACTACAAATTCAAGGGCGTCAAATCGAAAAAGCCTTTCACGATCAACCCGGGTCCGAACAACCCGGCGGGATCGTATTGGATTGGGCTTTCGGCGGAGGGAGGCTACGGCATCCATGGCACGCCTGATCCTTCCAAGGTCAGCAAGGCCGAATCGCATGGGTGCATTCGGCTGACCAATTGGGACGCGGGTCTGTTGGCGAGCAATATCAAAAAGGGAATGCCGGTGGTGTTCGTCGACCAGCCGCAAGGCGACCGAAAGAGTTGAACGAACGGCTAAGCGAATAAAGCGCTGGGTGGTCAGGCGCTCGCGCGAATAGCTAAGATTGGCTAACCCGCGTCGTTCATCCTCAAAATCATCTCGATCGCCTTGGCAAATCCTTCCTCCTCGTTCGAGGCGGTGACGTGCGTCGCTTGGCGCTTGATCTCGTCGCTCGCATTTCCCATCGCGAACGACACCCCGCTCACCTTAAACATCGCGACGTCGTTGTGCATGTCGCCGATGGTCGCGACCGTGCCGGTCGCGATGCCGAGCCGCTGTGCCGTCGCCTGTACGAAGGTGCCCTTGTCGCAGCCGGGCGGGGTAACGTCGAGATAATAGCTCTGCGAGCGGATCGCGGTCGCCTGCGCGCCCAGCGCAGTCTGCATCGCCGCCTCGCAACGTTCGAGCAATACCGGGTCGGAACCGGAACCGACCACCTTGCAGGCGCTCGACAGATAGGGCGAAAAGTCCGCAACGATGGTCGGATCAGCCCGGATCGCGCGCTTTTCGTGCGGCACGTATTCGCCGTCGCCGTTACGCGTCAGCCATTTGTCGTTGGTGAACAGCCAGATGTCGGCGCCGAACTGATTCAAGATCTCAAGGCAGCGCCGGGCAGCCGAGGCCGGGATCAAATGCTGCTCGACCGGATTCATCTGCGGATCGATGATCGAGCTGCCGTTGAACGGGCCGACGGGAAGGGTGATCCCGAGCGGCTCGATCAGAAAGCGCATGCCGATGGTCGGCCGGCTCGAGGTGAGGGTCAAACCGATCCCGGCGTCGTGCAGCCTTCGCACCGCGGCCTTGGCGCCGTCGGTCAGGGTCTTGTCCTTGGTCAAAAGCGTGCCGTCGACGTCGGAAACCACGAGCGCGATGCGGGTCATGGGCGGTTCCTGCGCGACACGTCGCTTGCGGCGGGCTTAAGCTTCAGTTGATGGAGGATGTCGTCGACGATGTCGTCGGCCGAAGCGTCGATCGACGCCGTCACCGGATGTTCGTCGCCGCCGGGCGGCTCCAGGGTTTGAAACTGGCTGGTGAGCAGCTCAGACGGCATGAAATGACCTTTCCGCGCGGCGAGCCGGCTCGCGATCAGTTGTTGCGTGCCCTTGAGATAGACGATGCGGATGTCATTTCGTCCGTGCACGAGGATGTCGCGATAGACCCGACGCAGCGCCGAGCAGCCGATCACGACGTGCTCGCCGGCGTCACAGACCCGGTCGATCTCGGCGGCGATGGCCTTCAGCCAGGGCCAGCGGTCTTCGTCGGTCAGAGGATGACCTGCGTGCATCTTGGCGACGTTGCTGGCGGGGTGGAACGTGTCGCCATCCTCGTAAGCCCAGCCCAGGCGTCTCGCCAGGGCCTCGCCGATCGTGGTTTTGCCCGAGCCGGATACACCCATGGTGACGAGCGCGCAGGGTGCTCCGCCGCTGCTACTTTCCACGAAAATTCTCCGCAAGCGCGGCACGATCGACGAGCCAGATGGTCTCGAAGCTCGATTGCGCGCGATTCGCCGGCAGGTTCTCGCCGCCAAAGACGCGCGTCAAGATCGCGCGTTTCTCGGCCCCCGAAACCTCGAACAGCATCTCGCGGCAGGAAGCAAGCACAGGCAATGTCAGCGTCACCCGCGGCACGAACGGTTCGACATGGGCTTTCGCGACGCCGACCACCCAGCGCTCCGTTTCATTCACGGCCGGATCGCCGGGAAACAGCGAGGCGGTATGGCCGTCGGGGCCGACGCCCATCAGCACCAGGTCGAACAGGGGCTTTGCGGAGTCTAGCAAAGCGGCGCCATAAAAGGATTTCAACTCATCCGCATAGCGCCGCGCACTTTCGTCCGGCCCGGCCGTATCGGTCGCAATGGCATGGACGTTGGACGGCGGCGCCCATTCATCCAGAAGAATCTTCCGCGCCATCGCCATGTTATTCAGTGGATTATCAGTCAGTACAAAACGCTCATCGCCGATGAACCAGTGCACGCGGTGCCAGGGAATCCGGCTTCGATAGGCGGGCGTTGCGAGCAATTGGTAGAGCCGTTTCGGGCTCGATCCGCCAGCGAGGCAAATCGCGATGCGGCCGCTGTTTGCCTCGATCCTCGTCATCAGACGGTCGGCGGCGGTGGTTGCGAGCGCGGCCGGGTCGGCGACTGTGATTACTCCCCGATGGTCGCGCGAAGTCATTGGTCAGAGCTTCCGCCAGTATCGGCCGTCGCGCTTCAACAGCTCGAAGGCGCCGGGTGGTCCGTCACTGCCCGCCGGGTAGGACTCAAGGCCCTTCGCGCCTACTTTCTTCCATGCATCGAGGAACGGCTGCACCGCCTGCCAGCCGGCTTCCACGCTGTCGGCGCGCTGGAACAGGATGTTGTCGCCGATCATGCAGTCGTAGAGCAGGGTCTCATAGCCGGTGGCAGGCGCCACGTTGAAGTAGTCCTTGTAGCGAAACTTCATTTCGACGCCGTTGATGTCGATCGTCGGCCCCGGCACCTTGGTGTTGAATTGCAGGGTGATGCCTTCGGTCGGCTCGATGCCGAACACGAAATAGTTCTCCGCCAGCTGCTCGACCGGCGTGCAGGCGAACATCCTGAACGGCGGTTCGCGGAACTTGATGGCCACTTCCGTTCGCTTGATGCCGAGCGCCTTGCCGGTGCGCAAATAAAAGGGAACGCCGGCCCAGCGCCAATTGTCGATGGTCAGTTTCAGCGCGCAATAGGTCTCTGTGGCGCTGTCGGGCCTGACATCCTTGGTCTCGCGATAGGCCGGTATCTCGACGTCGCCGATCTTGCCCGCGGCGTATTGGCCGCGCACGGAATTTTGCAGCGCTTCCTCCTCGCTCTGGGTCACGATGGCGGCCAGCACCTCGCCCTTTTCCGAGCGCACCGTATGCGCATCGAAATGCGCAGGTGGCTCCATCGTGACCAGGGACAATAATTGGAACAAGTGGTTCGGTACCATGTCGCGCAGCGCGCCGGTTGCGTCATAGAAGCTGCCGCGGGTTCCCACCCCGAGCTTTTCTTCCACCGTGATCTGCACATGGTCGATGTAATGGCGGTTCCAGATCGGCTCGAACATGCCGTTGGCAAAGCGCAGCACCAGGATGTTCTGCACCGTCTCCTTGCCGAGGTAATGATCGATCCGGTAGATCTGGTGCTCGTCGACGATCTTCAGCAGTTCGTCATTGAGCGCTTTGGCCGACGCCAGATCAGTGCCGAACGGCTTTTCGATCACCAGCTTGCGCCAGGCGCCGTGCTCTTCCTTCAGCAATCCAGTGCGGCCGAGCTCGCCCGCGATCGGTGTGAACGCGTTCGGCGGCGTCGCCAGATAGAACAGGCGATTGCCGCCGGTGTTGCGCGCGGTCTCCAGTCTTTCCAATTGCGCCTTCAGCCGCTCGAATGAGTTCGGCTCGCTCGGATCGGCTTCGATAGAGGTCACGCATTCGAGCAGGCGGTTGGCGATAACATCATCGACCGGGCGGGTGGCGAACCGGCGCACGCCTTTCATCAGGCTGTCGCGCAATTCGTCGTTCGACATGCCCTTGCGGGCGACGCCGACCACGCAGAATTTTTCAGGCAGAAGGTTGGTCGCCGCGAGGTTATACAGCGACGGCATCACCAGCCGGTGGGTCAGATCGCCGGTAACGCCAAAGATAACGAAGGCGCAGGAATCCGGTTTCTTCTGTGCAAATGAGCCGTTCGCCATCGAACTCAAGCCTTCGGGCTGGCGACGTTGGTCGCGTGCTGTTGCGGCTCCTTGTGCCCGCCGAATCCATCACGCATCGCGGAGAGAATTTTTTCGGCGAAGGTGTGTTCCTTGCGCGAGCGGAAGCGCGCGAACAGCGCCGCGGTCAGAACCTCGGCCGGCACCGCTTCGTCGATCGCCGCATTGACGGTCCAGCGGCCTTCGCCGGAATCCTCGACAAATCCTGAATAGCTCGCAAGCGTCGGGGTCTTGGCCAATGCGGAGGCCGTGAGATCCAGCAGCCAGGACGGAATGACGCTGCCACGCCGCCAGACCTCGGCGATGTCGGCGATCTCGAGATCGAAGCGGTGCTCGGGCGGCAGCGCCTCGATATTGGCATTCTTCAGGATGTCAAAACCTTCGGCATAGGCCTGCATCAGGCCGTATTCGATGCCGTTATGGATCATCTTGACGAAATGTCCGGCGCCGACAGGGCCGGCGTGGATATAGCCCTGCTCGATGCGGGGGTCGCCGCCCTCGCGTCCCGGCGTGCGCGGAATGTCGCCGATCCCCGGCGCCAGCGCTGCGAAGATCGGGTCGAGACGATCGACCACCGCCTTGTCGCCGCCGATCATCATGCAATAGCCGCGCTCGATGCCCCAGACGCCGCCGGAGGTGCCGACGTCGAGATAATGGATGCCGCGCTGCTTCAGCGCCTTGCCGCGCCGCACGTCGTCCTGCCAGAAGCTGTTGCCGCCATCGATGATGACGTCGCCGCTCTCCATCAGCTTTGCCAGCGCCTCAATGGTGGCTTCCGTGATCTTGCCGGCCGGCAGCATCACCCAGGCGGTGCGCGGCCTCTCGAGCCTTTTGATGAACTCTTCCAATTCCCCGGCGCCGGCAGCGCCGTCGGCGGCAAGGGCGGCTACGGCCTTCGGGTCCTTGTCGTAGACGACGGTCGTATGTCCATGCTCCATCAGCCGGCGGACGATGTTGCCGCCCATCCGTCCCAGGCCGATCATACCAAGCTGCATGTTCTTGATTCCTTAAGCCTAACTCAGCGCTTCCGTGATCGCGGTATCAAGCATCTTCAATCCCGATTTTAGATCACCCTTCAGGTGAACGCGCAACGCGCGGCGGCCGCGCTCGGTCAGCACGTCGAAATCGCCGCGGGCTTGCGCCGCCTTGATCACGCCGAAACTCGCCTTCTGCCCGGGCACCGGCAGATCCTTGGCGTCATCGGCGGTGATCTGCAGGAACACGCCGCTGTTGGGGCCGCCTTTGTAGGCCTGTCCGGTCGAATGCAAAAAACGCGGACCGAACTCGGCGCAGGTCGCAAGATGGCGCTCGTCGCGCAGCTTCAGCCGCATATCCTGCAGCGTATCGATATGGGTGGCATTCCGCTCGACATAGGCGAGCAGCGCCACGTAGTCGCCGCGATGCGACCTTCCGAGGTGGGCCTTCAGCCAGGAGCTGAGGTTGCCGTCGGCGCCCGCCTTGCGCAAGGCTGCCGCATTGGCTTCGTCGGTATAGATGTCGGCCTCGGCCGACGACATCGCGGGTTCCTCGGCCGGCAGTGATCCGGTCTTCTCGAATGCCGCGGTGAGCTCGCGGGTCTTGATCTTGGCATCCTCGACGTCGGGCTGATTGAACGGGTTGATGCCGAGGATCGAGCCCGCCACCGCGGTCGCCATTTCGAAGCGGAAGAATTCCTGGCCGATATGGTCGATCGATTTCATGACGATGCGGACGAGCGGATGGCCGGCCTTCTCCAGCGCGGCGAGCTTGTCGTCATGTGCGGCGTCGCTCTCGCCTTCAGTTCGGATGTCGATGAAGAAGCGGTCGTTGCCGTAGACCGAAACCTCGCCGAGCGGCTCGCCGTCGATCGGAACGAGGCCCTTGCCCTCCTTACCGGTGGATTCCGCAATCAGTTGTTCGGCCCAGGCGCCGAAGTCGGCGATCTTGTTCGAGGAGATGATCGTCACCTTGTCGCGGCCCTCGAGGCCGGCGAGGCCCATCGCGAGCCCCAACTGCACGCCCGGGTTTTCAGGCGGCGGCACGTCCGCGCCGCAGGAGCGCACCATCGCAAGCGTGTGCTTGATCAGAGAGCGAACATCGATGCCGGCGGCGGCGGCCGGAACCAGACCGAACGGCGACAGCACCGAATAGCGCCCGCCGATCGAGGGTTCCCCGCGGAAGGTGCGCGCAAAGCCCTGTTTGGTCGCAACCTTTTCCAGCGATGAGCCCGGATCGGTCACCGCGATGAAACGGTGGCCCGCCGCCTCTGCGCCAATCGCTTCGGAGACGCGGTCGAAGAAATAGTCCTTCATCGCGTTCGGCTCGGTGGTCCCGCCGGACTTGCTGGACACGATGAACAGCGTCTTGGCGAGATTGACCGCCTTCTCCATCGCGCGCACCTGGGCCGGATCGGTCGAATCCAGCACGTGCAGCTTCGGGAAGCCGGTCTTCTTCGGGAAGGTTTCCGCCAACACTTCCGGCCCGAGGCTCGATCCGCCCATGCCGAGCACGACGGCGTCGGAGAAATTCTGCCCTTTCACGCGCTGGGCGAAGTCTTCGTAATCGGCGATATCGGCTGAGGCGGCGCTGTCGAGCCAGCCCAGCCACTTGTCCTCGTCGGCGCCGGTCCAAACCGACTTGTCCTTTTGCCAGAGCCGTCGGACCTTGGCCGAGACGCGCCACTCCTCGGCGTGTTTCTCGACAGCCTTCGCGATGCCGGCGCCGAGCGCGAGCTGCTGGCGGTCGAGGCTCGTGCCGAGCACGGCCGCGCGCTTGTTTGCGACCGCTCCGTAAAGCTTGTCGGCAGCTTCCGCAAACAGCCTGACGCCGTCCTTCACCAGCTCGGATGTGATCTCATCGAGCGAGATGCCGGATCTCTGCAGCTCGTCAAGCACGCGCCTTGCGTCTTCGACGTTTTCCTCGAGGCTGTCGCGCACCTCGCCGTGGTCGCGGAAGGCGTCCAGCGTCGCCGGCGGCACCGTATTGATGGTGTTCGGACCGATCAACTCCTCGACATAGAGCACGTCGCGGTAGTCCTTGTTCTTGGTGCCGGTCGATGCCCATAACAGCCGCTGCGGCTTGGCGCCCTTGGCCGCCAGCTTGTCCCAGCGCGCCCCGGCAAACAGGCGCTTGTACTCCTGATAGGCGAGCTTGGCGTTGGCGATCGCGACCTTGCCTTTGAGCGCCGTGAGGCGCTCCTTCTCGGTGGGGTCGTTGGCCTTCGCGATCCTCTCGTCGAGCTCCTTGTCGGCCATGACGTCGATGCGGCTGACGAAGAAGCTCGCGACGCTGGCGACATGCGACGGATCGCCGCCGTTGCCGACATATTTTTCCAGGCCGGCCAGATAGGCTTCCGCGACCTGCAGATAGACTTTTTGCGAAAACAACAGCGTGATGTTGACGCTGATGCCTTCACCGATCAGATGCTCGATTGCAGGCAGCCCCGCCGGCGTCGCCGGAACCTTGATCATCAGGTTCTTGCGCCGAACGGTTTTCCAGAGCTTTTCTGCCTCGGCGATGGTGCCTTTGCTGTCCATCGCGAGGTAAGGCGATACTTCGAGGCTGACGAAGCCGTCATGGCCCTTGAGATGATCGTACACCGGGCGCAGCACGTCGGCTGCGTGCTGGATATCCTCGACCGCGAGCCCTTCGAACAGCTCTGCGACCGGGCGGTCGCGGCTCTTCAGGGCCTTGCCGATCGGGGCGTCATATTCGTCCGAACTGTCGATCGCCTTCTCGAAGATCGAGGGATTCGAGGTGACGCCTTTCACCCCATCGTCATCGATCAGCTTTTTCAGCTCGCCCTTGGCGACGAAGCCGCGGGCCAGGAAATCCAGCCAGACCGCCTGACCATGATTTTCGAGTGCTTTGACGCGATTCATGATACTTTCTTCCGATCGAGCAGGGTCGTCCCGGTTCCGGCGGGGCTTCCGGTTGGGTGCCGGGTTGTCAACAATCCCTGAAGCAGCCGTCCGGGTAGTAGTATCCCCGGGCTTGTGTGACAACGCCACTCACATCATATCGATCCAGAGGCTCGATTTCATGACTGATTCGGCGGCGGCCGGGGGGTGCAAGTCGGTGCTTTTTCGGCATGCTTTTTGCCCTCTATTCAGCGGTTGTTCAGCGCCAAACCGCAATATTACTGATGTTGCCGTGTCGCTACATTGGTTAAGATTCGGAACAGAGGTCGGCTTTTTCGCTTAAATTATAGGCAATTGCCTGTTCGTAACTCGGTGGATGCCTGTCTTGTGCATTGCGCCAAGGAGTCCGCCGAGTGTCCAATCAGCTCAATGTGCTTGCGCTGATTCGACATCGAATGGGTTGTCTTGGGAATTCGACGCGGTAGCGAGGCCGAACATATGCGGAGAGAGGTCATGTACAACAATTCTCTGTTCAATGCTTTCGCCAGGTCCTTCGAGGCTCGAAGCCAAAGCGACATGTCGATGGCGGAATATCTGGAGTCGTGTCGAAGCGATCCGATGCGATACGCTAATGCCGCCGAACGATTGCTAGCAGCGATCGGCGAGCCTCAGATGATTGACACGGCCAAGGACCCACGCCTTGGCCGTATCTTTTTGAACCGGACGATGCGCACCTATCCGGCCTTCGCCGGCTTCCACGGCATGGAAGAAACCATCGAGCGCATCGTCGGTTTCTTCCGGCATGCCGCTCAGGGGCTCGAGGAGCGAAAGCAGATTCTCTATCTGCTCGGACCCGTCGGCGGCGGCAAGTCCTCATTGGCGGAGCGGCTCAAGTCGCTGATGGAAATCCATCCGATCTACGTCTTGAAGGCCGGCGATCAATTGAGCCCGGTGTTCGAGTCGCCGCTGAGTCTGTTCGATCCCGAACAGCTCGGGCCGATGATCGAGGAGAAATACGGCATTCCCCGCCGCCGCCTGTCGGGGCTGATGAGCCCATGGTGCTACAAGCGCCTCGAGGCGTTCGGCGGCGACATCTCGCAATTCCGCGTCGCCAAGATCCAGCCGTCGCGGCTGCGGCAGATCGCGGTCGCGAAGACCGAGCCGGGCGATGAGAACAATCAGGACATCTCCTCCCTGGTCGGCAAGGTCGATATCCGAAAGCTCGAGACCTACGCGCAGAACGATCCGGACGCCTACAGCTATTCGGGCGGCCTCAATCGCGCCAACCAGGGCATCCTTGAATTCGTCGAGATGTTCAAGGCGCCGATCAAGATGCTGCATCCGCTTTTGACGGCGACCCAGGAAAGCAACTACATCGGCACCGAGAATATCGGCGCGATACCCTTTACCGGCATCGTGCTCGCGCATTCCAACGAGTCTGAATGGCAGAGCTTCAAGGCCAACAAGAATAACGAAGCCTTCATCGACCGCATCTGCGTCATCAAGGTTCCGTACTGCCTGCGGGTCACCGAGGAGCAGAAGATCTACGAGAAGCTGATCTCGGGCTCCGAGCTCGCCGCCGCGCCCTGCGCGCCGGCAACGCTGGAGACCCTGGCGCGCTTCTCGGTGATGTCGCGGCTGCGCAAGCACGAGAACTCGACGCTGTTTGCGAAAATGCGGGTCTATGACGGCGAGAGCCTGAAGGAGTCCGATCCGAAGGCCCGCAGCGTTCAGGAATACAAGGACGCCGCCGGCGTCGACGAGGGCATGGACGGTGCCTCGACGCGGTTTGCGTTCAAGGTGCTGGCCGCGACCTTCAACCACGACACCACGGAGATCGGCGCCGACGCGGTGCATCTGATGTACACGCTAGAGCATTCGATCCGCCGCGAGCAGCTGCCGGACGAGGTCGAAAAGCGCTACCTCGAATTCATCAAGGCCGATCTCGCGCCGCGCTATGCCGAATTCATCGGCAACGAGATCCAGAAAGCCTACCTGGAATCCTATTCGGATTATGGCCAGAATCTGTTCGACCGCTACGTCGACTATGCCGACGCCTGGATCGAGGACCAGGACTTCAAGGATCCCGATACCGGCCAATTGCTCAACCGCGAGTTGCTCAACCAGGAACTCACCAAGATCGAGAAGCCGGCGGGGATCGCCAATCCGAAGGACTTCCGCAACGAGGTTGTCAAGTTCTCATTGCGCTCGCGCGCCCAGAATGGCGGCAAGAATCCATCCTGGACCAGTTACGAGAAGATTCGCGAAGTCATCGAGAAACGGATATTCTCGCAAGTCGAAGATCTCCTTCCGGTGATCTCGTTCGGTTCCAAGAAGGACGGCGAGACCGAGAAGAAGCACGGCGAATTCGTAGCGCGCATGGTGGAGCGCGGTTACACCGAGCGGCAGGTCCGGCGGCTGGTCGAGTGGTACATGCGGGTGAAGCAGGCCGGTTGAGGCGAAAGGAATGCAGTGGCCTTTTATATCGTCGACCGGCGCCTGAACCCGGGCAGCAAGAGTCTCGAGAACCGCCAGCGGTTCCTGCGTCGTGCCAAGGCGCTAGTTCAAGGTGCGGTCAAGAAGTCCTCGCAGAACCGTGACATCAAGGACGTCCTTGAGGGCGGCGAGGTCTCTATCCCGCTCGACGGCATGGATGAGCCTCGCTTTCGCCGGGAGGGCGGCACCCGCGACATGGTGCTTCCCGGTAACAAGAAGTTCATCGAGGGCGACATCCTTCCTCGTTCGGGCGGGGGCGGCGGAAAGCAGAAGGATGCGGGGCAGGGCGACAGCGAGGACGCGTTTCGCTTCGTCCTGAGCCGCGACGAGTTCGTCGACCTCTTCCTCGACGATCTGGAACTGCCCGATCTCGCCAAGCGGAAGCTCGCCGAGGCGGAGAGCGAGGGCATTCAGCGCGCTGGCTATGCGACTTCCGGCTCGCCGGCGAATATCTCGGTCAGCCGTACCGTGAGCCGCGCACTGGCGCGCCGGGTGGCATTGCGGCGGCCGCGGCCGGAAGCGATCGAAAAGCTCGAGGCGGAGCTGGAAGGTGCCGACGAAGAACGTCGCGCCGAGCTGTTGGCCGAGATCGAGGCCATGAAGGCAAAGGCCCGCCGGATTCCCTTCATCGATCCGATCGACATCCGCTACCGGCGCTTCGAGACCGTGCCGAAGCCGGTGGCGCAGGCGGTGATGTTCTGCCTGATGGACGTGTCAGGCTCGATGTCCGAGCACATGAAGGACCTGGCCAAGCGTTTCTACATGCTGCTTTACGTGTTCCTGAAGCGGCGCTATCGCCATGTCGAGATCGTCTTCATCCGCCATACCGACCGCGCCGAAGAAGTCGACGAGGACACCTTCTTCCACGGCCCGGCGTCGGGCGGCACGCTGGTGTCGAGCGCGTTGCAGGCGATGCACGACATCGTCCGCGCGCGATTCCGCCCGGCCGACTGGAACATCTACGCGGCGCAAGCCTCTGACGGCGACAACTCGTTCTCGGACGGTGAAGTTGCGGGTCGGCTTTTGACGGATTCGATCCTCCCGGTCGTGCAGTTCTTTGCCTATCTGGAGGTCGGCGAGGCCGGCGGCTACTCGTTCGAGATGCCCAACTCCGCGCTTTGGACGCTGTACGAGCGGCTGCGAAGCGGGGGTGCGCCGTTGTCGATGCGCAAGGTCTCTGACCGCAGCGAAATCTTCCCGGTGTTTCACGACCTGTTTCAGCGCCGCGGAAAGCAGGAGAAGGCCGCGTCATGAGCGCGACAGCCGAACGATTGTTCGAAGGAGCGGATTGGGATTTCGCGACGTTGCAGCGTATCCTCGAGGCCTGCGAGACGATTGCGCGGTCGGAACTGGGGCTCGACGTCTATCCCAACCAGATCGAAGTGATCACCGCGGAACAAATGCTGGACGCGTATTCCTCGGTCGGCATGCCGCTGTTCTACAAGCATTGGTCGTTCGGCAAGCATTTCGCCTTTCACGAGGCGTCCTACCGCAAGGGGCTGATGGGGCTCGCCTACGAGATCGTTATCAACTCCTCGCCGTGCATTTCCTACCTGATGGAGGAAAACACCGCGACGATGCAGGCGCTGGTGATCGCGCACGCCGCGTTCGGTCACAACCATTTCTTCAAGAACAATTATCTCTTCAAGCAGTGGACCGACGCCGACGGCATTCTCGACTATCTCGAGTTTGCAAAAAGCTACGTGGCGCAATGCGAGGAGCGTCATGGGCGGCTTGCGGTCGAGCAAACGCTCGACGCCGCGCATGCGCTGATGTCGCACGGGGTCGACCGCTATCCGGGCAAGAAAAAGCTCGATCTGCGCGACGAGGAGAAGCGCGCCGGCAAACGCCGCCTGTACGAGGAAGGCACGTTCAACGACCTGTGGCGGACCGTCCCGGCCGGGCGGGCTAAGACCAGTGCCGTGCTCAACGTCGAGCGCCGCCGCACCCTGCTCGGACTGCCGCAGGAAAATCTGCTGTACTTCCTGGAAAAGACGGCGCCCCGCCTGCAAGCGTGGCAGCGCGAGCTGATACGAATCGTGCGGCACATCGCGCAGTACTTCTATCCGCAGGGCCAGACCAAGGTGATGAACGAGGGCACCGCGACCTACGTACACTACCGCATCATGACCCGGCTGCACGAGCAGGGCCGGATCACGGACGGCAATTTCCTGGAATTCCTGCAGTCGCACACCAACGTCGTGTTCCAGCCTGAATTCGACGATCCGCGCTTCTCGGGCTTTAACCCTTACGCGCTCGGCTTTGCGATGATGCAAGATATCGAACGCATCGTAACCAGTCCCGAGCAAGAGGATCGCGAATGGTTTCCCGACATCGCCGGTACCGGCGATGTCATGGGCGTGCTGCGCAATGTCTGGGCGAATTATCGGGACGAGAGCTTCATCGCTCAGTTCCTGAGCCCGCGGCTGATGCGGCAGCTCAGGCTATTCCATCTGCACGACGATCCGGAGGAACGCGCCGGCATCACGGTCGATGCCATCCACAATGAGCGCGGCTATCGCCGCATCCGCCGCGAATTGGCGCGGCAGTACGACGTCGGCTACATCGACGCCAATATCGAGGTGGTCGATGTCGATCTTGCCGGCGATCGCCGCCTGATGCTGCGCCATACCGTGGTCAAGGGCGCCCAGCTCAACGAGACGGACGCCAAGCGCGTGCTTCAGCACCTCGCCGATCTCTGGAGCTATGACGTGTCGCTGGTCGAAGTCGACACCAGCGATAAGGTATTGAAGGAATACGTCCTGAACCCGCGCGCGCTCGCTTCCGCGGCTTAGCCGTTCGAGCGGGACGCCGGGAGGTTATCGTTCGTTCCGGACTTGGTTTTCCGGACTTGGGTTGAGCGTCGTGTTGAGAATCTTGGCGATGGCCGCTATGGCGCTGGCGAGCGTTTCGTGAACGGACCGCCCGCCGAAGTCCGAAACGAAGCGCCCACGCCAGGGCTGCGGGATCGTTTCATTCCGCGGCGCAAGTCCGATATCATCGATGGGCTCGTCGCCGAGGGCAGCCTGGACGCAGCCGGGCAGGCGAGCTTAAGGCAATTTGCCCGCACGCTTGGTGCCATTTTTCACTACCAGTATTTCGCAGAGCTCGATCGGCTGCGCGAGGTCTATTTTCACTTCGACCCGGAGCTCGATCCGCAAGTCTACGGTTCCGCCAAAGACCTCGAAGCGGCCTATCGCGGCCTGAGCGAAGAGTTCGTCCGGGTCCTCAAGGAGGCCAACTTCATCGAGATCTCCCACGACGAGATCACCCGCGCCTTTGCCGAGCGCGCCCGGGTGCGGGTGAAGATCAAGGCGCCGGTCGGGGACTATCGCGACGTCCGCATGTTCCGCCGCGGGCACCACAGCGAGACCATCGAGATTCCCGTCTGGCTCGGCCTGCGCCGGCGCCCGCTCGAGGTCGTGGTCTACGATGACGTCGTGATGATGGTCGCGACCAAGCCGGGCGGCATGACCAAGGCCGATGCCCGCAAGGCGCTCGTCAGCGCGAGGCGAGGCGGACAGAAGATCCGCAGCGGTGCGGTGCTGTTCAAGTATTTTCGTCATATCGCCCGCGCCGATCTCGAAGCGCTGTTTCCTAATGTGCGGGTGGTGATGAGCCTGTCGGACCATCTGACACTGGGGGTGCCGGCGTTGGTAGGCGGCGTGCCGATCCTGATCAAGCTCGCCTCGACCCTGACCGTGCTGTTTGTTGTCGCCGGATTCTATCTCGGCCTCTCCGGCACGATCCACGATAACGACACCGAACAGGCGCTGGCCGCGCTCACCGGCCTGTTCGCGCTTGGCGCCTTTGTGCTGCGGCAATGGGGAAATTTCCATCGCCAGTCGCTGATCCATCAGAAGCAGCTCACCGACAATATCTACTACCGCAACGTCAACAACAATTCCGGCATTTTCAACTACCTCATCGGCGAGGCGGAGGAGCAGGATTGGAAGGAAGCGCTGCTGGCCTATTACGGCCTGCTCACCGCAGACGCGCCGCTCACGCGCGAGGCGTTCTATCGGCGGGTCGAGGAATTGTTGGCGCGCGTGTTCGGCATTTCAGCCGACTTCGAGATCGACGGTGCGCTGGCGCGGCTGCAGCGCCTTGATCTTCTCGGCGAGACCGACGGCCGGCTGTCAGTGCCGCCGCTTCCCGACGCGCTGGCGCGGCTCGAGAAGGAATGGAACGATTTTCTTGCGCGGCCCGCACGGGAGCCCGCGAGCTAGAGCTGGCTAGGGCCGATTGAGTTGCGCGGCACCGGAAGTGCGCTCCCTCTGCCGCTCTTCGCGGGGAGGGCGGGGTGGGGGTGCATCCGCAAACGCGCTGGTTGAGGGGGTAGACCTTCCGCCACCCGACGCGCTCTTATGAGCGCGTCGATCTCCCCCGCAAGCGGGAGAGGTGAACCGAGCCCGTTGGCAGGCCGACGCAATCAGAAGTCATCATGCTCTAGCCGTTCGGTCCTGGAGGTCGACATTCGCCGCTACCGCAGGCTGGCGTTGATCTTGTTCAGCGCCGCGGAGCCGGGGCACAGCGTTTTCTCGCCGAGCTGGTTGAGCGGCGTATCAACGGTGTTGAGGTGGGAATGCAGGTCTTCGGACTCCGGATCGACATAGAGTAGCCCGGTGACGATCTGGCCCTTGGCGGCGTGCTTCTGCAGGAACGCCTGCGCGCCGACGCGGTCGTGCGCGTCGTAGTCGGCGTCGAGCTTGCGCAAGGCGAGCCTGGTGCCGTCGTGCTGCTCGACCACCTGCACCGTGCCCGGCGCGTAGTCGACGGTGATCGGATCGCGTCTGGTGATGACGTCGAGCCGGTTCACCGCGTCATTGTGCTCGCGCACATAGTCAAAGCTCTTGGTCGAGCCGGCATGATTGTTGAAGGCAACGCAGGGGCTGATGACATCGATGAAGGCCACGCCCTTGTGCTGGATCGCGCCCGAGATCAGCGGCACCAGCTGGCTCTTGTCGCCAGAGAAGCTGCGCGCCACGTAGGTCGCACCCAATTGCAGCGCGATCGCCACCAGGTCGATGGCGCTGTCGGTGTTGAGCACGCCCTTTTTCGACTTCGAGCCGCGGTCGGCGGTCGCCGAGAACTGACCCTTGGTCAGGCCATAGACGCCGTTGTTCTCGACGATGTAGGTCATGTTGACGCCGCGCCGGATCGAATGCGCGAACTGGCCGAAGCCGATCGAGGCGGAATCGCCATCTCCGGAAACGCCGAGATAGATCAGGTCGCGATTGGCGAGGTTGGCGCCGGTCAGGACCGACGGCATGCGGCCATGGACCGAATTGAAGCCGTGCGAATTGCCGAGGAAATAGTCGGGCGTCTTCGACGAGCAGCCGATGCCTGAAATCTTGGCGACGCGATGCGGCTCGATCGAAAGGTCGAAACAGGCCTCGATGATCGAGGCCGTGATCGAAGTCGTGGCCGCAGCCGGCGCACAAGGTCGAGATCTTGCCCTCGTAGTCGCGGTGGGTGAAGCCGAGCGCGTTCTTCGGAAGGCCGGGGTGATGGAATTTCGGCTTGGCGATATAGGTCATGACACGGCCTTGCGGAGAGGGGTCACTTTGAGGTGATCCTGGTGGTCGCCGATGGCGTTGGCGATGAAGCGTGCGGTGATCGGGGTGCCGTCGTAATGCACGATCGGCACCAGCCGGACGGGATCGATGCCGTTCTCGTTGACGATCAGCGAGCGAAGCTGCCCGTCACGGTTCTGCTCGACCACGTAGACGAAGTCATGGTCGGCGATGAAGCTCGCGACCGAGGAATGGAACGGGAAGGCGCGGATGCGCAGGCGGTCGAGCAGATGCCCGCGGGCTTCCAGCAGCCCGATCGCCTCGTCCATCGCGGGTGCGGTCGAGCCGAAATAGATCACGCCGATCTTGGTCGGTTTCGCCGCATTGGCCTGCAGCGGGCGCGGCACCATGTCCTGCGCGGTCTCGAACTTGCGCACCAGCCGCTGCATGTTGTCGGCGTACACCGAGCCTTCCTCGGAATAGCGCGCATAGCGGTCGCGCGAGGTGCCGCGGGTGAAGTACGAGCCCTTGGTCGGGTGGGTGCCGGGATAGGTGCGGTAGGGGATGCCGTCGCCGTCGACGTCGAGATAGCGGCCGAAATCGCGGCCCTCGTCCAGCAATTCCGCGGTCATGATCTTGCCGCGGTCGTATTGCCGCGCATCGTCCCACTTCAGGGGCCGGCACAGCCGATGGTTCATGCCGATGTCGAGGTCGAGCATCAGGAAGATCACGGTCTGCAGCCGCTCAGCGAGATCGAAGGCGGTGGCGGCAAATTCGAAGGCTTCCGCCGGATCTTCGGGAAACAGCAACACATGCTTGGTGTCGCCGTGCGAAGCATAGGCGCAGGCGATGATGTCGCATTGCTGGGTCCGCGTCGGCATGCCGGTCGAAGGGCCGGCGCGCTGCACGTTCATGATCACGGCCGGTATTTCGGCGAAATAGGACAGTCCGATGAACTCCGTCATCAGCGAGATGCCGGGGCCGGAGGTCGCGGTGAAGGCGCGGGCGCCGTTCCAGGACGCGCCGATGACGATGCCGATCGAGGCCAGTTCGTCCTCGCCCTGGACGATGGCGTATCTGGCCTTGCCGGTGGCGGGATCGTGGCGCAACCGCTTGCAGTGGCTGGAGAAGGCGTCCGCCAGCGACGACGACGGCGTGATCGGATACCAGGCGCAGACAGTGGCGCCGCCATAGACGGCGCCAAGCGCGGCTGCGCTGTTGCCCTCGATGAAGATGCGGTCGCCGACCTTGTCGGCCTTTCTGACCCGCAAGCCGATCGGGCATTTCAGGTTCTGCAGCGCCCAGTCGCGGCCGAGATGCAGCGCGTGGACGTTGGAGGAGAGCAGCTTTTCCTTGCCCTTGTACTGCTCGCCGATCAGCTGCTCGATCAGCTTCGGATCCATGTCCAAGAGCGCGCACAGCGCGCCGAGATAGATGATGTTCTTGAACAGCTGGCGCTGGCGCGGATCGATATAGGTTGAGTTGGTGATCGCGGTCAGCGGCACGCCGATGACGGTGATGTCGGCGCGGAATTTCGACGTCGGCATCGGCTTGGTCGAATCGTAGAACAAATAGCCGCCGGGGTCGATGGAGGCGACGTCCTTGTCCCAGGTCTGCGGGTTCATCGCCACCATCATGTCGACGCCGCCGCGCGCGCCGAGATGGCTGGCCTCGGTCACCCGCACCTCGTACCAGGTCGGCAGGCCCTGGATGTTGGAGGGGAAGATGTTGCGCGGCGAGACCGGCACGCCGTGACGCAGGATCGAGCGGGCGAACATCTCGTTGGCGCTCGCCGAGCCCGAACCGTTGACGTTGGCGAAGCGGACGACGAAGTCGTTTACGCTGCTGATCGGCTGCTTTTGCTCGGGCATGATGAACCTGCGTGAGTCATATCGATGAGGTATTTCTGCATGTCCCAGGCTCCGGTGGGACAGCGTTCGGCGCACAGCCCGCAATGCAAGCAGACGTCTTCGTCTTTCACCATCACCCGGCCGGTCTTGAGGTCGCCGGACACGTAAAGGTCCTGGTCGGCATGCGGCGAGGGCGCCTTCAGTCGTTGGCGCAGATCGGCCTCCTCGCCGTTCTGGGTAAACGTGATGCAATCCATCGGGCAGATGTCGACGCAGGCATCGCACTCGATGCAGAGCGGCGCGGAGAACACGGTCTGCACGTCGCAGTTCAGGCAGCGATGCGCCTCGCCGAGCGCGAGCTTGACGTCATAGCCGAGCTCGACCTCGGCGCGGATGTCCTTCAGCGCCACCACCTTGTCGCGGTGCGGCACCTTGAAACGCTTCTCGGGCGAGATGTCGTTGTCGTAGCTCCACTCGTGGATGCCCATCTTCTGCGAACTGACCTTCACCTCGGGCAGCGGACGCTCTTGAATGTCCTCGCCGGAGAGCATCTTGTGGATCGAGAGGGCGGCATCATGGCCGTGCGCGACCGCCCAGATGATGTTCTTGGGACCGAATGCGGCGTCGCCGCCGAAGAACACTTTCGGGTTGGTCGACGCAAGCGTCTTGGTATCGACCTTGGGCATGTTCCATTTGTCGAACTCGATGCCGCAGTCGCGCTCGATCCAGGGGAACGCATTCTCCTGGCCGACCGCGACCAGCACATCATCGCAAGCGATGGTCTGCTCGGGGTCGCTGGTCGGCACCAGGTTGCGCCTGCCCTTGGCGTCGTATTCGGCCTTGACCTTCTGGAAGGTGACGCCGGTGAGCTTGCCGTTGTTGTGGGTGAACGCGACCGGCACCATGAAATTGAGGATCGGAATATCCTCGTGGAGCGCGTCCTCTTTCTCCCAGGGGCTCGCCTTCATCTCCTCAAAGCCGGAACGCACGATCACCTTGACGTCCTCGCCGCCGAGGCGGCGCGCGGTGCGGCAGCAATCCATCGCGGTGTTGCCGCCGCCGAGCACGATCACGCGCTTGCCGATCTTGTCGGTGTGGCCGAACGACACGCTGGAGAGCCAGTCGATGCCGATGTGGACGTTGCCGGCCGCTTCCTTGCGGCCGGGAATATCGAGCTCGCGGCCGCGCGGCGCGCCGGAGCCGACGAAGACGGCGTCGTATTTCTCGGCGAGCAGCTTCTTCATGCTGTCGATGCGCTGGCCGCCCTTGAACTCAATGCCGATGTTGATGACGTAGTCGGTTTCCTCGTCGACCACCGAATTGGGCAGCCGGAATTTCGGAATCTGCGTCCGCATCATGCCGCCGGCCTTGGGATCGGCATCGAACACGGTGCAGTGATAGCCGAGCGGTGCGAGATCGCGCGCGACCGTCAGCGAGGCAGGACCGCCGCCGATCAGCGCGATGCGCTTGCCGTTCTTTGGGCCGGCGTGCGGCAGGCGATGCTTGATGTCGTCCTTGAAGTCGGCGGCGACGCGCTTCAGCCGGCAAATCGCAACCGGCGTTTCCTCGACCCGGCCGCGGCGGCAGGCGGGCTCGCACGGACGGTCGCAGGTGCGTCCCAAGATTCCGGGAAACACGTTCGACCTCCAATTGATCATGTAGGCGTCGCTGTAGCGGCCTTCTGCGATCAATCGGATGTATTCCGGAACAGGCGTGTGCGCTGGACAGGCCCACTGACAATCGACGACTTTGTGGAAGTAGTCGGGGGCCGAAATATCGGTCGGTTTCATTCCTGCCTTGCCCGCGCGAGAAACGAAAAAAGCGCGGCCTTTTTCTTTGAGAACGCTTAGCTGGCGCTCTTGTGGTTTTTGAATTGGATCATACGGTCGCTTTATTAGAGCCATTCCACATGATGCACAAAGGCAAATTTGCCTGATCAGCTTCTTTCATCGGTGCCATGCCATAACAGTTAACGTTATGGTCGCGCTATGTGGCAGCGCAGCATGCGCGCGATCCGCGAATTCACGCATTGACTCAAGAGCTGTCAACCTTTTGGTTGAATCGAAGGCTCTCGTTTTGTTTCACTCGTTCTCTTAACGTGAACCGGAGCCCACACCGCACGGTGCCGGGCAGACTTTCGCTGGAATACGCGCTAAGCGTGCGCGATGTCGCTCTTCGCGAGGTCCCACATCAGGTCGTAGATGCCCGACGATACCTGCGCTGCGTGTGCCGGCCCCGCGCCGAAGTGCGTCGCCATGGCCGCTGAGACCGCGCTCGCGCTCGTGCCGTCGATCAGCACGAACCAGTCGCCGCCGCCGGCGCCCGCCGCCGTCGGAATTTCTTTGGTTGTCCCCGACAATGCCGGATCGCTCTCGATCAGGTGCATCGAGATGATGCCGTCGAGCTCAGTCGGATCGAGCTTCGCTTTCACTTCCGCGCGCAACGCCGCTTCACTGCCCACCCGAGGTCGAAGACGAACGATGCCGAGTACGGCGCCGCGGCCGTTTCCGCGGCTGTGGCTAATGCGCGCCACCGTGCGGATCATGTTCTTGAAACGCGCCATGTTCTTTTTCGACCCCTCCGTTGGGTTGGCGAGCCGCGCGCGGTAGGCGGGGCTGTCCAACACCTCGATCGTCCTGGTCGAATAAAGGCACAGGTATTTTGGGTTTGCCTGACGCGCGACGTAGCGCCTTGCTTCCAGAAAACCCTCGATGGCGACGCGTTCTTCGAGATGCTCAAAATCGTACCAGCGGTTGAATTCGGCTTCGTCCGCGGCATCGATGTCCATCGACGTTAGCAGCATTCCTTTTCCAGCGAGCGGCATTTATGAAAACCCTATTTCGCGAGTTGCATTACAAACGAGCAATTCAGACCACGTGACAGAGCGCGATCTTATCCTGCTCTTAAATGCCGAAACAGGGCAATCGCCGAATCAGGCTCCAATTCCCAATGTGTAGCGATCGCGAAAGTAGAATAGGAAATGCCGAGAGGCATTTGATGCCTCATCGATCCAGCGCCAGTCGTGCGGTTCATCCAACCGGATATCCGTTCCATCTATCTCATAGAACTCACCCCAAGCGGGCGCGACTGAACTGTACCAACATTGGCCATGGTACCAGCCTTCATCATTAGTCGCTCCGAGGCGATATCGCGAACAAGCAGAAAGGCGAACAACGCCCCGATCATCAGGATCAAATTCGGGGTATGGAAGGGGTTAAGAAAAAAATCGAGTAAGATACTGTGTCTAACACCGTGACCCTCGGATGTGGCGCGTTGGGCTCTGCATTCCACCTTCGTTAAGCCTGATAAAGGAGGGTTCAATCGCCGTCATTATGCGGCAACTTTCGAAGCCATGTCGGCGATGGCCTTCATCACGGCGTTCCTGACGCCGGGATCGTACAGCGTATGGCCGGCGCCCTCGACGATGCGAATCTCGGCCTTCGGCCAGCGCGCGGCAAGCGCTCGCGAGGTCGAAGGCGGACACAACAGGTCGTAGCGGCCTTGCACGATGATGCCGGGAATGCCGGCGAGCTTGCCGGCTTCGTCAAGAAGCTGGTCCAGTCTCATGAAACAGTTGTTGGCAAAATAATGCGCTTCCATGAACGGCGTAGTGGGCAGGGCGCCATTCGATTTCAGCGACGACAAATCGAGCCGTGTGCGCGAGGGCGTGTGCTCGGACAGGATGCGCTCGGTATCGTGCCAGGCGCGCGCGGCCGGGCCGTGCGCGGCCGGATCGGCATCGAGAATCTGGCGCCAATAGGCATCGAGCGGGTGCTCAAGCTCCTCCGGCGGCAACAGGCTCAAGAAGTCCTCGCTGAGGTCGGGATAGAATCGCGGCAGCGTCTCGGTGAATGCCGTTTCGATCTCGCTCCGCATACCGAGAAAGGTCGCGCGCAGCACGAGGCCCGAGACGCGATCGGGGTGGGCTTGCGCATAAGCCAGCGCCAAGGTCGCGCCCCAGGAACCGCCGACGACGATCCAGCGCTCAAAGCCGAATTTTTCGCGGATGATTTCCATGTCCGCGATCAGATGCGACAGCGTGTTGTTGTCGCGCTCACCCTTCGGGTGGCTGCGGCCGGAGCCGCGCTGGTCGAACAGCACCGCATGAAAACGCTCGGGGTCGAACAGCCGCCGGTGATCCGGTTGGCAGCCGCTGCCGGGACCGCCATGCAGATACACGGCCGGCATGCCCCCGGCGCGGCCGACGCTCTCGACATAGACTTCGTGGCCGTCGCCGACCGGCAACAGCTCCGAGGTCAATGGCGCGAAAGGATCGCCGCGCTGATGGCTCGGCTTTCCCGCCTCCGCGTCAGGCGCCATCGTTGCCGCCTGTCTCGAGCGTACCACCGGCGAAATTGCGATAGAGGAAGCGGCTGTTGCCGGAGGCCGCGTCGCTCTCGGCCTGCCTGAAAATCTCTTCGTGACGCGGCGACAGCGTGCAGGCCGGATCGGTGTTGCCGGCATCGCCGGTCAACGCAAAGGCCTGGCAGCGGCAGCCGCCGAAATCCACTTCCTTGAATTCGCAACTCCGGCACGGCTCCGGCATCCATCCGGTGCCGCGATAGCGGTTGAAGGCCTCCGAGTTCTGCCAGATCCAGGCAATGGAATGATTGGAGCGCACCAATTCGAATTCGAGGCCGGTGATGCTCTCGGCCGCGTGGCAGGGCAAAATCTTGCCGGCCGGCGAGATGTTGAAGAACTGTCGGCCCCAGCCGCCCATGCATTTCTTTGGCCGCAGCGCGTAATAATCCGGCACCACATAGTCGATGGCGAGCACGCCCTTCAGTCGCGTCTGCGCTTCCTCGACGATGCGGCTGGTCTCCTCGATCTGCTTAAGCGTCGGCATCAGCGCGGCGCGGTTCTTCAGCGCCCAGCCGTAATACTGCACATTGGCGACCTCCAGCCGGTCGGCGTCAAGATCGACCGCCATCTGGATGATATCTGAAAGCTGGTGCAGGTTCTGGCGATGCATCACCGCGTTCACGGTGAGCGGCAGATCAAGCTCGCGCGTCCACTTCGCCACCTCGATCTTCTTGCGATGCGCGTCCTTGAGGCCGGCGACGCGGTCGGCGATGCCGGGCTCGTTGCCCTGGAAGCTGATCTGCACATGGCAAAGGCCGGCGTCGGCAAGATCGGAAAGTTTTTCGCGCGTCAGCAAGACCGCGGAGGTGATGAGATTGGAGTAAAGTCCGACATCGCTGGCGTGCCGGACCAGCTCCACCAGGTCCTTGCGCGCGGTCGGCTCGCCGCCGGAAAAATGAATCTGCAGCACGCCGATTTCGGCGAGCTCGGACAAAACCTTCTTCCATTCCTCGCTGGTCAGCTCGGTAGAGGCGCGGTCGAGCTCGACCGGGTTCGAGCAATAGGGGCATTGCAGCGGGCAGCGATGGGTCAGTTCAGCGAGCACCGCGAGCGGAATGCCGAAGGTCTCCGCGGTCGATCGCTGGCTCTCCAGCACCGCCAGGCCGTCATTGGGGTCGGTCGGTTTGATCGGCGTGTCGGTGACCTGCTTGCTCATGATGTTTTCTCGCGCGCTTCGGTCAGGAAGCCCTTGTCGGCAAGGTCCTGTAGCATGGCGACGACGTCGGCTGCGATCGCTTCGCGCGGGGCGGCATATTTTTCCGCGAGCTGATCCACCATCTGCGCGACGCTGCGGACGCCGTCGCAGAGCTGCAGCACTTCCACCGCGATCTCGTCCGGCGCCAGCACGCGCTCGGGCGCCAGGATCACCCAGACTTTTCGCGTCTCGTCGAATTTCAATTTCGCATGCCGCGGCAGCACCGGCCGGCTCGCTTCGCTGACGCTGATATGACGCGGGCCTGCCATCGCTACGTCCTCAATTGGCCTTGGGCACGAACGCGCCCGGCGGGATATGGCCGTCGACATAGGCGTGATAGAGCGCATCGAGTTGCACCCAGAGCACGTTGGTCTTGAAGATCAGCGCGTTGCAGACCGCCTCGCGCTGCTCGGGCGTTGTCGCGTGCGCCTTGACATATTCCAGCGCGAAGCCGGCATCGCGCGGCGCCTGCTGTAGGCGGCGGCTGAAATAGCTCATGATGTCAGGATTGACGAAATCATAGTGCTGCAGCATGCCACTGATGCGCTCTTCGTGCAGGTTCGGCGCGAACAATTCGGTGAGCGAGGAGGCGATCGCCTCGAGCGGCGCCTTGTCGCGGCAGAAATACACATAGGCCTCCACCGCAAAGCGCGTCGCCGGCAAAATGCCTTCGGTCGATTCCACGTAGGCGCTGTCGAGGCCCAATCCTTCGGTGAGCTTGAGCCAGCGTTCGATGCCACCCTCGGTGCCGGGATCGCCGTCGTGATCCTCGATGCGATGGCGCCATTCCGTGCGGATGCCGCGGTCGCGAAAGCGCGAGATCACCACCGCGTCCTTGATCGGGATGGTGCTCTGGTAGTAGTAGCGGTTCAGCGCCCAGGCCTGCACCTGGCCCTTGTTCAGTTTGCCGCCGTGCAATAGCCGGTGAAACGGATGCAGGCTGTGATAGCGGGTTTCGCCGATATGGCGCAGCGCGGCTTCGAGTTCGCCGGCGTTGTTGAGCGGCGTGCCCTTGCCGATCGAATATGCCGTCATGGCGTTTGGTATTGCGACCTTCAAAGCACGATCTCCGTTCCATCAGCGGGAATCTGCCAGCCCGCGCCTTCTGCGATCTTCCGCTCCGCCGAACCGTGCAGCAGCGCCGGGTTCGAATTATTGATATGCAGAAATAACTTCCTGTCGATATCGAGGCCGGCGAGGCTTTGCATGGCGCCATGGTCGCCGGACATCGCGATGTGGCCCATGGCTCGCCCGGTCTTGGCGCCAAGGCCGGCTGCGATCAATTCGTCATCGTGCCACACCGTGCCGTCGAAGAAGACGAGCGGCGCGCCTGAGAGCCGGGCCTTGAGCGCGTCAGTCACTTCCGCGCAGGCCGCGAGGAAATAGAAATATTTGCCGGTCGTCCGGTCCTCGATGCGAAGCCCGAGCGTGTCGCCGGTGCCGTCGTTGCCGCCCGGATGCACCTTGCCCTCCAGATACCACGCCCCCTTGCCGGCAACCGCGAAGGGCAGGATTTCGATGCCGCTAGGTGAGCCGTCGGGCAGTTTCGGCTCGAACGGCTGGTCGACCTCGATCGGCTCGCGCCGCACGTTCCTTTCGCTCAGCACGTTGAAGATGCTATTGGCTCTCAGGATCGCCAGCACCTTGGCGTGAGCGTAGATCGTGAACGGCGAGCCTTCGCGCATCGACAACAGGCCCGCCACCGCATCGATCTCGCCATTGGTCAGGATCACGCCTGTGACCGGCGAATGGCGAAGGCTGCCCGCCTTGGGATGAAGCCGCGGCGTTGCGATCAGTTGCTGGCGCAGATCGGGAGAGGCGTTGATCAAGAACCAATGCTCGCCGTCGGCGCTGATCGCGATCGAGGCTTGCGTGCTTTGAAGCTCACGATGATCCGTTCGCGCCGCCCGGCACACCGGACATCCGCAGTTCCACTGCGGAACACCACCGCCTGCCGCCGCGCCCAGGACGACGACGCGAAGCATAATTCGTCTCCTGGCAATCCAAACAGGACAAAGGTGGACACCGGATCGCGTGCGTTCCGTATCAGGAACGGGTCACGCCCGGAGGTCCACCTACGTCGAAACGTGAAGTTGTCGCCGGCGATTACTTGCGGGCGGCGCACGCATACATGTTGATTTCCATGCCGACCGGCACTTCGACGATCCTTGGTGTTTTCCAGGCCATTTTGGGCTCCTTGCTGGGTGGGACGACTTCCGCCCTCGCTGCCAAGTTACCCCGCGCTGAAAAGTTCGCCAGCTAAATCTTTTGTCATAAACCGCAGCGTGTTGCTTTGCTGCAACGCAAGAAGTCCTTAGATAGGCCCGGTCTGGACATCAAACCAAAACGCGATCAAGCACTTCACACTGATTTACCGGCGAGTCGAGCCTGAGAGGCGGAGGAAACCGGAATAAATAATTTGTGAAATTCGCAAGCCTTCCAATTCCGTGCAACTAGCCCCATGGATCAATTCATGCCGAGATATTTTTTCAATACCCGGATCGGCGACGAGCTGATCGACGATCCTGAAGGCGAAGTGCTGCGCAACCCGGACCGTGCGTGGGAGATCGCCCGCGCGATGATTCGCGAGCTTTTGCAAAGCGAGGGCGCCAGCGGGGCGCTTTTGAATGCCGTCATCGAGGTGACGGACGACACGGGCGAGATTGTGCTGGAGTTTCCGTTTGCGGAGGCGATCTACGACCTGCCGGACCGGCGGGTTACTAAGCACTGAGGTTTCACCTCTCCCCGCAAGAGCTCGCAAGAGCTGGGCGAGGGAGCGAGCATTGCATGACGCCGGCCACTACGCCGCCAGCGCGCATCTGTTCCAACGACAACCCGCCTGCGTCGCGGGCGTCGCGAAGTTTTCCGATTGCAGAGAGACCAAAAAATATCGGAGACTGCTGGCTGGTAAGGCCGCCAGCTTAGGCACCGCACGTGCCTGCGCGAGGACAATGGCCACATAAGGGGAGGAATACATGATCGCTTTTGCGTCGCCGCGCAGCGTGTTGCTTGCCGGCGTTTTTTTTGGGGCATTGACGTTCGCCGCCAACGCGCAGCAGCCGGCCACCCCGCCGGCCGCGGCAGTGCCCACGGCGGCACAGCCGCTTGCGCCGGGTTCGCCCATGATCGGGCGTCCGGACAATGAAGCGGCCGCCAAGCTGGCACCGGTCGCGCCGCCGCCGCTACCGACGGCCGCGGACAAGCTGCCGATCGCAAAACTCAAGGCCGCGCCCGGCTTCAACATCGAGGTCTATGCCTCCGGCATGGCAAATGCCCGTTCGCTCGCGGTCGGCGACAAGGGCACGGTGTTCGTGGGCAGCCGCCTGGTCGACAAGGTCTATGCCATCGTCAACAAGGACGGCAAACGCGAGGTCAAGGTGCTGGCGTCGGGCCTGTACCGGCCGAACGGCGTAGCCTTCCACAACGGCACGCTCTACATCGCCGAGCTGTCGAAGATTTCCAAGATCGAACATGTGGAAGACGTGCTCGACAATCCGCCGACGCCGACGGTGATCTACGACAACCTGCCCAAGGACGAAGCCCACGGCTGGAAGTTCATCGCGGTCGGTCCCGACAACAAACTCTATGTCCCGGTCGGGCAGCCGGGCAACAACGTGCTGCATGACGACGCGCACGGCCAGATCCGGCGGATCAATCTCGACGGGTCAGGCGCCGAAGTGGTCGCCTACGGCGTTCGCAACTCGGTCGGCTTCGACTGGAACCCCGAGAACAAGCAGATGTATTTCACCGACAACGGGCGCGACTGGATGTCGGAAGATGTTCCCCAGGACGAGCTCAACCGCGTCACCAAGGTGGGCCAGGACTTCGGCGCGCCCTATTGTTACCAGGGCAACATCCCGGATCCCGAATTCGGTTGGGGCCATTCCTGCAGCGAGTTCACTCCGCCGGTCGGCCTGATGGGCCCGCACGCCGCGGCGCTCGGCATGCGGTTCTACACCGGCAACATGTTCCCGAAGTCGTACAGGAACGAGATCATCGTGGCCCGGCACGGCTCCTGGAACAGGAGCAAGAAGTTCGGCGGTGACGTCGTCGTCGTCAGGCTCGACAAGGACGGCAAGGTCAATTCGATCGAGCCCCTGGTCACCGGCTTCCTGGAGGACAACCATTATGTCGGCCGGCCGGTCGACGTGCTGCAGCTCAAGGACGGTTCGATGCTGATCTCCGACGACTGGAACGGCGCCGTCTATCGCGTGTCGTACGGCAAGCAGAGGGTCGCCAGGCAGTAAGGCTCTCGTTGCGAGTGGCAGCGCGACAATAGATCCGTTGTCATTCCGGGATGGTGCGTCAGCACCAGACCCGGAATCTCGAGATTCCGGGTTCGCGCTAGCGCGCGCCCCGGAGTGACTGTTGTGAGATGACTGCGTAACGTTGCAAATGTTGAGTGAGCGAGAGCAGGCCATGCGAAAAACAATGACAGCGTTGGCATTGGCCCTCCTCGCTTCCTCCGCGAGCGCCGAATCGATCCAGGAGCGCGCCGCGACGTGCTTTGCCTGTCACGGCGAGCACGGAGAATCCCAGACCGACAACACCCCCTCGCTCGGCGGCCAGCAGGCGCCTTACGCGCTGATCCAGCTCTTCATGTTTCGCGAGAAGCTGCGCACCTTCCAGCCGATGAACGATATCGCGAAGCCATTAAGTGACGACGATCTGCGCGTCTTTTCCGATTTCATCGCGACCTTGCCGAAGCCGCAGCCGCCGGCTGATGCGCCCGATCCGGCACGGATGCAGCGGGCGCAGGCGCTGATTGCGCAAAACCACTGCAGTTCCTGCCACCACCCGGATTTCTCCGGCGGCGACAACGTCCCGCGTATCGCCGACCAGCGCGAGGACTACCTCGCCAAGACGCTTGCCGAATACAAGAACAATAGCCGCCACGGCTACGATGCCACCATGGCCGACGTGATGGGCTCGGTGACGCCGGAGCAGATCGCCGATCTCGCCTATTTTCTTGCCCGGGTGCGCTAAATAATTGCTCTCCCTTTCCGGATGGCCTTGCGCTACCGGCAGCGCTACAAGACCATCAAACGGAGTTGGAAATGGACGATCTCTGGCGCCTGTCGGCCAAGGACCTGGCCAGCCTCATCCGGTCGAAAAAGGTGTCCGCAAAGGAGGCGGCTATTTCGGCCTTGGCCCGGCTCGACGCGGTCAACCCGAAGATCAACGCCGTGATCGATCATCGTCCGGAAGACGTGCTCAAGCAGGCTCTCGCCGTCGATGCCGCGATCGCCCGTGGCGAAGACGCAGGCGCGCTCGCGGGGGTGCCGGTCACCGTGAAGGTCAATATCGACCAGCAGGGCTTTGCCACCACCAACGGGCTCAAGCTGCAGCGTAATGCGATCGCGCCGAGCAACAGTCCGGTGATCGACAATTTGCGGAAAGCGGGCGCCGTCATCCTCGGGCGCAACAATTGCCCGGCCTTTTCCTACCGCTGGTTCACCACCAACCTCATTCATGGCGACACCAAGAACCCGCGCGATGCTTCGCTGACACCGGGCGGCTCCTCCGGCGGCGCGGGAGCCGCAGTCGCGGCCGGCATTGGGCACATCGCGCACGGCACCGATATCGCTGGCTCGATCCGCTATCCCGCCTACGCCTGCGGCGTGCACGGCCTGCGGCCGACTGTCGGCCGGGTCGCGGCGTTCAACGCCTCGGTGCCGGAGCGCCCCATCGCAGCCCAAATCTCGGCAGTATCGGGTCCGCTCGCCCGCACCATCGGCGATCTCCGCATCGCGCTGCAGGCGATGTCTGCTCGCGACATGCGCGATCCCTGGTGGGTGCCGGCGCCATTGCAAGGTCCCGAGATGCCAAAGCGCGCCGCGCTCTGCCTCAATCCCGACGGCCTCGATCCGGTCGCCGACGTGAAGGCGGCGGTCGCGGAGGCCGGCAAGCGACTCGAGCGCGCCGGCTGGATCGTGGAAGAGATCGCCGATACGCCGCCGATGCGCGAGCCAGCCGACTGGCAGACAAAGCTCTGGCTCGGCGACGGCTATGAAGCGCAACTGGAAATGGCCGAGAAGGAGGGCGATCCCGGCGCGCTGGTCTGCCTGCGCGGTAACCGATCAAAGGTCTTTCCGTTCGATCAGGCGGCGTTCTCGAAAGCGCTGACGCGGCGGGCGACGCTGTCACGGGAATGGCTGCTGTTCCTGGAAAAATACCCCGTTCTGTTGATCCCGGTCTCCGGCGAATTGCCGTTCCCCGACCAGCTCGATCGCAAGGACGAGGCCTCCTTCGCCCGGGTCTGGCGCGCACAGTTGACGCAGATCGCTATTCCCTTCATGGGCCTGCCTGGGCTAACGGTCGCAACCGGGCTTGTGGGTCGGATTCCCGTCGGCGTGCAGGTCATCGCCTCCCGCTATCGCGAGGACCTTTGCCTGCTCGCGGGCGAAGCGATTGAAGCGGGCGGCACGCCGCCTTCGCCGATCGATCCGGTCGGCTGAATTAACGAGAGAACAAATGCCGGCCATCTACGATTTCACCGCCACATCGCTTGCCGGCGAGGAGGTGCAGCTGAAGCGGTTCGAGGGCCAAGTGCTCCTGATCGTCAACACCGCGAGCGCCTGCGGGTTCACCCCGCAATACCGGGGGCTCGAAGCGCTGCATCGCGAACTTTCTCCGCGCGGCTTTGCCGTGCTCGGCTTTCCCTGCAACCAGTTCGGCGGCCAGGAGCCGGGTAGCGCCAAGGAGATCGCGGAGTTTTGCGAAAGCAAATATGACGTCAGCTTTCCCTTGTTTTCGAAGATCGACGTCAACGGCGCTAACGCCCATCCGCTCTACGATTATCTGAGGGCTGAGAAGTCCGGCCTGCTCGGCTCCGCCATCAAGTGGAATTTCACCAAATTCCTGGTCGACCGTTCCGGCAAGGTGGTCGCGCGCCACGCGCCGACCGCGAAACCGGAAGGGCTGAAGAAAGAGATCGAGGCGCTGTTGTGAATGAGAAGAGTGAAGCAAAGGTGACTGCGATGAGCGACCAATTGCCCGACCGTCTGTCGGTCGATCCGAACAGCCCGTATTACAACGAGGAGATCCTGGCGCGCGATGTCGGCATCCGCTTCAAGGGCGTCGAGAAGACCAATGTCGAGGAATATTGCGTCAGCGAGGGCTGGGTGCGCGTTACCGCCGGCAACGCCAAGGACCGCCACGGCAACCCGCTGACGATCAAGGTTCACGGCCCAGTGGAGCCGTATTTCCGCGACAAAGACCCGTCCTGACGTGCTCTCAGCCCGTCATTGCGAAGAACGATTTGTCCGCCGAAGCTCAACGAGCGAAGGCGGAAGCGAAGAAGCAATCCATTCTTCCGCCTTGTGAAGCAGTCGTGGATTGCTTTGCGGAGCCCGTCATCGGGCCGCGCTTCGCGCCGACCCGTTGGATCGCAATAACGATCTGGGCGCGATTAGCGTGCAATCACTGCCACCATTCTGAAAGCCAAATCCCATGTCCATCCGTATCGTCGACGTCCGCGAAGTCACAAAACCGATCTCTTCGCCGATTCGCAACGCCTATATCGATTTCACCAGGATGACCACGAGCCTCGTTGCCGTCGTCACCGACGTCAAGCGCGACGGCAAGACGGTGGTCGGCTACGGGTTCAATTCCAACGGCCGCTACGGGCAGGGTGGGTTGATCCGCGAGCGTTTTGCGCCGCGCCTCAAGGAAGCCGATCCCAAGTCGCTGCTCAATGAAGCCGGCGACAATCTCGATCCGGACAAAATCTGGTCGACCATGATGTCGAACGAAAAGCCCGGCGGCCATGGCGAGCGCTCAGTCGCGGTCGGCACCATCGACATGGCGGTGTGGGATGCGGTCGCGAAAATCGCGGGCAAGCCGCTGTTTCGCCTGCTCGCCGAGCACCACGGCCTGAACCCCAATCCGCGCGTCTTCGTCTATGCCGCCGGCGGCTACTATTATCCCGGCAAGGGGCTGTCGATGCTGCGCGGCGAGATGCGCGGCTATCTCGATCGCGGCTACAATGTCGTGAAGATGAAGATCGGCGGCGCGCCAATCGAGGAGGATCGCGAGCGCATCGAGGCCGTGCTGGAAGAGATCGGCAAGGATGCGCAGCTCGCGGTCGACGCCAACGGCCGCTTCGATCTGGAGACTGCGATCGCTTATGCCAAAATGCTGCGCGACTATCCGCTGTTCTGGTACGAGGAGGCCGGCGATCCCCTCGACTTTTCGCTGCAGGCTGCGCTTGCGGAATTCTATCCCACGCCGATGGCGACGGGGGAAAACCTGTTCAGCCATCAGGACGCGAGGAATCTCATCCGCTATGGCGGCATGCGGCCGGACCGCGACTGGCTGCAGTTCGATTGCGCGCTGTCCTATGGCTTATGTGAATATCAGCGCACGCTCGAGGTCTTGAAGACTTACGGCTGGTCGCCAAGCCGCTGCATCCCGCATGGCGGGCACCAGATGTCGCTCAACATCGCGGCCGGCCTGGGTCTCGGCGGCAACGAGAGCTATCCCGACCTGTTCCAGCCCTATGGCGGTTTTCCGGACGGCGTCCGCGTCGTGAACGGCCACATCACCATGCCGGATTTGCCGGGAATCGGCTTTGAGGGAAAGTCAGATCTCTACGCCGAGATGAAGGCGCTGGCGGATTAGGTTTGGTCATTGCGGAAGTCGCCGCCTCACATCGTCGGCTTCAGCACCGACGGCAAGATCGCTGTTGATCGCAACTTGCCCGCAGCGCATGTGATCTCGCTTGATCCAAGTGGCAGGCCAAACTCTGTTAACCATCATTCTTTCATGGCCAGCAGCGGCTTGCATGCGGTTGCAAGTTGTTGATATCGTAACTTTTGCTTTATTTCGGATTCCGTTGCAATGAATTCATTAAGATGATTATCGCCAGTCTTGATAAAGAAATTCTGCTGACGCTCAACTCATTCGTTGGGGGAAATACGCACCTCGGGAAGCTCGCGAACAATTCGCTCTTCAGAGGATTTCCATTATTCTTTTCTCTTGCCGCGCTGTGGTTCT
The DNA here is from genome assembly GCA_963822795.1 of uncultured Alphaproteobacteria bacterium. Lineage (GTDB taxonomy): Bacteria > Pseudomonadota > Alphaproteobacteria > Rhizobiales > Xanthobacteraceae > Bradyrhizobium. The sequence goes on from CAWGJM010000016.1 coordinate 112,768, forward strand.
CCGGCGGTCACCGAGAACGCCGCGGTCGAATGCTGGCCGGACTGTTGGCGGTCTGTTTGGTGACAATCCTTTCGGTTTGGTTATAGTTTCACGTCGCCGTAGTCGTAAGAAAAGAAAGCGGGGTCTTTTCCACACCCGATGTATCTGACGGCTGCTGCTCAACCGCGATCCGGCACAGATCAACCGGACTTACGCGTGCGGCCATGACGAGTTGGTCTGGGCGCGCTGGAATCGGACCAGTACGACCGACGACAGGGCCGCGTGCGGCACCCCTTGGGATCACATTGCATGCAATCTGTATTTGCTTTGCACTCTGTATTGCTTGCCGAGGCGCTGGGACGCTAGCATGTCCGACAATTCCGCGGCGGGCCGATCATTCCGCAGGATCGGACCGATCCAGACGGCGATCGAGATCGAGTGAGGAACGACCATGGCGTCAGCGCAGCGAATTAAAATCAAAATCGCGACCGCGCTCGGCAGCGCGCTGTTCTTGTTGCTCGGTGCAGCAGCTTCCGCCGAAGACGTCGACAACTATCCCACCAGACCCGTCAAGATGATCGTCCCGTTCGCGCCCGGCGGCGCGTCCGACTTCGTCGCCCGCATGATCCAGCCCGGCGTCAGCCAGATCCTCGGCCAGCAGATCGTGCTCGACAATCGACCCGGCGCGGCCGGCATCATCGGCACGGAGGCTGCGGCCGGCGCGGTGCCGGACGGCTACACGATATTTCTCGGCAATATCGGCACCATCTCGATCAACCCGCGGGTGTACACCAACATGCGCGTCAAGCCGGAACGGGATCTGGCCCCGGTTTCGATATGCGCCGACACGCCGAGCATCCTGATCACCCGGCTCGACTTCCCGGCCAACAGCGTCGGCGAACTGATCGACTATGTAAAGGCGAACCCGGGCAAGGCGAGCTTCGCCTCGCCCGGCAGCAGCACACTCGATCGTTTGGAGATGGAGGTTTTCAAGCAGGATGCGGGGCTCGACATGGTGCATATTCCCTACAAGGGTGGCGCCGGCCCGGCCGTGACCGACATTCTCGGCGGACATGTGGACCTCATGTTCACCACCATCTCGTCGGCGAAGGAGTACGTGAAGGGCAAGAAGGTCAAGGCGCTTGCCGTCACGACCAGAGAGCGCATGGCCGATCTGCCTGATATCCCCACTATGACCGAGCTCGGATGGAAAAATCTCGTGACGTCGTCTTGGCAGGGCGTGCTGGTGCCCACCGGGACACCGCGGCCGATCGTCGACAGACTGCATGCCGCGATCATCAAGGTACTCGCCGAGCCGGAGATTCAGGCACGCATGCGCAACGCCGGCGTGAACGCCGTCGCCAGCAAGTCCCCGGAAGATTTCAAGAGCTACGTGGACGTCGAAACCGTCAAATGGGCTAAAGTGATCCAGGACAGCGGCGTGAATTCCGATTGAGCCCCCAATCGATGAATGGAAACAGGAGACATATAGCCTGCAACAGCTCGTAGGCGGAAGTCACTGCAAACTGATTCGCCAGACGGGCAAGATCTTTTCAATTTTTCTGACCGTCGCTTCGGACAGCGGGCTTTTTCGTTGCCAAATCGCTTGCGCGTAAATTGAAATTTGTTGAGGCGATTCAATCTGATTTGGGTTGTCAGTTCTTCACGCACAAATATTTCACTTTCGGAAAATCAGAAATTGTGTACTCTTCCCGCCGTCCCGCCTCGAACAGGGGCGTACGCGTCGTCGCGGACGTTGGGTGCGGGATGCGGTGGACGCGCCGGTGTCGCTAGACGAGCGCCGCTGTTACCGCTTTCGCTGAAGGTTCGGCGGACTCCAAGCCCGGCGAAGCCTTTTGCGTAGACGGGTTCGCGGACGGCGAAGTCGTGTGGTCTTAGCGCCCCGACGCTGGCGCTGAGGTCGCGGAGTCTTCCGTGAACGACGGTGGCAAAAGAGCCCGGTCACAAAAGCACGAAGTAAGCTGTTAAGACCATTGCGCAGGAAAACACCGGATGATCCGCCACCACCTGTGGTGACTACCGGTGTGCTTTCTACCAATGCACAGGGGGCCGCGGGTGCGAGCTGAGCACCCGTCTTCCCCGCGTCCTCTGTTTTTCTTGAGGGACATTTTCTCGCACAGCTCGGGCGCGTTGCGTCGCGAGAATGCGGAGGTGTGTCTTCTCCCTCTGCCCGCCCTTTCGCGGGGAGAGGGAGGGGTGAGGGGCTCCATCCGCGAACTGAACTCGCGGAGAGTCCCCCTCACCGAAATTGGCTGCTGCGAATTTCGACCTCTCCCCGCAAGCGGGGCGAGGTGACTCGAAACGCTTCGCGCTCGGCTGTTTGAAAACTGAATCAGGAAAATGCGACGAAAAACAGCTACGACAGCCGCATATCCAAGAGCCGCCGCCCCTCGTTCTTTAACAGCTTCTTCACCGCGCTTGACGCGACCACCTCGCCGTCGTTGGCGTAGGCCTCGTGGTTCTTCTCGATGTTGTCGAGGCGATAGAGATAGTTGACCATGATGCCGGCGGATTCGCGAAGACCCTTCGGCGAGAGGTCACCGAGCCAGTTGATCCGCTCGAGCCGCGCGCCGTTGCCGAGATGGAAGCGCGCCACCGAGTCGATCAGCCGTCCCTTCGACGTCCGCGCCTTCAGGAAATAGTATGCGGCGAGCGGTTCGAGCACGCTGCGCAGTTGCACCGTGAGTTCGGCGTTCTCGAACCATTTCGGCTCGTCGAGATTTTTCAGCAGCGCGCGGTCCTCGTCGCTGAGCGGAACATCCTTCGCCTGCTGCAGCCAATGCATGAAGCCCGGCACCGGCGACAGCGTCACGAACGTATCGAGCTTCGGCAATTCGCGGCGCAGTTCCTCGACCACCTGCTTGATCAGGAAGTTGCCGAAGGAAATGCCGCCGAGGCCGCGCTGGGTATTGGAGATCGAATAGAACACGGCGGTGCGCGCGCGCTCGGCCGGTACCGGCCGCCGGTCCACGGCGAGCAGAGGCGCGATCGCCGACGGCATAGCTTCCGTCAGCGCGACCTCGACGAAGATCAGGGGTTCGTCGGCCAATGCCGGATGGAAGAAGGCATAGCAGCGGCGGTCGACGGGGTCGATGCGGCGGCGCAGATCGTCCCAATCGTGAATCTCGTGCACGGCCTCGTAGCGGATGATCTGTTCGAGGATATTTGCAGGCGTCGACCAGTCTATCCTACGCAGCACCAGAAACCCCCTGTTGAACCAGGAACCCAACAGATGCACGACGTCGCGGTCGAGCGCCGCGAGATCGGCATGGCCGTTCATCATGCCGAGCAGATCGGCGCGGATCTTGACCAATTCGCTGGTGCCGCCCGGGGCACGGTTGAGGCGGCGGATCAGCTCCTGCCGCCGTGGTTCGGAGGCAAAATGCAACTGGCCTCCGTTGCCGTCGCCCGGATGCGTGCGCCAAGCCTCGATCGCCTTGGCGACCTTGTCCCGGTCCGGCCCGAAATCGCGCGCCAAAGCCTCGAAGAAGGAACGCTGCCCGTCCGCATCAAGGTCGTGATACCGGTCGAGCACCTCGCGCGCCATCGCTGTACCGGAAGCCTCGCCGCGGCCCGACAACAGTGCCTCGCAGAGCTCGACAAGGCCGGCGGCGTGCGGTTTGGCCTCGGAGGGGTCGCCGCGGCGGAGCAGGATGCGGCCACGCTCGGAAATCGTTGAAAGTAAATCGGAAAAGAACGCGTTGGCCATATGAGCGGGTCGAATCCGTGTGATGTCCGGAACATTACATGGGATTTAGGGAGAAGGTAGTCACAATCAAGGCAGCCTAGTCCTTCCCTGCAAACTCGGTCGGGGTCTTGCCGGTCACCTGCCGGAAAGCATGGGAAAACGCCGGTACGCTAGCATAGCCGAGCTCGGCGGCGAGCTGCTTGACCGAGACATTGGCATGGGTCGACAGCTTCTCGATCGCGGAGGCGATGCGTGCGCGCTGGCACCAGCTCTTGAAGCTCAGTTGTGTTTCGGAGGCGAACAACCGCGACAGCGTTCGCGCCGAGGTCCCGACCTTTTGCGCCAGGGTCTCGATCTCGTGCGCGGCGGTGGGATCGCCGAGCACGATGTCGGCGGCGCGCCGGCAGCGCGGCTCGTGCGGCAGCGGAATGAAGGTCGCGGAATCTTCGGCCCTGTGCAACTCCAGCATCGCGAGCTTGACCAGGAGCGCGATGCGCTCGGACGTATTGCGATGCTCGAACAGCGCCAGGATTGCCTGGTGCAGGAGCGGCGAGACCCGCACCACGAACTCCGATCGCAGGCTCGCGCTGCGCCGTTCGCGTTTCAGCCAGACCAGATCGAAATACAGCGTGCGCATCTCGATATCGGCGAGCACGTCGATGGCATGTTCGAGCCGGGCGGGGACCCAGACCGCGCGATCCGGCGGCACCAGCCAGCGCCCCTTCGGCGTCGTGACCTGCATCGTGCCCTTCGCCGCATAGACCAGTTGCGCCTCGCGATGCATGTGGGTGTCGAGCCGGACGCCCTTGCGGTAGTTGCGCGCGACCAGATGCACGCCGTCGCCGGTTGAGTGATGATCGCCGGGGATGGCGTGGATTGGCTTTTCGACGATAGTCATTGGCTGCATCCCGTCAGGACAAGAATCTATAACCTATCCGAGCCAATAACGGGAACCGTCCAAGGAATTGTCATGAACAGCCCCAGCCGGGCGATCGGCTTCGTTAACGCCGCCCATTTCATCGACCATTATGCGATGCTGATCTTTGCCGCCGCCGTCATCATCATGGCGCCGGCGCTCGGCATGGCCTATTCGGAGCTGTTGCCCTACGCCACCCCGGGCTTCATCGCGTTCGGCGCGGGTTCGCTCGTCACCGGCTGGCTCGGTGACCGCTGGAGCCGCCGCCACATGATGGTGATCTTCTTTGCCGGCATCGGCCTGTCGATGATCGCGGTCGGCTTTGTGCGGACGCCGTTGCAGCTTGGCGCCGCGCTGTTGTCGATCGGCCTGTTCGCCTCGATCTATCACCCTGTCGGCACCGCGATGATCGTGTCCTATGCCGACAGGCTGGGCCGCGAGATGGGGCTGAACGGCGTCTGGGGCAATCTCGGCGTGGCCTCCTCGGCGCTGGTTACCGGCGTGATCGGCCAATATTTCGGCTGGCGCTTCGCCTTCATCGTTCCCGGCATCGTCACAATGCTGATCGGCGTGGCGTTCGCATTGACCGTAGTGCATGAAGACCGCAAGGGCACGAAGCAGGCGGCCGCGCAAGCGCGTGTGGCCAATCAGGACATGTGGCGGGTGATCTTGGCGCTCCTCATCGTGGTCATCGCGATCTCGACCACCTTCAACGCCGTGACGGTGGCGCTGCCAAAGCTGTTCGCCGAAAGGCTCGCCGACCTCACCAAGAGCCCGGCGTTACTGGGCGTGATCGCGGCCTGCGTCTACGTATTCGGCGCGATGACGCAATATAGCATCGGCAAGCTGTTGGACCGGCATTCACTGAAGACGGTGTCGCTGCCGCTGTCCTTCGTGCTGGCGCCGTTCCTCTATTTCGCGGCGACGCTATCGAACCTGCCGCTCATTCTAGTCTCGATCGGGATCGTGATGGGCGCGTTCGGCCAGGTCACGGTCAACGACGCCATGGTCGGCAAATACACTTCCGAAGAATGGCGCTCGCGCGCCTATGCGGTGCGCTATTTCGTCGGCTTCACCGCGGCCGGCGCCTCCGTCGGGCTGGTGGCGTGGCTCTACCAACAGGGCGGTTTTGTCACCATGCTGCACGCCTTCGCCGGCCTGTGCCTGTTGGTGATCGCGGCGGCGATCATCCTGCCACAGGAGATCAGAGTGCCGGCGGCGCAGGCGAATGGAGGGATCGGTCAATGAGCTTTCTTCGCGATCCGGATCTGGAGCGTTTGCTGGATGGCCTGCATGCCAGAAGCGACGGGCAGGTTGCGGCGCTGCGGAGGTACGAAACCGAGCGCACGAAGCAAACGCCTCCACCGATGGGCGAGGTCAAAGCCTTTCTCAGCGACAAGCTCGTCGCGCTCGACCGCGACAAGGCGCAGTTCTGCTATCAGCTTTGCCGCGCGAGCGATGCGCGCCGGATCGTCGAGATCGGCACCTCGTTCGGGGTTTCGACGCTCTATCTCGCCGCCGCCGTGCGGGACAATGTCCGCGCCGCCGGAGGCAACGGCGCGGTGATCGGGACCGAATACGAGCCCGACAAGGCCAGCGCCGCGCGGGCGCACTTCGCAGACGCAGGCTTGAGCGATTTCATCGATCTGCGTGAAGGCGATCTGCGCGAAACCCTGAAGGAGATCGAAGGGCCGGTGGATTTCATGCTGGTCGATATCTGGATCGGCATGGCGCGGCCGGCGCTGGAGCTGGTCACCCCGCATCTCGGGTCGGGCGCCATCGTGATCTGCGATAATACGGAAAAGTATCGAAACGAGTATGCGGACTATTTCGCATGTCTCGAAGAGAGCGGTTTTCGAACCATGACGCTGCCATTCGACGGTGGCCTGGAATTGTCGGTACGCTGCCAGCCATAATCATGGACGAGTGACATCGCGAGACTGTGCGGGCAACAGCCGGAACGAATCTGGTCGCATAATTGCGGTGTCATCGATCTGTGATCCGTGCCCCTAACCCTCATCCCAATACCAATGAGATCAAGATACGGGGCTGGGGTAGTTATGGCGTCTTTTTTTGGCGGCTTTGGCCGCGCGTTTCGTGCTGCGTGTGTGCCACAGGAGCCAGGTTTTCAGGCTTCCCCCTTGCTGCGCAAGGACCTGCTGCGGGGCAGCGCGTCTTCGCGCGTCTCGAACCATGAGGCCACGGGAGGAGCAGCAACGATTCGAGCGAACTGGAGAACGCTCCAGTCAACACCTCACGGCGCCGCCTTCGAGACCGCCGGCGCCGCCGGCGCCTTCTTTTCCGCGCGCCAGTTCTCGAAGCGCTGCACCACGACGAAGAAGGCCGGCACGAACAGCACCGCAAGGCAGGTCGAGGCCAGCATGCCGGAGAACACGGTGATGCCGATCGACTTGCGCGCGCTGGCGCCGGCGCCGGTGGCGAGGACCAGCGGTACCACGCCGAGGATGAAGGCGAACGACGTCATCAGGATCGGACGGAATCGGGCGCGCGCCGCTTCGATCGCGGATTCCAGCACCGGCTTGCCGTCGCGGACGTGTAGCTCCAACCCGACCTCGACGATCAGGATCGCGTTCTTGGCCGACAGCGCGATCAGAAGGATCAAGCCGATCTGGACGTAGAGGTTGTTGTCGATGCCGAGGCCTCGGAGCACCGACATCGGTCCGAGCAGCGACAGCGGCACCGCCAGGATCACCGAGATCGGCGCGTACCAACTCTCATATTGCCCGGCGAGCACGAGATAGACCAACAGCATCGCGAGTCCGAACACGTAGTAGATCTGGCTGGAGACGGCCTTCTCCTGATAGGACATCGCCGTCCATTCGTAGCCGGTGCCGGGCGGCAGCGTCTTGTCCGCGATCTGCTCCAGCAAATTCAGCGACTGGCCGGAGCTGTAGCCCTGCGCCGGCAGGCCAACGATGGTCGAGGACGGGTAGAGATTGTACAGGCTGATCAGGGACGGCCCGACCGCGGGCGTGATCTTGGCCAGCGTGCCGATCGGGATCATGTCGCCGTTCTGGTTGCGCACCATCATGTTGGCGATATCGCGCGGGGTCAGGCGGAACTGGGCATCGGCCTGCGCATAGACCTGGAACACGCGACCGAACTTGTTGAACTGGTTGACAAAGGACGAGCCCGTATAGGACGCCAGCGCCGAGAACACCTCGTCGGTGGTGACGTGCAAGGTCTGGGTCTTGACGCGGTCGATCTCGACGTCGAATTGCGGCACCGTGGCGCGGAACGGCGATTGCACGCGCTGCAGCGCGCTCTGGGTCTGGGCGTTGGCGACCATGGCCTGCGTGATCGCCTGCAGCTTGGCGTAGTCGCTGTTGCCGTCGCGCAATTCGATCTGCATCGCAAATCCGGCGGCGTTGCCGATGCCCTGGATCGGCGGCGGTGGCAGCACCAGCGCGCGCGCTTCCAGAATGGGGGCGAGCTTGTCGTTCAGTCCGTAGACCAGCGAGCGCAAATCCTCGCCCGGGCCGCGCGAGCCCCAGTCCTTCAGAATGATGTAGGCGACGCCGGCATTGGCGAGGCTCGCGCTGTTGTCGAGCGCCGAGATGCCGGCGATGGTGATGACCTGCTCGACGCCGGGCGTTTTGCCTGTGATCTCGCTGACCCGGTCGAGCACCTTTTGCGTTCGGTCGAGCGCCGCGCCGTCGGGCAACTGCACCGCGGCGATCAGGTAGCCCTGATCCTCGATAGGGAGGAATCCGGTCGGCACCCGCGACAGACCGTAAAATCCGATCCCGATCAGGATCAGCGCGACCATGACGGAGGCGTTGGCATGTCTGGCGAGAAAGCCGATCAGCCCGGCGTAACGGCGCTCGAGCCGGTTATAGACATTGTTGAAGCCGCGATAGAACCAGTTGCGCTGTTCCGGCGGCACCGGCGCGCGCAGCCACAGCGCGCATTGCGTCGGCTTCAAGGTCGCGGCGTTGACGGCGCTTAATAGCGCGGTCGCCGCGATCACCAGCGCGAATTGCGCATAGATGCGCCCGGTCAAGCCAGGCAGGAACGCCGCCGGCAAGAACACCGAGATCAACACCAGCGTGATGCCGACGATCGGCGCGAACAGTGCATCCATCGCCGCGATGGCGGCGTCGTGACCGGACATGCCCTTCTCGATATTGTGCGCCGCGCCCTCGACCACGACGATGGCGTCGTCGACCACGATGCCGATCGCGAGCACGATCGCAAACAAGGTCGACAGGTTGATGGTGAAGCCGAGCGCGGCCATGCCTGCGAACGCGCCGATGATCGTCACGGGCACGGTGGTCGCCGGCACCAGCATCGCGCGCCAGTCCTGCAGGAACACCAGGATCACGACCAGCACGAGCAGGCCGGCCTCGATCAGCGTCTTGTAGACCTCGTGGATCGACGCGTTGACGAACTTGGTGGTGTCGAAGGGCGTGTCGTATTTGATCCCTTGCGGGAATGCACGCGCGAGCTCCGTCATCTTCTTCTCGACCGCCTGCTCGACCTGAAGCGCGTTGGCGCCGGGCGACTGGAACACGCCGATGCCGGTGGCGGGCTGCTTGTTGAGCGAGAAAATCTGGCTATAGGTCTGCGCGCCGAGCTCCACCGAACCGACGTCGCGGACGCGCGTCACGTCGCCATTGTTGCCGGTCTTGACGATGATGTCCTCGAACTGACTGGCGTCGTCGAGCCGGCCGTTGACGTTGAGGGTATACTGAAAGGCCTGCCCGGGCGGCGTCGGCGGGCTGCCGACCTGGCCGGCGGCGACCTGCTGGCTCTGCTGCTGGATCGACTGAATGACGTCCTGCGGCATCAGCCCGCGCGCCTGCAGCTTGTTGGGGTCGAGCCAGATCCGCATCGAATATTGCCCGGCGCCGAACACCGTGACATTGCCGACCCCGGGCAGCCGCGACAGCTCGTCCCTGAGATTGATGGTGGCGTAGTTGCTCAAATAGAGGCTGTCATATTTGGCATCGGGCGAGGTCAGCGTCACGAACAGAAGGATCGACGTCGACCTCTTCTGCACCGTGACGCCCTGGTTCTGCACCGCCTGGGGCAGCTGGGACAGCGCGCTGGAGACGCGGTTCTGCACCAGGACCTGTGCGAAGTTGAGATCGGTGCCGATCTTGAACGTCACCGTCAGCGTATAGGTGCCGTCGGCGCCGCTATAGGACTGCATGTACAGCATGTCCTCGACGCCGTTGACCTGCTGCTCGATCGGCAGCGCGACCGTGTCGATCACGGTTTTCGCGCTGGCGCCGGGATAGCGGGTGGTGACCTGCACGGTCGGTGGCACCACGTCGGGATATTGTGCGACCGCGAGCTCGAATAGCGCGACGCCGCCGATCAGCATCATCAGGATGGCGATGACGTTGGAGAGGACCGGCCGCTCGATGAAGAATTTGGAGATCATGGCCCGACCTTAATTGCCAGCCTGCGACGGCTGCTCGATCTTCTGCAGTTGCGGATCGACCTTCTCGCCGGGAATCACCCGCAGCGTTCCGGCGATCACAACGCGGTCATCCCCCTTCAAGCCGCCGTCGATCACGCGTAGCCCGTTGTCGATCGGGCCGGTCTGCACCTTGCGCTGCTCGACCACGTTCTCGGCCGTCACTACCAGCACGTAACGGCCGCTTTGGTCGCTGCCGAGCGCGGTGTCGGGGATCAGCAGGGCATCCTGCTCCTTGTCGACCGGCACGCGGACGCGGACGAAATAACCGGGCAGCAGCACGCGGTCGGCATTGGGGATGACGCCGCGCACGGCCAGCGTTCCCGTCGATTGATTGATCGTGGGCGCGACGTAGTCGAGCTTGCCCTCATGCGGATAACCGTCCTCGGTCTGCAGGCCGACCTCGACCGGCGTTTGCTTGAGGTCGGCCGGCGTCAGTCCCTTGCGCCTGGCTTCGGCGCGGATCCGCAATACGTCCTGTTCGTTGACGTTGAAATTCACGTAGATCGGATCGAGCGCGACGATGGTCGCAAGCTGCGTCGGCGAGGCGGCTCCCACCAGTTCGCCGACCGAGACCAGATGCGCGCTGACGACGCCGTCGAAGGGCGCGGTGACCTTGGTGTAGCCATAGTTGACTTCCGCGATCCTGGTGTTGGCCTGCGCCTGCTGCAGACTGGCCTGGGCGTTGTCGCGAGTGGAGGTGGACGTATCGAGCGTCGCTTGCGAGACCGCCTGGCGGGCGACCAGGTCGGTCTGCCGCTTGAAATCGGCCTCGGCCTGCTTAACCGATGCGTCCGCGCCGGCTTCTGCAGCCTTCGCCTGGTCGAGCTTCAGCTTGTAGGTTTCCGGCTCGATCGTGAACAGCGGCGTGCCTTCCTTGACGAAGTCGCCGTCCTTGTAGTCGATCGACTGCAGGAAGCCCTGCACCCGCGCCACCAGGTCGACCGATTTGATCGGCGCGGTGCTGCCGGTGGTTTCGAGATAGCGCGTGATCGGCCGCTGCATGGGAAGGGCGACCTCGACCTTGGGCGGCGGCGGCGGTACGAAGGTATTTTGCTCGCAACCCGCGAGCGCAACCAGCGCGAGAATTGCGATCGCGGCCCGGCCGGCGTGGCCGATTTGCCTGTCGTCAATCTGTTTGGGAAGTGACGGACGCGCAGGCTTCATGGCAGTGCCCCTCTACTCAACGCCTGCGAGCAGGCCTCCCGCTCGCTTCAATAGCAAGAATCCGCATTCGGAGGAACCCGAAAGGGCAGGACCGCAAGTGCGCGCGCTGCGTGCGACATACCATGATCAAGGGATATCAATTTAGCTCGTCAACCGGGAATCTAGCCTTTTCAACACCCTGAAGGATGAACCACAATGGCAATGGCTCACGTTTGGGCCCAACGGAAAAGGACAAGGGGAAGTGCTATGTCCAATCAATTCGTGCCGCGCTTGGCGGGCCTTGCCTTCGTAGTGATGATCTTGGGAGTGACGATGATGACGACGCCGGCCTTCGCCGACGACCTCAGGGGTGAAATCGCCCCGACCGGCAAATTGCGCGTGGCGATCGCGATTAGCGCGGCCGGCGGCGCCTTCTGGTCCAACAAAACCGAATCCGGCGGTTATGCTGGGGTGCCGGTCGATCTGGCTAAGGAAATGGCGGCGCAGCTTGGGGTACCCGTCGAATATGTCGCCTACCCCAATTCCGGTCAGATCACCAACGCTGCCACGAAGGGCGACTGGGATGTCACCTTCCTGCCGCAAGATCCGGAGCGCGAGACCAAGATGTCGTTCGGCCCGATCTATGAGGTCGCGGACGCAACCTATATCGTGAAAGCGGGCTCGCCGATCACTGATTTCGCGACCCTCGACCAGACCGGCGTCAAGGTTGCGGCGGTCAACAACACTACGACGATGCGCGGTGCCCAGGCGCATCTGAAGAACGTGAAGGTCACCGGCTATCAGACCTATGACGAAATCTTCAATCTCCTGAAGAACGGCGAGATCGACGCCTTCGCGCTGTCGCGCGACCAGCTCAACGCCATGGCAAAGAAAATTCCGGGCACCAAGGTGCTGGATGAGACCTTCAAGAAGACGGTGACGGCGGTCGCCGTCCCGCTCAATCATCCGCAGTCGCTGGCGTTCGTCAAGAAATTCATGACGGACGCCACGACAAATGGGACCCTGCGCAAGGCCTACGACAATAACGGGTTGAAGGACGCACCGATCCGGACGCAATAACTTAACTTAGGCTGGTCGGAAGTTGGATCGACGATGCGGTTCACCTCGCCCTGCTCTTTTGCGGGAAGAGGTCGCCCGGCGTAGCCACCGGGTCGCGCGAATGCGCGCCCGATGACAGGCTCCGCGAACTCGGGCGGGTGAGGGCTCTCTCTACGAGCCGATCATCGCTTCGGTCTAATCTAATTCGTCGCGCCCGGCGGGATCGGATCCAGGCCGCTTTTTGTGATCTCGACAGCGGCGGCAGGCGAGGTCAGGAACTTGATCAGTGCCTTGCCCGCCTCGGGCTCTTTCGAAGCCGTGGCGATGCCCGCAGAAAACACTGTGATCTTCTGCAGATCGGCGGGCAGGGGGCCGACGATGTCGATGCCCGGCACGGGCTTCAATTCGCTGATCTGCTGAAAGCCGATCTCGGCATCGCCGTGCGCCACGATTTCACCGACTGGCGTCGCCGGAATCATCCTGGCCTTGTCCTTCATCTCATTCTCGATGCCGAGCTTCTTCAACATCTCGCTCGAGACATAGACGCCGCTGGCGCTGTCGGAATAGGCGACCGACTTCGCTGCCAGCAGCGCGCGCTTGAGCGTATCCGCCGAGCTGATGTCCGGCTTCGGCGCGCCCGTCCTGACCGCAACCCCGATGCCGGACTTGACGAGATCGACGCGGCTGTCGGGGATCACCTTGCCGTTCTTGGCGAGATCGCCCAAGGCGTAGCCGACCATGATCAGCACGTCGGCGGGTTCGCCGCGCTCGAGCCGCACGGGGATTGCATTGACGGTAGTGCCCATCGACGGGCCGTACGCGACCAGAACCTTGTTGCCGGTCTGACGCTCGAATTCCGGCACCAGCGCGTTGAAGGCCGCAGTCAGTCCGCCTGATATCATCACCCGGACTTCGGCGGCGTTCGCCGTGGCCGTGAACAAGAGGGCGCTCGCAAGACCCAGCAGCACCGCGCGGAAATTGGCGGATCGTCGTTTCATGGTTCTTTCTCCCCGGGCCACTCGTCAGCGGTCGCCCTTGATTGCAGGGAATTATCGTATCGCGCAAATTGCGCAAGACCTATAGCGCGATGATCGTCATCGCGGTCAGGCCGCCGCCCGATAATTCGGCGCCGATGCCAAAAACTGCGCGTAGGCGTCCGCATTTGGCGGCGTGAACATTTCCGCCAACGGATTGCGCCGGCGTTGGGCTGCGCCGATATCCGCGAGCAATTCATCGAAATGCTTGTAGTGAAAGGGTGCGACGCACAACCCGCCATAGACGCCCGCCGCCGGCCGCTCCACGCGCTTGAAATGCAGCATCATCTCGATGTTGTCGGCCATCTCGCGCGCGCTCGGCTGCTGCGCGAGCTGGCCGTCGGCATAGCGCACCAGCCAGTGCGCGGCCATGTCGGCGCATAGCACCGTGCAGAAGCTGGAGTTGAATCCGACAAAACCCAAATCCGGCAGGTCAGGATTGGCGATCAGGCGGTACAGGCGGTACTGACCGTCGGGGTCGACGAGCTTGTTGCGATCGGCCTCCGGCAGGAAGGGAACGCCGAGCTTGTATCCGATCGCGAGCACCGCGATGTCGGCTTTTACGCGCTCGCCGTTGCTCGTCACGATGGTGCCGGCCTCGTAATGGTCGAAGCTGCCGCGGATCGCTTTGATGCGGCCATCTGCGACCATCGGAAAGAAGCCGGGCGTTGCGATCGGCACCGAGCAATTGACGCCGTCTTCGATCCGCGTCTCGGGCACCATCTTGCATCTGCCGAGCTTGAACTGCGCCTTCAGCAGGCTCTCGAGCCCGCGCCAATTCGCCCACACCAACGGCTTGGCGATCAGATGCGCGAGCCGCGCCAGCGGGCCGATGCCCCAGCTTGCAAACATCTGTTCCTGCGCGCGGATGTAGAGGATGCGCTTGAAGTTGACCAGGCCGCCGATGAAGTAGGGGATGCGCCACACCGGCTCGCGGTAGACGATCGTTACCTCGCTGGCGCCGGAGGTGACAGCGGTGACGGCGATGTCGGTCGCCGATTTTGAGCCGCCGAGCACCACCACCTTGCGCCCGTTGACGAGCGAGGCGTCGTTATAGCCCGACGAGTGCAGGATTTGCCCGCCTTGCGCCTTGAAAGCGCCTTCGCCTGGAAGGCTTAGTGTCTGCGGCTCATTAAACTGTCCGGTGCAGATCGCGACAAAATCAAAATCCTCGCTTGTCCTGCCGTCCGCGGTTTCCAGCTCCAGCGTCCAGCCGGGCTTGCCGTCGGCCCGGCGCGCCATCGCGACCACGCTGGTCTTGAAGCGCATCAGGCGATCGAGCCCGTGGCCGCGCGCATAGTCCAGGAGATAGGCGTGGACCTGCGGCCCCTTGGGCCATTCCGGATAGGAGTCCGGCATCGCCTTGTCGGTGTAGCGATAGAGATCCTTGGGGCTTTGCGTCTGCACATCCGGATAGGAGCGCAAGGGATCCCAGACGCCGCCGAGATCGCCGCTCTTCTCGGTGATCGTGACCTGGTGCCCGTGCGCGGCAAACGCCTTCGCCGCCGCCAGGCCCGACACGCCGGCGCCGATCACGCAAACCTGTTTTGGGCTGACCATGTGATTTTCCTTCGATGCAATGTTGCAGGCATGAGGCGTCGATCGCCCTCCGTCGGGCGCGGCGCCTATCAGGAAAATACCGCGGCGCGTTGCCCTAACGCAATTTCCGCTTCAATGGCTTCATCCTTCGAGACGCATCGCTTCGCGATGCTCCTCTGGATGAGGTCTTAAGACCCTCATGGTGAGGAGCGCGTCACGCAGGCAAGCGTACGCAGCCTGCGCAAACTTGGTTACGATGCGCGTCTCGAGCCATGAGGCCACAGACGGCAACGATCCAAGCGAGCTGAAAAACGCCCTACTCGTTGGCTTCGGGCGGCAGAAAATCCACTTCGTGATTGGCCGAGATGCGCACGACCTCGGCCGGGTCGGTGAGGTTGTGCAGCTTGTCGAACAAGGCTTCCAGTTTCTGCATCGGCGAAACCCAGAACAGCGCGCGCGCCGGCTTGTCGGATTTGTTGAAGTAGCCGTGCGGAATGCCGCGCGGCAGGCGCACGAGATCGCCGGCCTTGGCCTGCACCCAGACCCCGTCGAGCTTGAGGTCGAGCACGCCTTCCTGCACCAGGATGAACTCGTCCTGGGTCGGATGCACGTGCACCGGCACATGTTGTCCGGGCTCGCTGTTGGTCTCGAAGGCGAAGGTGGAATTGGTCACTGCTTTTGGAAAGTAGACCTGGCCGAGAATGTTCCAGCTCTTGCCGCGATATCCCGCGCCGTTTCCAGTGATGCCTTTCTCCAGGGCCGCCATGATGTCCTCCTCCGGTTGAGCGTGCCTTGGATCATCGTGCGGTCAAGGCGCGATGTCTATCCGATAAACGACTGCCGGCGATCGAACTTACGGCGCCGGCCGAACAGGCCCGCTGCATTGAGCCGGGTAAATCACGAATTGACGTGCACGAAATCGCGCAGCAGCGGATAGATTTCGTTGTTCCACTTCCTGCCGCTGAACACGCCGTAATGGCCGACGCCGGCCTGCATGTGGTGCACCCTTCGATAGGCGCGCACGCCGGTGCAGAGCTCTTGCGCGGCGAGCGTTTGGCCGATCGAGCAGATGTCGTCCTTCTCGCCCTCGACCGTCATCAGTCCCATCCGCTTGACCGCGGCCGGGTTCACGGGGCGGCCGCGAAACGTCAGTTTGCCCTGCGGCAACAGATGTTCCTGGAACACGTCGCGGACGGTCTCGATATAGAATTCCGCCGGTAGGTCCATGACCGCGAAATATTCGTCATAGAACGTCTTGATGGTCGCGGCCTTTTCCTTCTCGCCCTTCACCAGATGATTGTGAAGGTCCATGTGCTGCTTGATATGGCGTTCGAGATTCATCGACACGAAGGCCGTGAGCTGCACGAAGCCGGGATAGACCTTGCGGAACGCGCCCTTGCATTGAAACGGCACGTAGTTGATCAGATTGTCCTCGAACCATTTTATCGGCTTGCTCTTGGCAAACTCGTTGACCTTGGTCGGCAAAATCCGCGTGTCGATCGGCCCTGCCATCAGGGTCAACGTCGCGGGCCGCGACGGATGGTCGTCCTCGCACATGATCGCGGTGGCCGCGAGCGCCGACACCGACGGCTGGCAGATCGCCACCATGTGCGGGCGTGGTCCCAACTGGCCGAGGAATTCGATCAGGTGTCCGGTGTAATCGTCGAGGCCGAATCGCCCCTTGTTGAGTGGAATGTCGCGCGGGTTGTGCCAGTCGGTGATGTAGACGTCGTGGTCCTGCAGCAGCGTCTTCATCGTGCCGCGCAGCAGCGTTGCGAAATGACCGGACATCGGCGCCACCAGCAGCATCCGGGGCTGCTCCGGTGCATCTTCCTTCTTAAAGTGCAAGAGCGAACCGAACGGGGTTGCGTAGGTCACCTCCTCGGTCACCTTGAGCTCGCGGTTTCCGACCTGTATCCGGTCGATGCCGTAGGCCGGGCGCGCATAGGTCAACGAGGAGCGCGAGATGAGTTCGAGCGCCGCGGCAAGTCGACCAAATACCTTGTCGGAGACGCCCTGCGGGATGAGGTTGAGATATCGCAGTGCGGAAGCGGCCCCTGTCCGCCATGGTTCCGTCAGGTCCATATGGTTCTGATAGGCCTGATATAACATTGACATCATTCACTTCCGCCCTTGCCCGTATTGCTATGCAATATCGAAGCCAGCGCGGAGTCAAACAGCCCTATGAACTGGCACGTCGCTTGCTGCATACTGTGCGGGAAGGCATCGGCCCCGGGCACCGGCCGCGCGGCGTGCCGCAGGTATCCAAAGGCTTAGGTACATGAGCCCAGGATTGGGCTTAGGATTGCCTTCGGGGATTAAGGGAAAGGCCAAATGGCGAAAGCGACACTGACCATCAGCAGCAAGAACTACTCGTCCTGGTCGCTGCGGGGCTGGCTGTTGACCAAGTTTTCCGGGCTGGAGTTCGAGGAGATCGTCACCGCGCCGGACGACCCCTCCGCGCGCGCCGAAATCCTCTTGCTGTCGTCGTCGATCCTGGTGCCCTGCCTTCGTCACGAGGGCGCCATGATCTGGGACACGCTGGCGATTGGCGAGTATCTCAACGAGATCATGCCGGATGCCGGTTTGCTGCCGCCGGACCGCATTCACCGCGCCCATTGCCGCTCGATCTGCGGCGAAATCCATTCCGGCTTCACGACGCTGCGCGCCTCGCTGCCGGTCAATCTGAAGGGACATTTCCCGGGCTTCAAGATCTGGACCCGCGCGCAGGCCGACATCGATCGCGTCTGCACCATCTGGCGCGAGTGTCTCGCCGAATCCCGCGGGCCGTTCCTGTTCGGCGAGCGCACCATGGCGGACGCGATGTATGCGCCGGTCGTGACGCGTTTTGCGACCTACGACGTGAAGCTCGAGCCGCGTTTGAAAACCTATGCCGACCTGATCATGGCGATGCCGGAAATGGCGCAATGGATCGCGGCCGCCGAGGCTGAGCCCGAGGAGATCGAAGAACTCGAGGTTGAATATTAGGCAGGCGGCGCCGGGTGTTGCCTGTTTGAAGGGCTCAAGTACCGGGCAGACCTTGCATAACTTCGTGCCAGCGATGTCGCCTGTTCGACCTCTGGTCGAACCCGGGCATCGGCGCGAGTAAAATTGCCGATCGGGAATTCCAGCTTTGCTCCAAGCGTTTCGGCGGCGTCGCGACGGGGCCGCGTCCGATCGCCGCGCCGCAGCAGCGCTGGCGTGATTTTCGCATGGCACAACGAAGCAAAGCACGGCGGTCCCTGCTGCCAAAATATTGGACGCCGGTGGTTGCGATCGCACACACAAACGGTGGAGGCCGTCATGAACCAGCACGCTGTCGTCAACAAATTTTCCCACGTCAAGCCCGGCGATACCGAATTCAAGGGCGGTGGTCTGCGCGACTTCTTCCTGTACCGCGACCTCGGCATCGCGGAGGCCACCGGCGGTCAGGTGATCTGCCACCTGGTCAAGGCCAATGCCGACATGCCCCCCGAAGACGGCACCGGCTGGCATCGCCACGATTGCAATTTCCAGATCGTCATCATGATGAAGGGCTGGGCGCGCTTCATGTACGAAGACAAGTCGACGCTGGTGCAGGCCGGCGACGTCGTGCATCAGCGGCCGGGCATCGTGCACTACCTGTACGATTACTCGCCGGACATGGAGTACCTCGAAATCGTCAGCCCGGCGGATTTCAAGACCGTCGACGTGCCGCCGGCGACCGACAACGTGCCGCCGGTGACGCCCTGGAAGTAGGCGAGCGAATGTCGTTGCCGGAGGCATTAACCTTTGTCGTCGGCCGCTGGCCGCGTCCGCTTGCGGCTAGTTCTGGATGTGGTGCGCCGGCTCACACCGCAGTCGACATCTAGCCGTGAACAGACGGGTACGCAGCCAATCCGCTGATTCGGGCGTGGTTCGTTCGCACCGCGTTCCGAACCTTAAAGTGCCGAAAATTTTTGTCGCGTTTTGGGACAAGCGGGGCCGTTGTCCTGTCGCAATGCTCGATCGTAAATCCCCGCCGCTATTGAAAGTCCCTTATTCCGACGCTCTTATCGTCGCGGCAAACGCCACCCGACCACGGTCGCTTCCAGCGCGCCGCCGGATTCGTGATTGCGCCACTTGCCATCGACAAAATAACAGGAAAACGGAAGCTGATAGGTTCCGCTGTGATCTTCGCACAGCACCTGAACCGGCAAGCCCGGCGGCGGTTCCCCAGCGCCATCGAATTCAGCCAGTCGTCGGTCGCGTGTTGCCATGTTCGTTCCCCACTTTCGGCGGCGTGCCCACGCCGCATTCCTGATCCCCCCGCCCGGTACTGCTGCAATCCAGCCCATCCTCGAAATCACAACGCCGGAATGAGGTATCAGTGTGATAACTCTGATGCGGCACGTGGGCTCTGAGCAAATTGACGTGATGAACAGGTGTCAGGCGGGGATTGAATTGCCAGGCGGGAATTTCATGGACCAACGAATTTCATTTGCGGCTCTATTCGCCTTCACTACCCTGATGCCGACAAACGTTCGCGCGCAGGATATTCCCGGTATCGAAATCTGCACGGTCGAAAAGACCATGGAGCGGCGTACCTCTTGCCTGCAGAGCAATGTCGATTTCCTGCAAAAGACGATCACCAAACTGACGGCGGACCATCAGCAGAAGCTCGACGCCGCCAACCGCCAGATCGATGGATTGAAGGCGAGTGTGATCTCGCTGCAGAAGATGGTCGACGATCTGCAAACAGCGCAAATGAAGACGACTGATGATTTGAAAAAGAAAGCCGACGCACCGCCGGTGAAAGATGCGGCGCCGGCGGCGAAGGATGGTGCCAAGTAGGACAGGCGCGTTGTTGCGTGCTCGTTTGCAATGGCCACCGTGCCTCGCCCCTCACCCGAAGAAAGCCGATCGCTCGGCGCCTCTCTCGCTCGCTCTCCCCGCTGTTTTGCGGGGAGAGGGTGGGGTGAGGGGCCTCTCTCCGCGAATCCCCTCGTTGGTTGCAGGGCGAGCGTAAGCGAAGCGATCCAGGGCCGGAAGAGAGTTCTGGATTGCTTGTGCGCCAGGTCAAGCTGGCGTGATCCCGCCGGTGAGAGACCGGTCCGGGTAAGCCGTAGCGGGCGCCCGGTAACGAGTGTTGCGTGGTCGCCGGCGACGGCGGGTGCGAAGCGTACACAGTGATCGTGTGGGGTGTGCTATTGAGCCTCGAAAACCATAACTCTGCAGAGGCCGAGACGGTAAGCAACGTCGAAGGCAACATGTGCGGTCCCGTTATGCAAGGGACTGACGCTCTGCCGTGGTCGAAGACCACATCACGCACGAAAGGATCACGTCGGAACCTGGGAGATCTCACGTTCGGCCGATGGACACATCGTCCCCCAAGGCCCGTATCGGGAAGGTGAGGAGCCGTAGCCGATGATGCACGAGCGTGAGAAGTCAGGCCTCGCCGTAGTAGCTATAAAGCCGACCAACAAGGCGGAGCGATCCGCTGCGGAGTTGGGGAGCCAAGGGCGGGGGCCGAGGGGAATGTGGGCCAGCACAGCACGGACCGGACACGGAACTGGGCAACCGTGTCACAGGGGTTGGAACGCATACGGCAAGTTTCGCCGCTAAACACCCAAGGTGGGAGCCGTATGCGGGAAAGCCGCTTGTACGGTTCTGTGCGGGGGGCGCTCAGAAATGAGCGTCCCTACCGCGATCCTCGCGTTGCTCCTCGCAACGACAGTGAGGATCGCCGCGTTTACGAACTCTTCTCGCCGGACATCACCGGTCCGAAACGTTCCCAGGTTTCGCCCTTGAAGCGCATCATCTGAAGCTGCTCAAGCGGGGCGAAGTCGGTCGGGCTGGTCTTGATCTTGGTGCCCGGCAGAAAAACGCCGATCTCGAAGTTCAGATTCGCCGCCTGCTTCATGACGTTCTCACGCGTTAGGTCATCGCCGCATTGCTTGAGCACCTGCTCGACGCCCTTGGCGACGCCATAGGCGAACACGGTCGAGGCGTCGTCCTGATCGCCTTCGGGATACCATTTGGTCATGAAGGCGCGCCATTCGTTCATTGCGGGATCTTTCTGCCATTCGGGATCCTTAGGGTCTTTCAAATAGGCGGTGGAGAGGATGCCCTGGTCGTTCTCGTAGCCTGCCGGCTTCATCACGCCGCCGATCGAGCCGGAGACGTTGGTGAGGAAATGCACCGGGGTCCATTTCAATTCGCCGAGCTTCTTGATCGCTTGCGCCGCGAATTTCGGGGTCGAGATGTTGATGAAGATGTCGGGGTTGGCGCCCTTGATCTGCACCACCTGCGAATCCACCGTCGGCGCCGTGGTCTCGTAGGAGGACTCGATCAGGATCAGCTTATTGGCCTGATCGCCGAGACCCTCGCGCAGGCCGATCACGTAGTCCTTTCCGAAATCGTCGTTCTGATAGAGGATGCCGATGGTCTCGCCGGGATAGTGTTTGAGGATATAGGCCGCGTAGATGCGGGCCTCGGTCTGGTAGTTGGGTTGCCAGCCCATGGTCCAGGGAAAGTTCTTCGGATCGTTCCATTTCGCCGCGCCCGTCGAGACGAACAGCTGCGGCACCTTCTTGGCGTTCATGTATTTCTGGATTGCGCTGTTGCTCGGCGTGCCCAGCGGGTTGAAGATCAACAGCACCTCGTCGGACTCCACGAGCCTGCGCGCCTGCTCGACCGCCTTCGGCGGGCTGTAGCCGTCGTCGTAGGAGATGAAGTTGATCTTGCGACCGTTGATGCCGCCTTCGGAGTTGAGCTTGTTGAAATAGGCGGCCTCGGTCTTGCCGATCGTGGCATAGGCGGATGCCGGCCCTGAATAGGGCATGATGTTGCCGATCTTGATCTCGGTGTCGGTTGCGCCCGGGTCGTATTTCTTCTGGGCGTGCGCGGTCGTTGCGGCCACGGCCGCAACGAGTCCGGCAAGCGCGATTGTTCTGGCGTGGCTCAAGACACGGTGGTGCATTATCGTCCTCCCTGACGTGCTGGCCGATGGCTCATGCAGTCTTGATTATGGGCAGCTTTAGTAGAGCCGTCGGATCGAATGCACTGCCAGTATGCACGATTGGGATCGCGTTGCCAGCAACGGCTTTGCTGCTATTTTCCGCTGCGCGGAAGCGGTCGGGTTCCAGCACCGATGAGCAAGGACGGTCAAATGCGGCGACCACAAAAGGTGCATGATGTCCGCGCTTCGAATGAGGGCATTGCTTCATGAGTCCTGCGCAAAAGGCGCTCTGGTTCATCGAAAGCCATCTCGCCGCACCGATGACGCTGGACGAGATTTCGGCCGTGGCCGAGGTCTCGCGCTTCCATCTGGTGCGGGCGTTCGGCGAGGCGACGGGGTTTTCAGTGATGCGCTACGTGCGTGCCCGCCGCCTCACCGAGGCCGCGCGCGCACTCGCGGCCGGCGCCCCCGATATCCTCACCCTGGCGCTGGATGCGGATTACGGCTCTCACGAAGCATTCACCCGCGCGTTCCGCGACCATTTCGGCATCACCCCCGAGATGGTCCGCGCCACCACGTGCCTTAGCCGCCTCAAGCTTCAGGAGCCGATCATGATGGACTCGACCGCTAGCAACAATCTTCAAGCCCCGCGGTTTGAAACTGGCAAGCCACTGCTGGTTGCCGGTGTCGGCGACCGCTTCAGCCACGACAACGGCGCCGGGATTCCCCTGCTGTGGCAGCGCTTCCACCAATCGGTTGCGCATCTCCCCTCCCGTGTGGGACAGGTCGCCTACGGCGTCTGCTGCAACGGCGACGACGCCGGCAATTTCGACTACATCGCCGGCGTCGAAGTGTTCGATTTTTCCGATTTGCCGCGCGAGTTCAGCCGCGTTCGTATCCCCGAGCAGAAATACGCCGTCTTCACCCACCGCGATCATGTCTCGACCGTCCGGCGGACCGTCAACGCGATCTGGAATCACTGGCTGCCGGCCTCCGGTTTCAAGATGGCGGACGCGCCCAGCTTCGAGCGTTACGACGAGAAATTCGATCCCGCCACCGGCGATGGCGGTTTCGAGATCTGGGTGCCGATCGTCAAATAAGGCTCGCGCAACACTGCATTGCGTCACGCGGCAGGCCGCGCTTGCTTGGCAAGCGCGGCCTGCTTTGCCATAACGTGACGCAAGCTGTGACGTCGCGTGCGGGATCGGGGGTGAAAGCCGCCCGCCGCCAATAAGCGGGAGGTTTCGAATGCCCGATATTCGCGTTCTCGCCACCGACCTGGAATTTCCGGAAGGGCCGGTGGTGATGCCGGATGGATCGGTGCTGCTGGTCGAGATCCGCGGCCGGCGGCTGACCCGGGTCTGGCCGGATGGGCGCAAGGAAGTCGTCGCAGAGATTCCCGGCGGTCCCAATGGTGCGGCGATCGGGCCCGACGGCAAATGCTATGTCTGCAACAATGGCGGCTTTAGCTGGATACCGAGCCGCGGCACCTTGATGCCGGGTGCGCCCGAACCCCACGAATATATCGGCGGCTCGATCCAGCGCGTCGATCTTGCGACCGGCAAGGTCGAGACCGTGGTCGACAAAAGCGGCGAACATCCCTTGAAGGGACCGAACGATCTGGTGTTCGACAAGCACGGCGGCCTGTGGTTCTCCGATCTCGGCAAACGGAGAGCCCGCGACATGGATGTCGGCGCGTTCTATTACATCAAGCCCGGACGTGCGGAGATAGTCGAAGGCGTGTTCGGCCTGATGCCCGCCAACGGCATCGGCCTGTCGCCGGACGAGAACACCGTCTACATCGCGGAGACGCCGACCGCGCGGCTGTGGGCGTTCGATATTGCCGCACCCGGCACGATTCGCCCGCGCGACGTTATCTATCGCGGCGAGCGGGGAAAACCGATCGCGGGCCTCGGCGGCTACCAGATGTTCGACTCGCTCGCGGTGGAAGCATCCGGCAATATCTGCGTCGCGACCCTGATCTCGGGCTGCATTTCAGTGATCGCGCCGGACGGCACGCTGGTCGAGCAGGTGCCGACCGGCGACCGCGTCACCACCAACATCGCCTTTGGCGGGCCGGAGCTGAAGACCGCCTACATCACGCTGTCCGGCAAGGGCGAACTGATCGCGATGGACTGGCCGCGACCCGGCCTGCCGCTGAATTTCTTGAACAAGTGAATGATACGGATTCGCTGTTACCCTCATGGTGTGGAGCGTCGCGTTTGCGACGCGTCTCGAACCATGAGCAGAATGGCGTGGCCTCATCCTTCGAGACGCGCTTCCAGCGAAGCACTGCTCGAGACGAGGGGAAGGAGTGTGTCTGATGCCCTGGCTTGAACCTGTCACCTTGCGCGGCGGATACGCGCGGCTTGAGCCGCTTTCGCATGATCATCGCGACGGACTGACCGAAGCCGTCAAGGACGGCGAGTTGTGGAAGCTTTGGTACACCTCCGTTCCGAAGCCTGAGAACATGGCCAAGGAGATCGACCGAAGGCTTGGCCTGCAGGCGGCGGGATCGATGCTGCCGTTCACCGTGTTCGACGCCGACGGCAAGATTGCCGGCATGACCACTTATATGAACGTCGACACGCCGAACCGGCGAGTCGAGATCGGCTCGACCTGGTACGCCAAGCGCGTGCAGCGCAGCGCGCTCAATACGCAATGCAAATTGCTGCTGCTCGCCCACGCGTTCGAAAAGCTCGATTGCATTGCGGTAGAGTTCCGCACGCATTTCTTCAATCACCAGAGCCGGCGCGGCATCGAGCGGCTGGGCGCCAAGCAGGACGGCATCCTGCGCAGCCACCAGATTGCGCCGAACGGCACACTGCGCGACACTGTGGTCTACAGTATCATCGCGGCCGAATGGCCGCCGGTAAAAGCGCATTTGAACTATCAACTGAACGACAAGCCGCGTTCTTAAGTCCTGAAGTGAAGTTTGAACCGGTTCGCGTGATGAAGACGCGTCAAAACAAGAAACGCCAGAAGGTATGATGGAAACGTTCGATTATGTGATCGTGGGCGCCGGCTCCGCGGGATGCGTGCTCACAAACCGCTTGAGCGAAGACAAAGGCACCAGCATCTGCGTGCTCGAAGCAGGTCCCCGCGACTGGCACCCTTACATCCATCTGCCGGCGGGCTTCATCAAGACGTTTCACATGAAGAGCGTCAACTGGGCCTACCAGCAGGAGCCCGGTCCTTACACCGCCGGCCGCAGCATCTACGCGCCGCGCGGCAAGACGCTCGGCGGCTCGTCCTCGATCAACGGCCACATCTATAATCGCGGCCAACGCCAGGACTTCGATACCTGGGCGCAACTCGGCAACCGCGGCTGGAGCTATTCCGACGTGCTGCCGTATTTCAAGCGGCTGGAGCGGCGGGTCGGCGAGGGCGATGACGCCTATCGCGGGCGCGACGGCAGTCTTACCGTCACCACCATGGACTGGAAGGATCCATTGTGCGAGGCGTTCATGGCGGGCGCAATCAGCCTCGGCATCCCGCGCAACCCGGATTACAACGGCGCGATCCAGGAGGGCGTCTCCTACGCCCAGCGCACCATCAGGAACGGCCTGCGCGTCAGCGCCGCGACGGCATTCCTGCATCCGGCGCGAAAACGGCCGAACGTCCATGTGCGGACGTATGCGCATGCGACCAACATCATCTTTGAAGGCAGGCGTGCGGTCGGCGTGCGCTATATCAAAGGCGGCCGGGGCGGCACGCCGGGCGAGGTGCGCGCCAACAAGGAAGTGATCCTCGCGGGCGGCACCTATAACTCGCCGCAGCTACTGCAATTGTCGGGTGTGGGCTCCCCGGACTTGTTGCAATCGCTCGGCATCGAGGTGCGCCATGCCTTGCCGGGAGTAGGCGAGGGATTGCAGGACCATTACGCGCCGCGCTCGGTCGCCCGGGTCAAGAACATCAAGACCATCAATGAGCTGCGGCAGGGATGGCATCTATGGGTGGAGGCCTTGAAATGGGCGACGACCCGGCGCGGCCTGCTGTCGTTGTCGCCGACCATGGTCTATTGCTTCTGGCACTCCGGAGAGACCACCGAAAGCTCCGACCTGCAACTGACGTTTACGCCGGCAAGCTACAAGGAGGGCGTGCAGGGTCAGCTCGAGGATCAGCCCGGCATGACGGTCGCGTCCTGGCAGCAGCGCCCGGAGAGCCGCGGCTATGTCCGTATCCGTTCGGCCGATCCGTTCCAGCAGCCGATCATTCAGACCAACTATCTCACAGCCGAGCTCGACCGCCGCGTCGTCGTCGCCGGCATGAAGCTGGCGCGGCGCCTGCTCAAGTCAGCGCCGCTTGCGCCCTATTATGCCTATGAGGATTTCCCCGGACCCGGCGTGCAGAGCGACGATGAACTCTTGGCCGCCGCTACCCAGCGCGCCACCACGACCTTTCATCCAGGCTGCAGCTGTCGCATGGGGCCGGCCGATTCGACTTGGGCCGTGGTCGACGACCAGCTCCGGGTGCACGGGCTGGCTGGCCTGCGCGTGATCGACGCATCGATCATGCCGCGCATGATCTCGGCCAATCTCAACGCCTCCACCCTGATGATCGCCGACAAGGCAAGCGACCTGATCCGCGGCAAGAGCGCGTTGTGACATCGGGGTGGATCTTTCTGATCTCCTTTGTCGCCATATCCGCCGGCATTGCGATCGGCATGGCGTTGCGCAACCACGTGCCTGCGGAACGTCTCGGCCCGGCAACGAAGGAATTGATCAGGCTGGGTGCGGGATTTCTGGCGACGCTGGCCGCGGTGTTGCTCAGCCTGATGATCGCCTCCGCGAAATCCTCCTACGACACCCAGGACTCCCACTTCCGGCAACTCGCCGCCTATCTGGTCGAGACCGACCAGTTGCTCGCGCAATATGGGCCGGAGACGACGGAAGTCCGCATCCTGATGCGGCAGGCGGTTCCGGCCGCGATCGACCGGATCTGGCGCGAGAAGCGCTCTGCGTCGCAAGATAGCGCGTTCACGGCCGCTTCCCTTGCCGAGCAGCTCAATAGTGCGATCGCGGCGCTATCGCCCGCAAACGACGCGCAGCGCGCGCTCAAGCGCCGCATCGAGGAGGCGGGCGCCGAGATCGCGCGCACGCGGCTTCTGATGTTCGCCGACAGCGAGACGGCGATCCTGACGCCGTTCCTGTTGATCCTGATCTTCTGGCTCGCGGTGGTATTCGCAAGCTACAGCCTGTTCGTCGAGCCGGGCGCGGTCGTGGTTGCAGCTCTGCTGGTCTTCGCGCTCTCGATCTCGAGCGCGCTGTTTCTGGTCGCGGATTTGAGTCAGCCGTTCGCCGGCCTGATGCAGATCCCGAAGGAACAGCTCCGGCATACGCTGGCGCCGCTGGGCTGAGCAGAGCCGGCCCGTTTAGCTTGGCAGCGATTTGATCCGGTCCAGCAGGGAATGGCAATAGCCCAGCGTCAATTCCCGATCGCCATATAGGATGTGATAGATGATCGGCGCCACGACATGGTCGATCACCTCATCGATATCGAACGGCGCTTCGCCGCGCGCTTTCGCCCGTGCAACGATGGTCGTCAGATGTTCTTGCGTAAAGCCTGCGCACTGGACCGGGTAGGTTGTCTCCGACGGGGAGAACACATCCCTGATCAGCGCACGGCCGACGGCAGACGACATCTCTTCCACAAATTGTTCGATGAACACCCGCAGGTCCGACGTCACCGCGCCGGTATCTTCGGGATCCGAGATCGGCCTCAACCGCTCGACGGCGACGTCGGCCAACAGCGCGGACAGATCGCCCCACCGCCGGTAGATCGTTGACGGTGTCACCCCGGCCTCGGCGGCGATTTGCGGCACCGTCAGCTCATCGCGGTTGGTCTCGGTGCCAAGACGCCGCACCGCGTCATGCACCGCGCTTTGGATCCGGGCGCTCCGTCCTCCGACACGAATGCGTTCCTTGACGACCACGCTTCCGCTCCCTGCAACCTTGCCATGCTAAAACGGAGGTGGGGCTTAACGCAAATAGTTTGCGTTAAGCTTTGAAGCTCCCTAGAGCTAAAGCAACATATTAGCTTTAGGAGCCGCCATGCAAGTCTGCCCCGCTGACCGCCCATACGAATCACCGAGCGAGCGGCGCCAAACCCAGAGCTGGACCTGCTTCCTGGCGCCGGGCGCCATGACGCTGTTCAGTTTTGCAGGGGCGATGCTCATCGCGGCGAGCAGCAGCGCGGTGACGCCGCTTTATCGACTTTATCAGCAGTCGATGCATCTCACGCCGTTCTGGATCACCATCGTGTTTGCCGTATATGTCGCGAGCCTGCTTGCCGCTCTGCTGACGGTCGGCGGATTGTCCGACTATGTGGGACGCCGGCCGGTGATTCTGGCGGCGCTGCTCTTGAACGCCGCGGCGATGATCCTTTTCTCGGAAGCCCGGGACGTCGGGCAATTGATTCTGGCGCGAGCCGTCCAGGGACTTTGCGTCGGTGTCGGCACAACAGCACTGGGCGCGGCGATCCTTGATACCAACCGCGTGCGCGGTCCTCTGCTCAACAGCGTCACGGCGTTTCTGGGCATGACGGCCGGTTCGTGTGGAGCGGCCGCGTTGATTAGGTTCGCGCCCGATCCGCTGCACAGCGTCTACGAGGTCCTGCTTGGCCTGACGACGCTGATGATCGCGCTGCTGTGGGTGATGCCCGAAAGCAGCTCACGAAAGACCGGAGCCCTGGCGTCGCTGCGCCCGCATGTCAGCGTGCCACCCCAGTCGAGGTCGGTCCTTGTCAAACTCACACCGGCCAACGTGGCGTCTTGGGCGCTCGGCGGCCTCTATCTCTCGCTGATGCCGACAGTGGTGGCAACAGCGATGCGCGTTGCCTCGCCGTGGGTCGGCGGTGTCGTCGTTTCGGCGCTGATGTTAACGGCAGCGGTCGCGGTGGCGACTTTTCGGGATTGGCCGGCGCGACGCCTTATTCTGGCAGGCACCGGTACGTTGTCGCTGGGGGTGGCGGTCTCGATGTTTGGGATCTGGCAGCATCAGGTCACTGCGCTACTGGCCGGGACCGTGATCGCCGGAGCGGGATTCGGGTCGACCTTCTCAGGAACGCTGCGCGCATTGCTGCCTACGGCCGGACCCCATCAACGCGCCGGCCTGCTCTCCGCGTTCTATCTGCAATCCTATTTGGCGTTCAGCCTGCCCGCCGTCGCGGCCGGGATCTCGGTCCCGCTGATCGGGCTTTCAACCGCCGCCTATGTCTACGGCGCCGTCATCATCCTGCTTGCGGTCACATCAATGATCGCTTCGTTTCGGATGGATCGTTGACGCAGGGGGCCGTCAGACCTCGCGGCGGCTCAAGAACGCCAGCCGCTCGAACAAATGCACGTCCTGCTCGTTTTTCAGGAGCGCGCCGTGCAGCGGCGGGATCAGCTTGCGCGGGTCGCGCTCCCGCAGCATTTCAGGCGTGATGTCTTCGTTGAGCAGGAGCTTTAGCCAGTCCAGCAGCTCCGAGGTCGACGGCTTCTTCTTCAGGCCCGGCACTTCGCGGACCTCGAAGAAGATGCGCAGGGCTTCCTCGACCAGGCGCTTCTTGATGCCGGGAAAGTGCACGTCGACGATGCGGTTCATGGTGTCGACGTCGGGAAACTTGATGTAGTGGAAGAAGCAGCGGCGCAGGAACGCGTCCGGCAGTTCCTTCTCGTTGTTCGAGGTGATCATCACGATCGGGCGCAGTTTTGCCTTGATGTTCTCGCCGGTCTCGTAGACGAAGAACTCCATGCGATCGAGCTCGAGCAGCAGGTCGTTGGGAAATTCGATGTCGGCCTTGTCGATCTCGTCGATCAAGAGCACTGGGCGCTTCTCGTGGGTAAAGGCGTCCCACAACTTGCCGCGCTTGATGTAGTTCGAGATCTCGGAAACCCTGGAATCGCCAAGCTGGCTGTCGCGCAGCCGCGACACCGCGTCATATTCGTAGAGGCCCTGCTGCGCCTTGGTGGTCGACTTGATGTGCCAGGTCAAAAGCGGCGCGCCGATTGCTTTCGCAACTTCCTCGGCCAGCACGGTCTTGCCGGTACCGGGCTCGCCCTTCACCAGGAGCGGGCGCTCGAGCACGATGGAAGCATTGACGGCGACCTTGAGGTCGTCGGTGGCGACATAGTCCTTGGTGCCGGTAAATTTCATCGAGCTTTGCCTTGTCGTCCTTCTGATGGCTGCCTTGTCATCGATCTTAGCGCAGGGAACCCGGTCCGCCTTAACAGGAAATCTCCGCTAAAACAGCCTTGTTTAAGGGAATGGGGGGATGCGTCAGGCGCGTCTGACCAAGGATAGGATGACGAGGATAATAACAGCGCCGACGGTAGCGTCCAGGATCGCGCCGAGCGTGCCGGTGGCAAGCTCGACATGGAGCTGCGGCAACAGCCAGCCCGCGACCAGCGCGCCAATGATGCCGATCACGATATTGCCGATCAGCCCAAAGCCCGCACCGCGCACGATCAGGCCCGCCAGCCAGCCGGCGATCGCGCCGATCACGAGCGCCGCTATGATGCCCATTGAGAAAACCCCCTGAAGAAACCCTGATCGCCCAATTCTAGTTGAAAAAGCCTCCCGGTCCAGGGCTCTGGTTTTTTGTTCTGACGCGTTTTCTTGGACAGCGAACCGGTGCCCACCCCGCTATCAAGTGCGGGGCAGGCTTTCGCTGGAAAACGCTCTGGCCGCTGGCGGAGCCCTTGACGTCTGGGGTAGGGCGGGCAATCTGTAGTCCATGTTCCTGCAATTCTTCACCTCGTTGCGCGATGCCCAGGTCCCGGTGACCTTGCGCGAATACCTGACGCTGATGGAGGCGCTCGACGCCGACCTCGCCGAGCAGACGGTGGAGAATTTCTATTACCTCTCGCGCGCGGCGCTGGTGAAGGACGAGCGCAATCTCGACAAGTTCGACCGGGTGTTCGGCACTGTGTTCAAGGGACTCGAAAACCTGCTCGACGCCATGGAGAAGGCGGATATTCCGGCCGAATGGCTGAAGAAGCTCGCCGAGAAATACCTCACGGAAGAAGAGAAGCAGCAGATCGAGGCGATGGGCTGGGACAAGCTCATGGAGACGCTTCGCAAGCGGCTCGAGGAACAGAAGGGCCGCCATCAGGGCGGCAACAAATGGATCGGCACCGCCGGCACCTCGCCGTTCGGCGCGCATGGCTACAATCCCGAGGGCGTCCGCATCGGTCAGCAGAAGAACCGCAATTTCCGCGCGGTGAAGGTGTGGGACCGCCGCGAGTTCAGGGACCTCGACGGCAACGTCGAGCTCGGCATCCGCAACATCAAGATCGCGCTCCGGCGGTTGCGCAAATTCGCCCGTACCGGCGCACCCGACGAGCTCGACCTCGACACCACGATCAAAGAGACCGCCAACCACGGCTATCTCGACGTGCACATGCGCCCCGAGCGGCGCAACGCGGTCAAGGTGCTGGTGTTCTTCGATATCGGCGGCTCGATGGATTCGCACATCGAGCAGGTCGAGGAATTGTTCTCGGCGGCGAAGAGCGAATTCAAGCACATGGAATATTTCTACTTCCACAACTGCCTCTATGAAGGCGTGTGGAAGCAGAACAAGCGGCGCTTCACCGACCGCACCCCGACCTGGGATGTGCTGCACAAATACCCGCACGACTACAAGGCCGTGTTTGTCGGCGACGCCTCGATGTCGCCCTACGAGGTCATGGTGCCCGGCGGCTCGGTCGAGCATGTCAACGAAGAAGCCGGCTCGGTCTGGCTCGAGCGCATCACGCGCACCTATCCGCACGCGGTATGGCTCAATCCGGTGGCGCAGCGGCACTGGGACTATTCGGAATCGACCACCATCATTCGTCGATTGTTTTCGGAGCGGATGTATCCGATCACGATCGAGGGCCTGGAAGCGGCGATGAAGGAACTGGTGCGGTAGCTAGCATCGTCATTCCGGGGCGATGCGAAGCATCGAACCCGGAATCTCGAGATTGCGGGTTCGCGCTAACGCGCGTCCGGGAATGACTGAGAATGAGAGGTAACAAAAAATGCCCCAAACCATTCACCGCGGGATCAAATCCTTGATCGACGAGGCCAACGCCGAGATCGAAACCGTCAACGCGGCGGACGCCATCAAGGCCGCGCAAAGCGCCGATGTCGTCATCGTCGACATCCGCGACCCCCGGGAGATCGAGCGCGACGGGAAAATTCCCGGCGCGTTCTCCTGCACTCGCGGCATGCTGGAGTTCTGGATCGATCCCGCAAGCCCCTACGCCAAGCCGATCTTCCAGCAGGACAAGAAGTTCATCTTCCATTGCGCCGGCGGCATGCGCTCGGTGCTCGCGGCCAAGACCGCGCAGGACATGGGCTTGAGGCCGGTCGCGCATATGGGCGGCGGCTTCGCCGCCTGGCGCGACGCCGGCGGGCCGATCGAGAAGTGGGAGCCGAAGAAGAAGGACTAAGGCTCGTCACACGCGGGCTTGACCCGCGTGTCCATCGCTTCAAAGACGATGGATTGCCGGACATTGGCGAGCGGAAGCGACATCGCCCTTCGGACGGCTGCGCCCGGCAATGACGATTTGATCGAAACACCGGAGACTGCATCCATGACCGCCACCAACGACCCGCTGGTCACGACCGACTGGCTTGCTGCGCATCTTGACGATCCCAAGGTCAAGGTCGTGGATGCCTCTTACAAGATGCCGGGCGTAACGCCGCTGCCGGTGGACGATTATCTCGCGGCGCATATTCCCGGCGCGGTGTTCTTCGACGTCAACGCGATCGCCGATCCCAACGATCCGCGGCCGCATATGTTTCCGAATGCCGAAAAGTTCGCGCGCGACGTCGCGGCCCTCGGCATTTCCTCGGGCGATACCGTCGTCGTCTATGATTCCGGCGCCTGGGTCGCTGCCCCGCGGGCGTGGTGGATGTTTCTCGCGTTCGGCCATCGCGACGTGAAAGTGCTGGATGGCGGCTTGAAGAAATGGCGGGCCGAGGGCCGTGCGGTCGAAAGCGGCAAGGTCACGCCGAAGCCTGGAAATTTCGAGGCTCACTTCGATTCCACTTTCGTACGCAACAAAGAACAATTGCTTGACAATCTGCAGACGCAGAAGGAGCAGGTGATCGACGCGCGGCCGCGGCCGCGCTTCGAAGGCACCGTTGTCGAGCCGTGGCCGGGCCGCCGCCCCGGCCACATCCCCCATAGCCGCAACGTCCCCTATGCCGAGTTGTTCGATGCGGCGACCGGCGCGATGAAGCCGCTCGACGAATTGCGCCAGGCGTTCACCGGCGCCGGCGTCGACATGAAGAAGCCGATCGTGACCAGCTGCGGCTCCGGCGTCTCCGCGCTGGTGCTGACGCTCGCGCTCCATCGGTTGGGCGTGCGCGGCTCGGCGCTCTATGACGGCTCCTGGGCCGAATGGGGACTGCCGGACGGGCCGCCGATCGCGACCGGGACCGCTTGACCCCGTACCTCTACCTCTAAGGCGTGCGCGCCGCTTGCGTCGGCTGGTATCGACTGGCCGCCTGTTGCTGAGCCGCGGCTGGCGGCTGCTGCGCGAATGGATTGGCGGCCTGCTGCTGCTGAGCCAACGCGGCTTGCTGCCGCGCCTGCTGGCGGGCCGCAAGCCGGCGACGCTCTCTGGCGCGTTCCGCGCGCAGCCGCTTCTTGATCTCGTCCTTGTCGGGCTGCGAGGTTTTGATCTCGGCGCCCTTGATCTCGGTAGCCTTGATCTCAGCTCTTTCGGCCTCTTCCGGTGCATGGGTTTCGATCGTGACCGACGGGCCATCGAGGGTCGCGCTCTTGGCTGCGGCGTGGTCGGCGTCCGTTCCGGCTGGCACGCTCGTTGGCTCGGCTACCACCGCGGGCGGCGACGGCTGACCGGTGGCTGCAACCTTGGCCTCGTTTGCAGTCGCAGTATCTGTCGCTGCGGCGTCGGCCGGCGCCGGGGAAGGCTTGTTGGCTATCGGAGCCGCGGCGGTGGCCGCCGCCGGAACCTCCGTTGCCGTGTAGTCCAGACCCGCAGCAGCTTCTGCTGTCACAGGCTCCGGCGGCGAAGCTGATGGCGACGCTTCCGGCGCGCTCAGCGCTGCCGTCTTCTCGGGTTCGGGCGATGTCGAAACGATCGATTCGGGTTCGGCAGGTGCCGAGGTCGCGGGCGTATCGGCGGGCGCCGGGGCCGCTTGTGGATCGACGGCGGTCGGCTTGATGGCTGGGGCCGGCGGCTCGACGCGCAGCACCGCCAGCACCGGTTTTGTCAGCTCGCTCGGTTGCGCGAAGGTGGTTTCGGGCGCCGCGCGCAACGACGTGTTGCTAGCGAACTGCTCATGCGCCGCGCGCAGCAGGGCGGCCGCGCCGAGCCCGAACACCAGAATTGACATGGACAGGGCGATCGCGGCGAACAAGAAACGGAAGCCGGGGAGCATTTACGGGAAAATTCCGCCCTGACAGGGTCTCTGCGAAGGCCTTTGAGCGATAAGGGAACGCGGTGACCACTGTGAAGTGAATTAGCCGCGTTCGCCGCAGCGAATCAGGCTCGCCCAAGGATACCGCAAACGCTTCACGGCTGTTG
The DNA here is from genome assembly GCA_963822795.1 of uncultured Alphaproteobacteria bacterium. Classification (GTDB taxonomy): domain Bacteria; phylum Pseudomonadota; class Alphaproteobacteria; order Rhizobiales; family Xanthobacteraceae; genus Bradyrhizobium. Next base: position 147,041 of record CAWGJM010000016.1, read on the forward strand.
CTTACAAAATCGGTGGCCCAAACGCCGCCGGGCCAGCGGCGATTGGTTTTTCCGCCGGTGATGTTTCCCTGCAACTGCGTTGAAGGAACATCACAATTTGCCGAGATCGGTCACAATTGGCCGGATTTGTCTTGAATGCGCCGCGATCTTCCGCCATTGCCGTTAATGGTCCGGTGTCGGCTCGGGGACTATGCAAGAACGATGATGATCAAACACATTCTGACGATCTGTGCTGCCGCAACGGCGGGCGTGGCAGCGATCTCGCTTGCGCATGCGCAACAGGGCTATCCGGTGCCACCCGGGTCGGTTTATTCGTCGGCGCCCCCGGCCTATCCGTCCGATTACCGCCGTGGCGGCCCCGGTGTTCCCGATTTCGATTCGCTGGAAGACGACGAGGAGCCGAATTCGGCCGCGCTACCGCCGCCTGGTCCGATGCCGCAGGGCCGGACCATGTCGCCGGACGATCCGCGTTACGGGCGACCGGTCTATTCCGACCGCAACATGCCTACCGGCCCGATCCTCTCTCCCGATGATCCGCGCTACGGGCGCCCGGCCGGCGCACCGCCGGTCTACTCTGACCGCGACATGCCTACCGGCCCGATCCTCTCTCCCGATGATCCGCGCTACGGCCGTCCAGCCGGCGCTCCGCCGGTCTACTCCGACCGCAACATGCCGACTGGCCCGATTCTTTCCCCCGATGACCCGCGTTACGGCCGCCCTGCAGGTCCTCCGGTGATCTATGCGGATCGTCCACCCGGCGCCAATCCGGGCTACGGCAATGATGGCGGCATGCGTCCGCCCGGGGCGATCGGCGCTTCAGGCAACGTGACCGGATCGGCGGAGGGGCAGCAACCGCCCGCTTTGGGCGCCGATGGCAGGCCGTTGACCATCGCCGCGCTGCCTCCGGAAGAGCAGCCGGAGACGGGGTCGGCGCAGCTTTCGCCGAACTTGCGCCGTCAGGAAGTTCCGTTCGTGACCAAGGAGCCGGCTGGAACCATCGTCGTCGATACGCCCAATACCTATCTCTATTATGTCCTGGGTGGCGGACGGGCGATCCGCTACGGCGTTCGCGTCGGCCGTGACGGTTTCACCTGGACCGGCGTGCAGAAGATCACCAAGAAGACGGAGTGGCCGGATTGGTTTCCGCCGAGCGAGATGATCGAGCGGCAGCCCTATCTGCCGCGCTTCATGGCCGGCGGCCCCGGCAATCCGCTCGGCGCCCGCGCGATGTATCTCGGCTCGACCGTCTATCGCATTCACGGCACCAACCAGCCGTCGACGATCGGCAAGTTCGTCTCGTCGGGCTGCATCGGCATGCTGAACGAGGACGTCAGCAACCTCTTCGATCGCGTCAAGGTCGGCACCCGCGTGGTGGTGCTGCCGGGCGGTCCGGCGCCGGCGGCTCTCGCGTCCGCTACCGCGGCGCCTGTGCCCGGAGCTTCTGCCGGCGGTCCGCCGCCCGCGCAGATGTCGGGCCCTCCTGGCATGCAGCCGACCGCGGTACCGCCGCTGCCCGCGCCGGTGACCGTGCGATAGTTTCCGCACTGATTGACCGAGTTGATCGCAATCGCCCTCCCTGCCAAGGGAGGGCGATTTTTAATTCAGCTTCCTTAGCGGCTCCCCCCTGAACCAGGCATCGATGCCTTCGACCATCTGGGCGTAATGGTTGCGAAAACTGTCCTCGGTGACGTAGCCGAGATGCGGCGTCAGCACCATGTTGTCGAGCTTGCGGAAGGGATGATCGACCGGCAGCGGCTCGACCGAGAACACATCCACCGCGGCGCCCGCGATCTTCCTCTGCTGCAGGGTTTCGAGTAGCGCGGCCTCGTCAACGATCGGCCCGCGCGCGGTGTTGACGAGATAGGCGCTAGCCTTCATGCGCGCCAGATCCTCTCGCCCCACGAGCCCCCGTGAGCGCGGACCGAGCACCATATGGATGGTGACGATGTCGGCGGTCGCAAACAATTCCTCCTTGGTGGCGTAGGTGACGCCGACTTCCTTGCAGCGCTCCGGCGTCAGGTTCGGGCTCCAGGCGATCACGCTCATGCCGAACGCCTGCGCCAGTTTTGACACCTTGCTGCCGAGCTTGCCGAGGCCGATCACGCCCAGCGTCCGGCCCTCGATCTCGATGCCGACGAACTTCTGCAACGGCTCGCCGGCGTGCATGCGCGCGTTCTCGCGGCCGATATTGCGGGTCAGTTCCAGGATCAGCCCCATGGCCAGCGACGCTGTGGGGTCTCGAGCCCATTGCGTGCCGCACAGCACCACCTGGTGGTCTTTCGCCGCCTCCATGTCGATGGTGGCATTGCGCATGCCCGAGGTGATCAGGAGCTTTAATTTCGGCAAGCCGGCGAACAGCGCGCGGGGGAACGGCGTGCGTTCGCGCATCGCGCAGATGATCTCGAAATCCTGCAGTGCGCTCGCAGCAGCCTCCTGCGACGCGAAGGGCTGGTTGAAGACGGTGATGTCGACGCGATCTCTGACCTTGGACCAGTCCGCGGTCGTCAAAGCGAGATTGAGGTAGTCGTCGAGAATGGCACAGCGCAGCCGCGTCATGGCAAGGGTCCGTTCATGGCGAGAACGACGGCAGCGGAGGTGCCGTCTGGAAGATCGCCATGGTCGCGCGCAACGGTAAAACGCGCAAGCGGTTCGCGGGCTTTAAAAATGCAGGGCTCGGAGGCCGAAAGGCGCTGCCAACTCAGATGTCGCCGGACTTCACCCGGAACGACGCCCCAGGGCCATACTTGGCGTGCCAGGCAGGTCCCGGGCCGCGCATGTAATGCAGTTCCGGCCGGTAGGGATTGAACGCCTTGGCGAAGAACTCGCGCCAGAAGGCTTTGAATCCGCTCAACGCGCCGGCATGGCCGGGGATGGGTGCGGAAAGAGAGGTCGATGTGATCGTTGCCATGACGTGGTCTCGCTGTTTTCGTTCGCGGCTTTTGCCCCGTTAGACGCGGTAATCCGCGCCGAAAACCAGCTTTGGCCCGATTTATTAAAAGTTAGTTTCAATTGCTGTGATTCGCAGCACACATTGTGTCGGTACCGTATTCATCCGTGGTGAACGGATGGAAAACGTTGCCCTTTGCGGGCGCCGCCGCTACATCAGCGGCAGCAAATTTCCGCAAAATCCTCTCGTTTCCAAGGGACCCTCGATGGCTCGCCAATTCGTCTATTTCATGCAGGGTCTGACCAAGAGCTACCCGACCCGCAAGGTGCTGGATAACATCCATCTGTCGTTCTACCCCGAGGCCAAGATCGGCGTGCTCGGCGTTAACGGCTCCGGCAAATCGACGCTGTTGCGGATCATGGCCGGGATCGACAAGGAGTATAACGGCGAGGCCTGGGTCGCCGAGGGCGCCCGTGTCGGCTATCTCGAGCAGGAGCCGCAGCTCGATCCCAAACTAAGCGTGCGCGAGAACGTGATGCTGGGGGTTGCCAAGCAGAAGGCGATCCTCGACCGCTACAACGAGCTCGCGATGAATTATTCCGAAGAGACCGCGGACGAAATGACCAAGCTGCAGGACGAGATCGAGGCTCAAGGCCTCTGGGATCTCGACAGCAAGGTCGATCAGGCGATGGACGCGCTGCGCTGTCCGCCCGACGATGCCGATATTGCCAAGCTCTCGGGCGGCGAACGCCGCCGCGTCGCGCTGTGCCGGCTGCTGCTCGACCAGCCTGAGCTGCTGCTTTTGGACGAACCGACCAACCATCTCGACGCCGAGTTGGTGTCCTGGCTCGAAGGACACTTGCGCAACTATCCCGGCGCGATCCTGATCGTGACCCACGATCGCTATTTCCTCGACAATGTTACGGGATGGATTCTCGAGCTCGACCGCGGCAAGGGCATTCCCTATGAGGGCAACTACTCCTCCTGGCTGGTGCAGAAGCAGAAGCGGCTCGAGCAGGAGGGCCGCGAGGATGCCGCGCATCAGCGCACGCTGGCCCGCGAGCAGGAATGGATCGCGGCTTCGCCCAAGGCGCGCCAGGCCAAGTCCAAGGCGCGCTATCAACGCTATGAAGAATTGTTGAAGCAGGCGAGCGAGAAGCAGACCCAAACCGCGCAGATCACGATTCCCGTCGCCGAACGGCTCGGTCAGAACGTCATCGATTTCGAAGGCCTCACTAAAGGTTTTGGCGATCGCCTCCTGATCGACGATCTCACCTTCAAATTGCCGCCCGGCGGCATCGTCGGTGTGATCGGCGCCAACGGCGCCGGCAAGACCACGCTGTTCCGGATGATCACCGGCCAAGACAAGCCGGATAAGGGCACCATCACCGTCGGCGAGAGCGTGCATCTCGGCTATGTCGACCAGTCGCGCGATAGTCTCGACGGCAAGAAGAGCGTGTGGGAAGAGATTTCCGGCGGTAACGAACTGATCCTGCTCGGCAAGCGCGAGGTCAATTCGCGTGGCTATTGCTCGTCGTTCAACTTCAAGGGCGCCGACCAGCAGAAGAAGGTCGGCGCGCTGTCGGGCGGCGAGCGCAACCGCGTGCATCTCGCCAAGATGCTGAAGTCCGGCGCCAATGTGCTGCTGCTCGACGAGCCGACCAACGATCTCGACGTCGACACCTTGCGCGCACTCGAGGAGGCGCTGGAGGATTTCGCCGGCTGCGCCGTCATCATCAGCCACGACCGCTGGTTCCTAGACCGCATCGCCACCCACATGCTCGCCTTCGAAGGCGACAGCCATGTCGAATGGTTCGAAGGCAATTTCCAGGACTACGAAAAGGACAAGATGCGAAGGCTGGGGCAGGACTCGGTCATCCCGCATCGGGTGAAGTACAAGAAGCTGACGCGGTGAGGAGCCGAGTTCTCAAATCACCGAACCTGTCGAGAAAAGCTCGCGCGCGGGGCAGCGCCTCATAAAGGAATTGCGTTGGTTCTCGCAACCAAAGCCCTTCGATTTCGCGAGAGCGCTGTTCTGAAACGAGAACGTTGGCCGACAAATCCATCAGCGTTGCGTCCCAGCCTGGAAAAAATCGCTGGCCACGCTTGAAGCCGAACGCGAGCAGGCGCTGCTCCGTCGTCAAACCATGATAGTCGAACGCGTTGATCCCGTCTGTGACGTAGATATGGTTGCCGGTGTATCCCATCGCGGGTTTGATCCATCGTGCGTGGAAGCCCAAATCCGGGTAGCGTTCGAGGAACGCAAACGCCAGCACCTGACAGGCGCCGTTGGCGAAGAAGTGCCGGTCGGGCCGGTGCCACCGCCGGATCGGATCATTCTTCACGTTGATCTTTGGGAAGAACATGGGAAGTAATTTCGCTTCAGGCGAGCATTGTTCACAACGATTCGGTATTGTGATAATCTCACAACATGATGGAAACTGACCATGAAATCGTGGAGCAACATCTTCTTCGTATCCGTGGCGCGCTCGACGTGTTTTGCGAAGACGCGCGCGGACTGAAACGGCCTCCTTATGCGCTTGAGAATCGATATCGGCCCAGGTCGTGCCGATTGCATCGTATTGATTCCCGCATCGAGCGGCGTCTCGATCTGATCGACGCATGAGCATTCTTTTCTCGTTCCATGTGCGTCGGGTTCTCGTCTCCGGCCTCTTGCTGCTGGCGCTGCTGCCCTTCCCCGCCCGCGCCGCCGACGCCGTTTTCGCGCAATTCATCGCCTCGCTCTGGCCCGAAGCCCAAGCCGCCGGCGTCTCGCGCCAAACCTTCGATACTGAGACCCGCGGCCTCGAGCCCGACACCAAACTCCCCGACCTGATCCTGCCCGGACGGCCCGCGACCGGTGCGCCGGCGCAGGCCGAGTTCGTGCAGGTGCCTGCTGACTACATCAAGGAAGCGAGCATCGCGCGGTTGGCGGCGGAAGGGCAAAAACTGATGCAGCAATATCGCCCGGCGCTGAACGCGATCGAGTCTCGCTTCGGCGTTCCCGCAAGCGTGGTGCTCGCGATCTGGGGTCGCGAAACCGATTTCGGCCGCTACACGCTGCCTTACGATGCGTTGCGCGTGCTGGCGACGCAAGCCTATGTCGGCCGGCGCAAGGATCAATATCGAAACGAGTTCATCCTGGCGCTCAAGATCCTGGGGCAGGGCGTGGTGACGCGCAAGGACATGCGTTCGTCCTGGGCCGGCGCCACGGGGCTGACGCAATTCCTGCCGTCGGAATATTATCAGCACGGCGTCGATCTCGACGGCGACGGTCGCGTCGACATCTGGCATTCGGTGCCGGATGCGCTCGCTTCCGCCGCCCAGCAGCTCGTCAACAAGGGCTGGCAGAGCGGCGTGCGCTGGGCCTACGAGGTGCAAGCGCCCGCCAATGTCGACTGCACCATGGGCGTGCCGGAGGTGACAAAACCGCTTCGTGACTGGTTGCGCGCAGGCTTTGCGCCGGTGCGCGGACAGAAGCTCAGCGCGGCCGAGCAGGCACAGCCGGCCTCGCTGCTGCAGCCCGAGGGCATCTACGGTCCCGCCTTCCTGACCACGAAGAACTACTTCGTCATCAAGGAATACAATTTTTCCGATCTCTATGTGCTGTTCGTCGGCCATCTCTCTGACCGCATGACGAGCCCGCTGCCGTTTGCTGCGCCATGGTCGGCGTCGACGCAGTTGCGCACCGTCGATGTCGAGGCGATGCAGCAGGGATTGACGCGTCTTGGCCTCTACAAGGACAAGCTAGACGGCAAGGCGGGAATGCTGACGCGCGCCGCACTCGGGGTCTATCAGAAATCGGCCGGGCTCAAGGTCGATTGCTGGCCGAGCGAAGCGGTGCTGCGCTCGATCAGCGCGGCGAGATAGATCGAGGCTTGACGCGGCATTGCGAGCCAACGGGTCGGCGTAAAGCGCCGCCCGATGACGGGCTCAGCGAAGCAATCCATTGGTCCGCGCAGGAAGTGTCGATTGCTTCGTCGGGTCGCTCCTCGCAATGACGTGGAACAAAAAGCCCGGCCGAAATTTCGGCCGGGCTTGGAACGCACGTTGATACGCCGATCGGTTAGCTCTGTCGCAGACTTCTCAGTTGCAGACCTGGTAGCTGCGGAAACGCCAGCCGTAACCGTCCCAGAAGCGCTGGCGCTGCCAGTAGCAGCCCGGCGCCGGGGGCGGCGGCCCTTCGACGTAGACCGGTGCACGGCTGGAGGCGATCGCTCCGCCCACAATGGCGCCGCCGATCAGTCCGGCCGCTATGCCCGCGGCGACGCCACGCTGCGCGCTCGCGGGCGTCGTGGTGAGCGAACCGCCGACCGTTGCGATCGCAAGGAAGGCGACCAAGGTCTTCTTCATTTCTCTTGCTCTCCTGGAGATGGCGCCTCGGGAGGGCGCCGGGTTAGAGGGAACTCTTGACGCGGAATTTCCAAACTCACTGTGGCGCAAGCAAAGCGCCAGAACAGTCAACGCCGGGTAAACGGCCGCAACCTCGTGATCCGAGAAAGCGGTCTTTTTCGGGCTTCTAAATGAACAGCGCCCCGGAAACGCTCAGGTTTCCGGGACGCTTTCGAAGATTTAATGAAGCTGAACGAGATCAGTCGCAGACCCGCACGCTGCGGTAGCGCCAACCAGAGCCGTCCCAGAAGCGTTGACGCTGCAAGTAGCAGGGAGCACCCGGCGGGTAGCCGCCAGCCGCATAAGCCGGCCCGTAGTAAGGTCCAGGTCCATAGTACCGGGGTCCATAATATCCGGGCCCGTAGTAATAGGGGCTCGATGCGATCGCGCCGCCGATAATGGCGCCGCCGAGCAGTCCGGCGGCAATACCGACGCCGACGCCGCGTTGCGCGTGGGCCGGCGCGGGCGCCGCAATGGCCGAGACGGCCAGGGTGGCGACGGCAGCGAGTGCCGCCAGTGTTTTCCTCATAGCATTACCTTTCCAAGAACCCGATCTCACCAAGCTGATCTCATCACGCCAAGACGGCCGAAACGGGACAACCGAAAAAGCGCTGCTATCGATGCAAAGTTCCACATTTCGCTTGAACGATCAATGAACGGGGCCGCCACATTTGGCGCCCAATCGTCGCCGCGACAGTTTTATTGTGCAGTGCACAAAACGCACAACTGCGCACAGGCGGGAGCGGACGATGACCGGCGCAATACGGGATTTCTGGTCGCGGTCGGCGCGACCTTGGCGGTCTGCTATGCGCTGATGATCCGGTTGCAGAACCGCCGAGCCTGCGGCGGACCGTCGCGCGGCGGCTCCGGTGGGGATGCCGGCAATTATACCGGCGATAACGGCTACACCCTCGCGAACTGGGTCGTCACCAACGACCATTGCGCCATCGATGGTTCAGGCAATCCGGTCGATGCAGGCGGCTTCGACAGTGGCGGTAGCTTCGATAGCGCAGGCGGCAGTGAGGCGGGCGGCGGCGATGGCGGGAGTAGCAGCGATTAACGCCGTCGGCCGCAAGGCGGCGGGCAACGAGATTTGATTCACCACAAATTCGTATCTTGGATCGATTCTAGATTGCACTGGGATCAGCCGGGAATATCGGCGCCAGTTTGGAATCACTTGAAAAGGCGGTTTTTCCTTTTGCATCCCGTCGCGCGCTTCAATATCGAAGGCGTCATCTCAGTGAAGGTCTCTCGGTTTCCATGATTGTTTGTTCCTGTAACGTCCTCAGCGACCATGATGTCCGCCACGCGGTCGCCAATTCGGACGATCTGCCGCGTCGTGCCAAACAGGTCTATGATTGTCTCGGCTGCAGCGCCGAGTGTGGCCGCTGCGCGCGCACCATCAAGACCATCATCGATGAGGCGCTCGGGGCTTGTGCCGAGGCCTGCTGTGCTGGATGCCCGCACCTTCACAACGAAGCCCAGCCGTCGACTGATAACGAGTTTGCGCTCGCGGCTTCCTGAAGCCAGACAGCGTCGGCCTTTCGAGCCTCAGTTCGAGCCTCAGTTCTCTTAGGAACAGGGTTGCTCTCGTTTGCGATCTCACTTAGAAGCGTTCTAAATCCATTCAGGAGGCCGATTGGTTTGGCCTCGGCAAGCGGAGTGCACCATGCAGGGCGACCCCAAAGTCATCGACTATCTCAACAAGGGTCTGCGCCACGAGCTCACCGCGATCAACCAGTATTGGCTGCACTTCCGCCTGCTGCACAACTGGGGTCTCCTCGAGATGGCCAAGGTCTGGCGCAAGGAGTTGATCGAGGAGATGCAGCACGCCGACCGCATCATGGACCGCATCATTTTCCTCGACGGTTTTCCCAACATGCAGGTGCTCGATCCCTTGCGGATCGGCCAGAACGTCAAGGAAGTCATCGACTGCGATCTGGCCGCCGAGATCAGCGCCCGCAACCTCTATCAGGAAGCGGCGACCCACTGCCACAGCGTCAAGGATTATGTCTCGCGCGACCTGTTCGAAGACCTGATGAAGGACGAGGAACATCACATCGATTTCCTCGAGACCCAGCTCGATCTGATCGGCCGCATCGGGCTCGAGCTATACACCCAGAAGCACGTCGGCGGGCTCGAGAGCGAGTCCTAAGGCGCGGACATTCGTCGTTCCCGCCTAGTGCGCGATTGCGCACGGCGGGCGGGGACCCATAACCACGGGCGTTCGTTGTTGTGCTGGACCGTGCCGCCGCGTGCAAATGAAATCCGCCTGTGGTTATGGGTCCCGCCTCGCGCTCGCTTCTCGCGCTTGGCCGGGACGACGGCGGTTTTGTCGTTACAGCTGCGTCTTGTAGCGCGCTTCCACGACGGCCTGGCTTTCCGGCTCGCCCAGCGTGGTCTGGTCGTGGATCACCTCGGCGATGCTGGGAAATTCCGAGCGCTTGACCTGATAGTCCGGCGACCACAGCCGCGAACGCATCAAAGCCTTGCCGCAATGGAAGTACGCTTCCTTGACGTCGATGCCAAGCACGACACGCGGCGCTTTGCCGAACTCGACCATCGATGCGAGCAGATCGGGATCCGTCGTCAGCCTGCCCTTGCCGCCGACGCGCAAGGTCTCGTCGATGCCCGGCACGAAGAAGATCAGCTGCACGAAGCCCGAACCTTCGACAATGTTCTTGAAACTGTCGATCCGGTTGTTGCCGGAACGGTCCGGCATCAACAGCCGGTTGGGTCCTTCGACATGGACGAAGCCGGGATTACCGCCGCGCGGCGAAGCATCGACGCTGCCGTCGGAGCCTGAAGTCGCGAGCACGCAGAACGGCGACATGGCGATGAAGTTCTTGGCGTGGACGTCGATTTCGGGACGCGCCTTGGCGATCACCCGTGGCGTCGGCTTCGGATAGATCGCGATGAGGTCGCTTGCGGCTAGATCGGTCAAGGCGGTTCTCCGAAAGCGTGAGAAAGCTTGCGGCAAACTATCATCGCTTGACGGATTGGCAAAGACGGCGACGGGTCACACCGCATCGGCCGGCACGAAGCAGCTGATGATGATGCTGCCGCGGTGGTGCACGTACCACACCACGGCTTGTCCCACCGGATTACCGCGATCGCGGATGATGGCGCGCTCCGGCACCGCCATCCACTGCCCCTCGATCGGAACCCAATAGGCGCCGTCGCGAAAATCATATTCGGTGCGATGGCCGTCGGCGATATCGCAGCAGGGCACGCCGTTCGGCGCCATCACGCCCTTGAACCAGGCGCGGATGTCGGGTGGGACGTTGTCGTACTGCCCGTTGTCGAAAGCGAGCGCCGCGCTTGTGGCCGCGGACATGCACGCCAGCAAAATGACCTGCGCGAGCCTTCGCATGCGATCCTCCACCGCATTGCTTTCGCACCGTTCGCGCTACTCCTCGCGCGCGCGACGATACGACGTTTGAGGCAATTAAGCCTGAGCCGCGGCGCCGTTGCACGCTCAAATATTGAGCGCTTCCCGGCGCGCGCGGATTGATGCGGTGCGAAAAAATTCTCACATGGTCCGCTGCGGCGCGGTTTGCAGCAATTGCGCCAACGGCTCGGCATAGAATTTCGCGTTGCCGGTGGTGAGGTGCCCGCGCGTCTCGGTGCTCGCCGGGATCAGATAAAGGCTGGCGTTCTTGATGCGCTTCAACGCGGCTGCGGTCACGCCGGTCTCCGGCGGATTGCGCTCGTCATCGGCGGCGTTGATCGCCAGCACGGTCGCCTCGATCTTCCCGAGCTCGCCGGATGGGTTGTAATCGTGCGAGGCTTCCCACTGGTAGATGAAGTCGTTGGCATCGGCGGGGACCGGCGTTGCAAGCTGCTCGTCGACGATTCTGTCGGCTTTGGCCGCCGTCGGCGCCAGCGTCTGATAGCCGAGCGTGCCGCCGGCGCTGGCGAAGCGGTAAGCGGCGATGGCGTATTTCATGATCCGCGGCTGGCTTTCGTAATTGCCGCCGTTGTAATCGGGATCGTTGCGGATGGTTTCCAGCATGGTCCGCCGCAGGATCCAGTTGCGCGCCGCCATCTCGGTCGGCTGCGACGCCATCGGCACCACCGCGTCCATGAATTGCGGATAGCGCACACCCCAGAGCCAGGTGTGCATGCCGCCCATGGAATTGCCGATCACGAGCCGCAGATGCTTGATGCCGAGCGCTTCGGTGACCAGCCGATGCTGCGCATCGACCATGTCCGCGTAGTCGTATTTCGGAAACGCGGTCTTCATGCCGTCGGACGGCTTTGAGGATTGGCCGTGGCCGATGCTGTCGGGGATGATGATGTAATATTTCGCGGCATCGAGTGGCTGGCCCGGGCCGAACAGCTCGCCGGCAAAGGTCGGCGTCAGCATGGCCGCGGCCGAGCCGCCGGAGCCGTGCAGCACCAGCACCGGCTGGCCCGTCGGCCCGCCGATCGTGGTGTAGTGCAGTTTCAACTCGGAAAGGGTCTCGCCGGTGTGGAACTTGAAATCCTTCGCGATCCAGTCGCCCTGTTCGGGCGCGGGATAGTCAGCCGCCATTGCCGTCACCGATGTCAGTACCAGCGCGGCCGACAGTGCCGCGCGCAAATAGCTCATTGCTTCTCTCCCCGACCTAGCAGCCTGCGCCGCGTTGGCGCAAGCCTATCACACCAGGCGAGAGGGGCCGAGCGGCGCCACGGACAGCGGCGCGCGCGACGGCCATGTGAAATTTCGGCGCTAGCCTTTGAGTATCTGCGTCTTGAGGGCGTACCAGCCCCAGTAGACCCGATGGCGTCTGATGAGCCCGCCTTCGATTTCCATGACCTCCACCAGATCCATCTGGTCGCCCTCCGGCGAGACCCGCGGATATTCCCAGGTGACCGCGCGGCCGTCGCTGAAGAAACCTTGCTTGAAGCGCTTGCGCTGCGCAGGGTTGGTCTGAAACACCTTGGCAATGAACCTGCGCAGATTTTCCTTGCCCTGCACGATCCCTTCGCTCGTATTCAAGAGGTACTGAACGAGCGGGCTTTCGATGGAGGCATCGTCTGCATAGAGCAACAGCGACGCCTCCAGGTCTTTCTTGCCCAACGCGTCATCCCAAAGCCTGTAGACGCGCTCGACGTCGTTTTGGCCGGTTTCGTTGCTCATGGTTGCTCCTTGCGAGTTCAAATGCATGGGGCAATATCGCAGCGACAAGCACGCGATGTTTCATCGAATCATGAAATGAGTTCCGGCGTAAACTGGCTATATTGGCTATCGTGGCGGCGGTTCATGCTGACCGGAGTTTGAATGACGTTTCCCCCGCGATCCGTACAATCGGGGTTTTCCCGCGTCGCGGAGGCGCTGAGCGATCCGGCGCGCGAGGCGATGGTCAGTGCCCTTGCCAATGGAAAGGCGATGCCGGCGGGCGAGTTGGCGTCGCTTGCCGGCATATCGCCGCAAAGCGCGAGCGCGCATCTGCAAAAGCTGGTGGAGGCGCGCGTGCTCTCGGTGTGGCCGCAGGGCCGGTTCAGGTATTACCGGATCAGCGATGATGACGTTGCGGCGCTGATCGAGGGCCTTGTCGATCTCGCCGCCAAGATGGAAACCCGACGCGGCAAGCGCGCGTTGCCCGGCGAGGAATTGCGCCGGATGCGCACTTGCTACTGTCATCTGGCGGGTCGGCTCGGCGTGTTGCTGGGCGACGCGTTGGTTCGCCGCAGGCTCGTCGTCGTCAGCGGCCGAACCGGGCTGGTCACGGAAACCGGCCTGGCGTGGTGCCGATCCGAAAGCATCGATTTCAACCCATCGCGTTCCCCGCATTGCCGCCTTTGCAACGACTGGACCGAGCGGGTTCCCCATCTCTCCGGTTCGTTCCCCAACGCCATTCTAAAGCGGCTTTCCGAAACGCGCTGCGTCGAGCCTCGTGACATCCCGCGCGCGCTTCGCCTCACTCGGATGGGCCGCGCGTTCTTCGACCGGCTCGGCGTAAAAGTACCGTTCTAGTGCATGATCCGGGCCCGAAGGGCCGCGTTAGCGCGATGCGCTCGGGTCAGGCGGAGTCCTCGACATCGGTTTCCGGACGGTCGGTGCCGACGGCGGTCTCGGTGTGCCATTTTCCGTCAGCGGTCTCATATTCGATCGCCTCGGTGCGTCCCGGTGTGCGCTGCTCGGCGGCGGCGCGCCTGGCGGCGGCGAGCGCCGCGGCGTGGCTTGAAAAACTCTCTGAAAACACTCCGTCGACGGTGTAGGCCCAGCCGCCGTCGTGCTGGACGATCTTGTAGGTGACGTGGGACATTGAAAACCCGCTCCTTAAGATGGCCGTTGGACGGCGAGGGTGAAAGCGCCGCCCATCCTATGACAAAATGAGGCGAGAGATGTAGGATTTCGGACCAGCCGATCGTCCCCCGAAGAAGCCCCCAGCGCCGCCTCAAGAGAGGAGAAAAACCATGTGCCGCAACATCAAGACGCTGTTCAATTTCGAGCCGCCCGCCACCGAGGATGAAATCCAGGCCTCCGCGCTGCAGTTCGTGCGCAAGCTGTCGGGTTTCAACAAGCCGTCGCAGGCAAACGAGGCGGCGTTCAATCGTGCGGTCGAGGAAGTCTCCGATGCAGCGCGGCGGCTGCTCGCCTCGCTGCATACGCAGGCACCGGCACGCGACCGCAACATCGAGGCGGAGAAGGCGCGCGAGCGCTCCCGGCTGCGATTCGGCTAGCCGTGTCTTGCGTGACGCGGCTCACGGTGCGCGTGCGTCGCGACGCTCAAAATGGCCTCAAGTCCGAGCCAACGGAGATGCGCCATGACCTCGACCCCCGCCACCTCGTTGAAATTGAGCGCCATCGCCTTTGCGGTGTTGTGGACCGGCTGGATGATCTGGTGGAGCGGATCGTATGACAGCGTCAACGTCGCCATGCTGGCGATTTGCGGCGTCGCAGTGGGCTATGTGTGGTACCGCGCGATGGGCTGGCAGTTTCAGCGCAAGCGGACCTGAAGCGGAGCTGCTGTCGTTGTCTCCGGTCGGTTACTTCTTGTCCTTGTGCTTGTGTCTTTTCTTGTTTTTCTTCTTCTCTTTCTTGTTCTTGCGATCGCTCTCCTCGCCATCACCGTATTGATCGCTCTCGTCACCGTTCGCCTCGGCGTCTTCGAAGACTTTCATCGCCTCGCGCTCCTGCGCTTCGAGCGTCTCCCGCTCGGCTTCCGCAAGCTCGCGCTGTTTGCGATAGTCTTCGAAGGCATCGAAGATCAGACGCAGCCACGGCCTCACCTGTTCGATCGAAGGAAGCTGACCGGGCGGTCCTGGTTCGCCACGCGAGGCTTTCCCTGCGGCCCGGGCTCCCCGCGTTTGCCTTGCGGTCCGGATTTTCCCCGCGGCCCAACCTTGCTGCGCGCGCCGTCGGGATGGCCCTGCGGACCTGCACGTCCCGGCTCGCCTTGCTTGCCCCGGGGGCCGGGAGGTCCTGGCGGTCCCTGGCGTCCTCGCCGGCTGGTCGAATCGTCCGCCACCTGCACGCTCCCGATGATTTTTATTCTTCTTACCAGACGTTCGACGATGGCAGCAATTGCGCCTGCGGCTTCCAATCAATTGATCAACATCAATCGACATCGCGCCTGGTCATGCCACAGAACGACAGCGGGTGGAGATGCGCGAGAGACGCGACATGATCAAGGCCGGTTGGAAAGTGTTTTGGCTTGCCGCCATTGTTCTCGCGGCGAGCTTCGGTGCCGAGCTATACTTGGTGCCGGATGTGGTGCCGGTCGGATATGCCGAAGAGGCACAGCCGTCATGGGCGGTGCCGACCGCCTTCCTGCTGCGGGCGATCGAATTGACCGCAGCATGGGTCGCAGCAATCGCGCTCGCGGTGACGCTGGGAGCGTGGGCGCGAAGCCGGCTGCGTTTCAATTCACCTCCCACGCAACCCTTAGATTGAGCAATCCGCGAAACGCCCAGCCGCCGATCTTGACCGGCTCGGACGGATCGAGCCGCAATCCCTTCAACCGCGCGAACAGGCTGGGCAGCGCGACGTCGGCGACCATGGCGCGCGAGGCGAAAGCGCCGGCGCAATAGTGTGGCCCGGCGCCGAAGGCGATGCTCTTCTGGGTATCGCGGGTGATGTCGAAGCTATCGGGATTTGCAAAGCAGGCCTCGTCGCGATTGGCCGAGCCGAACATGAAGAACACGCGGTCCTCGGGCTCGAAATCGACGCCGCCGTAATTCCATGGCCTGGCGACGCGGCGCGGCGACATGCCGATCGGCGCGATCCAGCGCGCATATTCCTCGAACACGTCGATCCATTTCGCTTTGCCCTCGCGCACCAGCGCGAGCTGTTCGGGATGCGTCAGGAGCGCCCAGACCGAGCCGCAGATCGCGTCGCGCGGCTCATTCTGGCCGCCGGAGATCGCGAGCCTGATGTTGGCGCGCACGCTTTCGATTGCCTGGCCGGCCCTCAAGAGCACGCTAAGGATCGAGGTATCAGGATGTCTTGACACCACCGGAATCATGTCGTCGATCGCGGCATCGATGCCGGCGGTCGAGGCATGGCAGCGTGCTTCCACCTCCTTGTTGCCGGTGTAGTTGGCGATGCCGTCGATCATCGCCTGCGACCAGGCGTCCATGTCCTCAATGCGCATGTTGGTGAGCCCGGTGATGTCTTTCAGGCATTCGGCCGACAGCGGCAGCGCGAAGGCCTTGGTCAGATCCGCTTCGCCTTGCGGCACGAGCTCGTCGAGGATGCGGTCGGCATGGGCCTGGAATTTCGTCCGCCAGGTGTCACGCACGACGCGCGGCGACACCGAGGGGAACATCGCGGCACGCTCCGACATGTGCGCGTCGCCATCCTTGCGCATCATGTTGTGGCCCATCAGGAGGTTCATCAGCCCGTTGGGCTGATGCGAAGAGAACACGTCGACGCGCTTTTCCTGGGTGAAAATGTCGTCGCGGCGGGTGAAGACGGTCGAGCCGAGCTGCGGCACGAATGCGATCGGCGCTCGTTTCCGCATCCGCGCCAGATCCGGATAGGGATCGGCCCAGAATGTCGGCACGTCGATGTCGTAATGCGGGGCGTTGGACATGGCGCGTTTCCGTGGTGCTCATTTTCCGCTAGCGTGGCGAAACAGAAGCGCACTGTCAAATGATCCGGACGCCGCGCACGCCTTCTAGTCGAGCTTGCATTCGTCGATCGCCTTGTGCCAGTCGCTCGCGACATCGATCGCGGGAAGCTGGTAGCTTTTGCGTTCGGCCGATATCGTGATCGGACCTTTCGAATCGAGCATGTTCAGAATGCGCGCCTTTTTGGCGTTGCATTCCTTGGTGAATACGCGGGAATCGAGGTGCAAATAGCCGAGATAGATTTGGCGAAAGGTGGTCGCCAAATTGATCGGCACGGGTGCTGGACCTCGATCGGTACTTCGAACCGAACGTCATGCGGCCTCTGGAGGTCGAGATGGCAATTTCCGCGTCGCCTTGCTTTTTCGCTTTGCCCGGGTATTTGCTAGCCAGCGCAAAGCCGCGGCCGCAGCCAATGTGGAGGATGACCTTGCCGTCTTGCGTATAGGTCAGGACGTTGCCGTCGTTGGAAACGTATTCTTACTTCCAGGTGCCGGCGGAAGGGGGGGAGAGGGCGAGCGCGAGGATTGCGATCAGTCCCGCGAGCAATTTCTTGCAATGCATCATGTTACGACCCTGGCCACAAGCCGTCAGTGCGAGGAGCGTTGGCGACCAAGCAATCCATACCTCCACCTGCTCAGCTACGGATTGCTTCGCTTGCGCTCGCAATGACGGTGATGGAGCCATGTCCTAAACCGTCCTGTACCCGCCATCCGCCATCACGATCGAGCCGGTGACATAGGCCGACAGGTCCGAAGCCAGGAAGATCGCAGGCCCGACGATGTCCTCCGGCTTGCCGGCGCGGCCGAGCGGGGTGTGGTCGAGGAAGATCTTCACGAGCTCGGGACTGTTGGCGCGCACCTGCGCGTTCAGCGGCGTCTCGATCAGGCCGGGGCCGATCGCGTTCACCCGCACGCCGTGCTTGCCGAGCTCGGCGGCGAGCGCCTTGGTGAAGCCGAGCACGCCGTGCTTGGAGGTGGTGTAGGCCGGCGAGTTCGGCGTGCGCACATGCACAAAAGATTGGATCGAGCCAATATTGACGATACGCCCCTTGGCCGCGAGCAACGGCGTCAGGAACGCGTGCGTCACGTTGAAGACGCCGTTGAGGTTGATCGCCATGATGTCCTGCCAGTCCTTCAACACGGCATCCGGATCGGCGGTAAACGCATTGCGGCGGTTGATGCCGGCATTGTTGACCAGGATCGAGACCTGCCCGACCTTGTCGGCAATTTGCCTGGCGACCGCGATGCAGTCCTCGCGCCTGGTGACATCGAGCACAAGGCTGTCAGCCTTGCCGCCGGCGCCGCGGATTTCGTTGGCGGCCTCCGCCGCCGCCTTCTCGTCGATGTCAAGCAGGGCCATGCGCGCGCCCTCGCGCGCGAAGCCGGCCGCGATGGCTCGCCCGATGCCGGACGCGGCACCTGTGACGACGGCGATGTGGTTTTCCAGAAGAGGCATGACGTTTCCTTTTGCTTTTGGTTTTTCGGCGTTCGATACAAACTAATTCAAAATTTCAGATACGAAAATGGAAAGCTTTACCCGCGCGTCGTAATCATTTCGCCGGTATTTTTCATGGACAGACAGCTCAGGGAATGGACGCTCGCGCTCGAGCGGGTCTGGTCGGCGGACGCGCCCGACTACGAGGAGGCCGTATGCCTTGTGTCCGATATCGCGGGAGCAGCCGAGCAGGCGATGCTGCGGCAAGCGGCTACCCAGGCGCTGCCGATCCTGCGTAACGCCTCCCTCGACGGGGCCGAGCGCGGCATCGCGGAAGCGGCGCGGCGGCGTTTGGGTATCGTCCTCGACGTGCTGCATGACCTGACGATGCCGAAATTCGGCAAGCGCGATGCGGCGCCGAAGCCGCTCACGGTCGAAGAGCGCGCCCGGAAAATGCTGGGCTTGCCGCTCGGCCGGCATCTTGCGGGTGTCGAGATCCATCGGGCGTTCAGGCACGCCGCCAAGACGATGCACCCGGACGCCGGCGGCAGCGAGGCCGTCTTTCTTGAACTCGCCACGGCGCGCGACGCGCTGATGACGCTCCTTGTGAAGAAGAGCGGATGAACGTGAATGTCGTGCGCTTCGCGCAAGAGCATGATCTGGAAAGGTGCGTAGGGTGGCTTAGCCAACGGGTCGCGCGAATGCGCGCCCGATGGCGAGCCCACCGCGACAGCCGAAAAATGCAGTGTGTAGGGCCGGCAATGCGCCTTTGCCCGCCCTACGGGCTCACGATCCCGTGAATGGCCCGGCAATGCCGCACGATGTTCTCGTGCGCGAGCACGAATTGCTTGAGCGGCGTATCGATGTCGTAGAAATAGATGTTGGCGATGAAGCCGTAGATGCCGGCATCGATGCTGGTCGCCCTCTCGCCATGCACATAGCCTTGCCGCGGGATCAGAGCGGCGAGCGCTGTGAGATCGGCGAGCCCGCGCGCCATCGCGGCGTCGGGATCGTAGCGGCCGATGCCCTGATAGTGATAGCGCTGGAAGTTGAACGCCTGCGCTTTCGCCAGCCCGTCCTCGGTCAGGCCAGGATGCTCGCGCAGCAGCGCGTCGCGGAAGGCGGGCCAGTAGCGTTCGTCCTTCCAGCGCGAATACGACATCACCCAATAGAGATCGTCGAGCATGCGCGTGATCAAGAGGTTCGCGGTGCGCTGCGCTGATGTCAGCGCGGCGTCGATCGTCAGCCGGTATTTCTCCGTGACAAACGTGAGGATGGCCTCGCTGTCGCCGACCGTGTCGTCGGCGTCGACGATATAGGGAAGCTGGCCGCGCGGCGCCCGCGAGGCGTCGAAAATATGCTCGTGGCGGAACGGCACGCCCGAAAGATGCAGGAACGCAAATACCTTCAGGCCGTAGCCGTTATTATCGGCGACGCCGAACAGCGTGGGGTAGGAGTAGAGCGTGAGCATTCGGGTCCCCCTGCAGTCTTGAGGCAGGCAACTCTAACCCACGGCAGCGGGTGTCGGGTGGACAAAGCGACCCGTCCGCCGCAGCTCGAAGAGCGAAGGCGAAAGCGTGCCCAGCTCTAATTTTGCGATCTGGAGAGATGATGGGCACGGCGCGCAAACGCGCCTTTGCCCACCCTACGGTCTTCGTCCGGGCTATGGCCTCTACCAGGTGCAGCGGCCGCGCTGCCGCATCGCTTCCTTCGCAGCCATTACCGTGGAGAACGCCGGGAACGGCTTGCTGGCGATCTCGTAATCCGCCGGCCACCGCAGCGGCTTCATCGACCACTGATCGTTCCAGACCTGGCAGACGCCGGTGTTGTCCCAGCGGATCAGATAATAGCCGGCCTGCGCGGGGCTTGCGACGGCAAGGGCCGCGATGGCGATGCTGGCGGCGGCACAGAGGAGGGTGGCGCGACGCATGAAGAACTCCTGTCGGAAAATGGTGGGTCAGCCTTCGCGGCGTGACACCTGCGGAGGTGGTGTCCGTCGTTCGCGAGGACGCGCAATGGGTGCTGCAAAAGCGTGACGGTTTCAAGTCGAAACGTCGCGAATTGTTCGTTGGGCAGTCGCGTGTGTCGCCAGCATGAGCCGGAGCGTGGGTTAGGCGTAAGCCGCAACCCACCGTTCGAGATTGATGTACTGGCCGAAAATGCTGGATTACGCTTTCGCTAATCCGCCCTACCGTCCCGCCAGCGACGCCACGGCCTCGATCTCGATCAGCATCTTCGGATTTGGCAGAGCCTGGACCACGCAGGTGGTACGGGCGGGATAGGGCTGTGGTCCGAAAGCGCCTGCGTATAATGCGTTCATCGTCCCAACGTCCGAGGCACGCGTCAACAGCACGTTGACCTTGACCAGATCGCGGAATGTAGCGCCTGCCTCGTCGAGCACGCGCTTGATGTTCTTGACGACAAAACCGAACTGCGCCTCGAAACTGTCCGGCAGCGTGCCGCTGTCGTCAAAGCCCGGAATGCCGGAGACGAACAGCAAGTCGCCAACCCGTGTTGCGAATGACAGCGGAGGTGTCGTCAGACCGGCGGGAGCTGCGAAGTGTTTGATAGCGGCCATGGGTTACCTCCTGATGAGCCAGAAAGTGTAGCGCAAAGGCACACGAGTGGTGAAGAGAGCACATAGGGCTAGGCACCGCCGTTCGAGACCGGTCCACAATACGTTTTGTCCATCCAGCCCATGAGCTACAGTCGCGACAAGCGCGATTCGATCCGCGTCGCAGCGCCTGCTCACCCCATCGCTAGGAGGACCGTATCCATGAAGATGTCATCTGCCATTCGTGCTGCGCTGGTCGGGCTGACGGCGTTCGCCGGCGTCGCGCTGTCCGCCGCAGCCTCTGCTGCTGAAGAGGGCACCGTGTCGCTCGTGATCTACAAGGCGGGATGGATCATCGGCGGCTCGGGCGGGCACGGCGTGCTGAATTTTCAAGGGCGGCGCTACGCGCTCTCGACCGGTGGGATTGACTACGGCCTCGTGTTCGGCGGCTCGAAGACGGTGCTGCGCGGCCGGGTCAGCAACATCTACCGCCCGTCGGACGTCGCCGGCGTCTATGGCGCGGCCGGCGCGGGGCTCGCGGTCGGCAGCGGCTCGCGCGCCATCGTGCTGACCAACCAGAAGGGCGCGGTGCTCGAGTTGTCCGGCCAGCAGGTCGGGCTGATGGCCAACGCGGATTTGAGCGGGCTCGCGATCACGTTGAAGTAGGGGGGTGATTTGTAAGGTGGGTCAGGTTAGTTAGCCGAAGGCGTAACCCACCAACGTCGGAAGAATGGTGGGTTACGCTTCGCTAACCCACCCTACGCGCTCTCGCTTCTGACGCAATCCGCCAGCTCCTGCCACGGCCGCAGCGACCAGGCGCCCGATGCCGCGCCGGATGGCGAGGCCAGCACAAAGACGACAGGAAAATCGGTTAGCGGCGGTTGCCGGCCGAGCGCGATTTTTCCCGTCGGCCTCCCGTAAAACAGGCTCGCCGCCTTCTTGCTGGTGAAGGCAATTGTCCTCGGCCGATATCGCCGCATTTTCTCTACGAACGCTTGAACGTCGACACCCGCCTTCAGCGCCTCGTGGTCCATTCCCGCACCCACCTTGCACATGTCGGTGAAGCCGATGCCGAGTGCGAGCAGGGCAGGGAATTCATGCGGCCGGTAGCGACGCGGTGTGAGGTCGATCTCGTGGATCGTGCGCCAGAAGCGGTTTCCCGGGTGCGCATAGTAGTGCCCGAGATCCGCCGACCGCTGCCCGGCCGCGGTGCCAACAAAGACGAGGCGCAAGTGACGCTGAAGCTGGTCGGGTAGGCGGTCCATGCTTGAACGGGGTACGCAGGGTGAGTTAGCAAGGTGGGTCATCGTAGCGTAGCTCACCAATACTTGCAGCGGTCCGGTGATTACGTTGCGCGGCGGGAAAGCATAGGATGGTTCGTGAAGCATAACCTACCATCCCCCGCCAGGACTCCAGTGGCTCCCTTCCGATGGCATGAGGGTTGCGATGTCGCTCAACACCGACAAGATCGACGACGCCGTGCTGGCGTTACTCTATCTGACCCTGCACGACGGCTACCGGGCATGGAAAGGGTTCGATTGGGAAGCGCTCGACCGCTTGCACAAAAAGGGCATGATCCATGATCCCGTGGGCAAAGTGAAGTCCGTCGTGTTTACCCTGGACGGACTTGAACGGGCGAAGAAACTGTTCGATACGATGTTCGAGGACTGAAGGTGCTTCGGAGGGATAGTGGGTAGGGCGGATTGGAGGCGACTTGTCCGCCGTAGCTCGACCCGTCCTCCGAAGCTCGAAGAGCGAAGGCGGAAGCCGTAACCCGCCGTCGCGAGAAGAAATCGAAAACGATTACGCCTTCGGACAATCTGCCTACGGGCTACGTTTCGTTCCGCGCTCAAAATCTTTGACGATGTCATCGTAGACCGCAGCATTGAATTGCATAAAATCGAATAGCATGAACATGGGCTCTACGATCTTTCTAACATCGTCAACTCTTGTTTCGCTCATAGTTCCCAAGATCGTCGTAATCTCCGACGTTGATTCATCTTCTCTTCTGTGCCGGTTTCTAGCATCAAAATACGAGCGATCTCGTCGGCATTGACAAATACGAAGCGCATTTCGTCTGCCGAGAGATACTCCCTCGCAAATGTCGTCCTTCCCGCGCCGTTAGGTCCGGCGATGATGGTTAAGTCCGGCACAAATATTTCAGCTAAAGGGCTTTGTTACTTTGCTTCACCTTCTCCGAATCGAGATACACCTGCCCGCCCATCTCCTTGAACTTCGCGCTCATCGCGGCCATGCCATCCTCGATGGTGCCTGAGATCGACATGCCCACCGCCGCCGGATCGTTTAGCGTTGCCGCATAGTCGCGGACGTCCTGGGTGATCTTCATCGAGCAGAATTTTGGGCCGCACATCGAGCAGAAATGGGCGACCTTGTGGGCTTCCTTCGGCAGGGTCTCGTCGTGGAAGTTCTTTGCGGTCTCGGGGTCGAGGCCGAGGTTGAACTGGTCGACCCAGCGGAAGTCGAAGCGGGCGCGGGAGAGGGCGTCGTCGCGCAGTTGCGCGGCGGGGTGGCCCCTGGCGAGATCGGAGGCATGCGCCGCGATCTTGTAGGTGATGACGCCGGTCTTGACGTCGTTGCGGTCGGGCAGGCCGAGATGCTCCTTCGGCGTGACATAACAGAGCATCGCGCAGCCGAACCAGCCGATCATCGCAGCGCCAATGCCTGAGGTGATGTGGTCGTAGCCCGGCGCGATGTCGGTGGTCAGCGGCCCCAAGGTATAGAACGGCGCCTCGCCGCATTCGTTCAGCTGCTTGTCCATGTTGATCTTGATCTTGTGCATCGGCACATGGCCGGGGCCCTCGATCATCACCTGGCAGCCCTTGTCCCACGCGATCTTGGTCAGTTCGCCGAGCGTCTCCAATTCGGCAAATTGCGCGCGGTCGTTGGCGTCGGCAATCGAGCCCGGGCGCAGGCCGTCGCCGAGCGAGAACGACACATCATATTTGCGCATCAGGTCGCAAATCTCGTCGAAGCGCGTGTAGAGGAAACTTTCCTTGTGATGCGCCAGACACCACTTCGCCATGATCGAGCCGCCGCGCGAGACGATGCCGGTGACGCGGTTGGCGGTGAGGTGAATATAGGGCAGGCGCACGCCGGCGTGGATCGTAAAATAGTCGACGCCCTGTTCGCACTGCTCGATCAGCGTGTCCTTGTAGACTTCCCAGTCGAGCTTCACAGGATCGCCATCGACCTTCTCCAGCGCCTGGTAGATCGGCACGGTGCCGATCGGAATCGGCGCGTTGCGCAGAATCCATTCGCGGGTGGTGTGGATGTTGCGCCCGGTGGAGAGGTCCATCACGGTGTCGGCGCCCCAGCGGATCGCCCAAACCATCTTGTCCACTTCTTCCTCGACCGACGAGGTCACCGCGGAGTTACCGATATTGGCGTTGATCTTGGTGAGAAAGTTGCGGCCGATGATCATCGGCTCGAGCTCGGCGTGGTTGATGTTGCAGGGGATGATGGCGCGGCCGCGCGCGATTTCGCTGCGCACGAACTCCGGCGTGACGAAGGCCGGCACCGAGGCGCCAAAGCTTTCGCCGTCGGCGAGCGCTGCTTCCGCGCGCTCGAGCTGCGTCTTGCGGCCCAAGTTTTCCCGCTCGGCCACAAAAATCATCTCCTTGGTGACGACGCCGGCGCGGGCGAATTCGAGCTGCGTGATCTTGTGGCCGTCGAGGCCGCGCAGCGGCTTGTGATAGGCGGAAAACGCCTTTGCCGCCTTGTCGGCCGAGACGTTGCCATTGTCGACCGGCTTGACCTCGCGTCCCTCATATTCCTCGACGCCGCCGCGCTCGAGCACCCAGGCGCTGCGGTTGCGGGAGAGGCCGGCGTTGACGTCGATGGTGACGGACGGATCGGTGTAGGGACCGGAGGTGTCGTAGACCGGAAGGTTCGGCTCGCCGGCGCTTTCAGAGAGCATGATCTCGCGCAGCGGCACCCGCAGCTCCGGCGCCGCATCCGGATTCGCAAATATCTTGCGCGAGGAGGGCAGCGGGCCTGTGGTGACGGCGGGAAGCGTCGTGTCGGGATTGGAGCGGATGTTCATGGGATCCTCCTGTTATCTATTGTCGTCGTTCCGGACCGGCCGCGCAGCGGGCCGATCCGGAACCTCGAAGTGTGGCGCGAGGTTCCGGGTTCGCGCTGATGCGCGCCCCGGAATGACGCCGGCGATAGTTCTCCGTCATTGCGAGGAGCGTAAGCGACGAAGCAATCCACCCTTGTGCAGGCTGAGAAATGGATTGCTTCGCTGCGCTCGCAATGACGGCGGACAGTTTCATGCTCATCTCACGCGGCCTCCGCGTTCAGCCCGAGCCAGGCGCACACGCGGGCATCGGGATCGGCGTTCTGGGTGACGTCGCTGACGACCGCGATCGAGTTGGCGCCGGCGGCGAAGATCGCGGCCGCCTGCTCGAATTTGATGCCGCCGATAGCGACCAGCGGAATGCTGCCGACGCGCCTTTTCCATTCGGTGATTTTCGGGATGCCCTGCGGCGCAAACCGCATCGATTTCAGCGTGGTCGGGAAGATCGGACCGAGCGCGACGTAATCGGGCTTGGCGCGTAGCGCAGTCGCCAGTTCCTCATCATCATGGGTCGAGAGGCCGAGCGTGAGCCCGGCGTCGCGGATCGCCTTGAGATCGGCATCCGCCAGATCTTCCTGGCCGAGATGCAAATCTCGCGCGCCGGCTTCGATCGCAGCCCGCCAATAGTCGTTCACCACGAGCCTGGTGTTCGTGCCCTTGGTCACGGCCAGCGCCTCGCGCACGATCGCAAGCGCGTCCGCGTCGTTCAGATTCTTGGCGCGCAACTGGATCGTGCCGACGCCGAGCTTGGTCAGGCGCGCGACCCACGCGATGCTGTCGACGACAGGATAAAAGCGGTCAGGATACGGCATGCCAAAACGGGGTCCCAACGACTGGAGTGGAGGGAGAAGCGAAATCGCGGGCTTCCATCAGTCCGGCTTCGTAAGCCATGCGGCCGGCCTCGACGCCAGCGCGGAATGCGCCCGCCATCGCGACGGGGTCGGCGGCTTTCGCGATCGCGGTGTTGAGCAGAACCGCGTCATAGCCGAGCTCAAGCGCGTGCGCCGCGTGGCTCGGCGCGCCCAGGCCGGCATCGACCACCAGCGTCACGTCCGGCAGCCGCTCGCGCAACAGTTTTAGCGCATCGCGGTTGATGATGCCCTTGGCGCTTCCGATCGGTGCCCCCCAGGGCATCACGACCTTGCAGCCGACTTCCACCAGCCGCGTCGCGACGGAAAGATCCTCGGTGCAATAGGGAAACACCTCAAAGCCGTCCTTGATCAGGATCGTCGCCGCTTCGACCAGGCCGACCACGTCCGGCTGCAGCGTGTCGTTGTCAGCGATCACCTCCAATTTGATCCAGCTGGTGCCGAACAATTCGCGCGCGAGTTTTGCCGTGGTCACGGCCTCGCGCACGCTGCGGCACCCGGCGGTGTTCGGCAGCACCGTGACGTCGAGCTCGCGGATCAAATTCCAGAACGCATCGCCGGTCTTGCCGCCGGCGGATTCGCGCCGCAGCGACACGGTGACAATCTGCGCGCCGGAGCTGCGGATCGCGCTCTGCATGATCGCAGGCGAGGGATACAGCGCACTGCCGATCAGCAGGCGGGATGAAAATTCGCGGTTGTAGAAGGTGAGTGGCATCTTAGTGTTCCGTTAGCTCGTCATCCCCGCGAAAGCGGGGATCCAGTATTCCAGAGCAGGTGCGATCGAACCGAGGGGCTGCGGCGTACCGGGTCGCCCGATCAAGCCGGGCGATGACGGCGGAGTGTGAGGCGACGCCGCGCCTATCCTCGTCGTCCGGCGCAGGCCGGGACTCATACGCCGTGTCGTCTCGTTTGGGCATGCCGGCAGATACCTTCCGCAACATCGAAGGCCGGTGGTTATGGGTCCCGGCGTTCGCCGGGACGACGTGGGGAGAGATGTTGCGTGCATCACCTCACCCTCCCTGCCGCGGCGTGATGATTTCGATCTCGTCGCCGTTCTTCAATTGCGTGCGTGCCCATTGGCTCTTCGGCACCACGTCGTAATTCACGGCGATCGCGAAATGCGTGCCCTCATATTCTAGCTCGCCCAACAGCGCGTCGACGCTTGAGGAAGCAATCTCGCGTTGCTCACCGTTGACGATCACGCGCATCGCATTACCTCGTTGTCGATCTGGCCGCGCTCGACATAGTTGAGCGTCAGTTCGGCCAGCGCCGGCGCCACCAGAAAACCGTGCCGATAAAGTCCGTTCACCGCGATCCTGCGCTCGTCGATCTTGATCCGCGGCAGATTGTCGGGAAACGCCGGCCGAAGCCCTGAGCCGAATTCGACGACGCGCGCCTCGGCGAACGCCGGATGCACCGCATAGGCGGCGCCCAAAAGTTCCAGCGCGGAGCGGACGCTGACGCCGGTGTCCTCCGCCTCGATCGAGGTCGCGCCCAGCATGAACCGATCGTCCTCGCGCGGGATCACGTAGAGCGGCCAGCGCGGATGGATCAGACGAACCGGCCGCGATAATTTTACCTCGCTGGTCTCGATCAGGATCATCTCGCCCTTGACCCCGCGCAGGTCTTGCTGGGTGTCGCGCGCGGCCAATCCCCGGCAATCGATCACGAGGCCGTCGAGATCATCGGCATTGACGTCGCTGTCGAACTTGATGGTGCCGCCGGCGGCGACGATCTTCGCATGCAGCTTTGGCAGCACGCGGCGCGGCTCGACATGGCCCTCGGCCGCAAAGAACAGCGCCTCGCGAAAGCCCCCCTCCAGCGATGGCTCGAGTTCGGCGATCGCCGTGGCGTCGAGCCGCCGGTGGCCGGAGGTCATCCTCGCAAAGCGTTCGAAATCGCGGCGCTCGCGCGCATGCGCCACCACCAGCGAGCCGTTGAACGGCGTATCCGGCAGTTCCGCGCGCCACAGGTCGAGCGCGCGCAGGCCGAGCCGGCTGACGACGGGTTCGGCGACCTCGCTCTCGCAATAGGGCGCCAGCATGCCGCCGGCCCAGTGGCTGGTGGAAAGCATCATCGCGTCGCTGGAGCGTTCATGCAGCGTGACGTCGCGGCCGGCCTGCGCGAACAACAGCGCCTGCCACGCACCGGCAATGCCGGCGCCGATAATGGAGACGGAGGAAATCCCTCCGCGGCTTAATTGTCTGGTACATCCCTGTCCCTTCGCCGGCATGACCCGGATCAGGTTCAAAGGGTCACCGCGGTCTCAAGCCAATACTGACCATTCGCCAGGTTGCCTAAGCTTGCGGTATCTCAGCTCCTCATCGGAGCTCCCCTCGGAACAGGGCTAATGTAGGCCGATGGGCTTAGGTGTCAACGCAGGCGTGCGGGAACTCGGCCGAATGCTGCCCCGAGACACCCTGCGGCGCAGAGCGATGCACTGCAATCCGGGATCCATAAAACTCGGTTAAGTCTCGCGTTATCGCATCCCGCGCGGCGTCCGGGACACCGGCAGGAACCTACCGTACGGCGGGGCTTTCTGCGATCCGCTTCGGCGGTGCAGCATCGAGCGGAGGCGCCGGATTGCCGCAATATTCGAGCTTTCGTCCGCCTGCCGCTTCGAGCCGTTGCCGCTTGGCGATTTCGTAATAGCCGGCTGCATAATAATGCATGGCACGCTCGTGGTCGCCGTTCGCGGCGCGATAGGCGCCGGCGAGATATTTGACCCCATAGGTGAGGTTGGTGTCGGGATCGCGCAGGCCCTCGGTATCGCCGCCATAGCCGAGGCCGCGGGCGGTCGCGAGCTTGATCTGCATCAGCCCGATGGTGCCGCCGCGCCCGACCAGGCGCGGCTGGTAGCGGCTTTCGCGCAGGATCACGCGATGCACCAGCGCTTCCGGCACGTGGTTGGCCCGCGCATGGGTTACGACCAGCGCGTCGAACTCGCTCTGTCCGGCCTGTGCGAGGTTCGGGAAGCATAACGCCGCGAGCGCGGCAAGGCATCCGAGCAGGGATAGACGTTTCATTCAGCACAATTCCCAGGGCACGCGTGTCTGCTCGTTCTTGCTTTAGGCACCCTGAATGTTGCGATCGCCGGGCGCCGATGTGGCCAAAAACGGGCTTTGTCGGGGGTTTCCACCCGAATCTGCGGGCGCAGTTTACCAAGAATTATGCGCTGGCGTGGTTCGATCCCGCTTCGAACCCGCAGATGTCAGGCCAATATGACGATTTCAGTCGCGCATTCCGATGCAGCCGCTCATCCCTTGCGCGGGCTGTTGCCGCTGTGGGTCGGTATCGGCGTCTATGCGCTGTTGCTGGCCGCGGGCAACGCGCTTTTGAACGATCCTGACACGATGTGGCAGATCACGGTCGGGCAGTGGATCCTCGAGCACCACGCGGTGCCGGAAACCGACGTCTATTCCTTCACCATGCAGGGCCAACCCTGGATCTCGACGCAGTGGCTGGCGCAGGTGATGTTCGCCGAGGCCTACGCAATTGCGGGCTGGAGCGGGCCGGTGGTGCTGGCGGCTTCCGCGATCGCGATTGCCTTTGCGCTGCTCGCGCAATTCTTGAACACGCGCGTCAGCGAAACGGCGATGCTGGTGTTCGTCAGCGCCGCGCTGGCGCTGACGGTGCCGCATATGTTGGCTCGTCCGCATGCGCTGTCGATGCCGGTGACGGTGGCGTGGATCGCCGGCCTCGTTGCCGCCGCCGATCGGCGCGAGGCGCCGTCGTTCAAATTGCTGCCGCTGATCGCGCTGTGGGCGAATCTCCATGGCGGCTTCGTCTTCGGCCTGTTCTTTATCGCTCCCGTCGCGCTCGACGCGGTGGTGAGCGCGGAAGCGAAATCGCGCAAGGCGCTCGCGCTGCGATGGGCGATTTTCGGCGTCGCCGCGCTCGTTGCAAGCTGCGCCAATCCATATGGCTGGAACGCGATCCTGGCCTCGCAAAAGATCTTGAGCCTCGGCGGCGCGCTGCCGCTGATCATGGAATGGCGGCCCCCGGATTTCGGCCACGTCGGCGCGTTCGAATTGTGCCTGCTGCTCACGATCGGGCTAGCGCTGTTTCGCGGCGTGACGCTGCCGCCGGTGCGTATTCTAATTCTGCTCGGCCTGTTGCACATGGCGCTGTCGCAAGGCCGCGCTGCCGATATCCTTGCGGTGGTCGCGCCGCTCGTGCTTGCGGCGCCGCTGGCGGCGCAAATCGGTAGCGCCGAGGGGTTGAACGCGAAGGGTGGTTCACCGTCGCGCAGCCTGCTGTTTGCCGGCCTCGCGGCCGCGCTGGTCGCCGGAACTCTTGCCTACACATCGATGCGCAGCTTCGCACCGAACACGAGGGGGTCGCCGGTTGCCGCGGTCGACGAGCTGAAGAAGCTCAACCTGACGCGGGTGTTCAACGACTATGATTTCGGCGGCTATCTGATCGCCCACGGCTTGGCGCCGTTCATCGACGGCCGCACCGAGCTCTATGGCGAAAAATTCTTTGTCGACCACAACGCGGCTTCCGGATTGATGGAACCGGACAACCTGTTCCGCTTCCTCGACCAGTACAAGATTGAAGCCACGTTGATGCGCACGCAAAGCGCCGCGACCAAATTGCTCGACCATGTCGATGGCTGGCAAAAAATCTATTCCGACGACATCGCTACCATCCACCTGCGTAAGATCGGTACTGTGCACACGGTCGAGCCGAAGGCAAAGTAGTTCATTGGTCGTTAGTGCGACGGCGTTGCCGCCGAAACAATTCAATGATATCGGAAAACCGTCGCGCGATAGGACAGTGCTTCGCTTTGCGGCAGGCATCCTGTCCCAATCGTCTTCAAGATAAAAGCATCTTCAAGACAAAAGCAAAAGAGAAACAAAAAGGGAGACATGCCATGGCCAAACCAGGTCTCGGTTATTTGCCCAAGCAAAATCCCTGCGCCCAATGCGGCAAGCTGATCGCCTTCCCGGACTGGATCGAAGCTTCGTCCGGCCGCACTTCCTATCTCTGGCACTGCCGGGCCTGCGACTACCGTTTTGAGGCGATCGCATATTTCGAAGAGACCGCGATCGAGTGGGAACCGCTCGCCGCCTAAGCAGCGAAGCGAGAATCCTGAGAAATCGGAATCTGAATCCGAACGCGCAGTCCATGCGGCTCTCTGTCATGCAGAGACAGCTCGCCGCCGTGGGCCAGCACGATCGCGCGCGCGATCGAAAGGCCGAGGCCGAAGCCTGCGGCCTCGTCCAAATTGCGGGCGCCGTCGCCGCGCGCGAACGGCTCCAGCATGTTGTCCTTGTGTGCATCGGAAATGCCCGGACCATCGTCCTCGACATCGATGATTGCGTTGCCATCCGACATCGTAAGCAGGATCGTCGCTTCGGCGCCGAATCTTGTCGCATTCTCCACGAGGTTGGTGACGGTGCGAAGCAGATCGTCGGGACGCACGGTCGCCATCGCATGATCGGGACCGACATAAGTGACCTTGTGCCCCATGTCGGCGAATTGATCGGCAACGAGCTGCAGCGTGGTCGCGATATCGACCAGCGTCATGGATTCAAGCCTGCGGTCGTTGCGCAGGAAGGAGAGCACGGATTCCAGCATCGATCGCATCTGGTCGAGATCGGCGAGCATACGGGCGCGATGGACGTCGTCCTCGATGAACTCGGAACGCAGCCGCATCCGCGTGATCGGTGTGCGCAAATCATGGCTGATCGCGGCGAGCATCCGGGTGCGGTCGTCGATCAGTCCGCCGATCCGCTCCCGCATGCGGTTGAGCGCCTGCGCGACGAAGCGGATTTCTTCAGGCCCGCGCTCGGGGAGCGGCGCCGCCGCGCCGTTCAGGCTGAAACTCTCGGCGGCCTTCGCGAACGAGGACAGCGGCGCGGTCAAGGCGCGCGCGGCCCACAGGCCGAGCAGGGTGACGCTGATCACCGCAAACAGCAGCGTCATCATCCACGGGCCGCCCCAAAATGGCGGTCGATGCCGGTCCGGGGCGATGCGTGCGGAAATCGCCGTGCCGGCCGGCAGTGCGATGCCGATGCTGCGCGTGTCGCCATCCGGCGCGAGCGCGAAGATCCGGTAGTCCGGGCCGAGACGTCGACCCAGGCCGTGCAGGTCGGGGCCGTTCAGGTCAACGTCTCGCGGTTCGCTTGCGGCTGCTGCCGAACCGGGAAGGCTTTTGATATCGAGCTCAGGAAATGCACGCGCGATATCGGCGGAAAGACGCGGTCGCTCCGATGACGGCGCCGCGCCGAGAAGCTGCACCGCCGCCGCGAGGTCGGCGTGGCCGTCCATGAAGGGGTCGGGCCGGTCCGGCCGGTTGATCAGAAAGATCGTCGTGATGACTACATGAAGCGCTATGATCGAGACAACAACAAGCGCTGCGATCTGCCCGCTGATCCGCTTAAGGTTCAGAAAGGCCAAAAACCTCATGATCAGGTGTTCGCGCCTGCTGCGACGGTCTCGACCCTTATCGCTTCAACGCTCGGCGTGAACAGGTAGCCGCCGGAACGCACCGTCTTGATGAGGGTGGCGTTTTGCGGGTCGGGTTCGATCTTGCGCCGGATGCGGCTCACCAGCACGTCGATGCTGCGCTCAAACGAGCCGGCGTTGCGGCCTTGGGTGAGATCGAGCAGGCTGTCGCGCGACAGCACGCGGCCCGGCCGCTCGCAGAAGGTTTGCAGCAGGTCGAATTCGGCGCTGGTCATCGCGACCCGCGCGCCGGCGGGGTCGCGCAACTCCCGCAAGCGGATATCGATCCGCCATCCCTGAAAGGACAGCGCGGTCGCGCCCTCGATGGCGCTCGCGGTGCGGGCCGCAGCCTGGCGGCGCAGCACCGCGTTGATCCTGGCCAGCAGTTCGCGCGGGTTGAACGGTTTTGCGAGATAGTCGTCGGCGCCCATTTCGAGCCCGACAATGCGATCGACGTCCTCGCCGCGCGCGGTGAGCATGATGATCGGCGTTTGCGACCCCGCGCGGACCTTGCGGCATAAACTGAGCCCGTCCTCGCCCGGCAGCATCACATCGAGAATGAGAAGATCGACGCGGCGGTCGGTCATCGCCCGCGCCATCTCGCGGCCGTCGCCTGCGGTGGTCACGTTGCAGGCGTTGTTGCGCAGATATTTCGCGATCAGGGTGCGCGTTTCGCGATCGTCCTCGACGACAAGGATGTTGGGTGAGGGCTGGGCCATGCCGACCTTTGTCGGTGATTCGGGGCGTGCGGCGAAGGATTTTTGTTTCCAGATGTTTCCGAGGCTGCTCCCGCAACAGGGGGCAACATCGCAAGAGGTGGGCGAAAAGGTCTCGTTAAGGACGCTAACTCTACCGTCGTGACGTCTCGCACGAACCCTCGGAAAACACCCATGACCTCCATCTCGGCGTTATCCTCCAATACCACCTACCAGACGCCTCTTCAGCGGCTTCAAGCCGAACTGCAATCGGAAGTCAGTTCCGGCACCATCAGCTCGTCGGATCAGACCGCACTGTCCTCGGCGCTGACCGACATCAACTCTTCGCTGCAGGCGAGCCGTAGCAGCGATCAGTCGAGCGGCACGCGGCCGTCGCCCGGCGATCTGCAATCGAAGATCAGTAGTCTGATCTCCGGCGAAGTCTCCAGCGGCAAGCTGACCAGCGATCAGGCTACTGAACTGCAGGGCGTGTTCCAGGCGGCCTTCGCGAGCGGCCCCGGCGGCGCGGGTGGCTCAGGCGGTCCCGGTGGACCGGGCGGCGCCGGTGGTCCCCCTCCGGGTCCTCCGCCCACAGATGGCTCGTCCTCGACCGGCGGCACGAGCAATTCCTCGAGCAGCAGCTCGTCATCGAGTTCGAGCTCGGCCGACGACATCCTGAAAGAGTTTCTGCAATTGCTGCAGAACTCGCTGTCGTCCTCGTCATCGACATCCTACAGCGCGACCGGCACGACCGGCACCACCAGCGCCAGTGCTTCGCAGCTCTCGGCGCTGTTGATCGACTATCAGTCCTGAGCGTTTGGCGACGCGCACACGGGAGAACCATCCTGCGCGAAAGGCAGGGTGGTTGTCTCATGATCATTATCATCCAAGTGTTCCGATCATCCGAGTGTTCCGATCATCCGAGTGTTCCGCGGAACTGGTCCGCATTGCGCTCTGCAACCTCGAAAATGCGCGCGGTCGCGGGAACGGCGCGCGGCCTGCCGGGTTCTCTCCTCATCATTTTCTGATCAGGGAGAAAACCAAATGTTACTGAAAACAATCGCGACCGGTTTGGTCGCCTCGGTTGTGCTTGCGAGCACGGCGTTCGCACAAACCCCGACGACGACTTCAGACCGCGCCAACACGGCGGCCGCTTCGTCATCCTCGTTCCAGGGCGACTGGCGGAGCTCGAAGGTCGTCGGCCTCAATGTCTATAACGACAACAACCAGAATGTCGGCTCGATCAACGATCTGTTGATGGACAAGAGCGGAAACATCAAGGCGGCCGTGCTCAGCGTCGGCGGCTTCCTCGGCGTCGGCTCGCAACTGGTCGCCATTCCCTTCGACAAGATCAAGTTTGTGAACGAGCCGGTCGCCTACACCGGCGCCTCGAACGCGCCGAATGCCGGCAACCGGCCGGCGACGACCACGACCACGGGTTCGGCCACCAATTCGTCGTCCACCACGACCACGTCCAAGCCCAACCCCTGGTACCCGGATCACGCCGTCCTCAACACCACCAAGGACGAGCTCAAGTCGATGCCGGAGTTCAAGTATTCGGAGTAAAGCTGCGCCGGGTTGATCGTCCGGAAAGAAAACGCGCCCGGTTCTGCTGGACGCGTTTTTGCTTTGGAGGATTTGCGCCTTTCAGCGCCGATATCCCGATGTTAGGCTGATCTGCGGCAGGGGCACCTGGCTCCTGCCTAATGCCGAACGGGAGGACGATATGACTGAGAGCGTCTACAAAGTCATTGAGCTGATCGGTACCAGCAACGACTCGTGGGAAAAGGCAGCCGCGGCTGCACTCGACAGGGCCGGAAAAACCCTCCGGGATCTTCGGGTCGCCGAAGTCGTCAAACTCGATCTGCAACTGGATGCCAAGGGCAAGATCGAAGCCTACCGCGCCAAGCTAAACGTCTCGTTCAAGTTCGAAGACTGACGAAGCAAGTAGGGTGGGCAAAGGCGCGCTTGCGCCGTGCCCACCATTTCACCCGCGAATGAAATGGTGGGCACGCTTTCCGCCTTCTCTCTTTGAGCTACGGCGGACGGGTCGCTTTGCCCACCCTACGGCTTCGCTTCTTCACCTCTCTCCCCGCCTCTTCGCGGGGAGAGAGAGAGAGAGAGAGAGAGAGAGAGAGAGAGAGAGAGAGAGAGAGAGAGAGAGAGAGAGAGAGAGAGGTCGCCCGGCGAAGCGCAGCGAAGTCGGGCGGGTGAGGGGCTCTCTCCACGAACGCAGTCCGTGGAGAGAGCCCTCACCCCAGCTATCTCCTCGTAAGAACGGGGCGAGGGAGCCAGTATCAATTTGTCTTCACCAGCGGGCAGCCGCCTTTGTCGAGCGGACGGAACGCCTCGTCGCCGGGCACGGTGGCGATCAGCTTGTAGAGGTCCCACTCGCCCTTGGATTCTTCCGGCTTCTTGACCTCGAACAGATACATGTCGTGCACCATGCGGCCGTCGATGCGGATCTTGCCGTTCTTTGCAAAGAAGTCGTTGATTGGCGTCGCGCGCATCTGCTCCATCACCTTTGGTGCCTCGTCGGTGCCGACGGCCTCGATCGCCTTCAGGTAATGCATGGTGGCCGAGTAGAGTCCGGCCTGGATCATGGTCGGCATGTGGCCGACCTTGTCGTAGAACTTCTTGGAGAAGGCGCGGGTCTCGTCGTTCATGTCCCAGTAGAAGGCGTCGGTTACGATCAGGCCTTGCGTCGCCTTGGCGCCGAGCGCGTGGGTATCGGTGATCTCCATCAGAAGCGCGATCATCTTCTGGCCGCCTTGCGTGATGCCGAATTCCGCCGCCTGCTTCAGCGCATTGGTGGTATCGCCGCCGGCATTGGCGAGCGCGATCACCTTGGATTTCGAAGCCTGCGCCTGCAGCAGGAAGGAGGAGAAGTCGGAGGAATTGAGCGGGTGACGCACATCGCCGAGCACCGTGCCGCCGGCTTCCTTGACGACGTTGGCGGCGTCGCGCTCCAGCGCCTGGCCAAAGGCATAGTCGGCGGTGACGAAGAACCAGGTGTTCTCGCCGCGCTTGACCATGGCCTTGCCGGCGACGTTGGACAGCGCGTAGGTGTCGTAGGTCCAGTGCACGGTGTTGGGCGAACAGGCGACCCCCGTGATGTCGGAGCTGCCACCGCCGGAATTGATGTTGATCTTGTTCTTCTCGCGCGTCAGCGCCGAGACCGGCAGCGCGACCGAAGACGTCGGCACGTCGAAGATCGCATCGACCTTCTCGTTGTCATACCAGTTGCGGGCGATCGAGACGCCGACGTCGGGCTTGTTCTGATGGTCGGCTGAGAGCACCTCGACCGGCTTGCCCTTGACCTTGCCGCCATAGTCGGCGACGGCCATCTGCACGGCGGCAAGCGATCCCTTGCCGGTCGCGTCCGCGTAAAGGCTCGACATGTCGGTGAGCACGCCGATCTTGACGACGTCATCGGAAATCTGCTGGGCCTGCACCGCGCCGCCGGATGCGGCAACAACGAGGCCCGCCGCAAGCGCGGCGGCAAATGATTTCATGGTTTCTTCTCCCTGGCTTCTTGTTGGAACTTTGGTTGGGAGAACCGTTCTAGCCACATTCGGCGGTGGCGGCAAAAGAATGCAGGGATGCAAGAAAGCGGGTTCTTTCTTTCCTCTCCCCGCTCTTTGCGGGGAGCGGGCCGAAATTCGCAGCAGCGAATTTTGGGTGAGGGGCGAGGCACACTACGCGCTACGAACTTCAGCGTTTGTGGATAGAGCCCCTCACCCCAGCCCTCTCTCCCCGCGAAGAAGAGCGGGGAGAGAGGGAGAAGGGGCGGCGGAACCTAGAACGCCGGTAGTTTCGTGACGAAGACGTTGATGGCGCCTTCGGCTTCCGCGATCACGCGCAATGTTTTCGAATCGAAAGCAATGTCGGCAAGACGCACGTCGCTGATCTTGGCGTCTACCC
Source organism: uncultured Alphaproteobacteria bacterium (assembly GCA_963822795.1). GTDB lineage: Bacteria > Pseudomonadota > Alphaproteobacteria > Rhizobiales > Xanthobacteraceae > Bradyrhizobium. The sequence continues at coordinate 183,411 of CAWGJM010000016.1, forward strand.
GCACGCCGTCCTCGCTCTTCTGAAAATCGGCGATCACTGCGGCAATCTTCTGCTGCGCGTTTCCCGCGATCGGCTTGAGGTCGACGGTCGTCCTTTCCGCGATGACCGCCTGCAGGTGCGGCATCACCGCGCGTGCCGCAGCTCCGAGCAACCCGAATGTCGCTTGGGATTCGACGGCGAGCCGGACGTCGGCGAGGCGCAAGGTCTGCTGCATCTGATCGATCATGGGCCGGCCCGAGATGTGCACGGTGGCGTCGCCGCCGAGCCTGAAGAAGCTTTCTTTTTCCTTGGCGTGGACCAGAAGCGAGATCAACAGCCGGTCGCCGGAGGCGGTCACGGTCGCCTGTTTCACCGCGACTTCGACCGGGCCGGAGCCGTCCTCCGGGAAGGTTTTGCCGGCGAACTGCGCCTCCAGGATCTGGTTGATGTCGGTGAACGGAATGTCGATCGGCACGCCGATCGAGACCGCGCCCGCTGTTGGCGGCACGATGGTGATCTTGTCGGGGAACGGGCAATCGGGCTTGGTTTCGCTCGCCGTGATGCGGGTCTCCGCCTCGATGCCCACCGTCAGCGTCACGGCCTGAGCATCGACGCGCGGCTGCGCCGCGATCGCGCGGGTCGGCTTGATCTCGAGCCAGAGCGCCGGCAGCGAGGCGGTGGGGCCCGCGCCCTGTAGCGGGATCGAGCGGCAGGCTCTCGCCCACTGCACCTTGGCGTTCTCTGCGAAGGTGGGGTCGGTGCGGATTCGCTCGCCGACCGCATTGAGCTGTTCGCCGACCGTCTTGTCGATCAGCGGCTTGACCTGCGCCGGCACGTTGACGCGGGCGCCGGCGAGCGCAAGGTTGGTGTCGCCAAGTAAAACCTGCGCCGACAGGTTGGGCTCCAGGTGCCAGGCTGCCGCGATTTTTGGGCGCGAGGTGATGATGACATTGCCCTTGATCTCGGCGGCCGCATTGATCGCCTTGATGTTGATGCCCCCGATATGCTTGGCGGCATTGGCCCCGAGCAGGCTGCCGAGAGCGTCGTTGACGGCACCGGTGGCTTTCGACGACAGCGAGCCGGTGACGTTGAGCTTGCCCGTCAGCGGCGTCGTCAGCGACAGCATGTCCTCGCCGCCGGATGCGAAGATCGGCCCGCGCACCGCGGTCCAGCCGATGTCGGCATTTTGCAGGACCTGCGCTGCCGGATTGTCGGCCTTGCCGGCAAAATTACGCGGCGCGGCGCGGTCGGCGACCTCGCGGATGGCGGACAGGGCCACCGCGATCGGCGCGACGACGAAGGAGCTGCGCGCAACCGATGGCAGCGGCGGCAATTCGGTCAGCGCCAGCGTGCCGACGTTGCTCGACGATAGCAAGTCCAGCAGCTTCAGGCTGACCACGAACGAGGCCGCGACGACCGCGAGCGCAAGCAGGATCATCTTGAGCCGCGTCAGCTTCGGCAGGCACGCGGGCAGACGCATCGACAGGCGCGCGGGTAGACGCATCGGCAGGCGCATGCGCAGGCGAATCGGCAGACGCTTCGGCTGGCGCATCGTCCCCCCGGACTGATTCAAGGCGGCGGATTCTACAGGGCGGGCAGGGTCGGCGCCAGCGGGGCGGGACCGCGGTAGGGGGGCAGTTGGATCGTCGTGGGCGGAAGGGCCGGAAAAGGTGTGGTCCGCAGCGAATATTCGGATGATGGCGGAGTTCAGGCCGACAATCGATTCTTTGAAGCTGTTAGCCACTATGGGTGATCCCGTTGGGGCAATGTTGTGGCCCAGCGGGTCGAGGAGTTTGTGGCATTCCACCATGACATCGATCAAAAGATCGAATATCTGGAACTTTTTGCGGCCCGCGATGGTGCCTTTGGTGCCTAAAGCGGAATTCTCCGGCTCGGTTTGCCAAGATTGTGTTTGAAAACCCGAAATGGCCGCGGCGGGGAGCCGGGGCCATTTTCAAGCCTGTCGACAGGCCAAGCTTAGTGCAGGGTTAGTGCAAAGGTCAGTGAACGGCGTCGGCGAGATCGGCCCTGCGGTCCATCGGCAGCACGATCACCTTGGTGCCGACGTTCACGCGCGAATAGAGGTCGCTCACATCGTCGTTGGTGAGGCGGATGCAGCCGGACGATACATGGGTGCCGATCGTCTCCGGCGCGTTGGTGCCGTGGATGCGATACACCGTGCCGCCGAGATACATCGCGCGCGCGCCGAGTGGGTTGCCCGGGCCGCCGGCCATGTGGCGCGGCAGATAGGGCTGGCGCGCGATCATCTCGGGCGGCGGGGTCCAATCCGGCCACTCGGCTTTCTTGGTCACCGACTGCACGCCGGCCCAGGTGAAGCCGTCGCGGCCGACGCCGATGCCGTAGCGGAGCGCCTGGCCATGGCCGAGCACGTAATAAAGGTAGGTGTTGGGGGTATCGATGATGACCGTGCCGGGCGCCTCGCGAGTGGCGTAGCTCACCACCTGGCGTCGCAGCCGCGCGGGCAATTCGAACACGCTGCCTTCATCCTCTGAAGGCGCGGCCTCAACCGAGGGCCCCGGCGCGACCTGGGTCGGCGGGGCGAGAAAGAAGGGGAAAAGCTGGGCAGGCTGTGCGGCGCTGGCCGAGCCGGAAAATGCAACGCCCCCGATCGCGAGCGCTCCGAAGGCTACGACGCGGCGGCAGTTCGCAATAAATGCGTTGAGATTGAGCATCGCTCGTCCCCCCTTGATCATCTGCTCGACTGGCTTTGGCGCCAATTCGGCATTGGTTTAGCAAACCATTACCGGGCAAAGGTTTCAGGAGCTTTGCCTGGCAGGGGCAAAACGGTTTCGTCGCGGTAAGGATTTGTTTCATGACGGTTTCGCGACACCGAAACCCTCAAATCCCCGGAAAAAGATCCTCGACAATTCGATGACGTCACACGTTTGAAATATCAATGACCGATTTTCCGGAGATGAGAATCATCCCAACTATCAGGTCTCCCTCATGCGGGTCTTAATCGCGACCGATGCTTGGCGTCCGCAGGTGAACGGTGTGGTCCGCACCCTCACTTCGCTGGCCCGGGCCGCGTCGGCGCTCGAAGCCGAAATTGAATTCCTGACCCCGGAGGGATTTCCCTCGCTGGGTGTTCCGACTTATCCCGGATTGCGCGTGGCGCTGACCAACCGGCGCGAAATCGCCAACAGGATCGAGGCCGCCGCGCCGGACGCCATCCATATCGCGACCGAAGGCCCGATCGGCTGGGCGGCGCGCGGCTATTGCCGCCGCCACAAGCTTGCGTTCACGACCTCCTACACCACGCGCTTCCCCGAATATGTCGCGGTCCGCACCGGCATTCCGGCGAGCGTCGGCTACGCCGTGCTGCGGCACTTTCATTCGGCGGCAAGCATGACCATGGTCGCGACCGATTCGCTGCGGCACGAGCTTGGCCAGCGCGGTTTCAAGAAGCTCGGCTTCTGGACCCGCGGGGTCGACACCGATCTCTTCAACCCGGACGAACCGGCCGAGCTCGACCTGCCGCGACCTATCTTCATGACCGTCGGCCGCGTCGCGGTCGAAAAAAACCTCGAGGCGTTTCTCGCGCTCGACCTGCCGGGATCCAAAGTCGTGATCGGGAATGGACCGCAGAAGGCTGAGCTCGAGCGGCGCTATCCGAAAGCCCACTTCCTCGGCGAGAAGACCGGCAAGGATCTGACGTCACATGTGGCGGCAGCAGATGCGTTCGTGTTCCCGAGCCTCACCGACACCTTTGGCGTCGTTCAGCTCGAGGCGCTGGCCTGCGGCACCCCGGTCGCCGCCTTTCCGGTCACCGGGCCAAAGGACGTGATCGCCGACCATCCGATCGGGGCATTGGATACCGATTTGCGCGCCGCGTGCCTGCGCGCGCTCGGCATGTCCCGTGAAACCTGTCGCAGCTTTGCGCTCGAGCGTTCCTGGGAAAACAGCGCAAGGCAGTTCATCGGCAATCTGACGGCACTGCAGCCGAGCCGGGCGCTGCGCCAGGCGCCTGTCGTTGCGGCCAGAAGGCCCGTGCGAGGCTGATCTAGGATCCTTAAACCTACACAACGGAAAACGAGAGTGACGATGGCACAGACGATGAAGCTTGACGGCACGAGGGAGTTGGATCTCGAGACGGTCGAACAGGCCTATGACCGCTGGGCGCCGGTTTACGATCTCGTGTTTGGCGGCGTGTTCAGCAAGGGCCGCAAGGCGGCCATCCAGGCCACCAACAAGATTGGCGGCCGCGTGCTCGAGGTCGGTGTCGGCACCGGCATCTCGTTGCCGCAATACGCCCCGCACCTGCGCATCTTCGGCACCGATATTTCGGAAGCGATGCTGAAGAAGGCGAAGCAACGGGTCGACGAGCTCCGCCTCAAGAACGTCGAGGGTCTCGCCGTCATGGACGCGGAGAAGCTCGAATTTCCCGACGACTGCTTCGACGTCGTGATGGCGCAATATGTCGTCACCGCGGTTCCGAATCCGGAAGCCGCGCTGGACGAGTTCGCCCGCGTGTTGCGGCCCGGCGGTGAGCTGATCATCCTGACCCGGGTCAGCGCGGATGCCGGGATGCGCCGCTTCATCGAGCAGCGGCTGCAGCCGGTGGTGCGTCCGCTCGGGTTCCGGACCGCCGAATTCGCCTGGTCGCGCTATGCGCAGTGGCTCGCGGGCGCCCATGGAATGGAATTGGTCGAGCGTCGCCTGGTGCCGCCGCTCGGCCACTTCTCGCTGGTCCGTATCCGAAAGATCGAAATGGCGGTCGCTGCCTGATTAAGGGTGGCGCGAGCGCGTTTTCCGGCGAAAGCCCGCCCCGGCGGGCATGATCCGGGGTAGATGTCGGCCCCCGCGTGAGCGTGTCAGTTGCATAATGCCATATGACATTTTGATGATGTCATATAGCCTACATCGAATCTCTGTAAGACCAATCCACCTAACTAGGGGGAGAGAATGATCAAGAACTTTCGGGAGCAGCTGCGCATCCAACGCTGGGATGATCACCGCTACTATCACCACAGCCGGATCAACCAGAGCCTGCACTTCGTCAGCGCCGTCAGCTTCATGATCGGCTACGCGATGATGTTTTTCGACCCCGTCGCATCCGCGCTGATCGGCTGGCTGGTCTCGATGACCTCGCGTCAGGCCGGGCACTTCTTCTTCGAGCCGAGGGGCTACGACCACATCAACCAGGCGACCCACGAGCACAAGGAAGAGATCAAGGTCGGCTACAATCTGCAGCGCAAGGTGGTGCTGATGACGATCTGGGCCTTGTCTCCGCTGGTCCTCTACCTCGATCCGACCCTGTTCGGATTGTTCACCCCCTGGGCCTCGCCGGCCGATTTCATGCGGCAGGTCGCCAAGATCTGGCTGGTGGTGGGTATCGGCGGCCTGTTGTTCCGCACCGTGCACCTATTCTTCATCCGCGACGTCGAGACCGGCCTCGTCTGGATGACCAAGATCCTGACCGATCCCTTCAACGACTTCAAACTCTACCGCAAGGCGCCGCTCGCGCTTCTGCGCGGCGAGCTGATCGACCCGGGCCTCGATATCCTCGAGCACGACGGGCTCGAAGAGCAGCACGCCTGAACGCTGGATAATTCATCCAGTTTTCGTCATGGCCGGGCTTGTCCCGGCCATGCACGTTTTAGCGGTATCGCGAACCGAAAAAAGATGTGGATGGCGCACATTTCGAAAGTGCAGTGGCTTTGATCGAAGCGGCCGGGCAACGGGCTCACACCTCTCCAGCTTGCGGGGGAGGTCGCCGCGCGAAGCGCGGCGGATGGGGGAAAGTCTCTCCCCTCGACCAGCGCGTTTTGCGCAAGCACCCCCACCGCGACCCTCCCCCGCGAGCGGAAGAGGGGCCGCACTTCTGTTGCCGCTACAATCTAGATCTGATCTCGCTACGTCCCTGGCTCACATGCTCAGAGTCCGCCGCAGGGCCGCGCTTCGCGCGGACCCGTCGTCGCCTTCGTCCGGCCATTACAGAGAATGCGGTGCCGGCCTCAGCGCCCGAACCGGCTTGCGATCATCTCTTTGAGAATCTGCCGGCGGATGCTCTTGTTGGTGAGCGAGGCTTGATGCCACCACCAGCCGTCCTCTTTCATCTTGGTCGCCGCCGCGACGAAGCGCTTTTCGACTTCGGCGAAATCGGCATCCGTGTAGTTCAGGCTGAAGATCAGCCGCCCGGTGCCGACCCAGCTCAACGCGATGCCCTCGGCGCGCAAATAATACTGCAGCATCCAGTTGTAGCGGGACGGCTCGGTGTAATGCACCGTCCAGATCGAGGACAGGTTGGAGACCCGCACCGGCAGGTCGTTCTCAGTCAGCCTGGCGTTCAAGTGCCGCGCCCGCCCGCTCCAGAGCTCGTCGATTCCGTTATAGACGGCGCGGAAATTCGGGCTGGCGAGCCGGCTCAGGAATTCGTCCATCGCGGTCATCACGTAGGGATGCGAATTGAACGTGCCGCGGGCGAAGCAGACGTCGGCGGGGCGATCGTCGCGATAGCGGCGCATCAGTTCCTTGCGTCCGCAGACGACGCCGATCGGCAGGCCGCCAGCCAGGCTCTTGCCATAGGTGACCATGTCCGCGCGCACGCCAAAATATTCCTGGGCGCCGCCGGCGGCGAGGCGGAAACCGACGAAGACCTCGTCGAAGATCAGGACGATGCCGCGCTGGGTGCAGACCTCGCGCAGCGCCTTCAGCCATTCGCCATAGGCGGCGCGGTCGAAATTGGCACCGCGCGAGCTGTCGACCAGCGCGGAATCGCCGGGCGCGTTGGCGTTCGGGTGCAGCGCCTGCAGCGGATTGACCAGCACGCAGGCGATATCGCGCCGCGTCCGGAGCACATGCAGCGTCCGCTCGGACATCTCGGCCAAGGTATAGGTTTCGTGCGGCGACACTGGGTTGCCGACGCCGGGCTGCACCTCGCCCCACCAGCCGTGATAGCTGCCGGCGAAGCGAACCAGATGCGAGCGCTTTGTGTGATAGCGCGCGAGCCGCACCGCCTGCATCACGGCTTCCGTGCCCGACATATGGAACGAGACCTCGTCGAGTCCGGAAATCTCGCAGAGCCGGCGGACGTTGTCGGCGACGGCCGGATGATAGGAACCGAGCGCGGGACCGAGCGCGTGGGCGCGCTTCTCAGAGATCTCGATGCATTCCTTGTAGAAGTCGTTGCCGAAGATGTTGACGCCGTAGGAGCCGGTCAGGTCGTAGAACACATTGCCGTCGAGATCGGTCAGCGTGACGCCCGCCGAGGATTCCATGAACGAGCCGGCGCTCAGATTTTCGCGGACCAGGCGGCTATACTGGAACGGCACCCGGTAGGCCTGGGTGAATTGCAGGTCGGAGATGTGGCTGGCCGCCTCCGACGTTATCTGCCGGCCCTTGGCGAAGCGCTCCTGGTACAGCGCCGCGAGACGGAAGAAGCCATCCTGGCGCCGGGTCGCGACTTCGGGCGGCGCGGCGTCGGAGCGGAAGAACTCGTTGATGTCGAATTCGTAGTAAGGGATCAGCCGCGCCACCCGGCGCGACATCTTGGAATGGCCGGTCAGCGAGCGGTGCTTGGCCCGCGACAGTTCGAGGCGGGCTTTGACCTTGGGCGCGACCACAGCGGCGACGGCGACGGCGCCGGCGGCAAGCGAGAGAATTGGCAAAGATGCATCCATGCGAAAAGCGCTATCCAGTCCTGCTGACAGATTCATGACAGTGAAAAGCCTCATCTCCACCTTGACCCAGCAGGAAGACCTCAATTTCCTGTTAACCAACCGCATCCCGCGCGCGGCGCTGACCCGCTTCATGGGATGGTTCTCGAAGATCGAGAACCCGCTCGTTCGGGACCTCTCGATCGGCTGCTGGCGCCTGTTTTCCGATCTCGACCTGTCGGAAGCGAAAAAGACCAGCTTCAAAAGCCTGCACGACTGCTTTACGCGGGAGCTGCGCCCCGGCTTGCGCCCGAGCGACCCCGACCCCGCGATCGTGGCCAGCCCCTCGGATGCCATCGTTGGCGCGTCTGGCACCATCGAAGACGGCGAGCTCTACCAGATCAAGGGCGCGCCCTATTCCTTGCTCGACCTGGTCGGCGATCCCGCGCTGGTCGAGGCGCACCGCAGCGGGCGGTTCGTGACCTTGCGGCTGACGTCGAGCATGTACCACCGCTTCCACAGCCCCCACGACGCTCATATCGAACAGGTCACCTTCATCCATGGCGACACCTGGAACGTCAATCCGATCGCACTGAAGCGGGTCGAGCGGCTGTTCTGCAAGAACGAGCGCGCGGTAATCCGCACCCGCCTTCGATCGGGCGAGGCGCTGACCCTGGTGCCGGTCGCGGCCATCCTGGTGGCGAGCATCCGGCTGCATTTTCTCGATGTCGTGCTCAATGCGCAAACCCGCGGGCCGACGGTATTTCCATGCGACGTGAACGTGGAGAAGGGCCGCGAACTCGGATGGTTCGAGCACGGATCGACCATCATTGTGCTGGCGTCGGATCATTTCGAGCTCTGCGACAACGTCTCGGAAGGCCGGCGGATTCGAGCGGGAGAGCCCTTGTTGCGGAAACCGCACGCGTAATCTCGATTTTCCCCGGTCGCGTCGTTATATGTCGCAGTCGAATTCCGATTCGAAACTTAAATAGCGACGCGGGAAAAGAAATGGCACGCGCGCCCGTTCTAGCGGCCGGAGGCATTGTGCTGCGGCAGGAGCAACCGCCGCGGATCGCGGTGGTGCGTCTGCGCAAGCGCAATGAATGGGTGCTGCCGAAGGGCAAGCTTGACGACGGCGAGACGGCGCGCGCCGCCGCCGAACGCGAGGTTCTGGAAGAAACCGGGCATGACGTGAACGTCCACGAATTTCTGGGCACGCTGGTCTATGACTCCGGCGGGCGTTTCAAGGTCGTTCACTATTGGCGGATGGAGGCCCGCGGCGGGCAGGTCCATGAACTGATGAGCGACGTCAGGGAAGTCGATTGGCTGCCGCTCGATGCCGCGGTCGAGCGGCTGTCCCGCGCTTACGAGCGCGCGTTCCTCGAAAATGTCGGGCCGCACGCCATTCAAGCAGCTACGCTCGCCGGGTCCGCCCGGCGCTCGAGGGTGAAACCACCACAGGTCCGCAAGCGCCCGGGCCCGCAGGTGGTCACCCCCGAGCCACCGCGCACTGAGACTGTCGCCGTTCCGCTGCCGCCTGAGGTCGTGCTTGCGCCGCCGCAGCAGTGTCCGGCCGTTGCGGACGACGTGGTCGAAGTCGAAACATCAGTCGATCCGGCCGAGCCGGCGATCCCGGTTCGAGCCGCCGAGCCAGATCCCACGCCGCCGGCCGTTGAGGAGGAGGCTTGCGCCAGCAATGCGGCGACTGTGAGCGAGCTTCAGCCGAGAAGTCTGGTGCAGATGGTGCGTAATTGGCTGCGGCGGGCGGCCTGACCGACTCTTCATTGGCGCCTTGATCTAGCGCTTTTTCTTCTCCGACTTTGCTTTCGGCGCCGGTGGCCGTGGCCGTTGCAGCGCCGGCCGGTTGGGCAAGCCCGGCCGCTGCACGCCGGGTGGGGGCTGCAGACCGCCTTGCCGCGGCTGAACGGCGGGCTGCGGGGGCGGTTGCGCGCCCTGCCTGATGTTGGGGTTTTGGCCCGGCTGTGCCGGCGTGGCGGGTTGGCCGCCCGGTCGCGGCGTCTGGCCCGACCGCGCGGGCTGCCCCGGTTGCTGCGGACCCCGCGGCTCCGGCTTCTGCAAGCCCTGCTTCTGTTGCCCTTGCCGATTAGGCGCTGCCGGTTGCGGCTGACCCGGCCGGTTCTGTCCCGGCAATTGATTCTGCCGCTGCTGATTCTGCCGCTGCGGGCCCGGCTGGTTGCCGCGGTTGTTCAGGCCGGGATTGGCGCGGCGGAATGCGCGCTGCTCGGTGACGATCCGGCGGCCGACGCTTTGCGTGGCGCGAACCTGGCGCACAAATCCCTGGTCGCGCGCCACCTCGCGCGGCGAGATCGAAAGCGGCGCGGCGGCGAAGCGTCCGCCAGCGCCAGGGCGGATGGCAAAACCGCTCGCGCCTTGCGTCAGCGCGCCGAGCCGGGTCCCCATGCGGTCGTTGACCTCGATCCGTCCGACCCTGCCGTCCGCGTCCGGATAGAGCTTGATATTGACGTTGTTGGCGCCGGCGGAAGTCACGCCTTCCGGCACTTCGACTACCCCGGTGGTGCCGCGAATACCGAGCGAAGCGGTCGGCGTCGTGATCTTCATGTCGCCGGTTTTGGCAACTGCGGCGGCGACGAAGGCGACCGTGCCCTTGCCAATGTCGAAGATCCCGGCGTTCTCTTTGCCACCATCCTCATAGACGTAGTTGTCGATGGTGAGCTTGGAGTTCGCCGAGAGATGGAAGGTGGTGGCGTCGTTGAAGGTGACACCGAGCGAGGAGTTGGCCGAGGTTGCGACCGTATCGTTGAGATAGATGTCGTCCTTCAGCTTCAGCGCAATGGAATCCTTGTTGCGGATGACGGTGGCAATGCCGGTCAGCGCCGCGACGTTGCCGATCGGCTCGTCGCCGGCTGGGTTTCGCGCGGTCGCGTCGGCCGCCAGCCTGGAGGCAGGCGGCGCTGCGGGAGTTTGCGCTTGCTGAGCCTGCGCAAGCTGCGTCAAAGCGGGGCTTGCATCGTCCATCGTGAGCGGCGCGGTTTCGACGCCGGCGGGCGAGGGCATAGCGGAAAGATTAGGAGCGGCGCCGAGCAAGACGAAGCTCAACAGCGAGAGCACCAACGAAATCCGATGAAATCTCACAATTGAACCCAGCCCCGTATGAGACGAGTATGACAGCTTCGCTCGATTAAGGAATGGGGCGCCTGAACGGTGAGTGAATATCGGGACGGCCAACTCTCGGGATCGCCGGGCGCGTCTGAACGTCAAGAGCCCCGCGGACGTTCCGCGAGGCTTCTGCAGGATCGCCGCAATATCCTAGCCGACGCGCTTCCAGGTCTGGCCGCCGCAGAACAGTCCGCCGAAGGCGCAGCCCTGTACTTTCAGCGTATTCGCACCGCGCATCGCGATCGTCGAATCATAATCCTTGCCGCTGTCCGGATCGTGAATCCGGCCGGTCCACTTGGTTCCCTCGGGCTTCATGTTGATCAGGATCTTCTCACCGGTCTTGTCGGCATAGCCGCAGAGATTCGTTCCGCATGCTTCGATGCGGACGTTGCCCTTGTCCTCTTCGGTGGCCCAGATGCCGAGCGGAGTGGTCGACGCCGGCGCGGGCGCCGCGGCGACGGGAGCCGGCTGCGGCGTGGCGGGGGCGGCTGCGCTCGGGGCGGGAGCGGCCGGCGCCACATAGTTGGTCACGGGCGCAGGCGTCGTGGAAGCGACCGCCGTTGGCGCTTGCGGGTTGCTTGCGACCGGAGCCGGGGCCAGCGGCGCCGTTACCGGAGCGGCGGGCGCGGGCACGGTCTTTGGCGCAGGGGCCGCATCGGCAACATCGTCATCGTCACCGGAGTTTTTCAAATTGAGGTTCTTGAGGTTGAAGCTCGATTTGGAGAGACCGGGCGCCGTGATCTGGATGCACGACAGCTGGTCGCAATTCTTCGGCGCCTCGATGTGGATCTTTTGCCCGTCGATCTCGAAGGAAATCGAATTGCCGGCGTGGGCGGCGGTCGAGGCCATCAGCAGGGCGGCGGCAAGGTAAAGCTTGTTCATGGGTTGGGCTCCATCAGCGGGGCTGTTTGAACTCGGCCTGACCCTAGGCTCCTCGAACGGGACGTTCTGTGATCGGCGTCACAAGACCCGACAACCCCGGATGTGGCGGTAGAACAAGAAGGGGCGATTAACAGATCGCGTTGACTATATGTAAATCTACGTGTGCGTATGCATTATACGTAAGCTTATTGCCATATCCGAAGCGGCAAAACTTCTCGGCGTTCACGCCGACACTCCGCGTCGTTGGGAACGCGAAGGCAAAATCAAGCCGCGCCGGACTTCTGGCAATCTTCGCCGCTACGACATCGCTGATATTCGCCCCGATCTTATCCACGCTGCGCCTACGGCTTCGCGTAAGACCGTGGCTTACGCGCGTGTATCAAGCCATGACCAAAAAGAAGATCTGGAGCGGCAAAAGCAAGTTCTTGAAAGCTATTGCGCAGCGCAAGGATGGGCTTTCGAGCTTGTCGCCGACCTTGGCTCTGGCATGAATTACCGCAAGCGGGTCTCCAGAAGCTTTTAAATCAAATCATTGCAGGTGATGTCGGGCGCATCGTGTTGAACCATAAAGACCGTTTGTTACGGTTCGGCGCGGAACTTGTTTTTGCCATTTGTGAAATTAAAAACGTTGAAATCGTTATTCTAAACCAAGGCGAAGACACGAGTTTTGAGCAAGACCTTGCGCAAGACGTGCTAGAAATTATTACCGTCTTTTCGGCGCGGCTCTATGGCGCACGCTCGAAGAAAAACAACAATCTGATCGACGGCCTCAAAGCAGCGGCGGCGGCGCGGTGATGAAGAATGGCGATAAAATCAGTATTGTTGCAGCCCCGCGCCCCAAGTCCGCGAGGTGTTGGAAGACATTCCTGACACACTGGAAAACCTTCATCTCACGTGTGTGACGCCAGATGGCGCTTAAAACTTTCGCTTTGGCGCGGTCGATTATGGACGAAGGCTTTCGGGCTTTTCGTTCCATGCTCGAATATAAAGCCAAGCTCTACGGCGCTCGCGTCGTCGTTGCGGACAGGTTCTTTGCCTCGTCCAAAACGTGCTCTCGCTGCGATTGCGTTAAGCAAACGCTCTCGCTCGCAACCCGCACTTTCGTTTGCGATGATTGCGGCGCGTCGGTTGATCGTGATGAAAACGCATCGGTAAATTTGGAAGTCTTGGCCGCAAGCTCTGCGGCGTCAGCCTGTGGAGAGGCGCGCTCTGGCGCGGTTCGTAAGAACCGCGTGAAACGAGCCTCGAAGAAGCAGGAAGGTAGCGGCTTGGCTGAGGTAGCGTAGCAATGCCTATGTTCACTCAGCTTTGCGTAGGTCTATCGGAGCGGTGACCCAAATCACATTCAACGTCGGTTCCGGCAGCCTAGCTTTCGTAGGGCAAACCGGGGAGGCTTCGATGAAACGACTTGGCTATCTCGTGATGTTGATGGTGCTCAGTTCATCGGCGCAAGCCGGCAATACGTTTTCCTTTGTGGTCGGCGGACATCGCGTCAATATCGATGCACCGCGAAACTGCCGCTTCGCTTCCTGCGTGTCGTTGTCCATCCCCGGAATTTATCAAGCGCACCGCAAGCGCGATCGCGATGATGATACAGGTGTTGCCCCGACGCCTGCGAAGCAGCCTGCTCCCGTTGTGGCGCCGACGCAGGTGGCTCCCGTTGTAACGTCCGTCAAACCGGCAGCCACGCCGGTTTGTGCACCGCCGGCGCCGCAGCCGCGGTCGCCGGTATCGCCCACGCTGGCCGCCACGACCACGCAACCGGCCCCAGCGCCGCCACCGAGGCCGGAGCCCGACAAGACCGCATCCCGCGACTCGCCTCCGGACGAAAAAACGCCCGTCGTCGATCTCCCAATCGAAAAGCCTCTGGTCGAGAAGCCGCCGGTCGAGACGCCGCCGCTCGCCGCGAAGCCGGCAACCGACGCCGCGCCGGTCGTCACCAAGGTTTCGCAGCCGATCGAATCCGACCCCGACTCGCCGCTCGGCGACTGGCAGACCGAAGGCAAGACCGGGACGGTTCGTATCGAGCAATGCGGCAAAGCGCTATGCGGCTACGTCCTCAATCTCGCGTCAAACGTCCAGGAAGACATCCGGGAGAACGTCCAAGAGAACGTCCAAGAGAACGTTCGGGCAAGCGCCAAGGGCGATGCCGTGCTGATCAACATGAAACCGAAGTCCGACACCGTATGGTCGGGCAACATCTATAGTCGCGCCAGCGGCAATACCTACTATGCGATGATGACGATGAAGGGAACGAACACGCTTCGGGTCGAAGCCTGCGCGCTCGGCCGCTTCTTCTGCTCCGGCAACGACTGGACCCGGATCGCGACGCCTCCGCAAAAGCTGATCATCTCGCGGCAGGTGACGACGGAGCCGCGGTCGTAGAGCATGATGAGATTTGAGCGCGCTGTCGTGGCGACGGAAGTGCGCTCCCTCTGCCGCACTTGCGGGGGAGGGTTGGGGTGGGGGTGCTTCCGCAAAACGCGCTCGTCGAGAGGATGGACTTCCCCGACCCGCCGCGCTCTTTCGAGCGCCATAGCCGAAGCTCAGCTTCGGCGCTCTATCTAAGAACGGCCGCCGAAGGCGGCCTGTCCTTCCCCGCAACCGGGAGAGGTGAACCGAACCGGTGGGCAGACTGATTCAATCAAACGCCATCCCGCGCTGGCGATCCCGGGTGCCGGCTTCCCCTTAACGTTTCGCGAGGGCACCGCGCGCAACGTGGTTAAGGATCCGTGAAAATAACGCATTGAATAGTCCTTAAGCAAATTCGTCGAACTTGCTTGGATGACGCGTGGAGTTCGTTTGTATCTCGTCGGCTCCGTCGTCCTTGTCTCGCTGGCGGGTTGCGGTCATGGATTTTTCCAGGCAGAGCGCGAACCATGGCGGGCCAAGGCCGAGATCGCATGCCTGAAATCCGGTGCGGTGAAGGAGAGCGCCGAGATTGTCCGGATCGATCCGATCTCGGGTCCGGGGATGTGCGGCGCCGACTATCCGTTGAAGGTTGCTGCGCTCGGCGAGGCTTCCGGCTCGTACGGTTTTGCCGACCAAGACGTCCGGCCGCCCGCAGATGTTGGCAATCAGCCGCGCTGGCCGATCTCCCGGCCGCCGCCTCCGTCCTCGAGCTATCCGCAAGCTTCAGCCTATCCGCAAGGCTCAACCTATCCGCAGGCTTCGGCCTATCCGCAAGCTCAGACCTATCCGCAGTCGTCGGCTGATCCGCGAGGTCAGACCTATCCGGAGGCGGCCGTTCGCCAACCCGGTTACGGCGCGGCACCGCAAGGACCGCTTTCGCTGGCCCCGCCCGGCGCTCCGCCGGACGAGGATGAGATCGACCTGCCGCCGGAAGGCGCGCCGGGAACGAATGACCAGGCTGCTCGCGAACCGTATCCGGCGGCGCAAGCCTATCCGTCGCGCGATCGCGATCCGGCTCCCTATTCGCCAATTCCTCCCACTTCGCTGCATCTCGATGCGGCGCCGTCGCAGCCGGATCGCCTGCCGCCGCTCGGACCCGCGCAGGGCAATCCCGTCACCGCGGTCGGTCCGGTCGCCGTAAAACCGGCGGCGACGCTCGCCTGTCCGATCGTCTCGGTGCTCGATCGCTGGCTCAACTCGTCGGTGCAGCCGGCGGCACAGCGCTGGTTCGGCGCGCGCGTCGTCGAGATCAAGCAGATCTCCGCCTA
Organism: uncultured Alphaproteobacteria bacterium; assembly: GCA_963822795.1. Taxonomy (GTDB): domain Bacteria; phylum Pseudomonadota; class Alphaproteobacteria; order Rhizobiales; family Xanthobacteraceae; genus Bradyrhizobium. Next base: position 198,709 of record CAWGJM010000016.1, read on the forward strand.
TTCCTGCCGCGGCATGAACGGCAATTCGAACGCGCATATTTCCGAGCACGCCTTTGGCAACGCGCTCGACATCGCCGCCTTCACGCTCGCCGACGGCCGGCACATCACGGTGAAGGACGGCTGGCACGGCCTTCCCGAAGAGCAGGGCTTTTTGCGCGACGTCCAGGGCGCGGCCTGCCAGCAGTTCACGACCGTGCTCGCACCGGGCTCCAACGCCTACCACTACGATCACATCCACGTCGACCTGATGCGCCGCGCCTCGAGGCGCTTCATCTGCGAACCCTCCGCCGTCTCCGGCGAGGAAGTCGCCTCCCACGCCCGCGCGCGCAACCCCTATGCCGCGCGCCAACCGAACGTCACGGGATCGCTCGGCGAGAACAAGGAGGCATCGCGCCGGAATAAGCGCGAGAAGATCGACGAGGAAGACGAGTCCGAGGACAACTAGCATTTATGACGCGTAGCTTAGATGAGCGAAGTGACATCCGGGATCGATATGCGCTCTAAAGTTTGATCAGCACGTCTGCCGCGCAATTGGGCACCTCTCACGGCAGAATCAAAAGGCTCGCCCTGATTGTGTTGCGGGTTTGCCCAGCGCCGAGCCGTTTATTTCTTTCACTCTTGTTCATGGTAGTTTTATAATTGGGGCCGCGCGAGCTCAGTCGCAAGGTTGCGGGCTTCGTCGTTCTTGATCTTCAGATACACGGCCACGGCCTCAGTTACTCAGTTGTGCTGAAAATAAAATAGATGCTCTACCGTTTGCGCGAGCGACGATTTTGAGCTCGTTCCTCGCTTGAATCGCAGCAGGAAACGTCAATTGATTTGCCCGACGGGCAGCTTTGCGATTTTTGGGTCCAGTCCAGCGCCTTTCCGCAAAAATATTTCGCTTTACCCCAAATCAGTAGCATCCTTCGCATCGTCCCGCCTCGACCAGGGGGGTACGCGTCGTCACGAACGCGGGGTGGGATGCGGTGGACGCTTCGGCGACGCAAGACGAGCGGCGCTTGATGCGGACGGCGAAGTCGTGTGGTCCTGGCGCCCCGACGCTGGCGCTAAGGTCGTGGATTGATCCCGCCAACGACGGTGGCAAAAGAGCCTGGTCACCGGGGAGTACGAAATAAGCCGTTAAAGCCATTGCGCAGGGAAGGCCCGATGATCCGGCACCACCTGTGGTGACTACCGTGTGCTTTCTACCAATGCACACGGGCATGGATGCGCGAGAAAACTCTATCCAGGTCGTCTCGGACAAGTGAGCGCAAGCGAGCGCGATCCGGGATCCATAACCACAGGCCTTCATTGTTGGGTCGGTCGTCGGCGACGCGGGCCTGCGGATAGATTCCGCGGTATGGGTCTCGGCTCAAGACCGGACGACGAGTTGATAGAGTAGGCGACGCAAATCGCGGCCGCTTCGTCTCAACCCGCCTTCGCCCGATACGCCGCCAGAAACATCCGCACAGCGCTTTCGATCACCGTGGCGATGCGTTCTTGTGAGGGCGGAGGTGCCGCCTGGAAAATGAACGGCAGGAACAGCGAGGCCTGGCACATCAGCATGAACTGCGACGCCGCGAGCTGGCAGTCGTTGATGGCAAGTTCGCCCGCCTTCACATGCGCGTCGAGATAGGTGGCAAGCCGATTGATGGTCTTTTCCAGCACGCGCTCGTAATAGCGGCGGCCGACCTCCGGCATTCGTTCGGCAATCGCCATCACGGTGCGGATCGCCGATCCGCCGCCCGGCCGGCAGATGATCGCGAGGTAGGCCTCGCCGAACTCGCGCAAGGTGGTGGCGACGTCGCGGCCGGGGTCGAAATTGAACGCGATCTCGCCCTGTTCGAGCGCCTCCTGCTCGACGATGGCTTCGAACAGCCGATTCTTGTCAGCGAAATAGACGTAAAGCGTCCCCTTGGAGACGCCGGCGGCGCGGGCGATCTCGCCCATGCTGGCGCCGTCAAACCCGAGATCCAGGAAGACCTTGCGGGCGCCGTCAAGGATCTGGCGCCGTTTCGAGGAGTCCTCATCACCGACAATCCGGAGGGGGGTGCGATCGCCTGCAACCATTGGTTTAGCTTCTCCGAAAGATTTGGGGACCTGGAGACGTCTTGAAACGAACCTGCATCCTATGTTTCGCGTATCACAATATATCTTGACCGAACGGTTCGGTCAATGCTAATTTGAAATTGTGAGGCGGCAGGGTACGCAGTTGCCTGTTTTGCGTCGCGATATTGCAAGTTGGGGAGCCATTATGGCCGTAGCGAGAGACCAAGCCGCACGCATGCTTCGACCGGAGCCGGAAACGGCTGAGAGCGAGGCTGCCCGGGACGCCTCTGCTGGTTTCGCCGAACAGCTTCGCGCTCAAATCCCCGACGAGGCCCGACGCCGCCCGGCGGAGACGCCGACCCAGCCGGTACCCGACAAGCCCGCCGCTCCCCCTGCGGCTTCCGCAGCGCCGAAAGCGCCCAAGCGCAAGAAGCTGATCTTGATGAGCATCGGCGCGCTGGTCGCGCTCGCCGCCGTTGCCTACAGCGTGAATTATCTTCTGGTCGGCCGCTTCTTCATCTCGACCGATGACGCCTATGTGCGCGCCAACAACACGACGCTGGGCGCGCGGGTATCCGGTCATCTTGCCGCGATCCTTCCCGGCGACAACACGCTGGTCCACACCGGCGACGTGATCTTCCGGATCGACGACGGCGACTACAAGATCGCGGTCGACGCCGCGCGCACCAAGATCGCGACCCAGGAAGCGACCATCGACCGGATCGGCCGCCAGGTCACGGCGCAGATCAGCGCGGTCGAGCAGGCGCAGGCAAATCTCGTATCCGCGCAAGCCGGCCAGAAGCGCGCCGACCTAGATTATGATCGCCAGCAGACGCTGAGCAACAAGGGCTTTGCCTCGCGCGCGACCTTCGAGCAGTCCGAAGCCGGGCGCGACCAGGGGCTCGCCGCCGTGAAGGCGGCGCAGGCGGCCTTTGACGCAGCGCGCGACAATGTCGAAGTGACAAAGGCACAGCAGGCGGAAGCGCAGGCGCAACTCGCCGAACTGAAGACCTCGCTCGCCAAGGCCGAACGCGATCTCGACTTTACGTTTGTGCGCGCGCCGGTCGACGGCACCTTCTCCAATCGCCTGGTCAGCACCGGCGATTTCATCACGGTGGGCCAGCGGCTCGGCAATGTCGTGCCGCTCGACGAGGTCTTCATCGATGCGAACTACAAGGAGACGCAGCTGAAGCGGATCCGCCCCGGCCAGCCCGTGACCATCTCGGTCGACGCCTACGGCCACCGCAAATTCGCTGGCTTCGTCGACAGCATCGCGCCCGCGGCGGGCGCGGTGTTCACGCTGCTGCCGCCGGACAACGCCACCGGCAATTTCACCAAGATCGTGCAGCGGCTGCCGGTTCGCATTCGCGTGCCGAAGGACGTCGCGCGGGAGAACCTGTTGCGCGCCGGCATGTCGGTCTACGCCACCGTCGACACCACCAAAGGTGCCGCGGATGCCGACAGCGAGGCCGATCTCAACTCGCCGACCATGATTCATCCGCAATAGGTCATGTCCGCCATCGATTTGGCCTTTTCCCGCGTCGCCGCGCGCGAGCTTGTGACCTGAACAGAGACCCATAGCAGACCCATGGCGAACGTCACCACCGCACCCCCCGCAATGTTAAGCGCTCCCGTGGCGCCGTCGGAGCGCATCGCGCCCCGGCGGCTGGTTGCGTTTCTCATCATGGTGTTCGGGATGTTCATGTCGATCCTCGACATCCAGGTCGTCTCGGCCTCGCTGACCGACATCCAGGCCGGGCTTTCGGCGAGCTCGAGCGAAGTCTCGTGGGTCCAGACCTCCTACTTGATCGCCGAGGTGATCGCGATTCCCTTGTCGGGCTTCCTGTCGCGCGCGCTCGGCACCCGTCTGTTGTTTGCGATCTCCGCGTCCGGCTTCACGCTTGCGAGCCTCGCCTGCGGTTTTGCGTCCTCGATCGAACAGATGATTCTGTGGCGCGCGATCCAGGGATTTTTGGGCGCCGGCATGATCCCGACCGTGTTCGCCTCCGCCTACACCGTGTTTCCGCGCTCGAAATTCTACATCGTCGGTCCGATCATCGGCCTGGTCGCGACACTGGCGCCGACCATCGGCCCGACCGTCGGCGGCATCATCACGGACTGGATGTCCTGGCACTGGCTGTTCTTCATCAATATCGTGCCCGGCATCTGCATCACCATCGGCGTGCTGGCGCTGGTCGATTTCGACCAGCCGAACTTCGCGCTGCTGGAGCGTTTCGACTGGTGGGGCCTGATCTTCATGGCGGGTTTTCTCGGCTCGCTCGAATATGTGCTCGAAGAGGGCCCGCAATATGAGTGGATGCAGGACACCTCGGTCGCGATCTGCGCCTGGGTCTGCGGCGTCTCGATGATAGCCTTCTTCTGGCGGGTGCTGACGGTGGAGGAACCGATCGTCGACGTCAGGACCTTCTCCAACCGGAATTTCGCCGTCGGCTGCCTGATCTCGTTCTGCGTCGGCATTGGCCTTTACGGCCTGACCTACATCTATCCGCGCTATCTCTCGGAAGTGCGCGGCTACAGCGCGCTGATGATCGGCGAAACCATGTTCGTCTCCGGCGCCACCATGTTCGTGACCGCGCCGATCGTCGGACGGCTGATGCTGCGCTTCGACATGCGCTATATCATCGCGGCTGGCCTCATCATCTTCGCGCTTGGTTCCTACCAGATGACCTGGATCACCCGCGACTTTGATTTCTACGAGCTGATGTTGCCGCAGATCCTGCGCGGCATCGGCATGATGTTCGCGATGGTGCCGACCAACACCATCTCGCTCGGCACCTTGCCGCCGGACCGGGTCAAGAACGCCTCCGGCCTGTTCAACCTGACCCGCAATCTCGGCGGTGCGGTGGGCTTGGCCATCATCAACGAGGTGCTCAACGACCGCACCGACCTGCACATCTCGCGTCTGCAGGAGCGGGTGAACTGGGGCAACGCCACCGCGGTCGAGACGCTCAACAATTTCACCCAGCGCCTGCAGGGCATGGGCGACGCCGCGCTGATGGCGATGAAGCAGTTGACCCAGATCGTGCATCGCCAGGCCGTGGTGATGGGCTATGGTGACGCCTTCTTCATGCTGACCGTGTTCTATCTCAGCCTCAGCGTGCTGGTGCTGTTGTTGAACAAGCCGGCGGCTGTTTCCGCTGAACCGGCGCACTAGCGCGCGCTTCGCGGACGGCCCGGCCGTCCGCGATGTTGCAAATCACCGCCGAAGCATTTATAAGAAACTTATTATCGCTCGAACCGGGGAGGATTTGCATGATTACGTCTAATTCGCAGATCGCGTCCTCGCGTCCGAAGCTCATGCCGGATGCCTGTTTCGCCCTTTGAGGGCGTTTTCCGACAGCATCGATCGGGTCCTGCGTCCCGATCCCCCAACTTCCCGTTAAGTCCCTGATTTTTCAACGACGCTCGCATTCGGCCCATCGCCGTCCGCGCGTCTATTCGATGGAGCCGGCGCGTGCGCGAGCATAGCCGGATGAAACCATGACCCGTGATGCCAACAAGCGCCCGGCCGCGATCCGCGTGGTGATCCCGTTCGTGTTCCGCCACTGGCTCAACCAGCCGGCGATGGCGCTTACCGTTGCCGGCGGCCTCGTGGGCGCAACGGTGGCCGACCTGTTCATGCCGATCTTCTCCGGCCATCTAGTCGACGCGCTGACCTCAGGTGCCGAGAACCCTGCCGCCCGCCGTGCCGCATTCACCGCGTTCGGCGCCATCGTCGCGCTCGGTCTGCTGTCGATCACGCTGCGCATGATCGGGCTGCAGGCGATCGTGCCGTTCACGCTGCGGATCATGTCCGAGGTCGCGCGCGACGCCTTCATGCGGGTGCAGCGCTTCTCGACCGACTGGCACGCCAACAGCTTTGCCGGCTCGACGGTGCGCAAGGTCACCCGCGGCATGTGGGCGCTCGACCTCTACAACGACACCGTCCTGATGGCGCTATTGCCGTCGCTGATGGTGCTATTGGGCTCGATGATCCTGCTCGGGCTGCACTGGGCCGCGCTCGGCCTCGTGATCGCGCTGGGCGCGCTGGTCTATGTGTCGATGACGGTTGCGTTCTCGACGCGCTATATCGCGCCCGCCGCGCGCGTCTCGAACGCCTGGGACACCAAGGTCGGCGGCACCCTGGCCGATGCGCTGACCTGCAACGCGGTGGTGAAGTCGTTCGGCGCCGAAGCGCGCGAAGACGCACGACTGATGCGCGTCATCAGCCGCTGGCGCTCGCGCGTGAACCGGACCTGGTTGCGCTACAACTACACCAACGCCGCGCAGCTTGTGGTGCTGTTGTGCCTGCGTGGCTCGGTGATCGGCGGATCGCTGTTGTTGTGGCTTGCCGGCCGCGCCTCGCCGGGCGACGTAACTTACGTGCTGACCAGCTACTACATCATCCACGCCTATCTGCGGGACGTCGGCATGCACGTCAACAATCTGCAGCGTTCGGTCAACGACATGGAGGAACTGGTCGCCATCCACGACGAGCCGATCGGCATTGCCGATGCTGCCGACGCCAAGCCGATCGACATTGCCGGCGGCCGCATCGTATTCGTGGACGTGATCTTCCTTTATGGCGGGCATCGCGCGCCGCTCTATGACGGCCTGTCGGTCGATATCCGCGCCGGCGAGCGCGTCGGCTTGGTCGGCCGCTCCGGCTCGGGCAAGACCACGTTCGTCAAATTGGTGCAGCGGCTCTACGATGTGTCGGGTGGGCGCATCCTGATCGATGGCCAGGACATCGCCAAGGCGACGCAGCAATCGTTGCGCAGCCAGATCGCGATCGTGCAGCAGGAGCCGATCCTGTTTCACCGCTCGCTCGCGGAGAACATCGCCTATGCGCGGCCGGGCGCGGGCCTGGCGGCGATCGAACAGGCGGCGCGGCTTGCCAATGCGCATGACTTCATCCTGCGGCTGCCGAAAGGCTACGGCACGCTGGTCGGCGAGCGCGGCGTCAAGCTTTCGGGCGGCGAGCGGCAGCGCGTGGCACTGGCGCGTGCCTTCCTGGCAGATGCGCCAGTGCTGATTCTGGACGAGGCGACCTCGAGTTTCGATTCAGAGTCAGAGGCGCTGATCCAGCAGGCGATGGAGCGGCTGATGAAGGGGCGCACCTCGATCGTGATCGCGCACCGGCTCTCGACCGTGCGCAGCCTCGACCGCATCCTGGTGTTCGACCGCGGCGAGATCGTCGAGCAAGGCACCCACGCCGCACTGGCCGCGCGCGCCGGCGGCATCTATCGCGGATTGTTCGAGCGGCAGGCAACCGAGTTCGCGCGTGTCTCGGCGGCGGAATAAGTCCACCGCCGGGGGGCCGCGTCAGGCCCGAGGCGCTGGGCTCTGCCGGCCGCGCGTGCGCGTCGAGATCGCGACGGTAGCAACCACGGCCGCAGCGAACAACACGATCTGCGGCGTGATCGTCTCGCCGTTGAACAATGCGGCCAGCGCGAAGGTTACGAACGGCTGCAGCAACTGCATCTGCGACACCGGCGCGATGCCGCCCATCGCCATGCCGGCATTCCACGCGAAGAATCCGATCCATTGCGAGAACAACGCGACGTAGAGCAGCGCCAGCCATGGTTTGAACTCGATGTGGCCCAGCTCCGCCGGCATGGTCAGCATGGCCGCCGGCAGCGAGACCGGCAGCGCTGCCACCAGCGCCCAGCTGATGACTTCCCATCCCGGCATCTGCGCGGTGAGCCGCCCGGAAAAGACATAGCCGATCGCGGATGCCGCGACCGCGGCGAACAGCAGGAGGTCGCCGGAGGAAAGCGCGCCGCCGCCCTGGCGCAGCGCGAACGCGACCACCAGCGCGGCGCCGGCAATGGACGCGATCCAGAACAGCGGCTGCGGCCGCTCATGGGTGATGAGAACGGCGACCAAGGCGGTGGCGATCGGGAGCGCGCCCATCACCACGCCGCCATGCGAGGCATTGACGGTTTGAACCGCAACCGCCATCAGGAACGGAAACAGGATGCTGACGCAGAGCGAGGCGATCGCGAGCTGAAACCACAGCCGGCGCGGCGGAAGCGGCCGCCGCAGCACGATCAACAGCGCGAGCGAACAGAGCCCGGCGATCGCGTTTCTGAGCGCGGTCACGGCAAGCGGATCGATTGCCGTGACCGCGACGCGCGTCGCCGGCAGCGAGCCGCCGAAGATCGTCATGCCGATGAAGCCGAGCAGGAGGCCGAGATGCGCGCGCGACAATGAGCGGGAGGGCATGCCGCGGGAATTGGGCTGCACACTCATGACAGGATGGGGTTGAGGGAAGCGATCGGGCGTTGCGGGCAACGTCATGACCGGACCGTTGTGGCGGCAAGTTCTCGGCTGCGTGGTTGGGCGGGGCCGCTTCTTGCGGGAATGGTGCCGACAGCAATACCTCCGAGGATCATCGACATCGCGACGATCAAGGAGATGTCGACCGGCTCGCCAAGCGCTAGCGTCGAGCTGGCCACGCCGATCACGGGTGTCGCCAGAATGCCAAGTGAGGTGGTCACCGCCGGCAGGCCGCGGTTGACGACCGCCATGGCCCAGTAGGCCAGCGCCGTTCCGAAGATTCCGCTGTAGAGAAACGCGGCGGTGAGAGACGAGGTCCACGCAACCTGCGGCGCTCCGTCGAGCAGAAGCGCGAGGGCGGCGAGCACCACGCTCGCGAGCAACGTCTGCCAGAACACCAACTGGAACGGTGTCGACACCCATCTGTGGGCGCGGACGTAGAGGATGTTCGCCGCCCAGCATAGCGTCGCCAACAGGATCAGGCCGCCGCCGGTGAGCGCGTCGCGGTCGCTCCAATCGAAAGCCAGCGGGTTGAACATGGCGATCAGTCCCACGACGCCGAGCGCTGTTCCCGCGAGTCGTGACTTGGTCATCGGCTCCTTCAGGAACAGCCAGGCGCCGGGGACGACCCAAAGCGGTGTTGTGTAGCCGAGCACGATCGACCGGCCGACCGGCGCGAACCGCAGCCCGAATGCCACCAGCGCGGAGAACGCAACCATGTGAAGCAGCGCAATCGCGATGATGACTGCCAGGTCGCCGCGGCGCGGAATGATGAATTGCCCGCGCGCGAGCTGAAGCACGAACAATGTTGCGGTCGCGATGGCGGAACGGATCGCGGTGGCCCAGAGCGGGACCACGCTGTGGACGATCGTCTTGGTCACGGCCCAGTTCAGGCCCCAGGTCACGACAACCAGGGCGAAAAGCAGAAACGCCGTACGGCGAGGCAAGGGGTGATTTATTGGATGCTCAGGCAATTCTCGAACCGGCGGCACGGGGCAGGCCGGTGAACATAGCTTTGACTGGCCTATAGAAAAGATCCATTCTTAACAAAATAGAGGTGCCAGTTGTGCGCGAGGCATTGTCAGACCTGATCGATATCGAGCTGCGCCCGCACCGCGGGGAGACGCTGGTGCGTTCCCTCTATGACGCGCTGCGCCGGGCGATCCTGAATGGCTCGCTCAAGCCGTCGCGCCGGCTGCCCTCGAGCAGAGAACTGGCCCGGCAGCTCAAGGTGTCGCGCAACACGGTATCGAGTGTCGTCGATCAACTGGCGATGGAAGGCTATCTGGAGGTTGCGCAAGGCCGGCGTCCGGTGGTGGCCGCGTTGCGGCCGACGCTTGTGCGCGGCGGCAGGTCCGCCTTGCCCGCCGCGTCGCCGGCGCTGCGGATGTCGCATTGGGCGAAGCGCCTTCAGAGGGCCAACTGGCCGATTATGGACGAAGGCGCGCCGCGGCCATTTCAGCCGGGGCTCGCCGACCTGCGTGAGTTTCCCCACGATCTATGGGCGCGCTGCCTTCGGCGCGCGGCCCGCGTTCTGCCTAAGCGCGGTTCGCAGGGCGTGAATCGCCCGGCGCTCCAGACGGCTCTGCTGCGGCATTTGATGGAGCATCGGGGCGTGCGGGCCGAAGCGCGGCAGGTCATGGTGCTGCCTTCGGCCCAGGCGGCGATCGAACTCATTGCACGCGTCGTGCTCGATGCCGGCGACCTCGCATGGATGGAAAGCCCAGGCTATGGCGGTGCGCGGGTTGCGCTCGAAGCAGCCGGCGCACGCGTCAGCGGGGTGTCGCTCGATCGGAGCGGATTGTCGATCGAGGGCCGGAGCGGCAGGCCGCGACTGATCTTTGTCACACCGTCACATCAGTACCCGACCGGACGGCTGATGCCGATCAATCGTCGTCACCAGCTTGTTGCCTTCGCCGCTGCCGTCGGCGCGACTATCGTCGAGGATGATTACGATAGCGAGTTTCATTATGACGGCCGACCGGTCGCCGCCTTGCAAGGCCTGGATGAAGGGGGCCGAATTTTCTATGTCGGTACGTTCTCGAAATCGACGTTTTCGGATATCCGCCTGGGTTACGCCCTGGTGCCCGAGGCTTATGTCGAGATTTTCGAGCGGGCGCAGCGGCACAGCGGGCAGATCGGCGCCGCGCCGTTGCAGGATGCGCTGGCCGAGTTCATCGAGGGCGGTCATCTGTCGGCGCATATCCGAAAGATGGCGCGCATCTACCGTGATCGGCGCGATCATCTGGTGCAGGCGTTGAACGCTGTCGCGGGCGATCGGCTCAAAGTCGTTCCGCCGAGCGGCGGCATGCAGCTTGTCGCCTATCTCGGACGGCAGTTTGACGACGGCGACGTGGCGGCACGCCTGATCGGCAAGGGCGTGACGGTGCGCCCGCTCTCGCCGCATTTCGTCGGCAGGATCACGGATCACGGACTGTTCCTCGGCTTTGCGGCCTGGAACGAGCGCGAGATCGATGTCGGCGCAGATATCATCGGCAACGTGCTGCGGCAGCGATAAGGCGGCTGCAAACGCTTGGCTCAGCGGATGCTGCTCCACACCAGACCCACACCGGAGAGGAACAGCAGCACCAGCACGACGTCGCCAAAATTGCGATCGCTCATGGCGTAATAGATTTTTGCCCCGATCCAGGCTCCGACGATGGTCCCGGGCAGCGCAAGCAGGGCGAGCCAGCCCACCTCGGGCTTGACCAGCCCGCTGGCGAGTTGCAGGCACAATGCGGTCGTGAGCACCGTCCAGTTGTAAGTCTGAAAAACGCCGCGCCGCTCGTGCTTGCCCCAGCCGCGCACGCTCGCCCACAGCGTCGGCAGCGGCCCCGACAGGCCGGCAAGCCCGCCCAAAATTCCGCCCGCGAAGCCTATGGCGCCGTCCGCCAGCCGTCCGCCGAAACGGAACGCCATCGGCGAGCGATTCAACAAAAGTGCGACCGAAAACACCACGAGCAGCACGCCGATGCTCAGTTTGAAGATACGGGGATCGGCATGCGCGATCAGCATCGTGCCCAGCGGCACACCGGCGAGACCGCCGATCAGGAACGGCCACACCAGCGTGAAATCAAAGCTCCGCCACATCGACGGCAGCGTCGAGGTCTGCCCCACGACCGAACAGATCAGAACCAGCGGCACCGCAAGCGATGGTGGCAGCACGTAGAGCCAGATGCCGAGCGCCATCAGCGCGGTTCCGAAGCCGGCGAGCCCCGACACCAAACCGCCGGCGAGCGCGCCGAGGAACAGCAGCAGGTAGGCACTCGCAGGCATGGTCTCTCACTGGTCATTCCGGGGCGCGCGTGAGCGCGAACCCTGGATGTGCAACTGCACACCAGGGAATCTCGAGATGCCGGGTCGGGTCCTTCGGGCCGTCCCGGAATGACGAACGCTGATATGCGCGCGACGTTTACACCAGACGGCGGTCGGCTACTATCGCCGCCGAGCTCCATCGATAAATTCATGGAAACGGCCCAATGAACGCAGCATCATCACGGAAAACCTTTCTGGTCTGTCACGGTGCATGGGGTGGAGGGTGGTCATGGAAGAAGATGCATCCCTTGATGCAGGCGGCCGGGCATCGGCTGCTGACCCCCACCTATACGGGACTGGGCGAGCGCGAGCATCTCGCTAGTCCCTTGGTCGATCTGGAAACCCATATCCAGGACATATTGAACGTCATTCGCTACGAGGATTTGCGCGACATCGTGCTGCTCGGCCATTCCTATGGCGGCATGGTCGCGACCGGTGTCGCCGACCGCGCGCGCGATCGCGTCGCGCAATTGATCTATCTCGACGCCTTCGTGCCCCGCGACGGGCAATCGCTGCTCGATCTCAACGAGCCGGCGCGGCCGCGCATGCAGGAAGCGGCAAGATCCGGCGACGGCTGGCGCGTGCCGCCGAATCCGACGCCTCCCGATACTCCGCCGCATGATCTCGAATGGCTGAGCGCGCGCCGCGTCAACATGCCGATCAAATGTTTCGAGACCAAGCTGAAGCTGCATAACGGCGAACCGGGCCTGCCGCGCAGCTATATCTACGCTACCCGCATCACGCCCGCCGACACTTTTGGTCCGTTCGCCAAACGCGCGAAAAGCGAGCCGGGCTGGCGCTATTATGAGATCGACGCCAGCCACTCGCCGGGCATCACCGCGCCGGACGCGCTGATGGCGTTGTTGGAGAAGATCGTGGCGTGATTTCGTGATGTCGTTCCGGGACACGCGTTGGCGTGAACCCGGAACCCCCCGGCGTCACGACGGGGACTCTCCACCTCGCGTCTTGCGCCCCAGGTCATTTACAAATTTCCGATGCCCGGGCAGCCATTCCGGATGCTCAATGGAAACAACCCGCACGCATAGTTGGACGCACTCGTTGCAAATGAAGACGCGCGGGCCCGCAATCAATTGCAGGACTTCCGGCCGAGTTTTTCCGCAGAACGAGCATGATGGATCCGACGTCTCCGCCGCTCCATCCGTGACTTGAATTCCTTCCTCTCCCAAGGCCGCCATCAGAGCCTCAATATCCAGAGGCCCAAATTCCCTAGGGCACAATTCGTTGAGCTGATCGAAAGTGATGAAGCCCGTCCGGCTGCCGATTTCGGTCGCTCTTCGGATGATGTCTTGCAGCTTCATTCGCGATCGTTCCTGAAACAGGGTCTCTATAATATAAAATGGAAAACGCGCCGTTCACGGAGTTCGAAAATGGCGAGGGGTCCGGCGCGTTACGCCGAACCCCTCATTCTCAAAGACATCAGCCGGCCTGTAAGCCGGGTTCTGTAGGGCATCGCCTCGCTTGCGCGAGACGATACGTGACGGCCATTCCTCTGGGACAATGCTTGCACATTGCCTCGAGCAACCTACCCGGACGGCGAGCCTGACACCGCTCCCACGGGTGTTATCGCTTGCGCGAACAGCCCCGCGTTGCCGTCCCTATTCGGTCTTGCTCCCGGTGTGGTTTGCCATGCCGGTTCCGTTGCCGGACCCGCGGTGCGCTCTTGCCGCACCTTTTCACCCTTGCTGCCTCCCGCCCTTGATCCCTCCCCCGCAAGCGGGGGAGGGTAGGGTGGGGGGAAGCGGTTCGTTCTCTGTGGCACTTTCCCTGGGGTTGCCCCCGCCGGATGTTATCCGGCACCGTATGTCGATGGAGCCCGGACTTTCCTCCCCCGCGACCTTTCGGCCCTTGCGGGAGCGGCCGTCCGGCCGACTGACACCCTAACCCATGGGGGCTGAAGTCCGCCGGGTCAAGCCCGATCACGGACGTGCGAGGGGCTAAAATAATTTATCCTGAAGATGTCGTTTTGGGTGCCGCTCGTTCGACCGGGTGTCGGCGATCCAGCCGATCAAGAGGAGTGACCGACATGCAGTATTTGCTGATGATCTACCAGAACGAAGCCGAGTACGCCAAGATCGACGCGGCGATGAGCCAGAAGATGCTGGCGGAGTATGGTGCGTTCACGCAAGGCATCATCCAGAGCGGCAATTTCAAGGCCGGCGACCGGCTGCAGCCGACCTCGACCGCGACCACGGTGCGGGTCCGAGAAGGCAAGACCCTGACCACGGACGGCCCGTTCGCGGAAACCCGCGAGCAGCTCGGCGGCTACTATCTGGTCGAGGCCAAGGATCTCGACACCGCACTCGCGATCGCCGCGAAGATTCCCGGCGCGCGGTTTGGCTCGATCGAGGTGCGGCCGATCTGGGTCTATAATTGACGGCAACGCCGTCATTCCGGGATGGTCCGAAGGACCAGACCCGGAATCTCGAGATTGCGGGTTCGACGCTTCAACGTCGCCCCGGAATGACGACCACAAAATGGCACCGCACATGAGCCCGAGTGAGATCGAGAAAATATACCGTGACGAGGCGGGCCGGGCGCTGGCGACGCTGATCCGCCTCGTCGGCGATTTCGATCTCGCCGAGGACGTGCTGCAGGAGGCGTTCGCGGTGGCGCTGGAGCGCTGGCCGCATGACGATCCGCCCGGCAATCCGCGGGCCTGGCTGGTCAATGTCGGACGCAACAAGGCGATCGACCGCGTGCGCCGCAGAGTAGCCTTTCGCTGCAAGCAGCAACAACTCGTCCACGAGATCGAGCTTAACGCTGCCGGCCCGGACGAAGCGGCGGAGGCAGCGATGTTCGACGACGACATGCTGCGGCTGATCTTCACCTGCTGTCATCCGTCATTCGCCCCCGACGTGCGGGTCGCGCTAACCTTGCGCACGGTCTGCGGACTGACCACAGCGCAGGTCGCGCGCGCGTTCCTGGTCAGCGAAGAGGCGATGGGACAGCGCCTGGTCCGCGCCAAGCAGAAAATCCAACTCGCCGGTATCGCCTACGAGGTGCCGGAGCGCGAAGCGCTGGAGCCGCGGCTGACCGGCGTGCTCGCGGTGATCTATCTCGTTTTCACCGAAGGCTATGTCGCGACCTCCGGCGCGGACCTGATGCGTCCCGATCTCGCCCGCGAGGCGATCCGGCTCGGCCGCCTGCTCAATGCGCTGATGCCGGAGCGAGGCGAGATCAAGGGATTGCTGGCGCTGATGCTGTTGCACGACGCGCGCCGCGCCGGGCGCGAAACCTCAGCCGGTGACATCGTGCTCCTGGAAGAGCAGAACCGTTCGTTATGGGACCGCGCCCAGATCGGCGAAGGCTTGCAACTCGTGGAGGAGAGCTTGCGGCGGCCGGGCCGGCCGCAATCCTACGCGGTGCAGGCCGCGATCGCGGCACTGCATGCGCGCGCGCCGAATTATCAAGACACCGACTGGCCACAGATCGCAGGCCTCTACGAGGTGCTGCTGCGGATATCGCCCTCGCCGGTGATCGAGCTCAACCATGCCGCCGCGGTGTCGATGGTGGACGGGCCGGCGCGCGCGCTCGATCTGATCGATGCGCTGCAGGCGCGCGGCGGCCTCGACGGTTACGAGCTGCTGCCGGCGGTACGCGCCGATCTGTTGCGCCGGCTCGGCCGCGATGAAGCGGCGCGCGAGGCCTATCTCGCCGCCACCGCCGCGACGCAACTGGAGCCGCTGCGCCGGCTCTATGCGCGGCGGATCGCGGAATTGCCGGATGTCAGCCGTTCCCTGTCATAGGCGGCGTCATTTGTGGAAAAGGCAGGCTGCCTGGCCGGGCCGCGACCGCCTCCGCCGGAAGGCTGGAGAGCAACGCGTGCAGCGTATTTAGGGTCGAGTGGTCTGCGGTGCCATCGACGCGGGTGGGACGGAAATGGCGCTGGAAGGCAGCGACCACATCCATGGTCGGTCCGTCATATTTCCCGGTGGTCGGCACACTGTAACCATATCTGGCGAGCGCTTGTTGCAGTTTGAGGACGTCGTCGCTGATGCTGGTGAGCTTGAGCGTGTCGCCGCGTACGATCGGCGCCGGCTGCACCCAATGGCCGACACCGGAATTGGCGAGCGAGTGCCATGGGAATTTCTCGCCGGGGTCCTTCTTGCGCGACGGCGCGATGTCGGAATGCGCCAGCACGCGGTGCGAGGGCACCTTGCGGCGAAGCATGATGCCGCGGCACAGCGCGATCACCGCGGCGATCTGGCGCAACGGAAAGTCCGGATAGCCCCAGTCATGGCCGCGATTGATGATCTCGACCCCGATCGAGCAGGAATTGATGTCTTCCTCGCCCGCCCAGGACGAGTGGCCTGCATGCCAGGCGCGCTTGGCTTCGGGAACGCACTGCACGATGCGGCCATCCTCCAGCACGATGTAATGCGCCGAGACGTCGGTGCCGGCGGTGCAGAGCTGTGCGATCGCACCTTCCACGTCGGGCATGCCGGTATAGTGCAGCACGATCATGTCGGGCATGCGGCCTTTGTTGCGCTCGCCATAGTTCGCCGACGGGATGACGTCGGACGCGATTGAGGAATCCGGAGTAAAAATTTTCATGCCCGCGTTGGCCCAGGGAATCGGGAGGGCGCGTTGACGCTTCGAATCAATACTATCAGATACGAACGAACCTGGCGGCATAGGACAATTCAAACCGGGCAGGAGAACGGCAGCGGCGCATCCTGAAGGGACGAGTCGCCGTAAAATATTCCTTCACTATATACTCCTTGCGATCTTCAGCCGAGATCGGCCGCTTCATTTTTGGGCGAGTGTGTGCTGCAAGCATCACTACGCCGGCACCGGCGGAACGGGCAGCGGAAGCTCGGTGCGAGAGCCTGCTTCGAACCCGCTTTCCAAGCATTGTAGCAATCCCATCAACGCTTTCTTAACGCTGGCTGCCGTTACTGAGAGGCGAAGAGCCGAACCCGGTTTTGCGGGAGGCCGAGGCACGCGCGAAAACACATGGCAACCCTGCAAATTCCATGTGGAAAACGGGGTTGCGGTTGGGGGCGCGCGGGATCGGCGCCCGTGGCGACTTTTCGCTCCGAAAAACCCCGCAAGGCGCGGGAATTTGAGGCGCAATGAGGCCGTTCGCGTCCAATTTCAACGCGTTATGCCGGATCCTGTCAGGGGCCGGCGCATGACGGCGGCCGGCTTGCGCCATGTTCCCGTGCTCGGCCGCGAGGCCGTCGAGATGCTCAATCCCCGCGAAGGCGGTGTCCATATCGACGCGACCTTCGGCGCGGGCGGCTACAGCCGGGCGATCCTTCAGATAGCGGGAACCCGGGTCATCGGCATCGACCGCGACCGCACGGCCATTGCCGACGGCTTCGACCTCGTGGACCGGTCGGAAGGCCGGCTGACGCTGGTGCAAGACCGCTTCTCGCATCTCGGCGAGATTTGCGCGAGCCTGGGGCTTGAAACCGTCGACGGCGTGGTAATGGACGTCGGCGTCTCCTCGATGCAGCTCGACGAGGCCGGTCGTGGCTTCTCGTTCCGCCTCGACGGACCGCTCGACATGCGCATGGCCGACAGCGGCCCGACCGCCGCCGACGTGGTCGCCAAGGCTTCCGAGACCGAGCTTGCCGATATCATCTATATCTTCGGCGAGGAGCGGCATTCGCGCCGCGTCGCGCGCGCCATCGTTGCCGCGCGCAAGGAAGCTCCGATCGCGACCACCCGCGCGCTTGCCGATATCGTCTCCCGCGTCGTGCGCGCCAAGCCGAACGAAATTCATCCGGCGACCCGGACCTTCCAGGCCTTGCGGATCTTCGTCAACGAAGAGCTCGACGAATTGCAGTTGGCGCTTGAGGCGGCCGAACGCGTGCTGAAACCCGGCGGGCGGCTGGTCGTGGTGTCGTTCCATTCGCTGGAAGACCGCATTGTCAAGAATTTCCTCAACGAGCGCGGCAAGTCCGGCGGTGGATCGCGGCACCTGCCGGAACGGGCCGCGGTGCCGCCGAGCTTCGATCTCCTGACCCGGCGTCCGGTGATCCCGGGCGAGCAGGAGGTTGCCGACAATCCGCGCGCCCGATCGGCAAAGCTGCGCGCCGCCGCGCGCACCGCGGCGCCCGCGCATGCCAGCGCCGCGCTGCCGTCATTGCCAAGGTCCTGGCCAAAAATCTCCGACGTGATGCGCGGAGGCTGACCATGCGGATCATCCATCTCCTCGTGATCGGCGCGCTGATATTCGCCGCCGCCTATGTCTACCGGATCAAGATGGATTCGACCGCGCGCACCGAGCGCGTGCTGCGGCTGCACGCACAAATCCGCGAGCAGCGCGACGCCATCGCGGTGCTGCGTTCGGAATGGGCCAAGCTCGATGCGCCCTTAAGGCTGCAGGGTCTGGTTGAACGCCATCTGCCGCTGAAGCCGATCGTCGCCGCGCAATACGATAATCTGAAGAACCTGCCCGAGCGGCCCACTAGCCTGGTCAGGCCGGGCGATCCCGATCCGATCGGCGCGATGATCCACACCATCGACGCCGCGGCCGACGCCGACGGCGCCAACGTTACCGGTTCGGTGCCGCAGCCGGAGAACAACCAATGACCGATGCCGCACCGGCCAAAGCCAAGCCGACCGAACCATGGCGGCAGCGATTGATCCGCGGCCTGCTTTACGGGCGCAATGTCGATCGCGCCGTCAAGGCGCGCGCCCGCGTCGGCTTTGCGATTCTGGCGTTCGCGGCAATCTATGCGGTGATCGGTGGCAGGCTGGTGATGTTCGCGATCGGGGCGGACGCCCACGGCGGGCGGCGGACCGCGACGCTGGATGCGATTGCGACCGCGCGGCCGGATATCATCGACCGCAACGGCGAAATCCTCGCCACCGACGTCAAGGCACCGAGCCTGTTCGGCGAACCGCGGCGCATCATCGACAAGGACGAGGCGATCGAGCTTCTGACCGCGACGCTGCCCGATCTCGACACCGGCGAGGTGCGCGACCGCCTGACGTCCAGGAAGGGCTTCGTCTGGTTGAAGCGGGAAATCACCGCGGACCAGCAGCAGGAAATCCACCGCCTCGGCATTCCCGGCATCGGCTTCCTGCGCGAGAACAAGCGCGTCTATCCCACCGGCAACGAAGTCGCGCACCTAATTGGTCTCGTCAATGTCGACAACCAGGGCATCGCCGGCATGGAGAAGTGGCTCGATGACAATCATCTTGCTGCGCTGCACCGCGCCGGTTTTGCCTTCGATCACGAGCAGAAGGCGATCGAATTGTCGGTCGACCTGCGCGTCGAGCACGCCTTGCGCGACGAATTGCTCAAGGCGAAGGAAAAGTTCCACGCCAAGGCGGCCTCCGGTCTCGTGTCAAATGTCAGGACCGGCGAGGTCGTGGCGATGGTCTCGGTTCCCGATTTCGATCCCAACAATCCGAAGCAAGCGCGCGATCCAGACCGCATCAACCGGCTGACCACCGGGGTCTACGAAATGGGATCGACGTTCAAGGCCTTTACGCTGGCGATGGCGCTGGATTCCGGCAAGTCCGATCTCAACTCGATGTGGGACGCGCGCGGCCCGCTGCATTACGGCAAGTTCGCCATCCATGACGACGAGCCGAAGGGCCGCTTCCTCAACATGAAGGAAGTGTTCACCTTCTCCTCGAACGTCGGCGCCGCTCGAATCGCATTGTCGCAAGGGGTCGAGGCGCACAAGGCGTTCCTGCGCAAGATGGGTCAGCTCGACCGGCTGCGCACCGAACTGCCCGAGAGCGCCTCGCCGATCCTGCCGCACCATTGGGGCGAGTTGAACACGGTGACGATCGCGTTCGGCCACGGCATTGCGGTGGCGCCGCTACAGGCCGTGATGGGCATCGATGCGCTGGTGAACGGCGGCTATCTGATTCCGCCGACCTTCCTCAAGCGCTCCGAGGATGATGCCATGGCGGTGGCGAAAAGGGTGATCAAGCCCGAGACATCCGAAAAAATGCGGTTCCTGATGCGGCTCAATGCCGAGATCGGTACGGCGCGAAAGGCCGACGTCAACGGCTATTATATCGGCGGCAAGACCGGCACCGCCGAGAAGGTCGTCAATGGTCGCTATGCCAAGAAGCGCGTGCTCACCGCCTTCACCGCCATCATTCCCGCCGATCATCCCCGTTACCAGCTGCTGGTCATGCTCGACGAACCGCAACCGCTGAAGGAAACCTCCGGTTTCATCACCTCGGGCTGGAACGCGGTGCCGACCGGCGGCAATGTGATTGCCCGCATTGCGCCGCTTTTGGGAATCGAGCCGCGCTTCGACCTGCCGCCGCCCGACCGCCTTATTCTTGCGGCATCGAAGACAACGCAGTAAGCCCTAGGGCTAATGCCCGTTGAGTCCCCGCGGCGGTTGCCGGCCGGACTGGAAAATCATGAGATTTTTTAGATCATGAGGCTTTTTAGATCATGAGACTTTTTAGATCATGAGACTTGGCGACCTGTTCGGCGATGAGGCCCGGATCGACCCGCCGGCCGAAGCGGTTGCGGTCGAAGGCCTTGCGGTGGATAGCCGCTTCGTCAGGCCCGGCGACTTGTTTTTTGCGCTGGCAGGCCTCCAGACGGATGGCGCGCGCTTCATCGAATCCGCGATTCACGCCGGCGCGGTCGCGGTCGCCGGCGATCATCCGCCGCAAGGCATGCTCGGCGTGCCCTTCGTTACGACGCCCAATCCGCGCCAGGCGCTTTCACTGGCCGCGGCAAAATTCTTCCCCGAACAACCGCCGACGATCGTGGCCGTCACCGGCACCAGCGGCAAGACCTCGGTGGCGGCGTTTGCGCGCCAGATCTGGCAGCGGCTGGGCCATGCGTCAGCCTCGATCGGCACCATCGGACTGGTATCGCCGAAGCGCACCGTCTACGGCTCGCTGACGACGCCCGATCCGATCGCGCTGCATCGCGAGCTCGACGAGATCGCCCGCGACGGCGTCACCCATCTGGCGTTCGAAGCTTCCTCGCACGGGCTCGACCAATTCAGGCTGGACGGCGTGCGTATCTCCGCCGGAGGGTTCACCAACCTTTCGCGCGACCACATGGATTACCATCCCGACGTCGCGCATTATCTCGCCGCCAAGCTCCGGCTGTTCCGAGAGCTGATCGCCCCCGGCGGCGCGGCCGTGATCTCGGCGGATCATGACTGCTCGCTGACAGTGATCGAGGCCGCACGCGCGCGCGGCTTGCGCATCGTCACGGTCGGCGGCCGGGGCGACGGGGCAGGCGAGGGCATTCGCCTCGTCGAAGCGACCATCGAAGGCTTTGCACAAAATCTCAAGTTAGAGCATCGCGGCTATCCATATTCGGTGAGGCTGCCGCTGGTCGGTGCGTTCCAGATCGAGAATGCGCTGGTCGCCGCTAGCCTGGCGATCGCGACCGGCAGCGAGGCGGAGGCGGTGTTCGAAAGCCTCGAAGCGCTCGAGGGCGCCAAGGGCCGGCTGGAGCGGGTCGGCGATTACAACGGTGCGCCGATCTTCGTCGACTACGCGCACAAGCCCGATGCGCTGGCGAAGGCGCTGCAGGCGCTGCGGCCTTATGCAAAACGGAAGCTCGTCGTGGTGTTCGGCGCCGGCGGCGATCGCGACGTGGGAAAACGTCCGTTGATGGGTGCGATCGCACGCGAGAATGCCGACAGCGTCATCGTCACCGACGACAATCCGCGCAGCGAAAATCCGGAAAGCATCCGCGCCGCGATCCTCGCCGCGGCAAATGGCGCGAAAGACATCGGCGACCGCGCCGCCGCGATCCGCGCCGCGATCGAGGACCTGGAGCCGGGCGACGCGCTAGTGATCGCCGGCAAGGGCCACGAGACCGGCCAGATCGTCGGCGACCGCGTGCTGCCGTTCAGCGATCATGACGCGGTGGCCGCAGCGCTTGCCTCGAGGATCGCATGAGCGCCGCGCCGCTGTGGACGCCGCATGCCATGGCGGAGGCGATGCGCGCGGTGCAGAGCGGCAACTTGTCGGACGCTGTGACCGGCCTCTCCATCGACAGCCGCAGCATCAAGCGTGGCGAGGCGTATTTTGCGATTCTGGGCGACGTTCATGACGGCCATGATTTCGTCGACGCCGCGCTTAACGCCGGCGCAGCGCTTGCCGTGGTCGAAGCCGCCCGGCGCGATAAGTTTGCGTCTGACGCGCCGCTGCTCGTGGTCGACGACGTGCTCGCAGGCCTGCGCGATGTTGCCCGCGCCGCGCGCGCGCGCTTTGCGGGCCAGGTGATCGCGGTCACGGGTTCGGTCGGCAAGACCTCGACCAAGGAAATGCTGCGCGCCGTGCTCGACGCGCAGGGCGAGACCCATGCTTCCGTCGCCTCGTTCAACAATCACTGGGGCGTGCCGCTGTCGCTGGCGCGCTGCTCGGCGTCGGCGCGCTTTGCGGTGTTCGAGATCGGCATGAATCATCCCGGCGAAATCGAGCCGCTGGTGAAGATGGTGCGGCCCCAAGTCGCCATCGTCACGACCGTCGAGCCGGTGCATCTGGAATTTTTCACCGGCATCGAGGCGATTGCCGATGCCAAGGCGGAGATCTTTGCCGGCGTCGAGGCGGGCAACGCGGCCGTGCTCAACCGCGACAATTCGCAATTCGCGCGCCTGCGGGCCAATGCCGAGAAGCGCGGCATTTCGCGCATCGTCTCGTTCGGTGCCGACGAGAAAGCCGATGCCCGGCTATTGGACGTGTCGTTGCATGCGACCTGCTCGGCCGTGTATGCCAATATTCTCGGCCATGATGTGACCTACAAGGTCGGCATGCCCGGGCGTCATATGGCGATGAACTCGCTCGCCGTGCTCGCCGCCGCTTCGCTCGCCGGCGCCGACCTCGCGCTTGCCGCGTTGTCGCTGTCGCAGATCGAGCCTGCCGCCGGTCGCGGCGCGCGGTGCGCGCTGGAACTCGCCGATGGCGAGGCCACCCTGATCGATGAAAGCTACAACGCCAATCCGGCCTCGATGGTGTCGGCGCTCGACGTGCTCGGCCAGGCGGCGACCGGTCCGCATGGCCGGCGCATCGCCATCCTCGGCGACATGCTCGAACTCGGCCCGACCGGCCCAGCGCTGCATCGCGGTCTCGCCGATGCTGTCAAGGCCAATCAGATCGACCTGGTTTATTGCTGCGGTCCCCTGATGCGTAACTTGTGGGAGGCGCTTTCCGCAGGTAAACGGGGCGGCTATGCGGAGAGCGCGGCAAGCCTGGAAGCGCAGGCGGTCTCCGCGATACGCGCGGGCGATACCATCATGATCAAGGGATCGCTGGGCTCGAAGATGAAAACCATCGTGAATGCGCTCGAAAAGCGTTTTCCAGGCAAGTCCGCGCGCGATGAAGCCGCGGGATAGGGCGGATTGAATGTTTTACTGGTTGATTGAGCTTTCCAACACCTTTCCCGGTCTTGCCCCGCTTCGTACGATTCTGAATGTTTTCCGCTACATCACCTTTCGTACCGGCGGTGCGGTGGTAACCGGGGCCCTGTTCGTGTTCCTGTTCGGCCCCTGGATCATCGACCATCTGCGGATCCGCCAGGGCAAGGGCCAGCCGATCCGCAGCGACGGCCCGCAATCGCATCTCACCAAGAAGGGCACGCCCACCATGGGCGGGCTGATGATCCTGTCGGGGCTCGTGGTCGCGACCCTGCTGTGGGCCAACCCGCTCAATCCTTACGTCTGGATCGTGCTCGCGGTGACCTTGGGCTTCGGTTTCGTCGGCTTCTATGACGATTATTTGAAGGTGACGAAACAGACCTCCGGCGGCTTCGCCGGCCGCATCCGCCTGGCGCTGGAAGCGGCGATCGCGCTTGCCGCCTGCTACGCGCTGGTCCGGCTCGGCCGCGACGTGTCGTCGACGTCGCTTGCGATTCCGTTTTTCAAGGAACTGGTGGTGAATTTCGGCTGGTTCTTCGTGATCTTCGGCGCCTTCGTCATTGTCGGCGCCGGCAATGCGGTCAATCTGACCGACGGTCTCGACGGGCTTGCGATCGTGCCGGTCATGATCGCCTCCGCAAGCTTTGGCCTGATCGCCTATCTTGCCGGCAACGTCGTCTTCTCGGACTATCTGCAGATCAACTATGTCGCGGGCACCGGCGAGCTCGCGGTGCTGTGCGGCGCGGTGCTCGGCGCTGGCCTGGGATTTCTCTGGTTCAACGCGCCGCCGGCTTCGATCTTCATGGGCGATACCGGCTCGCTCGCGCTCGGCGGCATGCTCGGCTCCATCGCGGTCGCGGTCAAACACGAAATCGTGCTGGCCGTAATCGGCGGATTGTTCGTGCTGGAAGCGGTCTCGGTGATCGTGCAGGTCGCCTCCTTCAAGCTCACGGGCAAGCGGATCTTCAAGATGGCGCCGATCCATCACCATTTCGAGCAACTGGGCTGGACCGAGCCGCAGATCGTGATCCGGTTCTGGATCATCTCGGTGATGCTGGCGCTGGCCGGCCTCTCCACGCTGAAACTGCGATGAATAGACGATCATGATCCCCGTCACCTCCTTCGCGGGCAAGAGGGTCGCGGTGTTCGGCCTCGGCGGGTCGGGCCTTGCGAGCTGCCATGCGCTAAGAGCGGGCGGTGCCAAAGTCTTCGCGGGCGACGACGGCGCCGACAGGTTGGCCGAAGCTGCGCGCGCCCATTTCGTGACCATGGACTTGCGGAAGGCTTCCTGGGCAAATTTCGCAGCGCTGGTGCTGACCCCCGGCGCGCCGCTCACCCATCCGAGCCCGCATTGGAGCGTGCTGATGGCGCGCGAGGCCGGCGTCGAGGTGATCGGCGACATCGAGTTGTTCTGCCGCGAGCGGCGCCGGCACGCGCCGGATGCGCCGTTCGTCGCCATCACCGGCACCAACGGCAAATCCACCACCACCGCGCTGATCGCGCATCTGATGCGCGTTGCCGGCTACGACACGCAGATGGGCGGCAATATCGGCACCGCGATGCTGTCGCTGGAGCCGCCGCGCATGGGCCGGGTTCATGTCATCGAGATGTCGTCCTACCAGATCGATCTGACGCCCTCGCTGGATCCGACCGTCGGCATCCTGCTCAATGTCAGCGAAGACCATATCGATCGCCACGGCACGCTTAAGCATTATGCCGCGGTGAAGGAGCGTCTGGTCGCCGGCGTGCAGCCGCAGGGCACCGCGATCGTTGGCGTCGACGACGGCTGGAGCCGCAACACTGCCGACCGCATCGAACAATCGGGCAAGCGCGCCGTCCGCGTCTCAGTGAAAAATCCGCTCGCCGATGGCATCTATGTCGAGCACGAAACCATCCTGCGCGCGGCCGGCGGCGCGCGCAGCGAAATCGCGCGGATCGGCGGCATCGGCTCGTTGCGCGGGCTGCACAATGCGCAGAATGCGGCCTGTGCCGCGGCCTGCGCGCTGGCGCTCGGCGTCAGCCAGGGCGTGCTGCAGAACGGCCTGCGCAGCTTTCCCGGCCTCGCGCACCGCATGGAGCAGGTCGGCCGCCGCGGCCATGTGCTGTTCGTCAACGATTCCAAGGGCACCAATGCGGACGCGGCCGCGCACGCGTTGTCGTCCTTCGGCGACATCTTTTGGATCGCCGGGGGAAAACCGAAGCTTGGCGGCATAACGAGCCTCGCCGAATATTTCCCGCGCATCCGCAAGGCCTATCTGATCGGCGAGGCGGCACAGGAATTTGCAGGCACGCTCGGCGACCGCGTGCCGCATGAGATCAGCGCGACACTCGACGCCGCGGTCGAGCACGCCGCCCGCGACGCGGAAGCATCACGATTGGCCGATCCGGTGGTGCTATTGTCGCCGGCCTGCGCCTCGTTCGATCAATATCGCAATTTCGAAATCCGTGGCGCCAGGTTCCGCGAGCTGGTGACGGCCTTGCCCGGTGTGAAGCCGGTGGTCTGACAAGCGCGGATCGTTGCCGCCAGTACACCGGGTCACGCCTTCGGCAAGCCCGAAGACAGGCTCAAGCGGATGATCCAGTATTCCAGAGGCCGCGCGGTTCAACCACTGATGCTGCAGCGTACTGGATACCCGCTTTCGCGGCTATGACGACCTTTTTCGTGGGGGCCGCCGTCAATCTTCAAAGTTACACAATTCCTTAACCCTTCGGAAACCCTGATGGGCGACCAATGGCTGTTTCCTTGGCCCTGGGACCGCCCATGCTCTCGCGCGAAGAACGCAACCCCCTGTCCGACTGGTGGTGGACGGTCGACCGCCCGCAACTCGGGGCGATCATCGCGCTGATACTGAGCGGCGTCATTCTGTCGTTGGCGGCAAGTCCCCCGGTCGCGACCCGGATCGGGCTCGATCCGTTCCACTTCTTCAGCCGCCACGTGCTGTTCCTGCTGCCGTCCTTCATCGTCTTGATCGGCGTCTCCTTCCTGTCGCCGCGCCAGATCCGGCGCAGCGCCCTGATCGTGTTCGCGATCTCAATCGCCCTGATCGTGGCGACCTTGTTGATCGGCCCCGAGGTCAAGGGCTCGCGGCGCTGGATCACGCTGCTCGGCGTCAATATTCAGGCCTCCGAATCCGCCAAACCCGCCTTCGTGGTGCTCGCGGCCTGGCTGTTCGCCGAATTGGCCAAGCGGCCGGAAATGCCGGCAACGTCGATGGCCCTGGTGCTGTTGTTGATGTTGGTGTCGCTTCTGGTGATGGAACCCGATTTCGGCCAGACCATGCTGACCCTGATGGTGTGGGGCTCGCTGTTCTTTATCGCGGGCATGCGGATGATCTGGGCGCTTGGGCTCGCAGGCGCCGCGGGCGCCGGCCTGTTCAGCGCCTATCTATTGGTGCCGCACGTCGCAGGCCGCATCCAGCGCTTCATGAATCCGGCATCGGGCGACACCTTCCAGGTCGATACCGCGATGGAGGCTTTCGCCAACGGCGGCTGGTTCGGGCTTGGACCCGGCGAGGGCATCGCCAAGCGCAGCCTGCCCGACAGCCACACCGATTTCGTGTTCGCGGTCGCGGCCGAAGAGTTCGGCATCGTGCTGTGCCTGGCGCTGCTAGCGCTGTTCGCCTTCATCGTGATCCGCGCGCTGTCGCGCGCCTACGCCACCGAGGATATGTTCGCGCGCTTCGCGGCCTCCGGCCTCGCCATCATGTTCGGGGTGCAGGCCGCCATCAACATGTCGGTCAATCTGCAGCTGATCCCGGCCAAGGGCATGACGCTGCCGTTCATCTCCTATGGCGGCTCCTCGATCGTGTCGCTGGCCTATGGCGTCGGCGTGATGCTGGCGTTGACGCGGCTTCGGCCGCGCACCGAGCTGGAATCGATCAGCGACGCCGGCGCGGCCCGCGGCTACGCGTAAGCGCTGAATCCTCGGTAATGACGAACGGCGCGGCGTCGGCTATTTGAAGCCATGGACACTGCTCCCCTGATTTTGTTGGCCGCGGGCGGCACCGGCGGTCATTTGTTCCCTGCCGAGGCGCTGGGCGTCGAGTTGATCCGGCGGGATTTGCGCGTTCGGCTCGTCACCGATTCCCGGGCGCTGCGCTACAGCGGATTGTTCTCCAAGGACATGATCGACGTGGTGCCGAGCGAGACCGTGCGCGGCCGCTCGCCATGGCAGCTCGCACGCACCGGCGTGATGCTCGCCGCCGGCACCGCGGTCGCGTTCAACCTGATGCGCCGGCTGAAGCCCGCGGCCGTCGTCGGCTTCGGCGGCTATCCGACCGTGCCGCCGCTGATGGCGGCGCGGCTCGCCGGCATCCCCGGCATCATCCACGACGCCAATGCGGTGCTCGGACGCGCCAACCGATTTCTTTCCCGCCATGTCGGCGCGATCGCGACCTCGCTGCCGGGCGTGCTCGACCGCGATCCGGCGCTCGCCGGCAAGACCACGACTGTCGGCACGCCGATGCGGCCCGCGGTTCTCGCTGCTGCTGCAGCGGCCTACCAGCCGCCGGAAGCGACCCGGCCGTTCCGTCTGCTGGTGGTCGGCGGCAGCCAAGGCGCGCGGGTCATGAGCGACATCGTGCCCGGTGCGATCGAGCGACTGGAGCCCGCGCTGTGGAACCGTCTGATCCTCACCCAGCAGGTGCGCGACGAAGACATGACGCGGGTTCGCGCGGTGTACGATCGGCTGAAAATCCACGCCGAGCTGGCGCCGTTCTTCGCCGACCTGCCGGCGCGCCTTGCGTCGAACCACCTGATCGTCTCGCGCTCCGGCGCCGGCACCGTGGCCGAGCTCGCGGCCATCGGCCGTCCCTCGATCCTGGTGCCGTTGCCCGGCGCGATCGATCAGGACCAGTTCGCCAATGCCGGCGTGCTGTCGGTCGCAAATGGCGCGCTACGCATCGCGCAGGCGGATTTCACGCCGGATCGGCTGGCGGCCGAAATCTCGGCGCTTGCCGCGGAGCCCACGCGGCTCGCCGCAATGGCGGGCTCAGCCCGCGCGGTCGGACGGTTAGATGCCGCCGAGCGGCTGGCCGATTTGGTGGTGAAGGTGGCTGGGATTTGAAGGCTTGGCGGTAACCGACCTCGACTGAACGCCACCCCTTCGCAGGTACAATCCGATTTTCGGCTAGCTGGGGCCTCATCGGGTATCTTTGACTTGGGTCACGAATTCGGGACGGTATTTCCGAGGAAGGATTTCTGGAAGATGGCGCTTTCAGGTGCCCGCCCTGGATGAGATATATGACCTACGGCTTCTTCATCTATGCGTTCGTGAATTCTGCGATCTTCTTTGTTCTCGTCTCAATGCATCCGCCGCCGAACGGCGGTGGGGCGCCTCCGCCGGAAGTATGGCACGGCTTCTCCGGCCACTGGATGGCTTTTATTCGGCCGGCTTGAAAATCGGCTGGAACGACAAGTTCTGTCCGACAAGCGGATCGGTGGTCGATTCCCGCCAAGGTCAAAATTGACGGCAAATTTGTCTTGTCATGTCCCGCGAAAGCGGGGCATCCAGTACGGTGCGCGGCTGATTTGAGCCGCAGTTTTCGACAAAAGCCGCGTGCGCGGATGACGAGGCCAAGGAACCAACCATGAGACTGCCGCGCGAGATCGGACCCATCCACTTTGTCGGGATCGGCGGCATCGGCATGAGCGGGATCGCCGAGGTGTTGTGCAATCTCGGCTACACCGTACAGGGCTCGGATGCCTCCGAAAGCGCCAATGTCGCGCGCCTGCGCGACAAGGGCATCAAGGTTTCCATCGGCCATAAGGCCGACAATGTCGACGGCGCCGACGTGGTCGTGGTGTCGACCGCGATCAAGCGCGACAATCCGGAATTGATGGCCGCGCGCGCGCAGCGCATTCCCGTGGTGCGACGCGCCGAGATGCTCGCCGAATTGATGCGGCTGAAGAGCTGCGTCGCGATCGCGGGCACCCATGGCAAGACCACCACGACCTCGATGGTCGCAGCGCTGCTTGATGCCGGCGATCTCGATCCGACCGTGATCAATGGCGGCATCATCAACGCTTACGGCACCAATGCGCGGCTGGGTGCCGGCGACTGGATGGTGGTGGAAGCCGACGAGAGCGACGGCACGTTCTTGAAGCTTCCGGCGGACGTTGCCATCGTCACCAATGTCGATCCCGAGCATCTCGACCACTTCAAGACGTTTGAGGCGGTGCAGGAGGCGTTCCGCAATTTCGTCGAGAATGTGCCGTTCTACGGCTTTGCCGTGATGTGCATCGATCATCCCGTGGTGCAAACCATCGTCGGGAAAATCGAGGATCGCCGCATCATCACCTACGGCGAAAATCCGCAGGCCGATGCGCGGCTGGTCGATCTTGTGCCGATGGGCGGCGGCTCGAAATTCAAGGTGATGTTCCGCGACCGCCGGACCGAAGCCGTGCACGAGATTGCCGACGTCATGCTGCCGATGCCGGGAAGGCACAACGCGCTTAATGCCACCGCCGCAATCGCCGTGGCGCATCAGCTCAAGCTGTCCGACGATGCCATCCGCAAGGCGATCGCTGGCTTCGGTGGCGTCAAGCGGCGCTTCACGCGGACCGGCGAATGGAACGGCGTCACCGTGATCGACGATTACGGCCACCATCCCGTCGAGATCGCGGCGGTGCTGAAGGCGGCGCGCGAATCCACCAACGGCAAGATCGTCGCCGTGGTGCAGCCGCATCGATATACGCGCCTGCAATCGCTGTTCGAGGAGTTCTGCACCTGCTTCAACGATGCCGATGCCGTCGTCGTCGCGGAGGTTTATCCGGCCGGCGAGGCGCCGATCGAAGGCATCGACCGCGATCACTTCGTGCTGGGCTTGCGCGCGCACGGCCACCGCGAGGTGATCCCGTTGCAAAAACCGTCCGATCTTGCCGGTGTCGTCAAGGGCCTTGCCGGCCGCGGCGATCTCGTGGTTTGCCTGGGCGCCGGCAACATCACCCAATGGGCCTACGCGCTGCCGGGCGAATTGAAGGCGCTGGGGTAGGAACAAGAGAGTTTCATTGACCTTCCCCGACATCACCTCCAACCTCAAAGCCGCGATGCCGCGGCTTCGCGGGCGGCTGCTTGCGAACCAGTCGCTTGCGGAGCTGACCTGGTTCCGGGTCGGCGGCCCGGTGCAGGTCTTGTTGACGCCGGCGGATGAAGACGATCTGGCTTATTTCCTGAAAAACCTGCCGAATGACGTTCCGGTCTATGTTGTCGGCGTCGGCTCCAATCTGATCGTGCGCGACGGCGGCCTGCCGGGCGTGGTGATCCGGCTGTCGCCGCGCGGCTTCGGCGAGACCGGTGCTGCAGGCGATGTCGTCAGCGCCGGCGCCGCGGCGCTCGACAAGCGCGTGGCCGAGACCGCGGCGGCCGCTGGCCTCGCGGGGCTTGAGTTCTTGTTCGGGATTCCCGGCTCGATCGGCGGCGCGCTGCGCATGAATGCCGGCGCCAATGGCGCGGAGACCAAGGATATCCTGATCGATGCGACTGGCATCGACCGCAAGGGCAACAAGCTGGCCTTCACCAATGCCGAGATGAAATTCGTCTATCGCAACTGTGGCGTCGAACCTTCGGTCATCTTTACTTCGGCGCGTTTTCGCGGGCGCGCCGCGGCGCCGGAAGCGATCCGGGCGCGGATGAACGAGGTGCAACAGCACCGTGAGAGCGCGCAGCCGATCCGCGAAAAGACCGGCGGCTCGACCTTCAAGAATCCGCCCGGCGACAGCGCCTGGAAACTGATCGATGCCGCCGGCTGCCGGGGCTTGCGGATCGGCGGCGCGCAGGTGTCGCAGATGCACTGCAACTTCCTGATCAACACCGGCAGCGCGACGGGCCATGATATTGAAACGCTGGGCGAAACCGTGCGCGCGCGGGTCAAGCAAAATTCCGGAATTGAGCTACACTGGGAAATCAAGCGGATCGGGATAGAGCCAGGGTAATGCGGACTACCATTCTTTTCGGCGGCACCAACAAGGAGCGGCTGGTGTCGGTGGCGTCAGCCCAGGCGCTGCATTCGGCGCTGCCGGAAGCTGACCTCTGGTTCTGGGACGCTGACGACAGCGTGCATCAAAGCCAATCTGACACGCTGCTCGCGCATTCGCGGCCGTTCGAAGACCCGTTCAAGCCCGGCGGTCAGCGCGTTGCGCGCTCAATCGAAGCGGCGCTCGATCAGGCCAAGGCCGACGATCGCCTGCTCGTGCTCGGCCTGCACGGCGGCAGGGCGGAGAACGGCGAGCTTCAAGCGATGTGTGAGCTGCGCGGAATCCCTTTCACTGGCTCGGGTTCGGCTTCCTCGCACCTTGCGTTCGACAAGGTCGCGGCAAAACGCTTTGCGGCCCTCGCGGGTGTGACGGCGCCGGCCGGCGTGATGCTGGAAGACATCGATGCGGCGTTTGCCGAGTACGGCAAGCTGATCGCAAAACCCGCGCGGGACGGATCGAGCTATGGGCTGATTTTTGTCAATGCCAAGCAGGACCTGATGGCGGTCCGCAATGCCGCCAAGACCGAGGACTATCTGATCGAACTGTTTATCTCAGGGACGGAAGCGACCTGCGGGGTGCTGGAGCAGTCGGACGGTTCGCTGATCGCGCTGCCACCGATCGAGATCATCCCGGCAGAAGGCGGGTTCGGCTTCGACTATCGGGCGAAGTACCTGGCCAAGTCGACCCAGGAAATCTGTCCCGGACGTTTCTCGCCTGAAATCAGTGCGCAAATCATGGATCAGGCGCTTCGGGCGCACCGGGCGCTCTCCTGCAGCGGCTATTCGCGCACCGATTTCATCCTCTCGGACAGGGGGCCGGTCTATCTGGAGACCAATACCCTGCCGGGCCTGACCAAGGCCTCACTCTACCCGAAAGCCCTGAAGGCGCAGGGAATCGAGTTCGTCGACTTCTTGCACCACATGATTGCATTGGCGGAACGGTACACGCGGAAATAATCGCCCGGCCATGGCATTAGCGCGATCGGAGGTGTCTGAGTAGGGGTGGTCGGTTCGCCAAGTGGGTAAAATTCTTAACATTTTGCAGCAAATGTCTCGCAGGACGGTTGAAAAAGCGCCCTGTACGCACCGGTTTTACCCTTTGTTTACCAGGAAGTCCGAAGGTTAACGCTGGCGGCGCATGTTGCGCTTGGCTGCCGGGGCGTGAGCTGGTGCGGATTTCAGCTTCGACGACCGCATCTTGGGAAGAAACCCGAGCCCGGCATCACCGAGACGTCATGTCTGCCAGAACCCGCAAAGCATTTGCGGGCAACATTTGACGAGCTCGTGCAATGGATGGTGCAGGACGCCTCGCCCGATCGCTGAGATCGCTGAGGCCCCAGGTTGATCTGAGGGCGGCTGCTATTGGCGCGGCCGTGCTGCTGCGTGAGCGGCTCTGTTTCCGCCGCGCCCGGGCCAAATCCTTGGACATGCCGTCGCGGGAACGCGGGCATCCGCCGCGCCTGATCGCGCTGATCGAGCAGCACGTGCCGCACCGGGCCGGCGTCGCCGCGACCGTCCTGCTGCTGTTGGCGAGCGCGGGCTTCGGCGTCGTGAAGGGCGGCCATGTCGCGGAACTAAGCGCAGCGCTCGGCGACACCCGCAATGCGATCGCCAATTCCGCCGGATTTAGGATCACCACGGTCGCCATCAACGGCCGCAAGCAATTGAGCCAGGACGAGATCCTGGCGATCGGCGGCGTCAATGGCCGTTCGTCGCTGTTGTTTCTGGATGCAGCCGCAGTGCGCGAGGCGCTCAAAGACAATCCCTGGATTTCCGATGCGACCGTGCTGAAGCTTTATCCCGGCCGGCTCGAGATCGACATCGTCGAACGCTCCGCCTTCGCGCTGTGGCAGGAGGAGGGCAGGGTCTCGGTCATCGCCGATGACGGCGCGGTGCTGGAACCCTATCTGTCGCGCCACTTCCTCTCACTGCCGCTGGTCGTCGGCAAGGGCGCCGAAACCCATGCGCGGGATTTCCTGGCGCTGCTTTCGCGCTATCCGCAGGTGCATGCGGTGACCCAGGCTGCGATCTATGTCGGCGAGCGGCGCTGGAATCTGCGGCTCAAGGACGGCCTCGATGTGCGCCTGCCCGAACACGATGTCGGCAACGCGCTCGCCGAACTGAGCCGCCTCGACAAGGAAGAGAAACTGTTTTCCCGCGATATCGTCGCGGTCGACATGCGGCTGCCGGACCGGCTGGTCGTGCAATTGTCCGATGACGCGGCGAAAGCCCGTGAAAAGCTGTTCGACGACAAGAAATCCAAAAAGAAAGCCGGCGACGCATGACCGGCTTCGATCGCACCCAGACGCCGAAGACGCGCCCGATGCCGCAGAAGCGCACGGCACTTGCCGCTTCGCTCGACATCGGCACCAGCAAGATCGCCTGCATGATCGCGCGGCTGAAGCCGTGTCCGCATAGCGACGCGTTGCGCGGGCGCAGCCACGCGATCGAATTGATCGGCTACAGCCAGATCCAGTCGCGCGGCGTCAAGGCCGGCGCGGTGGTCGATCTCGCCGAATGCGAGCAGGCGGTGCGCCAGGCGGTGGCGCTGGCCGAGCGCATGGCCAAGGTCCGCGTCGAGTCCGTGCTGCTCTCGGTCTCGGGCGGGCGGCTGCAGGGTCAATTGATCGAAGCCGCCGCCGATATTCGCGGCGGCGCGCTCACCACGGCCGACGTCAGCCGGGTCACCTCGACAGGCATGCGGCACGCGACCGGCGTGGGCCGCACCGTGCTGCACGCGCTGCCGGTCAGCTACTCGCTCGACGGCGTCAAGGGCATCCGCGACCCCAGGGGCATGGTGGCGCGCCAGTTCGGCGTCGACATGAACGTGGTCACGGCGGACGCCACCGTGGCCAGGAACCTGATGCTGGTGGTCGAACGCTGCCATCTCAACGTCGAGGCCATGGCGGCCAGCCCCTACGTGGCGGGGCTGTCGGTCTTGACCGACGATGAGGCCGACCTCGGCGCCGCCGTGGTCGAGATGGGCGCCGGAACCACCACGATCGCGACCTATTCCGGCGGGCGCTTCGTCCACGCCTCGGGCTTTGCGGTCGGCGGGCACCACATCACCATGGATCTGGCCAGAGGTTTGAGCGCCTGCATTGCAGATGCCGAGCGAATCAAGACGTTATATGGCACCGTGCTGACCGGCGGGTCCGACGCGCGCGAGTTGATGTCTGTGCCGGCGGCCGGCGACAACGAACGGGATGTTCCGCAGATCGTGTCTCACGCCACGATCGGGAACATCGTCCGGCAGCGCGCCGAGGAGATTTTTGAAATGGTCCGCGACCGGCTTGCGGATTCCCCGTTTGCGGCGGAGCCCAAAGCCCGAATTGTCCTGAGCGGCGGCGCCTCGCAGCTCACCGGCATTGTCGAATTGGCGAGCCAGATTCTCGGCCGCCCAGTGCGGATTGGCCGCCCGCTCGGCTTCGGCCGGCTCCCTAACGAGGCCAAGAACGCCTCGTTCTCGGTGCCCACCGGGCTCTTGGTCTATCCGCAATACGCTCATCTTGAGCATGTCGAACCGCGGCATACGCGGCAGGTAAGGACAGGGACTGACGGTTATTTTGGAAAGGTCGGACGATGGCTACGCGAGGGCTTCTGATGAATCTTTTCCGCACCCATGCATTTTCACCAACTCCCGCGGCCGCCGGCCGGGGCGAACCCACGCGCGCGTAGCGACGAGAGGCAATCATGGCACTCAATATTACCCCTCCTGACATCCACGAACTGAAGCCTCGGATCACCGTGTTCGGCGTCGGCGGCGCGGGCGGCAATGCCGTCAACAACATGATCACCGCAGGCCTGCAGGGCGTCGATTTCGTCGTCGCCAACACCGACGCGCAGGCGCTGACCATGTCGAAGGCGCAGCGCATCGTCCAGATGGGCACGCAGGTCACCCAGGGCCTCGGCGCAGGCTCGCAGCCCGATGTCGGCGCGGCCGCCGCGCAGGAGGTGATCGACGAGATTCGCGACCATCTTTCCGGCGCCAACATGGTGTTCGTCACCGCCGGCATGGGCGGCGGTACCGGCACCGGCGCCGCCCCCGTCATCGCCAAGACCGCGCGCGAGATGGGCATCCTCACGGTGGGCGTCGTTACCAAGCCGTTCCATTTCGAAGGCCAGCGCCGCATGCGCACCGCGGAAGCCGGCATCGCCGAATTGCACAAGGTGGTCGACACGCTTCTGATCATCCCGAATCAGAACCTGTTCCGGGTCGCCAACGAGAAGACCACCTTCGCCGACGCCTTCGCGATGGCCGACCAGGTGCTCTATTCGGGCGTTGCCTGCATCACGGACCTGATGGTCAAGGAAGGCCTGATCAATCTCGACTTCGCCGACGTCCGCGCCGTGATGCGCGAGATGGGCAAGGCGATGATGGGTACCGGCGAGGCCTCCGGCGACAAGCGCGCCTTGACCGCGGCTGAAGCCGCGATCGCCAACCCGCTGATCGACAATTCCTCGATGAAGGGAGCCCGCGGCCTGCTGATCTCGATCACCGGCGGCAAGGACTTGACGCTGTTCGAGGTCGATGAGGCCGCGACGCGGATACGCGAAGAGGTCGATCAGGACGCCAACATCATCGTCGGCGCGACCTTCGACGAGGCGCTCGATGGTGTGATTCGCGTTTCCGTCGTCGCCACCGGCATCGAGCAGGCGCAGATCGCGCGCCACGCGGCGACGCCGGCCGTGACCACGACCAGCGCGGTCGCCCCCGGCGGTTCGCCGGACAACCGCCTTGCCGACCTGACGGCGCGGCTGCGCGCCGACAACCAGCGTCTGGCCGAACGCGCCGCCAAGCTGGAAACACAGCCGCAAGTGTCGGCGGCTCCCGTCGCCGCGCCGCAGCGCGCTTCGAACAATGTCGAGCGCGCGGCGCTGGCAGCGATTGCGGCAGCCGTTGCGCCGGAAGCCTCGCCGGCCGCGCCTGCCTCCTATGGCGACGTCACGGTGCGCCCGATCGCGCAGAAGCCGTCGTTGTTCCCCGATCACGAGACCGCGCGCGCCGAGCCCCGTGAGCCGACGACACCCGAGACGTTCATTCCGCAGGCGGCGGAACGGGCGCCGGCCCGCGCCCCCCGGATGCCGAAGTTCGAAGAGCTGCCGATGCCGGCGCAGGCCGAAATCCGCCAGGCCCGTGGCGAAGCCGACGGCGACCATCCGCAAAGGAGCAGGATGTCGCTGTTGCAGCGCCTTGCCAATGTTGGCCTTGGCCGCCGTGACGAAGAGACCGAGCCGCCGATCGCGGCCCGTGCCTCCGGTCCGGCCATGCCATCAATGCCGCCGTTGCCGGAGCGGAAGACCAAGCGAACGGTCTCGGAGCAGATCGCGGCCCATGACCCGGTATCCGAGTATGCCCGCCGGCCCGCTCCGCAGGGGTTGGACACCCACGGTCGCCCGGCACCTGTTGCTGCGCCGCCACAGGGCGACGATCATTTGGATATCCCGGCCTTCCTGCGCCGGCAATCAAACTGAAGTCTGTAACAATTCTGACGATGGAAACAGGTCCCGGCCAATGCGGCCGGGACCGTTGTTTTTGGCTTGGGTTGGGTTAGATCCGTCCTCCCAAGCAACTGATTTTAAACGATTAATTATGTATTCCGTGATCGGATGGCCGCTGTAGGATGGTTTCCAAACGTGCCGCAATTTGGTTAACCCTTGGCGCAAATGCGGCATAGATTGGGTAACAATCCGTAAAAAAGCGTGAGTTGGCGGCCTTTGGGACGGTGATTATGGTTCGCCGTGACTTGGGATACCTGAGATTCGAACCGGCGCAGGGGAGTGCGTCGATTTGACCTTCAGGTAGGTAGTAGTGGCGGGGCTCGCATGAAATTTAGCCGGCAAACGACGCTTCGTTCGCAAGCCACCGTGACCGGTGTCGGCGTTCATTCCGGTTTACCCGTTAGTTTGACCATCGGACCTGCACCCCTGGATGCAGGTTTTATTTTTGTCCGCACGGGACTTGAGGGAAGCGATCGCGAAGTTCGGGCCACGGCGCAATCGGTAATCGCCACCGCGTTCGCAACCGTCCTGGGCGACGGCCAAGGTCCGCTGGTTTCCACCGCCGAGCACGTGCTTGCTGCACTGCGCGGTCTCGGGGTCGACAACGCCATCATCGAAATCGATGGTCCGGAAGTGCCGATCATGGACGGCAGCGCCGCGGCGTTTGTCTCGGCCATCGATCAGGCCGGTATAGTCTCTCAATCCGGGCTGCGCCGGTTCATCGAGGTGCTGAAGCCGGTGCAGGTCGCGATGGGTGATTCGTTTGGCGAACTGCGCCCGTACGCGGCCGGGTTCCGCGCCGAAGTTGAAATCGATTTCGCCAATCCGGTGATCGGCCGTCAGAAATATGCGTTCGAGCTCAACCCGGAACGGTTCCGCCGCGAGATCGCCCGCGCCCGCACCTTCGGATGCATGAACGACGTGGCGCGGCTCTGGAGTTCCGGCTTTTCGCTCGGCGCCTCGTTCGAGAATACCGTGGTGTTCGACGAAACCCGCCTGCTCAACCCGGAAGGGCTGCGTTACAGCGATGAATGTGCCCGGCACAAGGTTCTCGACGCGGTCGGCGACCTCGCGCTCGCCGGCCTGCCGCTACTCGGCATCTATCGCTCGCTGCGCGGCGGACACAAGCTCAATCACGCGGTGCTGACGGCGCTGATGGCCGACCGCAGCGCTTGGCGGGTGCTCGAGCCCGAGACGGCGCGCCGTTCCCGCACCCCGGTCGAAGTCGGCAGCGGCATGATGGGCGGCATGATCGCGCCAGCCTACGGCCCCGACCTCTCCTGAGGCGTATTTGCGGAATCTGATTCGCCCCCGGCGAGATCTCGTTTCTCCCATTTTTGCAATAATTTATGATTGGTAATGATTGGCCTCGACCGCCTTAATCCGGGCGAAATGGCCGCCTATCCGGTTGGTTAGTGGAGTGTTTTCGGCTACACAGGCCGTGGCTGCATGACAGGGGCCATGGTCTCGGTAGCAGTTGGCAACATTCGCGTTCATGACCACTTCATGGCGCGTCGGGCAGCGAATCACAGGCGTCGGGTTCACTTGGCAATGTCGGTACAGCTCATAACGCGTCCCTTACGCAGGATATCGGCTGGCACTCGGCGGCTTCGGCTGGCCGCGTCGCTGATCGGGCTCGCACTGCCCTTGAGCGGCTGCGGCACCGGCGCGCTGTGGGACAAGTTCCTCGCCAAGGACGACACCTTCGTCGATCAGCCCCCGGACAAGCTCTACAATGAGGGCTTGTACCTGATGAACGAGAAGAAGGACGTGAAGGCGGCCTCAAAGAAGTTCGAGGAAGTCGATCGCGAGCATCCCTATTCCGACTGGGCCCGCAAATCGCTCTTGATGTCGGCCTATGCCTCCTACAACGCCGGGGACTACGATAACTGCATCGGCTCGGCGACGCGTTACGTGACGCTGCATCCCGGCAGCCCGGACGCGGCCTACGCGCAATATCTGATCGCGGCCTCGCACTACGACCAGATCCCCGACGTTTCCCGCGACCAGGGCCGGACCGAGAAGGCGATCGCCGCGCTTGAAGAGGTAGTGCGCAAATATCCGACCTCGGAATATTCGGTCAGCGCCAAGGCCAAGCTCGAAGGCGCGCGCGACCAACTCGCCGGCAAGGAAATGGATATCGGCCGCTACTACATGGAAAAGCGCGACTACACCGCGGCCATCAACCGCTTCAAGGCGGTGGTCACGCAGTACCAGACCACGCGTCATGTCGAGGAAGCGCTGGCGCGGCTCACCGAGGCCTATATGGCAATCGGGATCGTGGGTGAGGCGCAGACGGCCGCCGCCGTGCTCGGGCACAATTTTCCCGACAGCCCCTGGTACAAGGACGCCTATAATCTTGTAAAGTCCGGCGGTCTCGAGCCGAGCGAGAATCAGGGCTCCTATATTTCCAGGGCCTTCAAGAAACTGGGACTCGGCTAGGAATCTACTTTCCATGCTGGCGCGTCTGTCGATCCGTGACATCGTCCTGATCGAACGGCTCGATATCGAGTTTTTCCGTGGGCTGGCGGTTTTGACCGGCGAGACCGGCGCGGGCAAATCCATCCTGCTCGATGCCTTTGCGCTCGCGCTCGGCGGCCGCGGCGATGCGAGCCTGGTTCGCCACGGTGCCGAACAGGGGCAGGTCACCGCGGTGTTCGATGTGCCGAAAGGCCATCCGGCCGTCGCCATCCTTTCCGAGAACGGCCTCGACGAGGCGAGTTCTGCAAATTCGTGCGAAATGATCCTGCGCCGCGTGCAGCTTGCCGACGGCCGCACCCGCGCCTTCATCAACGATCAGGCGATCAGCGTGCAGACGCTGAAGGCGGTCGGCACAGCCCTGGTCGAAATCCACGGCCAGCACGACGAGCGCGCCCTGGTCGACGCCGCAACGCACCGGCGCCTGCTCGATGCCTTTGCCGGGCTCGAGAAGGACGTCAGTGCCCTGGAAAAGCTCTGGGAGGCGCGGCGGGCCGCCAACAGCGCGCTCGCGGAACACCGCGCTGGCATGGAGCGTGCGGCGCGCGAGGCGGATTACCTGCGCCATGCTTCCGACGAATTGAAGACGCTTGCGCCCAGGGACGGCGAGGAGACCGCGCTAGCGGAACGCCGTACCGCGATGATGCAGGGCGAGAAGATCGCCACCGACCTGCGCGAGGCGCAGGACGCGGTCTCGGGCGACCATTCGCCGGTCGCCTCGCTTTCGGCGGCGGTGCGGCGCCTGGAGCGCCGCGCGGCCAATTCGCCCGCGCTGGTCGAGCCCGCGGTGAAGGCGATCGATGCGGCGATCAACGCGCTGGAGGAGGCGGATCAGCATCTGTCCAAAGCGCTTGCGGCGGCCGATTTCGATCCCGCCGAGCTCGAGCGCATCGAGGAACGGCTGTTCGCGCTGCGCGCCGCTTCCCGCAAATATTCCACTCCGGTCGACGGGCTCGCAGGCTTGGCCGCGAAATATGCCGCCGATGTCGCGCTGATCGACGCCGGCGCCGAGCAACTGAAAAAGTTGGAAGCCGCCGCCAATGAGGCCGACCTGCGCTACGGCGCCGCCGCCAAGAAGCTCTCTGCCGCACGCGAAAAGTCTGCGCAAAAGCTCGACAGGGCGGTCAATGGCGAACTCGCGCCGCTGAAGCTCGAGCGGGCGACATTCACGACCCAGATCGAAAGCGATCCCGCCGCGCCCGGACCGCAAGGCTTCGATCGCATCGAATTTTGGGTGCAGACCAATCCGGGCACGCGACCCGGACCGCTGATGAAGGTCGCCTCCGGCGGTGAATTGTCGCGATTCCTGCTGGCGCTCAAGGTGGTGCTGTCCGACCGCGGCTCGGCGCCGACGCTCGTGTTCGACGAAATCGATACCGGCGTCGGCGGCGCGGTGGCCGATGCCATCGGCGCGCGGCTGGCGCGCTTGGCCTCCAAGGTGCAGGTGATGGCGGTGACGCATGCGCCGCAGGTCGCCGCGAGGGCCGACCAGCATCTGTTGATTTCCAAGGATGCGCTCGACAAGGGCAAGCGCGTTGCCACCCGCGTCAACGCCCTCGCCGCCGATCCACGCCGCGAAGAAATCGCCCGCATGCTGGCCGGCGCGGAGATCACTGCCGAAGCAAGGGCCGCCGCGGAGCGGTTGCTAAAAGCGGCGACGACGTAGCCTGCTCCCTCTCCCCGCTGTTCTGGATGGACCGGGGAGAGGTTGTAAGCTCTACCGCCTTTTCTCGGAACGATCTTCGTCGTATTCAACGGCCATGGCCAAAGCAGCAAAAGCCAGGACTCTCCCCGACGTCGCCGGTCTCACCAAGGCGCAGGCCAAGGTCGAGCACAAACGGCTGGCGCTGGAGATCGAAGGGCACGACCGGCGCTATTATCAGGAAGACGCGCCGACCGTTACGGATGCCGAATATGACGCGCTGCGCAAGCGCTTCAACGCCATCGAGGCACGGTTTCCGGAGTTCGTCACAGCTCAGTCGCCGTCGCAGAAGGTCGGCGTGGCGCCGTCCGGGCGGTTCAGGAAAGTCCGCCACGCAGTGCCGATGCTCTCGCTCGACAACGCCTTTGCGGAAGCAGACGTGCTCGACTTCGTCGGCCGCATCCGCCGCTTCCTCAAGCTCGGCGACGACGAGCGGATCGATTTTTCCGCCGAGCCGAAGATCGACGGGCTCTCGATGTCGCTGCGCTATGAAGGCGGTGAATTGATCACCGCAGCCACTCGCGGCGACGGCGCCGAGGGCGAGGACGTCACCGCCAACATCCGTACGCTGAAGGACGTGCCGCAAAAGCTGAAGGGCCGCAACGTGCCCGACGTGTGCGAAGTGCGCGGCGAAGTCTATATGACCAAGACGGGGTTTCTGGCTCTGAACGAACGGCAGAAAGCGGCCGGCGACACCATCTTCGTCAACCCGCGCAATTCGGC
The DNA here is from genome assembly GCA_963822795.1 of uncultured Alphaproteobacteria bacterium. Lineage (GTDB taxonomy): Bacteria > Pseudomonadota > Alphaproteobacteria > Rhizobiales > Xanthobacteraceae > Bradyrhizobium. Next base: position 240,051 of record CAWGJM010000016.1, read on the forward strand.
GGCGGGCTCGCTGCGCCAGAAGGACCCTTCCATCACCGCCTCGCGCCCGCTCGGCTTTTTCGCCTATGCCTGGGGCGAGATCAGCGCGATGCCGGAAGCGACGCAATCCGGCATGATCGCCTGGTTCGAGCGTTGCGGCTTTTCGACCAATCCGCTGACCAAACTCTGCCATTCGGTCGAGCAACTGATCGCGTTCCACCGCAAAATCGAGGAGCAGCGCGCCGAGCTCGACTACGACATCGACGGCGTCGTCTACAAGGTCGACCGCATCGACTGGCAGGAGCGGCTCGGCTTCGTGTCGCGCACGCCGCGCTGGGCGATCGCGCACAAGTTCCCGGCCGAGCGCGCCATGACCGTGTTGCGCGATATCGAGATCCAGGTCGGCCGCACCGGCTCGTTCACGCCGGTCGGCAAGCTCGAGCCGGTCGGCGTCGGCGGCGTCATCGTGCAGAACGTCACCTTGCACAACGAGGACTACATCAAGGGCGTCGGCGGCGACGGCGAACAGATCCGCGAGGGCCGCGACATCCGGATCGGCGACACCGTCATCATCCAGCGCGCCGGCGACGTGATCCCGCAGGTGGTCGATGTCGTGATCGACAAGCGGCCAAAAGCTGCGAAAGAATATCACTTTCCGAAGAAATGCCCGTGCCCGCTGCATACCGACGTGGTGCGCGAGGAAACCGCGACGGGCGAGGAGGGCGCTCGCGCCCGCTGCACCGGCGAGTTCGCCTGTCCCTACCAGAAGATCGAGCACTTAAAACTGTTCGCCTCGCGCCGCGCCTTCGACATCGACGGTCTCGGCGAAAAGCAGATTGAGTTCTTCTTCGAGCAGGGATGGGTGAAGGAGCCCGCCGATGTCTTCACCCTGCAGACGCGCAACCCCAAGCTCAAGCTCGAGGAGATCGAGGGCTACGGCGAAACCTCGGTGCGCAATCTGTTTGCCGCGATCGAGGCGCGGCGCGCCATCGCGCTGGAGCGTTGCATCTACGCGCTCGGAATCCGCCAGGTCGGCGAGACCACGGCGCTGGCGCTGGCGCGCGGCTACGGCTCGTGGGAGGCCTTCCACCACGCTTGCCTGAAGGTCGCCAAGGGCGACGAGGAGGCGATCGCCGAGATGGATGCGCTCGACCAGATCGGCGACACCGTGATCAAGGCGATCGCCGCTTATTTTGGCGAAAGCCACAACCGCGGCATCGTCGAGCGGCTGACCAGGCAAGTCACCATTCTCGATGCCGAAAAGCCGAAGAGCAATTCGGCGATCGCCGGCAAGACCGTGGTCTTCACCGGCTCGCTGGAGAAGATGACGCGCGACGAGGCCAAGGCGATGGCAGAGCGGCTCGGGGCCAAGGTGTCGGGCTCGGTGTCGAAAAAGACTGATTACGTCGTCGCCGGCCCCGGCGCCGGCTCGAAGCTGGCGGAGGCCCAAAAGCACGGCGTGCCCGTGCTGACCGAAGATGAGTGGCTGAAGCTGGTCGGGGGGTGAGTTTGTCCGCAAGCGATGCGCGCTCCCTCTCCCCGCTCTTTTCAGGCTGTGTGAAAAGTCGGTTGCTCGATTTGCACATAGAATATCTGCCTCAATTTCGTCGATGCAGAAACCAATTGCATTGCCAACTTCTGTCTAGTGATGACAATTGAGAAAACAATTCTGTGCGCCTCTGGCTCAAGCGATTTTTCGCACAGCCTGTTTTGCGAGTGAGAGGGTTGGGGGGCGGGGCACGCTGCTAACCGCAATTGTCTTCGACGAAGATTGTTCTTGGCTGATTGCGTGCCTCGCCCCTCACCCGCAGTCGTCGCTTCGCGCCGACTCCCTCTCCCCGCGAAAGAGCGGGGAGAGGTGAAGAGACCGCGATCCTTACAACATCCCCAACTCTTCCTCCTCCGCTTGCTCGATCAATTCCTCGCTGACCACGACCTCGCGCCGCGGCACCAGGAAGATCATGGTCGAGGCGCAGGCCAGCGACAGCACGAAGATCGCAGCTGTCAGCGGCAAGGTCGTGGCAAAATGTCCGCCAAGATAGGCGCCGAATTGCGAGACCAGCGAGCCGATTCCCATCTGCAGGAATCCCATCGCGCCCGAGGCGGTGCCGGCGGCTTCGGGACGGACGCTGATCGCGCCGGCCGCCGAGTTCGACATCACGAAGGCATTGGCGAACATCACGATCATCTGCGTGCCGAACAGCCAGGACGGCGCCTGGTAGAGGCCGGTAAAGCTCCAGAGCAGATTCAGTGCGCTGCCGGCGAGTTGCAACGCGAGCCCAAGCCAGATTAGTTTCTCCAGCGAATGGCGCGGCGCGAAGCGCACGCAGAACACGTTGCCGATCAAATAGGCGAAAGCGGTGGTCGCGAACCACGCACCATATTCGGCGCTCGTCCGGCCCATCTGCGTCACCACGATATAGGGCCCGCCGCCGGCAAAGGCGAAGATGATCTGCGAGGCCATCACCTGACACAGCATGAAGCCGACGAAGGCGCGGCTGGTGAAGAGGCTGCCGACATCGCCGCGAAATCCGCCCGCCTCGATGCGGTCGCGGCGGGTTTCCGGCAAGACAAACGCGATTGCCGCGGCGGTCGACAGCGACGCGGCCGTGATGACGTAAAAAATCGCGCGCCAGCCGAACGCGGTCTCCAGCAGGCCGCCGGTCAACGGGCTCAGCATCTGCGCGATCATCATCACGGCGATAACGAGGCTGATCATGGCGCCGATGCGCTCGCGGCCATAGAGGTCGCGGATGATGGCACGGCTGATCACCATGCCGGTGGCGCCGCCGAGCGCTTGCAGGAAACGCGCCGCGATCAGTTGCGGCAGCGATTCCGCGAAAATGCAGCCGGCGCTCGCCGCGACCATCAGGGAAAGCCCGGCGAGCAATACCGGGCGGCGGCCGAAGCGGTCCGACAGCGGCCCCATGATGAGCTGCGAGCAGGCGATGCCGACCATATAGAGCGATACCGTCATCTGCGCGATCGAGATATCGCGCCCGAACGTGACGGCGAGTTTCGGCAGCGCCGGCACCAATAGATAGAGCGAGATCGGGGCGATGCCCGTCATCGCCACCAGCAGCATCAGCATCACGCGGGAGGACGTCGGCCCGTCTTTGTCCGTCTCGGCCGCGACCGGCGGCTTGCCCAATGCTCCGTGCATGCGTGGCGGCTCGGTTCCGATTCAACAGCGTTGAAGCGGACTGTAGCGGCATCGATGCTAGAGAATACGGGTGTTTCGGCATGCGGCTATGCCGATTTCGGGGCTGTTATCGTTATAGGGTGCGCGCGGACGCTGTCCGCACACACAAATTTTCATCACCCCGCGCATGCGGGTGACCCAGTATTCCCGGGACGGTAGTGTGAGGCAGATAGTACTCGGCGTACTGGGTCGCCCGCCGGAGCCTGTCATCCGGCCGGAGGCCGGACCGGTTGGCGGGGGATGACGCCCGCGTGTGGTGCGACAGTCGCTACAGCGCCGCCGTCGCCGCATCGAGCCACGCCTTCGTCGCCTCATCGAGGTCGGAGCGCACCTCGTCCCTGACGCGGGCGTGGTAGGCGTTGAGCCAGGCGAGCTCGCTTTCGCTCAGCATCTTCACCTCGATCAGCCGCCGGTCGATCGGCGCCAGCGTCAGCGCCTCGAACGCGTTCATCGGCTTCTCGGCGCCGGGAATGTCGGTGGCGACCACCAGCTCCAGATTCTCGATCCGAATGCCGTAGCCGTCGGTCTTGTAGTAGCCGGGCTCGTTGGAGAGGATCATGCCGCGCTTCAAAGGCGTGGTGCCGAGCTTGGAGATCCGCGCCGGCCCCTCATGCACCGAGAGATAGCTGCCGACGCCATGGCCGGTGCCGTGCTCGAAATCGATGCCGGCCTGCCACAAAAATTGCCGCGCCAGGGTGTCGAGCTGGGCGCCGGTGGTGCCGTCCGGAAACACCGCGCGCGCGATCCCGATGTGGCCGCGCAGCACGCGGGTGAAGCGGTCGCGCATTTCGGCCGAAGGCTCGCCGATCGCTATGGTCCGCGTGACGTCGGTGGTGCCGTCCTCATATTGCGCGCCGGAATCGATCAAGAGCAGATCGCCAGGCGCGATCCGTCGGTTGCTCTTGCGGGTGACGCGATAGTGCACGATGGCGCCGTTCGGCCCGGTGCCGGCGATGGTCGGGAACGAGACATCCTTCAGCGCGCCGGTCTCGCGGCGGAACGTCTCCAGCGCTTCCACGGCGTCGATCTCGGTCAGAATGCCCTTCGGCGCCTCGTGGTCGATCCAGGCGAGAAACCGCGCCAGGGCCACGGCGTCGCGCCGATGCGCTTTGCGCGTGCCCGCGATCTCGGTGCCGTTCTTCACGGCCTTCAGCAGGCTGACCGGATCGTTGCCGCGCACGACCTTGCCGCCGGCGTTGCCGATCAGGCGGCTGAGCGCGTCCGCCGCGGTGGCGCTATCCAGCGCGACCAAAGCGCCGGCTCCCGCGAGTGTGGTGAGCTCGCCCGTCAGCGCGTCCGGCTCGCGGACGTCGGCGGCGTGTTCGAGATGGTCGCGCACAGCGTTCGACAGCTTGCGGTGATCGATGAATACGGTCGGCCGGCCGTCCTTCGGCACCAGCGCATAGGACAATGGCAGCGGGGTATGCGCGACGTCGGCGCCGCGGATGTTGAAGGTCCAGGCCACCGCGTGCGAATCCGACAGCACCAGCGCGTCGACGCCGAGCCTGCCGATCTCTTGGCGGATGCGCGTCAGCTTGTCGGCTTCGGCTTCGCCGGCAAACCGGGCGCCGTGCACCGCGACCGGCGCCAGCGGCGCGGGCGGGCGCTCGGTCCAGATCGCGTCCACCGGGTTGGTCTCGACCGCCACCAGCTCGGCGCCGGCCTTGGCGCAGGCGGCAGCCAGCCGCTCGGCGGCGGCCGAGGTGTGCAGCCACGGGTCAAACCCGACGCGGTCGCCCATCTTCAGGTGTTTTGCCAGCCAGGCTTCCGGCGGCGGATCGACCAGGGATTCGACCGCCCAGGCCTTGCCATCGACCTGCTTGGCCGCCTGCAGCGTATAGCGGCCGTCGACGAAAACAGCGGCCTCGCCGGTCAGCACGACCGCCATTCCGGCCGAACCCGTAAACCCGGTCAGCCAAGCCAGCCGCTCCTCGGACGGGGAGACATATTCATTCTGCTGCTGGTCGGCGCGCGGAACCACGAAACCGGTCAGCCTGCGCCGCGCCAGCTCCTCGCGAACAGCGGACAGTCGCGCGGTCAGCGCGACGCCGCTTTCGGGTTCGTCGAATGTCTGGAAATGGGCTTCGAACATCGCAGGCGTCAGTCTAGAGCATGATCCGGAAAAGTGGATACCGGTTTTCCAAAAAGATCATGCTCAATCAGAACCCTAGAGCGCGAGGGGATCCGTCTCCTCGCGCTCTAGGGTTGTAGGGGGAGTTTGCAATCCGAACGCCACTTGGCATAACTAAGCCTCAATTCTCCGTCTCATTGACGGAAGGATTGCTGTGACATAGGCTTCATCCAATAAAACAGCGCGGGGAAAATCTAAGGAGTGTTCCAACTCAACGACGAGGGAAAACACCATGCCGTCCTTTACGTTTGAGAAGATTTCTCCGCCCGTGCGCCGTGGCCCTCTGCCTCCGATCGAAAAGAAACAGCGCGGCTTGATTGTCCAGATTCTGGACCGGTTTGCCGAGGCACGCGTCAAACGCTCCGTGCGCCGGGAAAAGGGCGCGATCACCCGCCACCAGCCGAAATCGGCGGAATAGCCCGCCTTACAGATTATTCTTAATATCTTCTGCTTTCACGACCGTCGCATTGACGACGCGCGTTCCCTCCAATTCCCGCACAATCCGTTCGTCGGGGCCAACAACCCCCAGGTCAAACTCCCGGTCCGGCGTGATCATTAATTTTTGGCCTGACATGACGACCACCGTCATGTCGAGAGTTCTCACCCGACACCGCCCATTGACGTATTTCGCTCCGAAACAGCTCCTTGCGCCAGGCGTCGGGAAAGCCGGGGTCGCATCTGATTTCGATTCCGTCTTCCGAGGTGGTTAAGACAAGCTTGGATTTGTGCGGCCTCCAATGCTGGTCCAGCTGGTCGTCCACGAGCCAGCGGCAACTGAAGCTCTCGCACTCGGCCGGCCGGTTGGCATGGATCAAACAGCCGCGTCCCGGCTTGCAATGCGAGCACCACAAACCCGCCGGTTCTGCGAGCTCTTCGATAGCCATCACCTTGCAGCAAAGCGTGCAGTCGCCGCATTCCCTGCCGCGAGCGCTCATGTCGTCGAACGCAGCAGCAGGCTGCTCCAGCCATCGATCTTGAGGTGCCGCACCGGCACCAGCCCGCGCGCGCGGTAGGCGGCGATGACGCTGGCCGCTTGATGCGTCAATAATCCCGAAAGAATGACAAAAGCCGAGGGCGCCAGGTGCCGCGACATTGGCCCCGCCAACTGCCGCAGTGGGTTGGCCAGGATGTTCGCCAGCACCAGGTCGAACGGGCCGCAGCCCGCGAAGTCCGGCGCCGCGAAGCCGGTGGCGCGGATCGGCTGCACCCGATGTCCGGTTCCGTTCAGCCGCGCATTTTCGCGCGCGACCTGGACCGAGGGCGGGTCGATGTCGCTTGCGAGGACCTTACCGTGCAGCGCCTTGGCGGCGGCGATCGCCAGCACCCCGGTGCCGGTGCCGAGATCGAGCACGCGCCGCGGCTGGCCTGCCTTCAAGACATGATCGAGCAGCAACAGGCAGCCGCGCGTGGTGCCGTGATGGCCGGTGCCGAACGCCAGCGCCGCCTCGATCTCGATGCCGAGCTTGTTCTGTGGCACGCGGTCGCGGTCGTGGGCGCCGTGCACGACGAAACGCCCGGCCGGGACGGGCACCAGGTCTTCGAGGCTGGCCTTGACCCAGTCCTTGGCTTCCACCGTATCGAACGCGATGGTCTTGGCGATATCCCCGCCCGCGGCGCTGGAAACCTGTTCCCGCACCATCGCCTGGTCGGGGGGTTTCGCGAAGTGCAAGGCGACATCCCAGCGCCCGTCCGGCCGCTCGAATGCCGCGACCACGGCCTGGCCCTCGAAGAAAACCTCGGTGAGGACGTCGACCATGCCTTTGGCGGCTTTTTCGTCGCCAATGGCAAAGCTGGCGCGGTGCGTGGCGGGAGTGATGGTGGAGGGCATGAGGGGGAGTAGCCGCCGCTTTTTCGGTAAAATTTAAGGAATGATCGTTTCGCAATATCCCTAAAACTTACCCCCGCGGTATTCAAACAACCTTAGGTTCAGACTGATATATTTACGGATGTCGAACCGGCAAACTCACGCCAAACGGAGGCAAAGGTGAAGCATAAGTTATTGAAATTCCTGTCTAATGATTCAGGTGCGACCGCGATCGAATACGGCTTGATCGCGGCGGGCATTGCGCTCGCGATTATCGCCGTGGTGAACGGTCTGGGCACCAACCTCAACGGCATGTTCTCGTCGATCAACAACTCCTTGAAGTAGACCTGGCGAAGTAGTCCTGTCTCGGATTCTCCCTTTCTCAGGGGGAGAACTCCGCCTCCACTCAATCAGTGATCTGGCAACGGGTCCCGCGCGGGGAACCTAATGGTCGCGCGGGCATGTGGTTTCGCCCCGCCTTGGCGCCGAGGTATGCCGTGGCGTGTCACGTGGCGCTTTTCAGCCCGATCTCCTCATCGCCGTCGCATTTCCGCCGCCGCGCGTATATGCTTCCGCCTTGGCGCGGAGCAAAGGCGATGGCGATTTTGAGGCGACAATTCAGCTCCTCCGATCTCGGGATGGGCATCGAGAACTGGTACTATCTGGCGCGCGATACCGAAACCGGACGCATCTTTGTCTATCACGAATGGTCGCGCCGCAGGGGCGAGACCTATGAGGGCGGCAGCGAGGACATCGAGCTCGACTCTTTCCTGCATCACGCCGGCACCGCGCAAGACCACTTGCGCGAGTTGATCGGTGGCTGGATCTCGCCAATTCCGGGAGAGGATCCAACGCGGGTCCAACACGCCTAGACTTGGAAACCAAGACGCGAAGGCTGGACGTCAGCGCTCCCCGAGGTCTTTCATATGAAGTTGCATGGCGTGAAAGAGTGCATCGACGTGCACGATAGCGACCTTTCCGGATCGTCGTTTGACGATGTGAACATGTCGGGATCGACGATTCGTGACGCCAATCTTGCCGGCTGTTCGCTCAGGCAGGTGAATATGTCCGGCGCGGCGTTCGAGGACTCCAACCTGTGCGGATGGAAGATCCACGACGTCAACCTCTCCGGCCTCCGGCTAACGAACTGCAATCTGCAGGGGGCCGCGATCACCGAAAGCCGGATCGACGGAATGACGATCAATGGCTTTCTAGTGAGGGATTTGTTCGCGGCTTATCAAGCGCAGAGAACGCGGCGGTAAATTCGGCGTGAACGATCGATGGCGCCTCAGTTCGGTATTTGAGAGTGTCTTAAAGGACAGTCACCAGGCGACCAACTCCATGATATATCTGGTGCAAGGCAGTATTGGAGCATGCATCATGGACGCCATCGCATTGCTGATTGTCGCTTGTTCGATCTATCTTGCCGGCCGGATTGCCGAACGTCGTGGACGCAGCTTCAAGATCTGGGCGTGGATTGCCGCGTTTGTCGGGCCGTTCGCGCTACCGCTGCTGTACTTGTTCCCGAATTTGCACCGCGAGAACGGCGCTGACGCGTAAGGGCGCCAAAGGCGAGGAGCGCCGTGGTGCTAACGGGCGACGACCTGCCGTCCACAGCCTATCGACAATCAATACGGGGTTTGCTCACAGAGCCGTCCACAGGGATATGCACAGTTCATTCCCTTGTGCTCCACAGACGTTCCGACAAGGATTTCCACAGGATCGCCGCTCCCGGTCCACAGACTTGCGCCTGCGGATTTGTGCGCGAAACGCTCCGAGTTCTTCACCGGCAATTCACCGGTTTTTCCCGAAGCTATCCACAGGCTGGATACGGTCTCTCTGACTAATCGAGCCATTCTCCTCGAATAGGGATGCCCCAGTCCTCGGCGATGCGCCCGTCCTTGAAGCGGTAAATCGCCATCGACGCAAGCGAAAGCGGGGCGCCCTGGTAGGTCGCGGATAGCTGCCAGCGAACGGCGACACGGTCGGCTTCCTCGACCATATCGAGCGCGACGAATTGCACAGGAGGGGTGAGCGTCCTGAAAAGATCGAGCAGCTTGCTGGCGCCCTCGTGTCCCCGCGGCCAGTTCGGCTTGGTCGGCTCAACTAACCTGAAATCCTCTGTGAACCATGCCTCGATTCGAAAAGGATCGTTGCCACTGATCACCCGCGCGATCTCGCACAAAACTTCCTTTTGCTGCGACATCGCATTTCTCTCCGTGTTGCCGCAACTGAGATACTAACAACCGCTTGCAGGGATATCCACAGGGTCATCCCCTCGCACTCCACAGACATTGTGCGGATCTTGCTCCGCAAATACACACGTTGATCCACAGGTTCTGCGAGCGGTTTCCCACAGATTATTCACGAGGTTGCCAACAGATTTTTCCAGCGATTGGTCTCTCCAGAGACAATCCAGCGCCAACCATTACCCCAGCGCGCGTGTACGGTTCACGTCGAGCGGATGATCGATCAGCCTCTCGACCTTCTCTATGAAGCGGATGGTGTGAGGCAATTTGGCGTGAAGATCGAACGCCGCTTCGTCGCGCCAACGGGAGTGAATGTAGAACAGCCGGGAATCACGGATCGAGCGATAGGCCTTTTGGAAGAGGCAGCCTTCCTCGGCCTGCGTCGGGCCGCTCACCTCGCGCAACGCCTCGGCGACGGCGGCCTCCTGGCCTTCGCGGGCGTGGAAGCGAGCAAAAATGAACAGTTCCATGGCGTCGAACTCGCTTGTTTCAAGCGCGTCAATGATATCTGTGCCTGTATTTACCCAAACAACGCCCGGTGATCTCTTAAAATTACCTGCGCGGCGTTGTGGCCGGGGGCGCCGGTGACGCCGCCGCCGGGATGGGCGCCGCTTCCGCAATGATAGAGGCCGCTCACCGGCCCGCGGTAGTCGGCGTGGCCGAGCATCGGGCGCGCCGAAAACAATTGGTTCAACGTCAGCGCGCCATGAAAAATATCCCCACCGAGCAGGCCAAATTGCCGCTCCAGATCGAGCGGCGAGAGAATCTGCCGGCCGATCACGCTGGCCGAAAAGCCCGGCGCATATTTATCCACCGTCGCGATCATGAGGTCGGCGACCTCCTCGCGATGCTCGTCCCAGGATTTGCCGTCCGGCAATTGCGGTGCGGCGTGCTGGCAGAACAGGCTGGCGACATGCTGGCCCGTTGGCGCAAGCGAGTTGTCGAGCGTCGAGGGGATCAGCAGCTCGACCACGGGCTCGCGGCTCCAGCCATGGGCACGCGCGTCCTGCCAGGCGCGATCCATGTAGGCGAGGCTGGGCCCGAGGATGATCCCGGCGGTGAGGTGATCGCCGTTGCCGGGCAGCGCGGTGAACGAGGGCGGGGCACTCAACGCCACGTTCATGCGAAACGTGCCGGAGCCATTGCGCCACCTCTCGATGCGCGCCAGAAATTCGCTAGGCAGCGCCTGCGCGGGCACGAGACGCGTGTACAACAATTTCGGATTGACGCTTGACGCGACATATTTGGCGCGGACGGTGGCGCCATTATCAAGGATGACGCCGACCGCGCGGTCGCGCTCGACGATTACCTCGCGCACGCCGGTCTCGGTCTCGATCTCGGCGCCACGTTCGCGCGCAGCGCGCGCCATCGCTTGCGTGATTGCACCCATGCCGCCAATGGCGTGACCCCACACGCCCTTCTTGCCGTTCACCTCGCCGAAAGCGTGGTGCAGCATCACATAGGCCGAACCCGCGGCGTAGGGGCTCGCGTAATTGCCGACGATGGCGTCGAAGCCGAACAGCGCCTTCACCAGGTCGTTCTCGAAACGCTCGTCCAGCATGTCGCCGGCCGAGCGCGTGAACAAATCGAGCAGGTCGCGCTTCTGCTCCAGCGACAGTTTCCGCAGGATACCGGCGGTACCGAGTGCGTTGAAACTTTCACGGATTGCGCCGGCGCCAAAACCTTCGACTAGGTTCGGTGGCGCGCGCAGCACGAACTCGCGCAGCACATCGGCGATCGCCTCGAGCTCGCGGGAAAAACCTTCGATGGCGTCCGCGTCGTGCGCGCTGAGTTTTGTAATCGACGTCAAGGTGCGGCCTTCGCCGGTCAAGAGATAGCTGCCATCGGGCGCGGGCAGAAAATTCTGCGTCCGGCGCTCGACGATTCTTAAGCCGTGATCGGCGAGCTTGAGGTCACTGATGATCTCCGGGTTGAGCAGGCTGACGGTATAGGCCGCGACCGAATTGCGGAATCCGGGGCAAAATTCCTCCGTGACCGCGGCGCCGCCGACCAGCTTGCGCCGCTCGACCACTTTCACGCGCAGGCCGGCCATCGCGAGATAGGCCGCGCAGGTGAGGCCGTTGTGGCCCGCGCCGATGATTACGACGTCGCTCTCGTTCATGTTTGTTTCAAGAATTATTGATCGCACCGTCATTCCGGGATGGTCGGGACGACCAGACCCGCAATCCCGAGATTCTGGGCTCGCGCTTTCGGCGCGCCCCGGAATGATGTCCCTTAGAGCATAGCGTCATGTGAAGAAATAGACATCTTCCCGCGCATTGCCCGCGCTATCGCCATATGCTCCATTGCGCCGTCCGGTGCCCGCCGGGCTGTTTGTCTGACGCGTTTCGCAAGACGCTTTGCCGGAGCCTTCATGTCTTCTCCCGAGCCGTCAGCCGCCGCGGACCAGCCGTCAGCTTCGCGAAACCGGCTGGTGCTGGTGGTCTATACCGCGGCGATCTTCCTCAGCGCGCTGCTGTTGTTCTCGGTGCAGCCGCTGTTCACCAAGATGGTGCTGCCGCGGCTCGGCGGCTCGCCGGCGGTGTGGTCGGTGGCGATGGTGTTCTTCCAGTCGCTCCTGCTCGCCGGCTACACCTACGCGCATTTCCTGATGCAGATCAAGAATCGCCTCATTCCGGTCGCGGTGCATCTCGGCCTCCTGGTGGTCGCGATATCGACGCTGCCGCTATCGATCGCAAGCTCCTGGGGCGATCCGCCGACCTCGGGTTATGCGTTCTGGCTGCTCGGCCTGTTCGCGGTGTCGATCGGGCTGCCGTTCTTCGCGCTCGCCGCCAACAACCCGCTGCTGCAGGCCTGGTTCGTCCGCACCGGCCACCCGGCAGGACCCGACCCCTACTTCCTCTATGCGTCCTCGAATATCGGCAGTTTCCTGGCGCTTTTGTCCTATCCGGTGCTGCTGGAGCCGATGTTTTCGCTGCGCACGCAGAACCTGATGTGGACCGGCGGCTATGGCCTCCTGATCCTGCTGATCGCCGCCTGCGGCGTGCTGTTGTTGCGCTCGAAGGCGCTGGCCGCGGCTGATCTTAGGACCGAGGAAACGCTGGCGCCCGCACCGTCCTGGAGCTTGCGCGCGCGCTGGATCTTTCTCGCCGCGGTGCCGTCGGGGCTCCTGATCGCGGTGACCGCGCATATTTCCACCGACGTCGCGGCCGCGCCGCTGCTCTGGGTGCTGCCGCTGTCGCTTTATCTCTTGACCTGGGTATTGGTGTTCCAGTCGCGTCCGCTATTGCCGCACAAATGGATGTTGTCGTTGCAGCCGCTGGCGATCACCGGCGTAATCGTGCTGCTCGCGGTCGGCGGCGAACAGAATCTGCTGCTCACGCTCGGCGGGCATCAATTGTGCTTCTTCGTCATCGCCATGGCCTGCCATGGCGAACTGGCGCGCACCCGCCCGGCGGCGAAATATCTCACCGGCTTTTATGTCGCGCTGTCGTTCGGCGGCATGCTCGGCGGACTGTTCGCAGGCCTGATCGCTCCCTTCACCTTCTCCTGGGTCGCCGAATACCCGATCCTGCTGGCGCTGGCGGCGCTGTGCCGGCCAAGCGGCAACGAACGCCTGCCGCGCTGGAGCCGCTGGTATTGGCCGTTTCTCGCCGTGCTCGCGGTCGCGCTGATCGCGCCGACCTGGTCGCTCGGCAAGGTCTCGTTCTGGCTGGAGGACCGCCGGGTGTGGGTGGCAGGCAGCATCGGCGTGCTCTCGGCTCTGTTGGCGCTCGGCCTCAACGCCAACCGCTGGAAGATCTTTGCCACCGTCGTGCTCGCGCTGGTCCTGATCCGCATCTATCCGTCCGACGAGGGGCGGACCGAGACGGTCCGCAGCTTCTTCGGGGTCCACAAGATCGTGTTCACGCCGCACGGGCAGTACCACGTGCTGATGCACGGCACCACGATTCACGGCGCGGAGAAATTCAATGACGACGACGGCGCGCCGATCACCGGGCGGCCCGAGCCGATCACCTACTACCACAAGGACGGCGGCATCGGTCAGGCGATCGCGGCGATCCGCGAGCGCAAGGGCGCGCCACTGCGCGTGGCCGTGATCGGCGTCGGTGCCGGCACGCTGACCTGCGCCTCCGAGCCCGGCGAGACCTGGAAGTTCTTCGACATCGATCAGACCATGGTCGATACCGCGCGCGATCCGAAATATTTCACCTACATCCAGAACTGCGAACCGGACCTGAAGCCCGTGATCGGCGACGCGCGGCTGACGTTTGCGAAAGAGCCCGCCGGCATCTACGACCTCATCATCGTCGATGCCTATTCGTCGGACGCGATCCCGATCCATCTTGCCACGCAAGAGGCAATGAAGATCTACAAGGACAAGCTGGCGCCGCTAGGCGTGGTGGTGATGCACGTCTCCAACCGGCATCTGGAATTGGAGAGCGTCGTGGTGGGCATCGCGGATGCTAACGAGCTCAAGAGCTGGGTCTATGACGAGGATTCCGGACGCGACGACGAATATATCTTCGCGACCGACGTGGTGGTCTGCGCCCGCGACGAGGCCGACGTCGGCAGGCTGGCATCGTCGGATAAATGGACCGAGACCGAGCCGACCGAACACCAGCGGGTGTGGACCGACGACTATTCCAACATTTTGGGCGCGGTGTATCGACGGCTTCGCTACGGCGAGCAATAGTTGCCGTAAGAGCGCAGTAGCGTTGGAAATAATCGGCCTCTCAACGGATTTGGTCTAGCTCTCCCGCTTGCGGGGACGTCGACGCGCTCGAAGAACGCGGCGGTGGGGGAAAGTCTATCCTCTCGACCAGCGCGTTTTGTGGAAGCACCCCACCCCAACCCTCCCCCGCGAAGGGCGGGAGAGGGAGCGCGCTTCCGTCGTCGCTGTAAGCTCGATCCAATCTCTCTAGAGCGCCCGGTGATTCTCCCGGGCATGCGAGGTGCCGCGAAGCGGTTTCAGTTCTTGCCCGCCGCGGGGTTCGGCGCCGCCGCGGTCAAGAGCTGCAAGGGCGAGGTCACGCCCTCGTCCTTATCGAGGAAGTCCTCGACCTTGGCCGGAATGGAGGCTCTAACGCTCTCGGGACCGCGATCGCTGAGGTCGCTGTGCTGGAACTCGGTTTTCACCACCGTGATGCCGGCCTTGGCGCAGACCTCGTCGTCGGGAACGACGCCGGGATCTGCCTTGAACACGGGATCCTTGGACCGGAACGACAGGATCTTGAACTTGCCGTCGGTCACGAACGGCACGCGCAGATTGTCCAGCGTCACGACCTTCTTGACCATGTCGGGATGCAGCCTGGCGAAGTCCATCACCGCCGTTGGAATGCCTGATCAGGGTGAGGTGATGATAGTCGGCGTTCGGGTATTGTTTCCTGAGCTCGTCGATGGCGAACCTGATATTGGCAATGGCGCGGTTGTACTGCATGCGGCGGCCGACATATTCCTCGCCCACTTTCGTCACCATCGGATCGTCGGTTTCAAGATCGTGCTGAATGCTCACGACCATGTAACCGGGCGCAGCAAACAGATTGGCGAGGAACGAATGCTCGGTATACTTGACCGTGTTGCCGTGGGCTGAGGATCGCAACCGGCAGCTCGATCATTTCGGTGATCGATTCAATTTCGCGATCGCGGCGAATGGCGACATCGACCGTGACCGGACGATCGCCGCGCAGGGTGTCGCTGAATGTCAGGGTCTTGTGATGCATGGCCCATTTGCTCGCGGTGAAATAGGCAACCACCACGACAAGCGCAAACCGAAAGAACGGCTATGCCTCGCTTCATATCGATTTCCTCCGCGGATCAACTTCCTCGCGCTTATCTTGTGTAGCCATCTTGGTGTGATAGGCCCAATTCCTGGAACATGAGAAATCTATCCCGGCCCAAGACAAACCCAAAAGCATAATGCGTGACGATCCAGGGTTTATCTTTATCCGGCTGCTCGCGGCCTTGGGCCTAGCCTGGGACGTCAAGATACCGAGTGAAGAAGCAGATCGCGCGTCGCTTGGCGCATCAGGCATCGCAAAGGGCGCTTGACCTCAAACTTGGATAGTCATCGCGGCTTGCGGGCGGCATGACGCCCGAGAGCTGCAAGATTGTGGTTCGATGCTTTTCAACGATTATCCCTTCCTGTTGGTGTTTTTGCCGACAGCGATCCTGATCTACCGCCTTGTCGATCCCTATCCGCGATTGCGGATCGGTGTGCTGGTGCTGCTGTCGTTTGCGTTCTACGCCTGCGGCAATCCGCCGTTCATCGCGCTGTTGGCCTTCTCCATCTTGATCAACTGGCTGGCCGCGCTGGCCTACGGCCGGACGAAAATAGCGGCGATCCTGACGGCTGCGCTCATTGCCGATCTCGCCATCCTCGCAGTGTTTAAATACGCCCAACTTTATTGGCTACAATCTTGGTCTCGTGCTCGGTGCGCAGATTCCACGACTCGATCTCACCCTGCCGCTCGGCATCTCGTTCTTCACGTTTCACCACATCATGTATCTGGTCAATCTGCGGCGCGGCAAGGCGCCGCTTTATCAGCTCGACCGCTACGCGCTCTACATCTGTTGCAGGCGCTCGCCGGACCGCTGGTGGGCTGGTCGGAGGTGATGCAGCAGTTCGGCCGACAGGTCTATTCGCTGGGTTGGCAGCGCGAGTTCTGCGTGGGGCTTGCCTTTATCGCCACGGGCCTGTTCGAAAAAATCTTCCTTGGCGACCGGGTCGCAGTGATCATCGATCCCGTCTATGCGCAGGCTGCGGCCGGCCCGGTGGCCAACGGCGATGCCTGGCAGGCGCTCAGCTTCGCCGTCCAGATTCTCTGCGACTTCGGCGGCTATTCCGACATCGCGATCGGGCTCGGTCTCTTGTTCGGCATCACGCTGCCGTTCAATTTCAATGCGCCTTTTCGTTCGACCAACATTCAGGATTTCTGGCAGCGCTGGCACATCACCTTGATGACGTTCCTGCGCGAATACGTGTTCCACCCGCTCGTTAACAAGCGCGTGGTGCCGCGGCGATGGCTTCCGGTGCAATATTTCGGCGCCATGCTTTTCACCATGGCGCTGTGCGGCCTGTGGCATGGCGCGAGCTGGACCTTCGTGCTTTGGGGAACCATTCACGGGATCGCGCTGGTGATTTGCTCATTGTGGCGCCGCTATGGTCCAAGGCCGCCGTTCTTGCTTGGCTGGGCGCTGACCGTGAGCTTCGTGCTCCTGAGCGGCGTGATTTTCCGCGCCAGTACACTGGACGCCGCCTTCAATTTTGACCTCTCGCGGAAAGGTAGATGACTTGCGCGACTGTGCCGGGCAACCCACGATCGCCCGGCACCATGGTTTGCTCAGAGAGGGTGACGCAGGCTTTCGCCCATCAATCCTGAAACAACCCGCGCTGCGGATAATACTGCCGCTGCTGGTAATAGCCCTGCGGCGCCGGCGCGTAGCCTTGGTTGTTGTAGTACTGATTTTGCGGTTGCGGATAGGCCTGCGCGCCATAGAGGGGCCGCATGCCGCGGGGCGCCGGATAGCGCGCCACATCCGAGCTGCCGTCGGCCGGATAGATATAGCCGTCGTCGGGCCGTTCCTGCGGCACGATGCGGCGGCCGGGCAAAAACTGCGGCTGCGGCGTCAGAACCACCGGCTCGCCGGCGTCGGAATATTGCTGCTGATCGGGCTGCGTTGCATCGGGCTGCATCGGGTCGCGGCGGGCGAGCGCGGTGTTGGCCCGGCGCGGGTTGCGCGCCAGCGCGATTTGGGCCGAGCCGGTCAGCGTCACCGTGGTGTTGAGCACGCCCTGCTCCTGCACCAGCGCATAGAGCGTCGCGGCGTTCGCCTTCGACAGCCGCACGCAGCCGTGCGAAGCAGGGGTGCCGAGTCTGCCTTCGGAATCGGTGCCGTGGATCGCATGCCCGATCTTGGTGAAGAAGATCGAATGCGGCATCGGCGCGTCGTCGAATTCCTTGGAGAAGTGATCCTCCTCCATGCGGAAGGCGCGGAAGCTTCCGTTCGGTGTTTCGCGCGAGGGAATGCCGGTCGAGACCGGCCATTGATAGCGCCCGACCCCGTCGACCGCCACCGTCATCATCTGGTTGTTCTTGTCGATGGTGATCTCGACCTTCGCCTGCGCGGCGCTACAGGCAAACAACATCAAACCAGCAAATGCAACGAGGAAGGAACGCATTTTACCTCTAGCCTCCGGGCCTTGTCTCATTCGCCGCGGCTCTCCGTCCCCGGCACGCACTATGCCCGAAATCCGGCTTTGGTTCCAGCGGGCTAGATCTGCATCGTTAACGCTCCGGGCGGCGCAAGCAAGGCTGATGCGGGATTGGCGTGGTGACTTTTTCGCGAGCCGGGCGCGCTAGGAATCAAAAATTGGCCACGGCGACGAAACCATTTAGCCGCATCGGCGTTTCAAATTCCCGCCTGACCGCGCGGTCGCCGCCAACCCCTTAAGGAATTGAGATGCAGAAAACCAAGGTTAAGAGCATGGCGATGCCCGCCGTCCGGCTGCTGCTGTTCATCTTCGCGGCCGCCGCGATCCTCCTCGCATTGCTAGCTATGCCCCATGCCGGCCACGCCCAAGGCATCGTGCGCGGCGCGCAGGAGGGTGCTCATGAGGGTAACCGGGTCGCCGGCCCCGTCGGTGGGGTCGTCGGAGGCGCGGTCGGTGCCGGTGTCGGCGGCGCCATGGGCGCGGTCGAGGGTGTGCTCGGCATTCCCTATTACGGGCGGCATCGTTACTGCCACGGCTACTACGATGGCTACCGGCGCTTCCATTGTTACCGGTGATTTGCTCCGGCCGTCATTCCGGGTTCGTGCTCCGCACGCGCCGGAATGACCCTGCGGGTCAATTCTTCAGCCGGTAGCCGGTCTTGAAGATCCACCACACCACAGTCATGCAGATCACCAGGAATGCCGTCGTCATGCCAAGGCTCAAGGAGACGCTGACGTCGGCGATCTCGTAAAAACTCCAGCGGAAGCCGGAGATCAGGTAGACGACGGGATTGAGCAGCGTGATGGTGCGCCAGCCCGACGGCAGCATGTTGACGGAGTAGAAGCTGCCGCCGAGGAAGGTCAGCGGCGTCACCACCAGCATCGGGATCATCTGCAGCTTCTCAAAACCGTCGGCCCAGATGCCGATGATGAAGCCGAACAGGCTGAAGGTTACTGCGGTCAGCACCAGGAAGGTCAGCATCCACACGGGATGATGGATGTGCAGCGGCACGAACAGGCCGGCGGTGGCGAGGATGATCAGGCCGAGGATGATCGATTTGGTCGCGGCGGCCCCGACATAGCCGAGCACGATCTCGAAATAGGAGATCGGCGCCGACAATAGTTCGTAGATCGTGCCGACGAATTTCGGGAAATAGATGCCGAACGAGGCATTGGCGATGCTCTGGGTCAGCACCGACAGCATGACGAGCCCGGGCACGATGAAGGTGCCGTAGCTGACGCCCTCGATCTGGGTGATGCGCGAGCCGATCGCAGCCCCGAACACCACGAAATACAGCGACGTCGACACCACGGGCGAGACGATGCTCTGCACCAGCGTGCGCGCGGTGCGGGCCATTTCGAATTTGTAGATCGCGCCGATCGCCTGGAAATTCATGGTGCGTTCACCAGACTTACAAAAATGTCCTCGAGCGAAGACTGCGTGGTATCGAGATCGGAGAAGCGGATGCCGGCGTTGCGCAGGTCGCTGAGCAGGCTGGTGATGCCGGTGCGCTCGCCCTTGGTGTCATAGTCGTAGATCATGTCGCGGCCGCCGTCGCACAATTCGAGCTTGTAGGGCGCGAGCGCTTCCGGGATCGCGTTGAGCTTGCCCTGCAAATGCAGCGTTAGGCGCTTCCTGCCGAGCTTCTGCATCAGGTTCGCCTTGTCCTCCACCAGGACGATCTCGCCCTTGTTGATGACGCCGACGCGGTCGGCCATTTCCTCGGCTTCCTGGATGTAATGCGTGGTCAGGATGATGGTGACGCCGGACGCCTGCAGCTGCCGCACCACTTCCCACATGCCCTTGCGCAATTCGACGTCGACGCCCGCAGTCGGCTCGTCCAGGAACAGGATTTGCGGCTCGTGCGACAGCGCTTTGGCGATCATCACGCGCCGCTTCATGCCGCCGGACAAGGTGACGATCTTGGAATCCTTCTTGTCCCACAGCGACAGATCCTTCAGCACCTTCTCGATATGGACCGGATTTCTCGGTTTACCGAACAGGCCGCGGCTGAAACTCACCGTCGCCCACACCGTCTCGAACGCGTCGGTGTGCAGTTCCTGCGGCACCAGCCCGATCAGCGAGCGCGCGGCGCGATAGTCCTTGTTGATGTCAAAGCCGCCGACAGTGACGCGGCCTTCGCTCACGTTGGCGATGCCGCAGATGATGCTGATCAGCGTGGTCTTGCCGGCGCCGTTCGGTCCGAGCAAAGCAAATATCTCGCCGCTACGGATGGCGAGATTGATGTTTTTCAGCGCCTTGAAGCCGGAGCCATAGGTCTTCGACAGATTGGCGACGGAGATGATGGGAGACGGAGACATAGCCTACGGACGTCGGGGCGCATCGATGCGCCGGGGGAGGGTGGGGCCCCCCACATAGGGAGCCGAAGTCCATCGCGCAATTGCCGGGATGGGGAAACGGGTTCCGCAATCGAATAGGGCGATGGATTATCTTTTTTTTGCCGACTTTTTCGCAGCCGGTGACGGGCTTGCCGCAGCGGGTTGCTCGGATGGCTCGCTCTGCTCGGGCCGCTTGGCGATGGTCATAATCTGGACCTGCTCGTTGACCTGTGACGCTGGATGCGTGGGGTCGACGAATTGTTCCTCGCCGAGGCCAAGCGACTGAATCCGCTTCGAGGAAATCTTGAAGGTATTGACCAGTGCGTCGCGGATGGCGTCGGCCCTGCGCTGGCTCAGCATCACGTTGTTCTCACGTCTGCCGGTGGACTCCATATGGCCGACGATGAGGAAGCTGCAGGGCAACAGCTGCGCGTGAACCAGCGCGTCGGCGATGCGTCCGAGCGTCTGATAGGACTCCGGCCGCACCACGGGCGTGTCGGTGTCGAACGTGATGGCGACACTGAAAGTCGGCAGCTTCAGAAGGTCGGGCGCGATCGGCGGCCGTTTCTCCGGCGGCGGCTCGTTCCGCGACCTGGATCGCGAGCGCTCCGCTACCTGCTGCTTCAGCGCGGCGACATCGAGATCGGGCGCCGTGTCGAATTGGCTGAGCTGGCTGACGATGTCGTCCCGGGCGGGCGCGTTCTCGCCGCGCGCCGGAAGGTTGGGCATCGCGACAAGAACCCAAGCGCTCGCGAGCAGCCCAACGTTTCGCGGCAGGGCCCGCATCATCGGTACCCCGCATCATCCATGGCCTGGATGCAGTTCCTGCTCACGCCGCGTGCCGTCATCAGGCACGGTATCGATTTGCTGGTCTCCTTGGTCGAGCCCTTGCACAATTTCACGATCTCGCGCCCGCAGGCGTTGGCGACCGTGGCGCGCGCCGCGATCCGCTTCTGGATCGCATCGAAGCTCTTGAGATAGTCCGTCGCGCATTGCGGCGACAGCACATCGGTGTTGCGCGAAAGGCACTCCTTGAGGCGGTTGGCGTCGAAACTGACGCCGCGGCAATTGGCGCTGATTTCCGCCGCACAGCTCTTGGCCAAAAGGGCGGAGGCGTCGCCAAAGCTCATCGTCTCCGCCGCCGCCAGCGAAGGCGACGTGAGCGCTAGGATTAGCAGGATCGACCCTCCCCGGACCATGGCGCCATCTCATACGAGGAGTTCCGCGATGGTCAAGGGCTACGAGCGGCAGAGCTGTGGGCGGCGCGGCTTAGTTTGATGGTTGCCGGCCTAGGCCCGCTCCACAAAACTATCCACCACCTTCTTCTCGCCGGCCTTTTCGAACGCGATCGTGAGCTTGTTGCCGTCGATCTTGACCACATGGCCGTAGCCGAATTTCTGGTGGAAGACGCGGTCGTCCAGCGAGAATTCCGAGACCGCGCCGGTCGATTTCGCGACCAGCTCGCCCTCGATCGTTACGGCAGCGCGCTTCTTGCGCGCAAAGCCGCCGAATTCGCCGCCTGCCGAGAAGGGCGATTGCTCCTCGTCGAAGCCGCTGCGCGCCTGCCCGTTGCGGCCGCCTTGGCCGCGGGCGCGGTTGGCCTGGGCGCGCTGCCAGCCCGGCGTGGTGTAGCTGGAGCCAAAGGATTCAACGTTGTCGAAGCGGGAGGGGCCGTAACCGCCGCTGCCGCCCCAGCCCCCACCGCCCTTGGATTCCGTGATCTCGACGCTGGCGGCCGGCAATTCGTCAAGAAAGCGCGACGGGATTGTGGTGGTCCAGGTGCCGTGAATGCGCCGATTGGTGGCAAAATAGAGTTTGGCGCGGCGGCGGGCGCGCGTCAGCCCGACATGGGCGAGGCGGCGCTCCTCTTCCAGACCGGCGCGGCCCTGTTCGTCGAGCGTTCGCTGGCTGGGAAATAAGCCTTCTTCCCAGCCCGGCAGGAACACGTTGTCGAATTCCAGGCCCTTGGCCGAATGCAGGGTCATCAGCGACACCGCGTCTTCCTCCGGCCCGCCGTCGCGGTCCATCACCAGCGCGATATGCTCGAGAAAACCTTGCAGGTTCTCGAACTCCTCCATCGAGCGCACCAGCTCTTTCAGGTTCTCTAGGCGGCCGGCAGCGTCGGCGGAGCGATCCTTCTGCCACATCTCGGTATAGCCGCTCTCGTCGAGCACGATTTCGGCCAGTTCGGTATGCAAGGTGACCTCGCGCTGCGCCCGCCAGCGGTCGAATTGCAGGACCAGATCGCGCAGGCTCCCGCGCGCCTTCGGCTTCAGCTCATCGGTATCGACCACGGCGCGCGCCGCCTCGAACAGCGGGATGCGGCGCTTGCGAGCGTGGTCGTGCAGCATTTGCACCGTGGCGTCGCCGAGCCCGCGCTTGGGTACATTGACAATGCGCTCGAAGGCGAGGTCGTCGGCCGGCGAATTGATCACGCGCAGGTAAGCCAGCGCGTCGCGGACTTCCGCGCGTTCGTAGAATCTGGGGCCGCCGATCACGCGATAGGGCAGGCCCAGCGTGACGAAGCGATCTTCGAACTCGCGCATCTGGTATGACGCCCGCACCAGGATCGCCATGTCGTTGAGCTTCTCGCCGTTGCGCTGCAATTCCTCGAGCTCTTCGCCGATGGCGCGGGCTTCCTCTTCCGAATCCCAGGCGCCGGTGACGGTGACCTTTTCACCGTCGACGTCCTCGGTGCGCAGCGTCTTGCCGAGCCGGCCTTCGTTATGCGCGATGAGGTACGAGGCAGCGGCGAGGATGTGGCCGGTGGAGCGGTAGTTGCGCTCCAGCCGGATCACCTTGGCGCCGGGAAAGTCGTGATCGAAGCGCAGGATGTTGTCGACCTCCGCGCCGCGCCAGCCATAGATCGACTGGTCGTCGTCGCCGACGCAGCAGATGTTCTTGGGGGGAGCGGAGGGCGTCATTCCGGGAGGCGCGATCTTCTCCCTCTCCCCGCTGCTTGCGGGGAGAGGGTCGGGGTGAGGGGCTCTCCCCGCGAGCTCAGCCGGTGGAGAGAGCCCCTCACCCGGCGCGCTTTGCGCGCCGACCTCTCCCCGCAAGCGGGGCGAGGTAAGGGAAGACGGCGCCTGCGCGAGCAGCCGCAGCCACAGATATTGCGCGACGTTGGTGTCCTGGTATTCGTCGACCAGGATGAACTTGAAGCGGCTCTGGTATTGCCGGAGCACGTCGGGGTGCTTGCGGAAGATGCAGATGTTTTCCAGCAAGAGGTCGCCGAAATCGGCGGCGTTGAGAATCTTCAGCCGCTCCTGATAGTTCGTGTAGAGCTTGCCGCCCTTGCCGTTGCCGAACACGGCGGCTTCGCCGGCCGGCACCTGCGAAGGCGTCAGCCCGCGGTTCTTCCAGCCGTCGATCAGGCCTGCGAGCATGCGCGCCGGCCAGCGCTTGTCGTCGATATTCTCAGCCTGCAGCAGCTGCTTCAACAGGCGGACCTGGTCGTCGACATCGAGCACGGTGAAATTGGATTTGAGCTGCGCCATCTCGGCATGGGTGCGCAGGATGCGTCCGCCGATCGAGTGGAAGGTACCAAGCCACGGCATGCCCTCGACCGCCTGGCCCAGCATCTGGCCGAGCCTGAGCTTCATCTCGCGCGCCGCCTTGTTGGTGAAGGTCACCGACAGGATTTCGTTCGGACGCGCGCGGCCCTGGCTCAGGATGTGGGCGATGCGCGTGGTGAGAACGCGCGTCTTGCCGGTGCCGGCGCCGGCCAGCACCAGCACCGGGCCCTCCAGCGTCTCCACCGCCTCGCGCTGCTCGGGATTGAGGCCGTCGAGATAACGTGGCCCGGCGGCCGCACGCGCGCGCGCGGCTATGCCGCCGGACGCCGGCTGGTGATCGGGTACGCTGGAATGGCTCAACTTGCTCGGCTCGGTCATACGAATCGTCTTTAGCCCACGATGGCACCGCGGGGCCGTGAAGGGGAGCCTTCTTAGCAGGATTGATGGCCATATAGGGGTTCCACGCGCGGTTTTACAGCCTTAATCCGTGGCGTCGGCGGCGGCCGCATTTGCTCTGGCGAGGCACGATTTCGTTCCCTTAAGGCGCGCAAATTTCCCGGTTTCGCGGCCAGGAACCTTTGTTCCCAGGTTGGATTGGTCTTGCGAGTAGAGGGCGCGGCGCCGTCAGCCGCGCCGATCGAAGCCAGGCTTAAAGCCAATCTTGGAGAGAGAGAGGATTTGTATCATGTTGAGTTGGGTCGTTACCTTCCTGATTATCGCGTTGGTCGCCGGCCTTCTCGGCTTCGGCGGCATCGCCGGCACGTCGATAGAGATCGCCAAGGTCATCTTCTTCATTGCGGTGATATTGTTCCTGGTCTCGGCCGTGTTCGGCCTGGTGCGCGGCAGGACCCGCGTCTGACCTCGCCAAGCTCAAGCCGTCAGGCTCAACGTGGGGCGTGGCTGAAACGGCCGGCGATGAGGTCGGCGAGTTCGCGCGCGTGAGTCGTGATCATGAAGTGCGCGGCGCCGGGGACGGTCGCAATGGTCGCCCCCGGGATCGACTGGCACAGGAGCTCGTTGGCGCGTTGCACCGCGGGGTGGCTGTTCTCGCCGCGCACCACGAGGATCGGCATTGCAATTTTCGAAAGTGACGCGGGCGTCAGCGCAAATGCGTAGGCCGAGGCCCAGTCCAGCACATTGACCGCCGTGGTTTCATTGGCGTAGTCGCGAATGCGTCGCGGCCAGCCGGCGAACGTACCCACGCCACCATAGAAATCGATCATCCGCTCAATGGCGTTGACTTGACCGGCCTGGAAGGCGCCGAAATACGCGCCGCTCATGTTGCGAAAAGCAACGTAATGCTGATCCTCGCCGGCGTGCCGCAAGATCTCGGCAGCGGGCACCTCTAGAATGGTGAGACTGCGCAACAGTTGAGGACGGCGCAAGGCGACGGCAAGTCCCGTCAGCCCGCCAAAGGAATGGCCGACCAGGTGGACTGGAGCGCCCGCGCGCCGGATGACGGTCTCGATAATCTCTGCCTCGCGCGAAATGTCGGCGTTATCGGCGGTCCGGCGCTCGGCTGTGCCGCCATAGCCGAGTAGGCTCGTGGTGACGCAGCGGAAGGCGCCTTTCCAGTGAGAGATCATCGACCGCCAGGCCGCGCCTGTGCTGCAGGATCCCGGCACCAGCACCAAGGTCGGGCCTTCGCCGGTTTCGTCATAATCAATGGGCCCGCCGGGATGCTCGATCACGGTCGAAGTGCTCCAACAGAGGTTTGGAACAGGGTGAACGCATCGCTGATGCAGCTGCGGCGCTCTCGCAAGAAGAGAGCGCAAAAAGAGAGCCGGCCGGAGCCGGCTCCGTTTCGCGCACGTGCGATTTTCTCAACGCTTGATCACGACGATTTCGAGATATTCACTGGGCACGACCATGGTCTCGTCCGCCGAGCGATTCATGGTCGCGATCAGCGCTAGAATATCCCGCTTCAAGCCGTCCTGGCTCGTGCTATCGAGCGCGGCAAACGCCTTGAGCACGGGACCGTAGTAGGTCTTGAAGATTTCGACAAAGTGTTCAGCCGATCGATAGCGGAATACGAAATTGCGCCGTGCGATCTGGATATCGTTCGCCCGTGCCCCGAACATCTCATCGATGCGCGCTTTTGTCCCCCACAGCGCCGGCGATTTCGCTCCCGCCGGCGGCGGCAGATATTTGCCGAGCGTCTTGAAAAGCTGGCCGATGAAGCCTTCCGGCGTCCAGTTGGCAAGCCCGATCTTGCCGCCACTCTTGCATACCCTGAGGAGTTCGCTGGCGGCGCGATCCTGGTTCGGCGTGAACATCACGCCGAAAGTCGAAACCACGACGTCGAACGCGGCATCGGCGAACGGCAGCGCCTCGGCATCCGCCTCCTTGAATTCGACCGAAAGGCCGTCGGCCGAGGCGCGCGCCCGGCCGCGCTCGAGCAATGACGGAACGTAATCGGTCGAGACCACATCGCACCATCGGCGCGCCGCGGCGAGGGTGGCGTTGCCATTGCCGGCGGCCACGTCGAGCACGGACTGGCCCGCGCGAATGTCGAGCGCCTCGCACAGTTCCTCGCCGACGATTTGAAGTGTGGTGCCGACGATGGCGTAATCTCCCGACGACCAGGCGCCGTGCTGGCGGGCTTTCAAGGCGTTGAGGTCGATCGCGCCCGCCGGGTTGGCTTGCATGGCTGATGATGCGGTCATAATTGTTCCTTTCTCGTGCTCGCTCGGCTGTTCGAGACCAGCAAAGGGGAGTAGGCCGGGGGTGGTCGGGCGGCTATCCAATTCGCGACACGGCTATCCCGATTCTGAACTTTTTTCGCTGCGACGAAGACAACACATGGTAGTTGCGGAGTTCACGCAGTGATTTCAGGCGAAGACGGACCATCGACTGCACCGCTGCCGCGCGGCGTCCGCCGGGTGCTGGAAGCGATAAATGCCAATGTCGGACATCGGTGGAGCATTTCGGAACTCGCCGCGGTCGCTGGCGTTTCCGCTCGCACGCTGCAACGGCAGTTCGCGTGCTTTCTCGGCAAGTCGCCGCAGTCGGTGCAGCATGACATCGGCCTCCAACAGGCGCGCCACGAGCTGTTGCAGGGCGCGCCTGGCGTGAAGGTCAAGGACGTGGCATTGCGGCGCGGCTTTCCGCACTTCGGCCGTTTCTCGGCCGAGTATCGACGCCGCTATGGCGAGGTCCCGTCCTGCACGCTGAAGCGACAGGCGCGATTTGGCTGCGAGCTGACGTCGAGGCCGGCGATCCTGACGCGGTCGCGCGATCGGCCGACGGTCGCGCTTGCTCCGATCGAGACGACTGTCGATCATCGCGATATCGCCTGCAGCCTGGCCGATGATCTTGCGACCGCGCTGACCCGGGCCGGCCTGTCGGTGACCAGCCAGGCGCGGTTCGCGCGCTACCAGATGTTCGCTGCGATCCGGGGAACCGGCGCGCATAAAAGGCTGCTCGTTCAACTGATCGACCGGGAAAGCGGCCGTCAGCTGGGTGCGCACCGTACCGAGGGCGCATTGATTGACAGATCGGACTCCCATGAGCAACTCGCCACGCGGATCGTGGCCGCGCTGCAGCCCGGTCTCCGATCGGCCGAAATCGAACGCGCCTGGGATAGGTCCGAGATCGAACTCGGTCCACATGATCTGGCGCTGCGGGCGATGCCGGGTGTGCTGTCCTTGGACGCGGAAGGAAATGCCCGGGCGCTGGAGTTATTGGAGCGGGCGCTGGATCGCAATCCCGATTCCGGGCTCGCGGCCGCGCTGGCCGCCTGGGCCTACGCTCAGCGGGGCATCTACCACTTCGCGACCGATCCGGGTGAAAGAGCGCGCGGCATCAAGCTGGCTCACAAGGCACGGTCGCTGCCGATCGATGCCACCGCGCTTGCCGTGCTGGGAAACGCGCTGACATTGCTCGACGAGCTCGACGGCGCGGCGCTCCTCATTGGCAAGGCGCTCGCGATCGACGGCGGCTGCGCCTGGGCCTGGAGCCGAAGCGGATGGCTGGAGGTCTATCGGGGCGATCCGGCCTCCGCGATCGAGCGCCTCAAGATCGCGCTCGATCTCGCTCCGCAGGATTCGCTCGCCTTCAACAGCATGGTTGGAATCGGCTGCGCGCATTTCAAGGCCGGCAACTATGTCGAGGCCGCGCGCTGGCAGGAGCGCGCATTGCGGGAGCATCCGTCGGCAATCTGGGTGCACCGGACTCTCTGCCCGGCCTATGTGCTGACGGGCGAACGAGCCCAGGCGCGCCGAAGCCTCGACGCGCTACGGTCGGGTTATCCGGAACTCACGGTTTCCGAGGTGCAGCTCGGCATGCCGCCTTTGCCTGAAAGCTACCGCAACCTCGTGTTCGAAGCGCTGTTCGACGCCGGGCTGCCGGCATAAGTCACGGCAGGTTCTCCGGCCCTCCAATCAAATATGGGGGCCGGTCGCTTTTGGCGCGCCGTGCGGCAATCGTCCCAGGAAGTCTCGCATCAGCCCGGCAATCTCGCCCGCTGATTCATCAAGCGCGAAGTGCCCGGCATCCAGCACGTGGACGTCTGCCTTTGGCAAGTCGCGCTTGAGAGCTGCGACCTCGGCAATGTCGAAGACCGGATCATTGCGGCCCCAGACGATCAAAGTGGGCGGCTGGCGTTGACGCAGGAGAGCCTGAAATCATCGCACCGACATTTTGCCGCCCAAGTCCGTTTTGTCGCCCGGACCTGATTGGGCCGTCACAGCGAAGACTCGGCCGCGGATATTTTCCTTTGCTGCGTGCGCGGGATGGGTTGTGCGCCGGCGATCCACGGGATCAGTCCGAGATCGTGAGACGCGCTGAGGGACATGGACCGCCCGCAACTGGCGCGCATTCGCAAAGGTGATACCGTCGCCCCCGACCTTCCGGGGCGCGCCATGAAATCAAGCGAATATTTGCAACGCGATGCGGTCGGCCTCGCCGAATGTGTTGCGCGCGGCGAGACCACCGCGGCGGAATTGCTCGGTCTCGCGCTCCGGCAGAGCGCGGCCGCCCAGCCGATGACGAATGCGATCTGCCGCTTGATGGAGGGCGAAGCCCGCTCCCAATTGAAGAAGCAGCTTGCCGGTCCTTTCGCCGGTGTTCCCTTCCTGATCAAGGATTGCGCGCAGGACTATGCCGGCCTGCCGACGACCTATGGCAGTCGGTCGATGCAGCGCACCGTCGCCCGCGAACATTCCCATGTGGTGCGGCGCTATCTCGAGGCCGGGTTCGTGATTTTCGGCAAGACCAACTTGCCGGAATTTGCGCTCAAGGGCGTGTCAGACTCGCAACTGTTCGGCCGCGCCTGCAACCCCTGGAATGTCGATCACACGCCCGGCGGCTCCAGCGGCGGCGCTGCAGCCGCGGTCGCGTCGGGCGTCGTACCGATGGCGGCAGGCAATGACGGCGGCGGCTCCATTCGGATTCCCGCCGCCTGTTGCGGCCTGTTCGGGTTGCGTCCCTCGCGTGCGCGCATTTCCGCAGGCCCGGCCTATGGCGAATATTGGTACGGCGCATCGAGCGAGGGCGTGATCTCCCGCAGCGTGCGCGACACCGCGGCGGCGCTCGACGTCTCGGCGGGCAACGAGCCCGGCGATCCCTTCGTGATCCCCGGGCCGAGCCAGCCTTACGCGGAGCTGATGCGGCGCGATCCCGGCCGGCTGCGCATCGGCTTTACGTCGGCCTCGCCAATCGGAACACAGGTTCACCCCGAAGCCGTCGCGGCGGTGAACGAGGCGGCAAAATTGCTCGCGAGTCTTGGCCACGAGGTCGAGGAAGCCGCGCCCGAGATCGATGGCGCTTCGCTCGCGAAAGCCTTCCTGTATGTCTATTTCGGACAGGTGCCGGCCATGGTGGCGCAGGCACGCGCGGCCGGCGTGCGCACTGCGGATTTCGAACTGCTCACGCGGGTGCTGGCGACGCTGGGCGGCGCGGCCTCGGCCGGGACGCTGACGGCGCAATTGCTCACATGGAACGAATTTGCGCGGACGCTTGCGCGCTTCCATCAGCGTTACGACCTGCTGCTGACGCCGACTCTCGCGCATCCGCCGATCCGCCATGGCCAGGGCGATCCGACGGCGGCGGAGCAGGCGGTGCTGAACCTGCTCGATCGGGTCGGCCTGCTTGGGCTGCTGGCACGTCTTGGCCTGCTCGATAGCACGGTCGACAAGATCGCGCGCGACAGCCTGCAATATGTGCCATTCACGCAGCTCGCCAATCTGACGGGCACGCCGGCGATGAGCGTGCCCTTGCACTGGACTGTGGATGGGCTGCCGCTCGGCGTGCAATTCGTTGCGCGTTTCGGCGAAGAGGATCGGCTGCTGCAACTCGCGGCCCAACTCGAAGCGGCGCGGCCCTGGTTTACCCGGCTGCCGCCGTGGGTAACGTAGATCGCGATCGCGAGGGCGTGAACTCATAAAGGCGTAGCCTTTGGCGGACGTTCGCTTCGGTAGGCTACGGACTCAACTCGAACATGCCCGGGGCCCGAAGCCGCTGGACGCTGCCGACCTTTTGGCTAAAGTGGTGAGCAACGAAGACCGGCCAAAGAGCCGGTTCCATGCCGGGAGGCGACCTATGTTCGTGACCCAAGCGCTTGCGCGGTTGACGATATGCGCCGGCTTGATGGCGCTGCAAGGTGCCATCCCCACCGCAGTTTATGCGCAGCCGACCGTGACGGTCGGCGCCACCGAGATCGGCGGCACCGTCGTTAGCGCGGCAGGCCCCGAAGCCGGCGTCTGGGTGATCGCCGAAACCACCGATCTGCCGACCAAGTTCGCGCGCATCGTCGTGACCGACGATCAGGGCCGCTACCTCGTGCCCGATCTGCCGACAGCGAATTACAGCGTCTGGGTGCGCGGTTATGGTCTGGTGGACTCGACCAAGCTCACCGCAAAGCCGGGCCAGCTTCTTAATCACACCGCGGTACTGGCGCCGGACGAAGCGGCGGCGGCGCATTATTATCCGGCGATCTACTGGTACGCGATGATGAAAATTCCGCCCGCCAGCGATTTCGGCGGCAAGAGCGACATTCCCGAAAAACTTACGCAGACTGACTGGCTGAAGCAGATGAAAAACATCGGCTGCATCGGTTGTCATCAGATCGGCCAGGAAGCCACCCGCACGATTCCCGCAGCTTTCGGCAAGTTCGATTCCGGCGAGGCCGCCTGGATGCGGCGGATTCAATCGGGGCAGTCCGGCGAGCAGATGACCAACCAGCTTGCCGGAAATTTCGGCGGCGTCCCCTTCAAATATCTCGGCGACTGGACCGACCGCGTCGCCAAAGGCGAACTACCCAAGGTCAAGCCGCCACGTCCGCAAGGCATCGAACGCAATATCGTGATCACATCATGGGAGTGGTCGACGCCCGACAAATACCTGCACGATCTGATATCATCAGACCGGCGCAATCCGACGGTCAATGCCTATGGCCCACTTTACGGCTCGCCGGAATATTCGACCGACAACATGCCGATCCTGGATCCGAAAACGAATAAAGTGTCGTTTTTCAAGATACCGGTCGCAGATCCCGAGATGCCGGAATCGTTGGGTCCCGGACATGCCGCCAGCGTGAAGCCGCTCGAGCCGTCAGCCTATTGGGGCGAGCAAAAACTCTGGGATACGCGAGCGAACAACCACAACTCGATGTTCGACGAGAAGGGCCGGCTCTGGCTCTCCGCCACCGTGCGCGGCATAGATAACCCGGCGTTCTGCAAACAAGGTTCCGACCATCCGTCAGCCAAGGTGTTCCCGCTGGAAAAGTCGGCGCGCCAGGTGGCGATGCTCGACCCCAAGACGATGAAGTACAGCTTTATCGACACTTGCTTCGCCACCCATCACCTGCAGTTCGGCTACGACGCCAATGACACGCTATGGCTCAGCGGCACCGGCCCGGTCGCCGGCTGGGTCAACACCAAGATGTTTGACGAAACCGGCGATGCGGCGAAGTCGCAAGGCTGGTCGCCGTTCGTGCTCGACACCAACGGCAACGGCAAGCGCGACGACTATGTCGAGCCCAACGCCCCGCTCGATCCGAGCAAGGACAAGCGGATCGTCCCGGGCTCGGGACCTTATGGGGTGATGCCGTCACCGGTGGACGGCTCGATCTGGTACACCGTCGGCATCTTCGGCGGCACGCCGGGGTTCCTGCGATTTGACCCGGCGACCGGACTGTCGGAGGTGTTCAATGTTCCCGCGCCGGCGTTCGGAATCCGCGGCGGCGATATCGACACGAACGGCGTGGTCTGGGCCTCGTTATCGAGTGGTCACCTCGGCAGCTTTGACCGCCGCAAGTGCAAAGGCCCGCTCAATGGGCCGACCGCTACCGGCAATCATTGTCCGGAAGGCTGGACGATCTATCAGTATCCCGGCCCGGGCTTCGAAGGCATCGGTGAGAACAGCGCCGAGTTCGAGCTATTACACCTGGGTCGATCAGCACAACACGGTGGGGCTTGGCGAGAACATACCGATATCGACCGCCAATCTCGGGGACGGTTTCGTGGCGTTAAAGGACGGCAACATGATCACGATCCGGATTCCCTATCCGCTTAGCTTCTATGCCAAGGGCCTCGATGGGCGTATCGACGATCCGAACGCCGGTTGGAAAGGCCGCGGGTTGTGGAGCACGAACGGCGACCGCACGCCTTGGCTCAAGGAAGGCGGCAAGGGCGCAATGCCGCGCGCCGTGCACATTCAGTTTCGGCCCGATCCGCTGGCGGACTGAGGTTCGCTGAACGCCCTCGCGTCTAACCCTTACTTCGACGGCATCGCGATCCTCCGCCCAACGCCCTCAGGCCGCGGAATCGCCGCATGCGCATTCGCCACCGCCTCAATGCGCGCGCGGATGTCGGGCGGAAACGGCGCGGTCTTCCGCGCCGTCATGTCGATATGAATGGTCATGTTCTCGGACGTGGCCGAGAGCCAGCCCTCTCCGGCGTGGCGCAGTTCCTCGAACGTATGCAGCCGCTTTTCGTCGGCATCGACCAGAAGGATCGATACCTGCACGGGGTCGCCAAGGTGAATCTCGCGCAAATAGCGCACATGGCATTCCGCGGTGAAGGTCGAGCCGTGGCGCGCCTTCATGTAGGCTGGGCCGATCCCGAGCTTGAGCCATAATTCATCGATGGCGCGGTCGAACATCACGTTATAATAGGCCATGTTGAGATGGCCGTTGTAATCGATCCATTGCGGCTCGATCTGCATCACCGACGACAGGAAAGGGCTGGGCCGGAGCGGCGCATCGTCGGCGGCTTCAGTGCTCGTCATCATCTCATCCCGTTGGTTCGGCCCATGGTCTTGACCGGCAATATATCCTTTGCCACGGTCTTCTGAAGCCGGGAGGTGACCTTGAACGTCAACGTAACCAATAATTTGACGCGTCCGGAGCCGCAGGCCCTGGCCGGCGCGCTGGAAGCACTCGCCGCCCGCTTCGGCAACCGGCTGATCACCTCGCAGGCCGTCCGCGAGCAGCACGCCCATACCACGACCTGGCTGGCGCCGCAGCCGCCGGATGCGGTGGTGATGGCCGAGGGGACGCCTGATATCCAGGACGTGGTGCGGATTTGCGCCAGGCACAGCGTGCCGGTGATCGCCTTCGGGACCGGCACCTCGCTCGAGGGCCAGGTCAACGCGCCGGCCGGCGGTGTCTGCATCGATCTACGCGACATGAACAGGGTGCTGGAAGTCCATGCCGAGGACCTCGACTGCGTCATTGAGCCCGGCGTCACTCGCAAGGCGCTGAACGAGCATCTGCGCGACCAGGGGCTGTTCTTCCCGATCGATCCCGGCGCCGACGCCTCGCTCGGCGGCATGGCCTCAACCAGGGCGTCCGGCACCAACGCGGTGCGCTACGGCACCATGCGGGAGAACGTGCTGGCGCTGAAAGTCGTGCGCGGCGACGGCGAGATCATCACGACCGGGACGCGGGCGAAGAAATCCTCGGCCGGCTACGACCTGACGCATCTCTTCATCGGCGCCGAGGGCACGCTCGGCATCATCTCCGAGCTCACCATCAAATTGCGCGGCATTCCCGAGACGATTGCGGCTGCGGCCTGCTCGTTCGAAACCGTGCGCGGCGCCTGCCAGGCCACGATTTTGGCGATCCAGACCGGCATTCCCGTCGCCCGCATCGAGTTGCTCAACGCCGCGCAGGTCAGGGCCTGCAATTCCTACTCGAAGCTGTCGCTGCCGGAGACGCCGCTTTTGCTGCTCGAGTTCCATGGCAGCGCGATCGAGGTGGGCGAGCAGTCCAAGAATTTCGGCGAGATCGCCAAAGAATGCGGCGGCAGCGAATTCACCTGGACCACGAAGCCGGAGGACCGCACCAAACTGTGGCAGGCGCGGCACGACGCCTATTGGTCGGTGAAGGCGCTGCGCCCGGGCGCAGGCGTGGTCGCGACCGACGTCTGCGTGCCGATCTCGCGGCTCGCCGACTGCGTCACCGAGACCGAAGACGATCTGAAGCGGCTCAATCTGTTGTCGCCGATCGTCGGCCATGTCGGCGACGGCAATTTTCACTGCTCGCTGGTCTGCGACGTCGACAACACAGAAGAAATGGCGCGCGGCGAGGACTTTATGCATCGCCTGGTCGAGCGCGCGCAGGCGATGGGCGGAACCTGCACCGGCGAACACGGCGTCGGTCAGGGCAAGCAGAAATACCTGAAAGCCGAGCTCGGCCCCGAAGCGCTCGACGCTATGCGCGCGGTCAAGCGCGCGTTGGACCCGCAGAATATTTTCAACCCCGGAAAGATCGTGCCGGCGGCGTAGCGCTTCGCACCACAGCCGAGCGCGATGGGATCAAGCTGAATCACCATCGCGCTCCAGTTTTTTGATTGGGCATGATCTTTCGGAAAACCGGTATCCACTTTTGCGGATCATGCTTTAATATTTGCCCGCATTTCAGAGCAGGACGATGTGGTGGTTCCGAAAGGAAGAGCCCAAGGAAGTCTGGGACGAAGAGATCCGCGGGCCAATCGGCGATATTGAAGCCGCCGAAAAGATCCGCGAGATCTGCCGTTCTGCCGCCGACAGTGCCGAAAGATTAGGCCGCCCCGCCGGCCTGGCCGACGGCAAGCAGAATAGGCCCAATCATAAGCAAGGCGAACCGGACAGCGAACGGTACCAGCGTGCCGCAAGGGCGGCGATGGAAATCGCCATGAAGATTTCGGACGATCTCATGCGCGACGCCGCCGTACGCGAGATTGTGGATCTATGCATCAAGGCCAACGATATGCGGACGGCGCCGATCCTGTTTCGCGCGATCCAGGCCGCGTCGATCAGGGAAGCCATGCTGAACGACCATCCGGCGCTGCGGCAGCAGTGACGGCGGACGGTAGAAGCGTTCTCAAGCGAAGTGGGCCCCGGTTCGCGTAAAGAAAACGCGTCAAGACAAAAGACTAGCGAGGCTTCGCCTCAGACCGACGAGCCATGTTCTTGACACATCTACACTAGCTTTGGTCACTCAAGCTAAGCTAGAGCCTCCGTTTCCGAATCAATCGGAACGGAGGCTCTAGCGGTTGCCTCACGCTGTGGCCAACGCGCGGATGGCTTGATCGACGCTGTGGAAGACGTGGTCTTTCGGCAGGACGTCGTAGAGCCGGAAACGCTCAAAGGCATCCTGCGCCCGCAACGATTCAAGCCGGGCGATCGCGACGGTGACGCCTTGCTCTCGGCATTCTTTGATGAGTTCGAGGAGGTCCTGGGCGGCGGTGAAGTCGATCTCGGGGATGCTGGCGGCTTCCAGCACCAGGAGTTTTGGCGCAGGCGTCGACGCCTGCAGCGCATGGAGCAGGTCGGCGTGGAAGGTCGACGCGTTGAGAAACGACAGCGGCGCCTGCAGGCCGACCACAAGCACGCCAGCAAGACGCTCGCCCTTGATGTGCGGATTGCTCGGCCACCAGATCGTGGTGCCCGGCACGCGCTCGAATACCACGAGTTGGGCGCGGGTCGTGCTCCAGATGCCGTGTAGCAGCGACAGGATGATGCCGATGGCGACGCCTTGTTCGATCGGCAGCACCACGATCGCGGCCGCGGTCGCGACGATCAGGAGAAACTCGCCAAGCGACGCGCGATAGATCTTCACGATCTGGCCTATGCGAATGATCCGCAGCGCCACGAACAGCAGCACGCCGCCGAGGGCTGCTTCCGGAACGTGCTTGAGCAGCGCGGCGCCGAACGCGA
Source organism: uncultured Alphaproteobacteria bacterium (assembly GCA_963822795.1). Classification (GTDB taxonomy): domain Bacteria; phylum Pseudomonadota; class Alphaproteobacteria; order Rhizobiales; family Xanthobacteraceae; genus Bradyrhizobium. The sequence goes on from CAWGJM010000016.1 coordinate 275,587, forward strand.
GCAGCGCCAGCACGATCGCCGCTGCGAACAGCGAGGACAATTGCGACCGCCCGCCGGTCTCGCACACGATGCCGGTTCGTGGCGGGCTGGCGTCCACCGGAAATGCCCCGAACAGGCCGGCAAGAATGCTACCGGCGCCGACCCCGAGAAAGTCGCGATCGACGTCGGCCGGCTTGTCGGGATCGGACGGAAAAGCGCGTATGGTGGCCGACGTCTGCACCATGACGACGATGGCGATCAGAAGGCTCAACGGGACGAGGTGGGCCCATCGCTCGAAGGAGAGGACCGGCAGCGACGGCGTTGGCAGCGTCGCGGGGACCGTGCCGACCACGGCCACGCCCTTGCTCTCGAGGCCCGCCCAGATCACCGCAACCGTGGCCGCGACCAGGCCGATCAGCGCGCCGGGGATGCGCGCATTGATCGCTTCGGAAAAAGCGACCACGGCCAATACGCCGAGCCCGATGCAGACGGTAAAGATGTTGGCCTCGGAGAGATGCCGCGCCAGCACCGCGATCCGCTGCAGCGTCGGTCCGCTGGGCTGTGGCAGTCCGAGCACGCCCGGCAGCTGCGAAACCAGGATGTGCACCGAGATGCCGGCGAGAAAGCCGACCGTCACCGGTATCGACAACAGGTTGGCGATGCCGCCGAGTTGGAATAGCCCGCCGGCCATCAGGATCACGCCAACCATCAACGCGAGCGCGACGGCGAACGCCTGGTAGTCCGCCGAGCCTGAGGTCGCCATCAGCGCGAGCCCGCCCGCGAAGATCGGCGTGATGGTCGAATCCGCGCCGCAGGAGAGGAAGCGGTTGCCTCCCAGCATGGCGAAGCCGACCGATCCCGCGATGAAGGCGAAAAAACCGATCTGCGGCGAGAAGCTGCCGAGCCGAGCGGTCGCCATCTGCTCGGGGATCGCAATCGCCGCCAAGGTCAGGCCGGCGATCAGGTCTCCCGGCAGGAAGCCCGCCCGGTAGCGATGCAGCGAGCGGAATAGCGGCCAGGATTTACCGGCGCCCGGCGCGGTATCTTGAGTTGCCAATCCTCAACTCCATCGGTGGATCGAGCAACAAATCCGATCAGCGCGCCCACGGCAAGCCCGGCGCGCCCGGCATCGGCGGAGGCCGCCGACATCTCGCCCCCGAATGATCCGGCGCCGCTATCTATGGTAGCCCCCGCTCGGCACGCTGCCCGTGTCGGGCATGCCGCCATTGCGTGGTCAGACGATGCCGTGATCCCAGGGCGGTTCGGGCGCGAATTGCGACGCGACGAAATCGATGAAGGCGCGCACTTTCGCAGGGGGATGGCGGTCCGGCAGATAGATCGCGTAGACGGCGAGGCGACTGTGCACCGGCTGATCGAGCGAGAGAGCCACCAGCTTGCCGGCGCGCAAATCGTCGGCAACGATGAATGTCGGTTGATAGATGATGCCCTGCCCGGCAATGGCGGCAGCCAGCAGCGCATCGCCATTATTGGCGCGCAAGTTTCCCGAAATCGGAATACTGAGCTCGGCGCGCTCGCCCATCAGCCAGCGGTCGGGGCCGGCATGAGCCAAGGTGTAGCCCAGACAATTATGCGCCGAGAGCTCGGCGGCGGTGCGCGGCGTGCCGCGCGCCTCGAGATAGGAAGGCGCCGCGCACAAGACCATGCGGCACGGCGCCAGCCGCCGCGCCACCAGGCTCGAATCGCGAAGCTCGCCGATGCGGATCGCGAGGTCCCAGCCTTCTTCGGCGAGATCGACGCGGCGGTCGTTCAGGCCGAGATCGATGGTGACGCGCGGATGACGCTGCGCGAAATCGACAAGGCGCGGCGCAATCTGGCGAATGCCGAAGACCAGAGGGACATTGAGCCGCAGCACCCCGCGCGGCTCGACCCGCTCCGCCGCAACCGCAGCGTCGGCAGCTTCGACATCGGCAAGGATGCGCTCGCAGGATTCGAGGTAGCTGCGACCGGCTTCCGTGATCGAAAGCTGCCGCGTGGTGCGATGGAACAGCTTGATGCCCAGTCGCGCTTCGAGCGCGGCAAGGTGCTTCGTCACCATGGTCTGCGAGAGACCCATGGCGCGCCCGGCCGCGGACAGGCTGCCGGCGCCCGCGACTTTTGCGAATACTTCGAGGCCAGTGAGCCGGTCCGGCATGAGATATCTCACTCCATAGGTGTGAGCTGTATTTCTTCAATACCGGATTATCCTATGAATAGGAATAGATCATATGTGCCGAAACCCATCAGGAGACTGCCATGATCGATTCTCGAACCGCGCCCTTTGCCGCCTTGTTGCTGCGCGTCAGCCTCGGCGTTCTTTTCCTTGCCCATGTAGGCCTCAAAATCTTCGTCTTCACGCCGGCCGGCACCGCAAAGTTCTTTGCTAGCGTCGGAATGCCGGCCGAACTCGCCTATGTCGTCATTCCCGCGGAAGTCCTTGCCGGCATCGCGTTGATCCTTGGGGTCTGGACCCGCGTGGTTGCGATCGCGGCCACGCCGATTCTGCTCGGCGCTATTTTCACCGTGCACGGGGCGGCCGGATTCTTCTTCACCAATCCGCATGGCGGCTGGGAATACCCGGCGTTCTGGACCGTTGCGCTGGTGGTGCAGGCCTTGCTCGGCGACGGCGCTTACGCGCTCAGCGCCCCGCTCGCCACTAGGCTCGGCGGTCTGGGGCTAACCGGCGCGCACTCGCATTAACAGAGGCCGCCGAAGCGCGACCGTCGACCGGATGCGGTGGTCGCGGCGGCATCGGGGCGCCATGCGCGCAGCGATCAGCTTGGGATAGCTGCCGGCAACCCTTCCGCCACTATCGGCTCGTGCATGCGAAGGGCGACCTCCATCAGGGATAATGCGCCGGCCGTGATCGGGATGGCGTAACACCAGCACACGGCCGTGGCCAAGGCGGCGATGGTTCCGAGTTGGGCCGGATAGTTCGCTCCAGGCCCTTGGTCGGTGTGCGTTACGGCAAGCCATGGCATGAACAGGCTCTTCGCCTCGTATCGACGGTAACAGTCGTGGTCGCAGTACCGGCGCTGCGTGGAGACATCGCGCAGATAGCCTGCTCCCAGCGACCGCGCACACTCGATGCAGTTCGACGGGCGGCTGGGAGTCCGGTGATTGACCAAGATGAACTTCATGTTCGGTCCGTTCCTCTTTCCTTGCGATGGTGTGGGTCACCTTCAGTTCACTTCTTCGGTCCGGCCCCGGTTGCGAACATCGGCGTGATCGTCAGGCAGCTCGAAATCGCCATAACCATCTGCGGTCGCCCTCCCGGCGGGCCTCGAAGTGATCGACACACCGCTTTGAACAGAGGGCAATTCGACAGGAATAGTAGCGGACGAGGCCGAACCTTCCGTCGCAAATCGCGCAACGTTCCACTGCGTTTTGCCGGAGGTGGATAGGGTGGGTGAGCATTTTCGTCTCCTGTGGGTCTCGCCCAGGTCGCGCTGGTCGAGCATCCGTTGTTCGCCGTCGCACTTCGCGCAGGCGTGAAGTGCAGCTTCGGGATCGTAGTGGTCGGCCAGGTCCTGCGGTGTGTAAGGGCACCGGGCGCAGAGCTTGACTCTCATGTGCCGGCTCCCAAGGCAGGACGATTGGATTCGAACTGTTGGCCTGGCGTCGGAGCCATTTGCGTCGTGCAAACGGCTATTTCCGATCAGCCGCGAGGCTAAGGCGATCGATATGAACGCCTCAATTGTACGGAGATACGTGCTCGGTATCGAAAGGGTTCGAAGAGCTATACGAAGGTTTGTAGTCCCGGCTTTCGTACCCGATCCCGCTACCGCTACCGCTACCGCCACAGCCACAGCCACAGCCACAGCCACAGCCGCAGCCGCAGCCGCAGCGGACAGCGTCTGCGCCGAGCAATTCTGGAACCGCGTCCAATAGCCTCGTTGAGGTCGGAACGAATTGCCGATTTTTCGTGCAAAATGCTCTAATCTGTTCTGCCGGAGAGAGCCGGGACGGTCTGCGAATGAAGCGCAACCAGGCCACGCATTTCGGGGGAGCAGCCGCGCAGTTTTTCCTCGGCAGCGTTGCGCTGGCAATCGTGACCCTGGCCTTCATTCGGCTTCACGTCGACCTTGCCACCACGGCATTTGCCGATCTGGTTGTGATCCTGCTGTTCTCCCTGATGGGTAGCCTGACGGCATCAGCCCTGCTTTCGATCGTCGCGGTTGCAGGCCTGGCTTACTGCTTTGCTCCGCCAATCTTCCAATTCAGGATCGACGCACCGCATCATGTCGCGGTGCTGGTCGCCTTCTTCTTTACCTCGTTGATCGTGACGCACTTGATCCGGAATGCCCGCAAGGAGAAGGAGGCGGCGCTGCAGGCCGAAGCGAAGCTCAGGCGCAGCCAGGTCGACTTGCGCGACAGCGAAAGGGAATGGCGGGAGGTCTTCGAACACAACCCGGTCATGTACTTCATGGTCGATGCGGCCGGGACGGTCCTCAATGTGAACAGCTTTGGCGCCGCGCAACTCGGCTATTCGCCGGCGGACCTCGCTGGCCAACCCGTGCTCAATGTCTTCCTTGAGGAAGACCGCGATTTCGTGGGGAAATGTGTTGCGGTCTGCCTGGAATCGATCGGCCAGTCCCACACCTGGGAGATTCAAAAGGTCAGGAAGGACGGCTCATTGCTGTGGGTGCGCGAAAACGCCAAAGCCTTGCGGCGAGCCGATAACCAGCTCATCGTCCTGATCGCGTGCGAAGATATTACCGAGCGCAAGCAGACGGAAAATGCCCTGCGGCAAAGCGAAGCCTATCTGGCCGGGGCACAAGAATTGAGCCGAACCGGCAGCTTTGGTTGGAGCGTTGCCACCGGCGAGATCGTCTGGTCCAAGGAGACCTTCAGGATATTCGGGTTTGACCCGATGACGAGGCCGACCTTGCAACTCGTCATCGAGCGCACCCATCCCGAAGATCGCGACGCCGTGCGGGAAACCACCGATCAGGCGTCGCGAGACCAGAAGGATTTCGAGCATCGATACCGGCTGCTGCTGCCGGACGGCTCGATAAAGCATGTTCACGCGCTCGCGCGCGCCACGATAGATGCGTCCGGCGGCCTCGAGTTTGTCGGCGCGGTCACCGATGTCACGGTCGCCAAGGAGGCGGAGCAGAAGCTGCGGCGAAGCGAATCCTATTTGGCGGAAGCTCAGCGCTTGAGCCATACCAGTAGTTGGGCCTGGGACGTGCGCCGCGACGACTTCATCTATCGGTCGGCCGAGCTCTTTCGCCTGTTTGGTTTTGATCCGGAAGAGGTCGTCTCGGCGGAGGCTATCCAGGCTCGTATCCCCGCAGAGGACATGCAGCAACTCGGCGAGGTGGTGCGCCAGGCGGTCCGACAGAAGAGCGGAGAACTCGAATTCGACTTTCGGATCGCTCTCCCGGATGCATCCATCAAGCGCGTGCATTCCGTGGCGCATCCCGTCCTCGACGGCGACGGCGAGGTCAGAGAAATCCTCGGTACCCACATGGATATCACGGCGCAATACGCTGCAAGGGAACAGCTGGAACGGGCCGTTGTTGCGCTGCTTGAGAGCGAGCAGCGCTTCCGCGACTATGCCGAAACCGCCTCCGACTGGCTATGGGAAACGGGCCCGGACCACCGGGTCACGCACCTGTCGGAACAGACCAGTGCGGCGGGCATCCTCGCCTCCGGCATGATCGGACTGTATCGCTGGGAGATTGCATCCGATCTCGAATCCGAACCCGAAAAATGGCGGCGGCACCACGCCGCGCTTGACGCGCATCTTCCGTTTCGCGATCTGGTGTATCCCACCATAAATCGGACGGGGTCGCCGATCTACGTCCGGACCAGCGGCAAGCCGTTTTTTGACGCGAGCGGCAGATTTCTCGGCTATCGCGGCGTCAGCACCGATATCACCGCGACGATCCGCGCGGATCACGCCGAACAGGCGCTGCGGAAGGCGCAGGCGGAGCTCGCCCATGTCACCCGCGTCACGACGCTGGGCGAATTGACAGCCTCCATCGCCCACGAGATAAACCAGCCGCTTGCCGCCATCGTCGCCAACGCCGAGGCATGTCTGAGCTGGCTCGACCGCGAAACTCCCGATCTCGACGCCGCGCGGCGTTCGGTGGAATGGATTGTCGACGACAGCAATCGGGCAAGCGAAGTGATCAAGCGCGTCCGGGCGCTGGCGCAGAAGACCGACATCGAGAAGGTGCCGCTCGACATCAATGATGTCGTCAGAGAAGGTGTGGCGCTGGTGCAGCGGGAGTTGACCAGCAACCAGGTGTCGTTGCGAATGAACCTGGCGTCCGCACTGCCCATAATCCTGGGCGACCGGGTCCAGCTGCAGCAGGTGATCATCAACCTGGTGATGAACGGCATTGAAGCGATGCAATCGGTCGCTGATCGGCCGCGGGAATTGGCTGTTCGGTCAGGCCGGGACGACATGCGCCGCGTGTTTCTGACTGTAACGGATTGCGGCGTCGGGATCTCCGGCGAGGAAGTGGACCGCTTGTTCAGTCCCTTCTTCACCACCAAACCCGGCGGCATGGGTATGGGACTCTCGATTTGCCGTTCGATCGTGGAAGCTCACGAGGGACGGTTGTCGGTTTCCCGCAATGAGGGGCCCGGCGCGACGTTTCAATTCGTCCTGCCGTTGCATCAGGAGGATGCGTCGTGACTGAGCGACCCAAATCATCGCGCGAAGGCGCTGGTGTCCGGGAGCCGATCGTCTTTATTATCGACGACGATCTATCGATGCGCCGGGCGCTCACCAATCTTTTTCAATCGGTCGGATTGGAGGTTGAGGCGTTCGGCTCGGCGCCGGAAATGCTGCAGAACAAATTGCCGGACGTTGCCAGCTGCCTGGTCCTCGACATCAGGCTGCCGGGATTGAGCGGCCTCGACCTTCAAACCGAGCTGGCGAGGGTGAACATTCGCATCCCGATCGTCTTCATCACCGGCCATGGCGATATTCCGATGACCGTCAGAGCCATGAAAAGCGGCGCGGTTGATTTTCTGACCAAGCCGTTTCGCGATCAGGACCTGCTTGACGCTGTGGTAGCGGCGATTGGGCGGGATCGGGAAAGGCGCGAAGTCGAGAGGACGGTTGCGGACTTGCAGTCGCTGTTCGAGGCCCTGACCTCGCGCGAGCGGGAGGTTTTGGCTTTGGTCGCTTCCGGTCTGATGAACAAGCAGATTGCGGCCGAGCTTGGACTTGCCGAGATCACGGTCAAGATCCACCGGGGGCACGTGATGAAGAAAATGGGGGCGCGGTCGTTGGCCGATTTGATCAGAATGGCTGAAACGCTCGGCATTCGCTGGACCAAGCCATCCGGCGTACAAACCTAAGTATGATTTTAAAATCCTGACGCGCAGGGCCACTTTTCGACTGGCCGGCTATGGTTAGAGCATGATCCGGAAAAGTGGGTACCGGTTTTCCGAAGAGATCATGCTCAAACAAATGAACTAAAGCGATGGCCCATCGCGCTTGGAGCATGATCCGGAAAAGTGGGTACCGGTTTTCCGAAGAGATCATGCTCAAACAAATGAACTAAAGCGATGGCCCATCGCGCTTAGAGCATGATCCGGAAAAGTGGGTACCGGTTTTCCGAAGAGATCGTGCTTAAACAAATGAACTAAAGCACGATGGCCCATCGCGCTTTAGGCAAGCGCTTACCCGCGTCAGGAGTGGTCGTCTTGTCAACGCCTTCGGTCATTTCCGTCATTGATGACGACGCATCGGTCCGTGCCGCGACGAACAATCTCCTAAGATCGCGCGGGTACATCGTCCACACCTTCGCCTCGGCCGAGGAGTTCTTGCGGTCGCCCGATTTGATGGACGAAACATCGTGTGTGATTGCGGATGTTCAGATGTCGGTGATGAGCGGTTTGGACCTGCTCGCGAATATGCGAACCCTCGGTTACTATGTACCGTTCATTTTCATCACGGCCTTTCCCGATGAAGGGGTCCGCGCCCGGGCACTCAGGGCCGGAGCAATCGGCTACCTCGCTAAGCCGTTCGCCGCACCGAGCCTGATCAAGTGCCTCGATACGGCGCTGGAAGGACATCACGGCCAGGCCCGGACGTGACCCAATGGGCGCCGGCGCATGCTAGCTCGAACATAGCTGTACTTTGGATCGAGCTGTGGCTCAGCGATGACAACGGAATCGGAAATTACGCTGTTCGTTTTTGTCCAATCGCCTCGAACTGCGCCTTCTGCTCGTTGCTCAGCGTGGCATAGAAGTCTTCGAGCGCGGCGCTCACCAGACTGACCGCTTGCTGCATGGCATCGAGCCGCCCCTCTACTGCGTCAAGGCGAGTGGGTAGTGTGGTCGCGTCTTTCGGCTGGCATGCATTGTTCAGGATGTCGGCAGCCCTGGCATTGGCGTCCCGCAGCATGTTAAGAGCGGCACGTTGGGTGTCGTTCGGGTGCAGCCTGGCCTCGATCTCGTCCGCCGGCCATTGCAACGCCGCTGGTTGCGCTGCGCCGCAACTTTCGGCAGGCGCTTCCGTGGCCCCGTTTGCGGCGGAAATCCTACGCCGATCTTCGGCGATTGTATTGAGCCGCGCTTCCTGCTCGTCATCCAGCAGGTCATAGAATTTTGCCAGCGGCTGCTCCACGGCTAACGCCGCCTTGCTCATCGTTCCGATGCGCTGCTGCATCAGGGCCAATCGGTCCGGCGCCGTGAACGCCGCCTGCGCTGGGCAGGACGCCCCAATTATCTGGGCGGCCGAGATCAATGCGTTGGCAAGATCGTCCAGAGCGGCGCGCTGCGCGTCATTCGGCTGTATCGCCTGTCGAATCTGATCGATGGGGAGGCCGGCAATTTCACGGCTGTCATCGCCGCAGAACTGCTGGAGCGGAGGCACGCTGCGATGTCTTCGGCCGAATGGTCTCGGTCCCGCATAGGCGGCGAGATCATCATGGCCGTAAGGCGCAAAGATCGCGGCATAGATGTCAGGATAGCCGTAGTCCCAGAAGCCGACACCGTCACCCCAGATCGTGTAGTCGTAGATATCGTAGATGGCGAATGGCCAGAACAGCGGCCCGACCCAACCATATCCGCCGTCGCCGTGTCGCCACCACCCGTCCGCGATGTGGCCGCCATGCCAGCCGGCCAGCGCTGCGGCTGCGGCGATTTGCCTGCGCACCGCCGGGTTGCCAAGTCCGGAATCCGTCGCGTTGTGGAGGTCTTGCGGTCTGAGGGAAGCCGTTCGGATTTGGCCGTGACGGGCAATGGCACGCGCGTGATGTAATCCCCCTAGCGACAATACGCGGGCTACCGCTGACCTGGCGACCCCAAGGGGGCCGATGCCAAGGCGCACTCTGGCCAGGGCCGCACTCGACAGCAGGGTTGCCAGAACGACAATGGTCATTCCAATGCGGATCTTCGACATGGCCCCTCCCGCGCCAAGTCTGCGCGCCAAGTCTTGGCGCCAGAGTCTGCGCGCCAAGTCTGCGCACCAAGTCTGCGCACCAAGTCTTCGCGCCAAAGTCTTATCGGGTCACTATACAAGCCTTCTCGGGTCACTCCAGACAAGATGACGCCGAGAGGAACCGAAAGTTCCCTGCAAAAGGTCCTTGCAAGGCAAGTTGACAAGCCTGGCCGCCACTGCCGAAGTAGCGCCAAGCGTCTTATCGACGCGGCGGAGTAGTGCCAGACGAAGTAAAGCGCCAGCGCATGACGATGGTTTTCAAACCTCTCGCTGGAGGCGTTCGCTGGCCGCGTAAAGCGCCTCACCCTAATGCGCATCGTGAGGTTTTGCCTCTTGGCAAATGAGGCATTAATCAAATCCGCGGCCGGATTGCCTTGAAATAACGTGCTTAATCGCACCGATGCATGGCTGAAGTCAAAGCGGCGCTTGACTGCGTGGTTCGCGCCAAACCAGGCGTTCGGAAGGTTCGCGGGCAAGCTTGGCTCGCAAATCCACGAGGTCGATGAAGGCGTCGGCCTGACGCCGCAACTCGTCGGCGATCATTGGCGGCTGGCTGGAAATGGTCGAGACCACCGTGACGCGGACGCCGCGGCGCTGCACCGCTTCCACCAGCCGGCGGAAATCGCCATCGCCGGAGAACAGCACCATCTGCTCGATGTGCTCGGCAAGCTCCATGGCGTTGACGGCGAGCTCGATATCCATATTGCCCTTGACCTTGCGCCGTCCGTTGGCGTCGATGAATTCCTTGGTCGCCTTGGTGACTACGGTATAGCCGTTGTAGTCGAGCCAATCGATCAGCGGACGGATGGACGAGTATTCCTGATCTTCGATGACCGCGGTGTAGTAGAACGCGCGCAACAGGGCTCCGCGGCTCTGGAATTCGGTGAGCAGGCGCTTGTAATCGAGATCGAAACCTAGCGCCTTGGCCGTTGCGTAAAGATTGGCACCGTCGATAAACAGCGCAATGTTGTTGGAAGACACTGACATTTAGGCATGGACCTCTATGTTAGCGCCTTGGCGGGGGCGCTACTTGCAAACTCTACTTGCAAATTCTCCTTGGGGTGTCAGGAGCGACCTGAAGGCCGCGGCCTGGTCGCAAGTTGCTCGCAGGCAACAAAGACATTGCGATTGCGCTCGACCCTTCTCGCTGGGATCGTGGACATTCTGTCTCCTGCAATCGGTTTTCCCAATAGGGTACCGGACTAACCCGACCGGGATCGATGGCTCAATTGTACGCAGGTAAGCGGCCGATATGGAAAGGTATGAGCGAGCTATACGAAAGTTTGTGCGGCTCTTGCCCATCGCTCCCGATCTGTCTGCAGCATCGCCCGACGGGCAAATCAGGTGAAATTATTCGCGGTACCGGTCGGTTCGTGCGGCCTGGAAGCCTTCGAAATCGCGTGCGGGAGTCGGACGCGGTGTGACGCGGTGGGGAGACGCTGCGCCCCTTGCTTCGCCCGCCAACTCGGCTTGCGCGAGTTGATACTCGTCGAAGTTCTTCGGGCAGGTGTCCGCTGCGGCCTCGAGTGCGGGCGGCGCGGCGGTCTTGTCGTCGTGCAGCAGATACCACTCGCCGATGTAATATTGCGCTTCGCAGCGCTCGTCGGGCTTGGTCGCCGCCGCGAGTGTCGCCGTTGCGGTTCTACGCCCGAGAAAAAGCTCGACCACTGGAAATGGCCAGTCCGATTGCTTGAGGGCTGACGCATTGGATTGCAATTCCGTTGCGCCTGTTTGTAGTCCGGATCGTGCCCGCGCGAGATAGAGCCGCAGCACCATGTAAGGTTCGTCGGGATGAAGCTGTATGAAGCGCGCGTAGTCCGACGCGGGCATCCGCAAAACTGGTCAGCAGAAACTTCGCTTGGCCGCGGATGCCAAAGTAATTGGCCTTGATGCGGTCGATGGTCAGTCTGGTAATCGCGTCATCCTTGGCAATCGCAATAATGCTGTTGGGTCCCAACCCCAACCTGATCGCCTCGTCAAAATCGGCAATCGCGCGGTCGAGGTCGCCCTTTTCCATCAGCATGTGGCCGCGATTGTAATGGATGTCGGCATTGCCGGAATTAAGCCTGATCGCCTCGTTGAGATCGGCGATAGCGCGGTCGACGTCGCCCTTGGCCTTGTCGGCAAGGCCCCGTTCGTTGAAGGTCAAGCCATTCGTGGATTGAGCCTGATCGCTTCGTTGTAATCGGTGATAGCCCGGTCGTTGTCGCCCCTGGCAACATAGGCAAGTCCTCGGTAGAGGGCGAGTGCCCGATTTGAGTCGCTTTCGCTCGCATCCTCGATCACCTGCGTGCAGCCGCAGATCATGAGGGCTGGATCGTTTCCACTGCAATCGCCTCGATCACGCCCGCTCGCGGTCGTCGCCGGCGACGAGAGCGCGATCGCAGCAAGAACCGTGCAGATCAAAATGTCGATTCGCATCCCCATCCCCTGTCGCGCAAGCCGCGTCGTCCAGGAACTGAATCCCCAAAATGCCGCGGGCCGTTTGATCATCGTTCGATGAAATTGCGGTGACGTCCTAGCATAGGCGCTTATCGAGGCAAACGTGGAGCCTGGGCGAGGGCAACGAGGCTGGCTTGCACGTGGATGACCCGATCGGTCCGCGTCGAGGGCAAGAGATGCCACGACCCGAGATGCCACGACCCTTGCCTGCACCTTCGGTTTGGTCCTAAGCTCGCGTCCCAATGCGCGTCGCGACAACGATCGCGGTGCAAAGAAAATACGCTGGGGAGGAAATAATGAAGAGCGTGCAAGTCAGCCGTCGCGCGTTCCTGAAGGCATCGAAGGCGGTGGCGGCCGGGATGGTATTGTCGCCTGCGATCATCGGTGGTGCGCAGGCGGCCACGCTGAAACTCAAATGCTCGTCGTCGCTGCCGAACGATCCGAAATATGCCAACGGCCGGGTCTATTATGACAACCTGGTGAGCAGCCTGAAGGCCAGCGGGCTCGGCGAGCAGATCGAGGTCACATTCTTTCCCGACAACCAGTTGGGGCAGGAGATCGACGTCATCAATTCGGTCAAGCTCGGGGTGATCGACCTGATGGTGTCGGGCTCGTCGATCTCCGCCAATCTGGTTCCGCTCGTCGGCACCTTCGATCTCGGCTATCTCTTTACCAGTTTCGAGCAGCAGACCAAGGCGTTCGACAACGGTGCGGCGAAGCCGGTCGAGGACGCGCTGCTCAAGGGTGGCAATATCCGGATCATCGCCTGGGCCTATAATTTCGGCGCGCGCAGCGTGCTGGCGAAGAAGCCGGTGAAGACGCCGGAAGATCTCGCCGGCTTGAAGATCAGAACCTTGCCCAATCCGGTGATCACCGAATGTCTGCGCCTGATGGGAGCGGCCGCGACGCCACTGGCGTTCGGCGAAATCTATACGGCGTTGCAGGCCGGCGTGCTCGATGGGCTCGAACATGACCCGCCGACCATCCTCGCCAGCAAGTTCTATGAAACCTCCAAGAACTACGCGCTGACGCAGCATATCTTCTCGCCGCTCGCGATCTATTTCAGCGACGCGACCTTCAACCGCATGGAGCCGAAGCTGCGCGAGCAATTTGTCGACGCGGCCAAGAAAGCGGCGGCCGATACGCGCGCCCACGGTCTCGCCGTCGAGAAGGAAGCGCTCGCGGCGCTGAAGGACAAGGGCGTGAGCGTTGTCGAATGCGACAAGGAAGCGTTCCGCAAGCGCGTGCTGCCTCAGACCGATAGTTTCATCAAGGCGCATCCGGACGCCAAGCCTGTCGTGGACACGATCCGCGCCACCCAGGCTTGAGGCAGAGCGGATGCCCGGCGCCGCGCCATCGCCGAAGCGGCGCCACTTTGTCACGGCATCGCTGCTGGCGTTGAGCGACGCGATCGCGGCGATCCTGCTCGCGGCCGATCTGTTGGTCGTCGCAGGCTCGGTGCTGCTGCGCTTTGTCTTCAATGCGCCGGTCGAATGGGCCGATGACGTCGCGCGCGGGCTGATGGTCGGTTCGAGCTTCTTCGGCGCGGCGAGCGCGCTCGCCCGTAGCGAAAACCTCGGCGTCGCGTTTTTCGTCGACCTGTTGCCGGCGAGAGTCCGGCCCGTAATCGACGCGGTCAGCGCGCTGCTGGTAGCGGTGATCTCGGCCTATGTGGCGTTCAACGCCATCAAGCTCGGCGCGCTCACCGCAGGGCAGACCACAGGATCCGGCCTGCCGCTGGAGCTGACCTTCTATCCGATGGGCGTCGGTTCGATCTTCATGACGATCTTCGCGCTCGACCAGTTTCACGCGCGCCCGCTGCGCGACGCGATCAGTGGCATCGTCGTCGCCTGCGTGATCGCCGGCCTCTATCTCGGCTGGGATTTCGCGAGCCCGGATACGGTCCCGTCATCCGGCACGCTGATGCTGGTCGGCTTCTTCATCACGCTGTTCGGCGGATTGCCGATCGGCTTTGCGCTGGCGCTGGCGGCGCTGATCTTCATCTGGGTGGAGGGCACGCTGCCCGGCGTCATCTTCGCGCAGCAGATGGCGCGCGGCATCGACAATTTCGTGCTGCTGGCGATCCCGTTCTTCATTCTCGTCGGCTATCTGATGGAAGCCAACGGCATGTCGGTTCGTCTCATCGAACTGTTGCAGCGCGCGGTGGGGCGCATGCGCGGCGGTCTCAACGTCGTCATGGTGACCTCGATGGTGCTGTTCTCGGGCATTTCCGGCTCGAAGATGGCCGATGTCGCGGCGGTCGGCTCGGTGTTGATCCCGGCTGCCCGCCGGTCGCGGCAAGACCCGGGAAGCGCGGTCGCGCTGCTGGCGGCGTCTGCCGTGATGGCGGAAACCATTCCGCCCTGCATCAACCTGATCATCCTGGGCTTTGTCGCCAATCTGTCGATCGGCGGCCTGTTCGTGGCGGGCATCTTCCCGGCCTTATTGATGGCACTGGCGCTGATCGTCGTGTGCATCGTCTTCGGCAAAACGCCCGCCACGCCCGACGCCGCAGAACCGCGCGCTCCGGTATCCGGCCTGTGGAGCGGTGCCATCGCGTCGGTCGGGCTGATTGTCATGATTTTCGTTGGCTTCAAGAGCGGGTTTGCGACCGCGACCGAAATTTCAGCGTTCGCCGCGGTCTATGCCCTGGTTGTCGGCGGCGTGCTGTTTCGCGAACTCAGTCTCAAATCCACCGCCGCTACCTTCGTGCAGGCGGCGACGCGTTCGGGGCTCGTTCTCTTCATCGTCGCCGCGGCGCAATCGCTAGCGTTCATCCTGACGCTGCAGCAGGTTCCGCATGCGGTGGGCGAGATGATGCTCACTTTGTCGGGCACAAATGGCGTCTGGCTGTTCCTGGTGCTGTCGATCGCGGTGCTGATCGTGATGGGCTCGGTGCTGGAAGGTGCCGCGGCACTGATCATTTTCGGGCCGCTGTTGCTGCCGGTCGCGGTCAAGCTCGGCATCAATCCGCTGCATTTTGGCGTGGTGCTGGTGATCGCGATGGGAATCGGGCTGTTCGCGCCGCCGCTCGGCCTTGGGCTCTACGGCGCCTGCCTGATCGGCGGCGTGCCGATCGAACAGACGGTCAAGCCGATCATGGGTTATCTCGGATTGCTGCTAGTGTGCCTGCTGGTGATTGCCTTCGTGCCTTCCATCAGCACCGCATTGCCGCACGCCTTAGGCTATTGACTTAAGGAGAACGCTTGAAAATTCTGCTGACCCATACACCCGATTTCCGGCGCCAATATTACGGCGAGCGCAGCCTGAAGGGGCTGCAGGCGCTCGCGCAAGTCAAGCTGAACGAGGCCGATGAAGTGCTCGATGCGTTAGCCCTGATCGAGGCAGCGCACGATGTCGACATCGTCGTGGCCGATCGCGTGACCGAGGGCAGGGGCGAGATCTTTCCGCAGCTCCCAAGACTGCGCGCGTTCGTTCGTTGCGCGGTCGACATCCGCAACATCGATGTCGCAGCCGCCTCCGCCGCGGGCGTGCTGGTGACGCGGGCCTCGCCCGGCTTCGTCCAGGCGGTGGCGGAACTGGCGGTTGGCTTCATGGTCGATCTGTCGCGCGGGGTTTCGCGCGCGACAGCCGACTATCAAGCGGGACGCAAGCCCGAAGTCGTGATGGGGCGGCAGCTCGCCGGCAGCCGGATCGGCATCATCGGCTATGGCAGCATCGGGCGCTACCTCGCTCAACTCGCCAAGGCGTTGGGCATGGAAGTGATGGTCGCCGATCCCTTCGCGACCATTGGCGATGCCGATATCAGGCATCTGTCGCTCGACGATCTGCTTTCCCGCGCCGACTACGTCGTCTGCCTCGCCATCGCCAACGAACAGACCGAAAATCTGATCGGGCAGGCGGCGCTGGCGCGGATGCGGCCGCAGGCCTTCTTCATCAATCTGTCCCGCGGCAATCTCGTCGATGAAGCCGCGCTGGCGACAGCGTTGCGCGAGCAGCGAATCGCTGGCGCAGCGATGGATGTCGGCCGCGCGCCAGACCAGATGCCGACGCCGGAGCTCGCCAGGCTTCCAAATGTGATCGCGACGCCGCACATCGGCGGGCTCACCCCGCAGGCGATCGAGCACCAGGCGCTCGAGACGGTTCGACAGGTCGAGGCCATCATCAAGGGCGACGCCCCGGTCGGCGCGGTCAATGCCGAGCACTGGACGTGCCGGCCCACGAAGGACGCGCGATGAAGCGGCTGCCTTTCTTCTATGGTTGGATCATTGTCGCGGTGACCTTCGTCACCATGGCGATCGGCGTCAACGCGCGTACCGCGTTTTCGCTGTTGTTTCCGCCGATCCTGTCCGAGTTCGGCTGGGAACGCGGCGTCACCGCCGGCGCGTTCTCGTTCGGCTTCGTGGTATCGGGCGCGGTGAGCCCCTTGATCGGCCGCCTGATGGATCGCGCCGGTCCCCGCGCGGTGATGGAATTGGGCGTCGCGCTGATGGCGGGAGGCTTGCTGCTGGCGCCGCTGACGAGTGAGCCCTGGCATCTCTACCTGACCATCGGTGTCATGGTCGGCACCGGGAGCACCTGCCTCGGCTATTCCGGCCAATCGCAGTTTCTGCCGAACTGGTTCGCCCGCCGCCGCGGGCTTGCGATGGGGATTGCCTTTGCCGGCGTCGGCATCGGCTCGGTCACGCTGTTACCCTGGGTGCAGCAGATGATCGAAGCGACCGGCTGGCGCACCGCCTGCACGGCGATGGGAATTGTGGTCCTGATCGTGCTCGCACCGATCAATCTGTTGTTGCGCAAGCGGCCCCAGGACATCGGGCTCGAGCCGGATGGCGACGCCGCATCCAGCGCTTCATCGGCCAAACCGCTGTCGAACATCCTCGATACGGCCTGGGCCGGCACCGACTGGACGCTAGGCCGCGCGCTCGCTACGGCGCGGTTCTGGTGGATCGCGCTCGGCTATTCCTGTGGCCTGTATATCTGGTACGCCGTGCAGGTTCACCAGACCAAATATTTGCTCGACATCGGCTTCAGCCCGAACGTCGGGGTTTGGGCCTTGGGTGTCGTCAGCCTGCTCGGGATTCCCGGCCAGATCGTGCTCGGGCATCTGTCCGACCGCATCGGGCGGGAAGCGATATGGGCGATCAGTTGTGCGGGCTTTGCGATTTGTTTCGCTTGCCTGAGTGTGCTGAAATATGAGCCCAGCCTGCTGCTCGTTTACCTCATGGTGTTCACGCAAGGGGCGCTCGGCTACGGCCTGACGTCCGTCATGGGGGCGGTGGTGCTGGAAATATTTCAGGGCGCCCACTACGGCAGCATTTTCGGCTGCATCATGCTCGCGGCGCTCGCGGGCGGTGCCGCCGGCCCATGGGTCACCGGGTTTATCCACGATTTGACGGGGAGCTATGCCATCGCTTTTGCGATCGGGATCGGCGTCAGCGCTCTGTCCGCGCTCGCGATCTGGATGGCGTCGCCACGCAAGATCCGCGCCGTCGCCGGCCGGTTGCGCCACGTCGAAGCGGGAGCTGGTGGTTGAAGCGCCTTATCAGGCCGATGAAACGCCGATCGCGCGCTGCAGATCGCCGATCGCACGCAGAAAGCTGTCGGCGGGCGTGGTGTCCGGATCGATCAGGCGATGCAGACGGAAGCCGTCCTCGAGCGCCAGCACAATTGCGGCAGTCCATGCCGGGTTCAGGACTCCGTTTCTCCCACTGTTCTTCAACGTGGTCTCGACGATATCCGCGATCAACTTTCGCCGGGCGCGCAGGCGCTTGGCGAGTTCGGGCCGGCGCTGTTCGGCGCGCGCCACATAAAGGATCATCTCCATGTGTAAGAGCGGAGAACGGCCGAGCGGATCCTGGCGGCTGCGGTCCATGGTCTTGAGCGCATCGATGAAATCCGCGAGGCTTTTGTGCCTCGCCAGAAGATCGAGATTGCGTCGAATCGACTGCTCGACGTGATCCTCGAGCATGGCGATGATCAACTCGTTCTTGCTCTTGAAATTCGAATAGAACGCCCCGCGCGTAAAACCGGCCGCCGCCGCAATGGTCTCGATGCTGGCGCCGCCGATGCCCTGTTCCTCGAACACGCGTGCCGCCGCCTCGAACAGCTTTTCGCAGGTAGCGTCCCGGGTCGGTCTGGTTCGAACTCTTGACATCGGCGCATTTTAGGTCAGAATGCAACTCGATACAACAGTGTATTGAGTTAGTGCGGTATTTCAATTGGCGGCAACCCATTCGCGGCAATCCATTGAGGTCACCATGAAGGAGCATGTTCAGACTGCGACGACCGAGCCGCTGTTCAATCCGCTGTCGCCGGAGTTCATCCGCGATCCGTATCCTCATTACGAGCGGCTGCGCACTACCGATCCGATGCACGTCACGGCGCACGGCAATTTCGTCGCGAGCCGGCACGCGGAGGCGAGCCTTGTGCTGCGCGACAAGCGCTTCGGCAAGGACTACGTCGAACGCACAATACGGCGCTACGGCCCAGAGATCATGGAGGAGCCGGTCTTCCGCAGCATGAGCCACTGGATGCTGCAGCAGGATCCGCCGGACCACACGCGGTTGCGCGGCCTTGTCGTCAAAGCGTTCACCGCGCGCCGGGTCGAGGACATGCGGCCGCGCATTCAAGAGGTGGTCGATCAGGCGCTCGATGCCATCGTCGATCGCGGCCACATGGACCTGATCGAGGATTTCGCGTTCCGCCTGCCGGTCACGATCATCTGCGACATGCTCGGCATCCCCGAGGAGCATCGCGAGGTATTTTACAAGGGCTCGCGCGACGGCGGCCGAATACTCGATCCGGTGCCGATGACGCCGGCCGAGATCGCAGAGGCCAATGCCGGCAATGCCATGGCGCAGATGTATTTCCAGCAGCTGTTCGAATTGCGCCGGCGCAACCCCGGCGACGACCTGACCACGCAACTGGTGCAGGCCGAGGAAGACGGCAGCAAGCTGAGCAACGAGGAGCTGAGCGCCAACATCGTCCTGTTGTTCGGCGCGGGCCACGAGACCACGGTCAACCTGATCGGCAACGGGCTGTTGGCGCTGCACCGAAATCCGGACCAGCTCGCGCTGCTGAAGGCCAATCCCTCGCTGATCACCAACGCGATCGAGGAATTCCTGCGCTACGACTCCTCCGTGCAATTGACCGGCCGGGTCGCTCTGGAGGACATTGACGATCTCGGCGGCAAGCAGGTTCCCAAGGGCGAAAGCGTGCTCTGCCTGTTGGGCTCGGCCAACCGGGATCCGGCGGTCTATCCCGACCGGCCGGATCGTCTGGACATCACCCGTCCCAACGCGAAACCGCTCTCCTTCGGCGGCGGCATTCACTTCTGCCTCGGCGCCCAGCTGGCGCGGATCGAGGCGGAAATCGCCATTTCCACCCTGTTGCGCCGCCTCCCCGAACTACGACTGGATGATCAGGAAAATCCGGAATGGCGGCCGACCTTCGTGCTGCGCGGCCTGAAAAGGTTGCCCGCAAGCTGGTGAAAGCTTCGGCGTTAACAGTCGGGGGAAGTCACGCGAGGGTGCTGTGACTTCGCCATACTTGCCCCTATATATGTCTTGTTCCGGCGCTGATTTCAGCGTGGCGGCGGCTGGGCCGTGTATGCTGGAGCGTGCCCTAGGGGAGACCCCGTGCAGACGACGCTGCTCGGATTGGCGATTGCCTTTATCATTGCGCTGGTTGCCGCGCTGATCGGGCCGTATTTTATCGACTGGAACCAGTTTCGGCCGCAATTCGAGGCCGAAGCGAGCCAGGTGATCGGCGCGCCGGTGCGGGTGATGGGCGCACTGGACGCGCGGCTATTGCCGACGCCCACGCTCAGGTTGCGCTCGGTGGTGGTCGGCGGCCCCAACGATCTCGGCAAGGTTGGCGCCGACAAGCTCGACGTCGAGTTCAGCCTGGGCGATTTGATGCGCGGCCAATGGCGCGCCAATGAGCTTTCCATCGACGGCATGGCGCTCGACCTCGGCCTCGATCCGCAAGGCCAGGTTGATTGGCTGGCATCGAGCGGCAAGTTCAATCTCGGATCGCTGTCGATCGACCGCTTGAACCTGACCGGTCGGGTCGCGCTGCATGACGCCGCCAGCCACACCACGGTGGAGCTGAGTGACATCGCCTTTTCCGGCGACGTGCGCTCGCTGGCGGGATCGCTGCGCGGCGACGGCAGCTTCACGTCAGGGGGAACGCGCTACCCGTTCCGGGTTTCGTCGGGACAGCTGGCCGACGGTGGCGGCACCCGTGTCCATCTCAACATCGATCCCGGCGAGAGCGCGCTGTCGGCCGATCTGGACGGCGTGCTCTCCTTCGAGGCGCGGGCGCCGCGCTTCGAGGGCGGGTTGACGCTCGCCGTGCCGGCGCCGCCAAAGCCAAAGCTCGGTGCGACCGGGCCAACGCCCTGGCGGGTATCGGCCAAGATCAAAGCCGATCACGCGAAGGCCCAATTCGAGCAGATCGACGGAAGCTACGGCACCGAAGAGCGCGCGCTGAAATTCGCAGGGCTCGGTGACATCCGATTTGGCGCCTCGCCGCTGCTGCACGCTGATCTGTCCGTGCGCCAGCTCGATGCCGACAGGCTCATTGCAAGCGATGCTGTCTCGAAGGGCAATCCGAAGGACACGGGTGCCGAGCCGGTACGGTTGCTGCCGGCGCTGCGTGCCCTGATGACGGCGGCTCCTCATCCGCCGTTTCCGGCACGGATCGAATTCAGCGCCGAGCAGATCACGCTCGGCGGACGTCCGCTGCAGAATCTGGTCGCCGATCTGCAGGGCGACGCCGCGGCCTGGAGCATCGACCGGCTGGATTTGCGAGCGCCCGGAGGAACGCAGATTGCGTTCAGCGGCGCCGCTGCGCAGTCCGGCAACGCCAAGGGCACACTCAACATCGACTCCTCCGATCCGGGTGTGTTGATCGCCTGGCTGCAGGGCCGCGGCGATGTCGCCTATCGCAGTCAAAAGCCGCTGCGCCTGCGCGGCAATGTCGAGGTTGCCCCAGACCATGTTTCCATTGACGTGCTGAAGGCCGAGATCGACGGCGGCGCCGTCGAGGGACGCGTTGCGCTCGCGAGCGTAGCCGCGGGCGGGGGCTCGCGCTTCGATGCGGTGCTGAAGGCGGATCGTCTCGATCTCGATGCGGCGGCCGCCTTTGCCCGATCGCTTGCGGGACCTGCGGCCGACTGGCCGGACCAGGCGACGGTTTCCCTCGATATCGGCCGCGCCATTTCTGCCGGCCAGGAATTGCGTCCGTTCGCGGCGAAATTCGGCTACACGCCAAAAACCTTCTCGCTCGATCGGTTGAACTTCGGCCAGGCCGGCGGCGTGACGATGGATGGGTCCGGCAGTTTCGACCGGGCCGATGCGACCGGCAAATTGACGCTGAACGCGGGCGCGGCCTCGCTTGCGCAGATCACCGCGCTGGTCGCGCCGCTTGCGCCGGCGGTCACCTCGCGGCTCGATGCGATGGGTACGCCCCCGGGCCCTGCGCGTCTCAAATTGGCGCTCGATACCACCAAGAACACCGAAGCGGCCGACCGCGCCAACGCGCGTGCGGTCCTCGATCTCAATGCGCCGCAGTTGAAGGGCGTGATCACCGTCACGGCAAAGCCGCAAGTTTCGGCAATCCGCGCCGGCGATCTCGAAGCCGTCGGCCGCAACGAAGTTTCGATCGAATCCAAACTATTGGCGGAGCGCGGCGATTCGCTGCTCGTCCTGCTCGGGCTCGATCATGCGGTCTCAGCCGGCGACGGCGCGGTGCAGTTCGAAGGATCGGTGAGCGGTGTCTTTCGTGCACCGTTGCGGCTGAATGCGAGGATGTGGGGAGGGAGCCTCGATGCCGAGGTGCAAGGCACTGCCGAGCCATGGGCGCAGACCCCCAAGGCCAGCGTCAATTTGCGGGTTCGCAGCGTCAACCTGGCGCCGATGTTCGGCCTCAAGCCATCTGATCGCGCGGCGCAGAACGTTAGGGTGTTCGCCCATGTCTCGCTCGCCGGCAACAAGTTGACTTTCGACGATCTGGATAGCGTGGCGGGCGGCTCGCGGTTGCGCGGGCACCTCGCGCTCACCCTGGATCAGCCGCGAGAAGTCGACGGCGAGATCGGCCTCGACGCGCTCGATCTCGCGCCAGCTCTTGCGCTTGCGATAGGCGCCGGCCACGACACGGCCGAGCCATTCGGCGCCGGGCTGATGAAGGGTTGGCGCGGCCGCGTCGCTTTCCAGGCGCTGAGCGGCGCGCTGCCCGGAGGCGGCGAATTGCGGCCGGTCGGTGGTACCTTGAAAAACGACGGCCAGTCGCTGACGATCGATGCGATCAAGGGCAAAATTGGCGGCGGCGACGTCACCGCCAATATCGATACGAGACAAGATGCCAGCGGGGTGGCCTTGAACGCGCGCCTCGAGCTCGCGAATGTCGATGGCGCGGCGCTGCACTATCGCGGACTGAAGATGCCGGCGGGCCGTACCTCGCTGCAGATGACGCTGGCAAGCCAGGGCCGCAGTGTTTCCGCATTGACCGGTGCATTGTCCGGGAGCGGAACCGCGACGCTGGCGGCAGCCAGCATTGTCGGCCTCGATCCGCGCGCTTTCGACGTTGCGATCCGCGCCAGCGACAGTGGACAGGCAACCGACGATGCGAGGCTGCGGCAGATCGTCGAGCCGGTGCTCTCCGCGGGCGCCTTGCCGGTGGCTTCGGCGCAAATCCCGTTCACGATTCGAGACGGGCGGCTGCGTGTCGACGCGACGACGCTGGATTCCGACGGTGGCCGCGTTATCGTATCGGGCGGATACGACATTCCCGCCGACCAGGCGGATATCCGTGCCACTCTCACCTCGACCGCGGTCGGATCGGACAGCAGCCGCCCGGAAATCCAGCTGTTTGCGGCGGGCTCGCCCGATACGCTCAGAAGCAGCGTCGACGTCGCGTCGTTGTCGTCGTGGCTGGCGGTGAGGGCGATCGATCGCGAGACAAGGCGGCTGGATTCGATCGAACGCGGCGACCCGCCTCGAGCGCTGCCGGCGTCAATTCCGCCACCGACCTCGGTGCTGCCGTTGCCGGCTGTGCCTGATGTCACGCCATTGGAGCAAACGCCCTTGGACGTGCCGGGGCAGGGGCGCGAGCCGCGCCGGTTTCTGCCGCGGCCCAAGACTACGGTTGCTCCCGTGGCTCCGCGGCCGCCCGCCGTCGCGCCGGTGCCTGCGCCTCCGATCGTGAGCCAGCAAGCCGCGCCGCTGCCGCCGGCGATCGAGGTCAGGCCGGCGCCCGGTCCGGCTCCCGTTCCCGTCAAACCGAAGCCGCGGCCGCCGATCTTGCTGACGCCGCCGGTTACGATCCCGTAGCCTATCCATTCCTCAGTGCGATCTCTCGTTCTATGCCGATCGCGCGCAAGAAGGCGCGGTCGTGGCTGACCGCGATTAGGGCTCCATCAAAAACCGCCAGCGCGGCTTCCAGTACCTCGATCGATGCGAGATCGAGGTGGTTGGTCGGTTCGTCCAACAGCAAGAGCAGGGGCGGCTGCGGTCGGGCAAACACGCAAGCCAATCCGGCGCGCAGGCGCTCGCCACCGCTTAGCGTGCCCGCAATCTGCAGCGCCGCCGTGTTGCGGAAGGCGAACCGCGCCAGCGCGGCGCGCGCTTCGTTATCGGACAGGCCCGGGTTCAGCCGGCGCAGATTGTCAAAAATGCGCGCGGCCGGATCGAGCAGGCCAACATGCTGGTCGAGCACGGCGATGCGATCGGTCAGGTGATGCACTTCACCCGCCGATGGCTGCAGTTCACCGGCGATCAGGCGCAGCAGGGTGGTCTTGCCGGAACCGTTGGGGCCGGAGATCGCGACGCGTCCGGGACCGCGAAACTCGAACGATAGCGGTCCAAACAAACGGCGGCGCGCAAAGTCCATGACCGCATCGCGGATAACGACGAGCCCGCGACCAGGGGGCAGATTTGTTTTCGGCAAGTCGATCGAAAGCGGCGTCAGCACTTCCACCCGCGCCCGGGCTTCCTGGAGAGCGGAGTTTCGGTCTTCGATGATCCGATCGGCGAGATGACCCTCGCGCGCACCGCTGTTCTCGGCGCGCTGCCTCTCCGCGTCCATGAACATCTTGTCCTCGATGCCCTTGGCGCGCCATGCGCGTCCGGCCTTGTCGCGACGCGCCTTCTTCTCCTTTGCCTTTTGCATGGCGCGTTCGGCGTTGCGCAGCGAATCCGACGTTCGCTTGAGGTCGGCCTCGGCGCGGGCTCGCGCCGCGTCGCGCTGTTCGGCGAACGCGGACCACGCGCCGCCAAAAACCGTCACGCCAATGGGAGTGAGTTCGACGATACGGTTGACGCGCTCGAGCAAAGCGCGGTCGTGACTGGCGACGATCGCGCCGCCGCGCCAGCGTTCGAGCAGCCGCGCGATGGCCTCGCGGCCTTCGATGTCGAGATTGTTGGTGGGCTCGTCCAGCAGCAGCACATCCGGCGCCTCGATCAACAACCGGGCGATAGCCACGCGCGTTCGTTCGCCGCCGCTGAGCGAAGCAATCGCCCGGCTCAGCGGCAAGGCGGAAAGCCCGGTTTCGGCCAATGCGGCATCAAGCCGGGATGGCAGGGTCCAGTCGGCCTGGTTGGCGTCGTCCAGCGACCCCTCGCCGCACTCGATGCGACGCAGCCAAGCGAGGTCGTTCGCCACGCCCAGCGCCTGCGAGACTGTCAGCTTCTCGTCTGCGAGCTGGGCGAGCACGCCAAGCGAGCCGGCGCGCCGGATCGATCCGGCCGCGGGTTCGATCTCTCCGGCGATCAGCCGCAGCAACGTCGACTTGCCGGAGCCGTTGCGCCCGACGAGGCCGATGCGCTCCCGCCCCAACGCGAGTGTCAATGCGTCGAATAGAGGGCGGCCGTCAGGGGTGATAAGGGAAATGGAATCCAGGGTGAGCAACGCGGTCATGGAGAAGGCTTTCCGAATTGGACTTCAATCGCGGCGCGGTTCGCTTTGCGAAGTCCATTTCGGTCTCCATGGCGTCAGCTTGGGATAGAGCTGGTTTTAGAAACCTCGGCGTTCGCGCGCAAGGGGTGCGCGGTCGAAGGTTTGCATCAAACCGCAGCAGGCGTAACTACGCCGCCAGATCCGGCGGAGGGACGCCGCGTTGAAACGCTAACAGATCGAGCGAGGGCGGCTCCTGCCCGGTCACGATCGAGCAGCAGGCGTGGGCCTGGCCACGATGATGGGTCTGGTGATTGAACAGATGCAGCAGGATGTCTTGCAGCATCTGTCGCTGCGGCTGGCCCGACATTGTTTGGTACGACACGACCTCACCGAGATCGGCCTCGCTGAAGCCGCTGATGACACGCTTCAGGCGGGCATCCTCGGCGAGGCGGGCGCGCAGGAGATCCTTGAGGTCTTCGAACAGAATGGCGTCGAGACGGTTCGGATGTTCGCCCTCGCCGGTCAGCCGCTTCAGCCAGACGCGATCGGTGAGCAGCAGATGATTCAAGGTGCCGTGCAGGCTGCCGAAGAACACGCCGGTCCGGCGCCGATACGCCTCGTCCGGCAGCGAAAGCGCCGCGCCATAGAGGCGGCGGTTGGCCCAGTGGTTGTACTCGGCGAGCTGCCTGAAATTCTCGATGCTCATCGTCGGTCCTTTCGCGGATCATTACCGATGCTAGCTTGATCCGGCTTGCCCATTGGTGAGATAATCTCACCAATGGCAAACGGAAGAGGCCCCGACATGGCGAGGTCCGCTCCACCATCGGTGCGCGCGCTATCGGCGCTTTCGCTACTGGCGACATTCGGCAGCCTGCGCGAAGCCGCCGATCAGTTGGGGGTGACGCGCTCGGCGCTGTCGCACCGGATCGCCGAACTGGAAAAGAGCCTCGGCGTCGCGCTAGTGCGCAAGGTCGGGCGCAAACTCGTTCTTACCGAGGACGGCGAACGCCTGCTCGGGAGTGTCGGCGACGCGCTCGAGCGGATCGACGCTGCGGTGCTGCCGTTCAAGCGCAACCGCGGGCAGATCCGGCTTTCCACCGTTGCGACCTTCGCCTCGCATTGGCTGATCCCGCGCGTCGCGGAATTCCAGGCGCACCATCCCCAGATCGAGGTGGTGATTTCGACGACCACAAGGGCCGTCGATCTCGCAAGTGAGGACCTCGATTGCGCCATCCGTCACGGCCGCGGGGCGTGGAAGGGTCTCGCCTCGACGCTGTTGTTTGAGGAAACGCTGATGCCGATTGCGGCCGCACCCGTTGCCGGACGCATCGGTTGGAACACGAGGCAGGGTTGGCAGGGCATCCCGCTGATCCGGGCCCGGTCGCGCTTCATGGATTGGTCGAGATGGCAGAAGGCTGTGCGCGCCCTTCCCGACAAGCCGGCGAAATGGCTGACGGTGGAAACGCGCGCGCAGGCGCTGGATGCCGCGCTCGCCGGTGCAGGCATCGCGCTGATGGACATGGCCTATATCGGTCCGCACGTGGCCGAAGGCAGGCTGAAGATGCTGGCCGAACGACCGCTGCAGCTTCCAACTGGTTACTATTTCGTGCATTCGGCCGACGCGCGCAACCTGCACCTGCTGACGCTGTTGCGCGATTTTGCGATCGAGGCGGCGCGGCCGTTCCGTAATCGAAGATCGCTCGGCGCCAGCGGCGACGTCGCGATCGTGCGCGTGAAAGAGATGTAAAGAAATTGATCGGCAGTTCAACGAAATTTTGCCGACAATACTTATTCGCCGATTTTACGGAATGATTGCCTTTGCCTGTCACACTCGGACGTTGTCGCTATTTGTTCGGCGTCTCCCGCCAATTGAGGTTTTGTTAAACATGAGTGAGATGCATTCGTTCCTGCGGGACCTCGATGATGCGATCGCACGAGGAACGGCGGAAAGCCGCACGCGAGCCCTTTGGCACGCGACGGACCTGCTGCTCACCGGCCGGTTTAGTGACGAGGAGATATGGACCTTCGGCGAGGTGATCGGACGGCTGGCGGATGAGATCGAGGTTGCGGTCCGCACGCAGCTCGCCGACCATCTGGCCTCATTCGATAGGGCGCCGACCAATATCATCCACAAGCTTGCCTTTGACGATGCGATCGAGGTCGCAGGTCCCGTGTTGCGGGAATCCCGGCAGCTCGACAGCGAGACCCTGGTTACCAACGCCCAAACCAAAGGTCAGCCGCATTTGCTGGCGATTTCCCAACGAAAATCCCTCGACGAGGCGGTTACCGACGTGCTGGTGCGGCGCGGCGACCAGGAGGTCGTGAAGTCGGTCGTGAGCAACCAAGGCGCCCGCTTCTCCAATTTCGGTTTCCTGCACATGATCAAGCGGGCCGAGGGCGATTCCATTCTCGCCGAGCAGCTCGGCCTGCGCAGCGACATACCGCGGCACGTGTTCCAGCAGCTGATCGCCAAGGCGTCCGACAATGTGAAGAAACGGCTGGCGCGCGAGCGGCCGGCGATGATGACCGAAATTGAGGCCTCGGTGAGCGATGTCGCCGGCGCGCTGCAATCCAAGTTCGGTCCAGCATCGAGGAACCACCTTGTCGCCAAACGGGTGGTGGCGACACAGCATCGCCACGGCAACTTGAATGAGGAAAGCGTCGCCGGATACGCACGGACCCACCAATTCGACGAAGTCACGATCGGGCTGTCGCTGTTATGCTCGTTGCCGAACGACGTGATCGAGCGCGCCTTGGTGGACAAGAACAGGGAAATGCTGCTGGTTCTCGCCAAGGCGCTCGGCTTCTCGTGGGGTACGACGATGTCGCTGTTGTTTCTCGGCGCCAAGGATCACCGCATCACCGCCAAGGATTTGAAGGATCTCGAAAGCGAGTTTTCCTCCCTCAACGTCGCGACCTCCCGCAGCGTTCTCGAATTCTATAAATCGCGCAAGCATCTAGAGTCTGGCGGCTCCAGCCCGAGCCGCCAGCCGCAGCTTCATGCACATTGAGATAACCGATCGCAAAGCCGGCTGGGGAAGATTGACCATGAACGTGACCCACCTCGAAATCGAAGTGCGCCAACTTCTGGGCCGGATTTCCGGCGGGCCGGCGTCAGACCAGCCGTCGGTGGATACGGCCTGGTTGGTTCTCGAAGCCGCAAACGATCTCGGTGACGAGCCGGCCGTCGAAGCGTGCCGTCGGGTCATTGACGCGGATCTGAACGGCGCGCGCCCCTCCCAGTCCGATCTGCAGGTTGTCACCGACTATTTCAGGTGATGTCCGGCAGATACGGCGGAGGCTAGTTTTTAGTTTTGACGCGTTTTCTTGGACAGCGAACCGGGGCCACGCCGCTATCCAGGTGCGGGGCAGGCCTTCGCCGCAAAACGCGTTAGCCCGCGCCGAGCGCGACGGCGACGTTGTAAGTGACAAGGCTCGCCGCATAGGCCAGCGCCAGCATGTAGGCGAAAGTGACCGCCATCCATTTCCAGCCCCCGGTCTCGCGGCGGATCACGGCGAGCGTTGAGGCGCATTGCGGGGCGAAGATGTACCAGGCAAGCAGCGATAGCGCGGTCGCCAGACTCCATTTGGAGGCGAGCACCTGTCCGATCTGTTCGGCGGCTTCCTTGCCGCCTTCGATGGCATAGACGGTGCCGAGCGCCGCCACCGCGACTTCGCGCGCCGCCATGCCCGGGATCAACGCCACCGCGATCTGCCAGTTGAAGCCGAGCGGCGCCAGCAGCGGCGCGATTGCCTTGCCGATGATGGCCGCAATGCTGTAGTTGATGGCGGGTCCTTCGGCGCCGGCCGGCGCTTGCGGGAAGGATGCCAAAAACCAGATCAGCACCATCATCGCAAAGATCGTGGTGCCGGCGCGCTGCAGGAACATCTTGGCGCGGTTATAGACGCCGATCGCGATGCTGCGCACGCGCGGCATCTTGTAGTCGGGCAGCTCCAGCATGAAGGGGGCCGGCGCGTAGTCGCGCCACATGAAGAACTTGATCAGGAACGACACCCCGAGCGCGCTGGCGATGCCGGCGGTGTAGAGGCCGAACATCACGAGCCCCTGCAGATTGATCCAGCCCCAGATCAGCTTGGGCGGGATAAAGGCGGAGATGATCAGCGTGTAGACCGGTATCCGCGCCGAGCAGGTCATCAGCGGCGCGATCAGGATGGTGGTTAGCCGGTCGCGGCGGTTGTCGATCACGCGGGTCGCCATGATGCCGGGGATCGCGCAGGCGAAGCTCGACAGCAGCGGAATGAAGGCGCGGCCGTGCAGGCCGGCGCCGCCCATGATGCGGTCCATCAGGAACGCCGCGCGCGCCATATAGCCGAAATCTTCCAGGAGCAGGATGAACAGGAAGATGATGATGATCTGCGGCAGGAACACCACGACGCTGCCGACGCCGGAAATCACGCCGTCCTGCAGGAAGCTCTGCACCAGCCCCGCGGGCAGAGTGTCGTGAACGAATTGTCCGGCCGCGTCGAACGCGCTCGACAACAGATCCATCAGCGGCTGCGCCCAGGCGAAAACCGCCTGGAACATCACGAACAGGATCAGGAGCAGGATCGCCAGGCCCCCCAAGGGATGCAGCACCACCGCGTCGATCCGCGCGGTCCAGGTGTCTGGCCGCGTCGGCAGGCTGACCGTCGTGCCAAGGATGCGATCAGCCTCGCGCTGGGTGGCCCGCAGTTCGGCGACCGTAAGCGGCCGCCAGAGATTTTCCCGGACCTCCGGCTGCGCCTGCGCCAGGATATCGTCGGTCAGGCGCAACAGGTCGGCGGTGCCGCCCTTGCGCACCGCGATCGAGGTGACCACAGGCACGCCGAGCGCTTCCGAAAGATGCGGCACGTCGACGGTAACGCCGCGGCGGGTGGCGATGTCGAACATGTTGAGCACCAGCGCCAGCGGCCGGCCGGTGCTTTTCAATTCGAGCAGGAGGCGGATCGTCAACCGCAGGTTGGTGGAATTGGCGACGCACAGCGCGAGGTCGGGAAGCGGCTCGCCTTTGGCCTTGCCCAGCACGATGTCGCGCGTGATCTCTTCGTCCGGGCTGCGGCCGCGCAGCGAGTAGGTGCCGGGCAGATCCACCACCGAGACCTGCCGCCCGTTTGGGGTCACGAACGACCCTTCCTTGCGCTCCACCGTGACACCGGGATAGTTCGCGACCTTTTGCCGGCTGCCGGTCAGCGCATTGAACAGCGAGGTCTTGCCGCTGTTCGGCGTGCCCACCAGGGCTAGATGCATCAGAGGGGATTCCATCGGCTTTAGGATCCGGTCGTCTTAGGCGACGATGATGGCCATCGCTTCGCACCGGCGCACGGCGATGGTGACGTTGTCGACGCGAACCGCGATCGGATCGCGCCCGATGATCCCTTCGTACAGCACCTCGACCCTGGCGCCCTCAACGAAGCCGAGTTCGATCAGCCGGCTCTCCAATTCGACGTCCGACAGCGCCGAGCCCGCCTGGCCGGCGGCCAAATGCTGGATCACGCCGGTATAGCCGCGTCGGGCCAGTCCGAGCGGTAATTGCGTTGGCGTATCGTTATGTTCGGCCATGGTCCTTATTTTCAATCAGGCGCCAACAGGTCAAGCGCTCTGAGCGCGATGTCGTTGCACCTTAGAGCGATTGTAAGATACCGTGGTGCGGCCAACACCAATGCGCGATACCCCCTCCTGCCAGCCGATCGAGATCAAATCCTCAAAACTGCCGAGGGCAGGGCGGTCATTCCGGTTCCGATGGAATGCGGCCGGCGCGCTGGGGTTGATACAGGCGGCTGGAATGATCGTTTATCTCGCAACGAGCAGGAGGCGTGCATGAACAATTTTGCAATCAGACTTGTGACACTGGCCATGTTTCTGACGGCGCTGGTCGCGGCGCCGCCGGTCATTCCGGTGCTAGCCGCTGGAGGAGGTGGCGGCGGCGGCGGAGGTGGTGGTGGCGAAGACGTGATGCACCCATCTCCTCCCCCGCAAGCGCCGGACAGCAAAGCCACCGGCGCCACCCACCGGGCCAAAAAGAAGCCCAGCAAGGAGTCTCTTTTCGACGATCCGGCCTTTGCCAAGGGGTATCGCGAGGCTTATTCGACGATTTACGACCGCCACGATTATGCCGGCGCCATCGAGCAGCTCAAGGCGCTTGGCCATGATGACTTCGCGAATGTGGCCAATCTGATCGGCTATTCCTATCGCAAGCTCGGCGACTACAAGCTCTCGCAGGTCTGGTACGAGCGCGCGCTGAAATCCGATCCGAGCCACGTGCTGACCTGGAACTATTACGGCCTGTGGCAGATCGAACAGGGCAACCGCGACCAGGCACTGTATCATCTGAGCCGGATCGGCGCGATCTGCGGAACCGACTGCGCCGAATACAAATCGCTTGCCGCGGCGCTGGAACAACCGCCCGGCACCGGTCTGGTTTATTAGAGCATGATGCTCAAGACACGAGATCGTGATCCGATTTAATTTGATCGGATCACGATCCAGCCGGCCCATCGGAGCGGGGACATGCAAGGTACGGACGCGCGTACTGTTTGCGGATGCGCGCCCGCGCCTCTAACCGCCCGACGAAGCGTGCTGCTTTGTATCGGCCGGCGCCGGGACCGCAATGGTGCGGTTCTTGAAGTAGTCGAGCACGAACAGCCGGATCGCCGACGACAGATTGCCCTGCTGGCGATTGCCGTCGATCTCTCCCACGAGCTCGGACAGCGTCATGTTCCGAAGCGCCGAGATTTCCTTCATGCCATTCCAGAAAGCCTCTTCGAGGCTGACGCTGGTCTTGTGACCCGCAACCACGATCGAGCGTTTGACGACGGGCGATTTCATGAGGCGTCTCCGCCGTCGATGCGGTGCTGGTCCAACAAGTCGCTTGTACGTTCAGCGCGCAGCTCATCGCTGACGCGTTCGGATTTGGTTCGGCCGAACCGCGCACGGTTGACCTCGGCCTGTTTCGCCGACTGTGCGCGCACCACGCGCTTCTTAAATCGCTTCAGATTGACGATCTCCCCCATGCCCGTCTCCATCACGAAACCACTCGGCGAGAAGCGAAAATTTCAGAAGGGCGCGTTCGCTGCGCCAAAAACAATGTGGAGGAATACGCATCAACAAACTCAATTGTCATTACTGGAAATCCTCTTTGCGGCGCCCGCTAGCACCAAGAATGCATTTCGTTCTGCGAAAACAAAATAAGTACTGCTCTACCGGGACCGAACGCAACGCCGACATTCCGATCGATCCCAATCTCTAGCGATTATGATCTATAACTAATATCAGCGTACCGTAAATCGTCCGGCGTACCCGTAGTTTAACGGGGGTCACTCTCACGCAGCCGATCAACCGGTGGGTTTCATCCTGGCCAGCCAAACTTGCCGGTCGAAGTCGGTACGCGATAGAAAGCCCTGCGGCACAGCCGTTTCTTTCAACATTGTTGTGCGCGCGCGTGTCGATTTGGCCATCTTTGTGGCATTGTCGCAGCCAATTTTTGGCGCGAGCGCGGTTACCATAATGAGCGAACATTCCATCAGCTCGCGGAGTGCGCCGTTCATACGATGCTCGGCGCACCAGCGTACGGATGCCGCGAGCCGTTGAATTGAATGCATCATACCATACGCAAGCATCGACATGATCGAGTAGTCCGGCTCGTTTTTCGGTAAGATGAATTCGATTACCGCCAGCTCTAGCCGTTTAGTGCCACTCTCGAGCTGCGCGGCGTCAGCGGAAAATTCCCGACCGACGGGCTGATGTCGACACGATCGTTGTGGTGAACCGGCTTTTTGGAACCAAGTTCCTCTCCGAGCGCCACGTTGGCAGGATGCTCGCCCAATTTGCCGTCGATCATATTGCGCGCGGCGCGGAGGATGACGCGGTCGCGGCACCGGTCGAGCGCGCCGGTTTCCACGTGCGTCGAACTTGATCGCGTTGGTTTGGTCGATCGGCCCATGAGACACACCTGTCCGTTTCGGAAAACCGCTTGCGGCGGTTTGCGGCCCACGCTGCCGGCCTACGCATCACTCACATTCCAGAATGGCGTCGTGTTGCGGCGCGGATTATTTCTTGCGGAAGCGATCCAGCCGCACGACCTCGGCGCCTTCGCTCGGCTTCGCCGGCTCTTCGATAGTTTCGTCGGAAGGTAGCGGTGCAGGCACCGCGACAGCGGAAGGGGCAGCGGCAGCCGGAAGGTTCTTGGCCGGCGCCTCGGGCGCGGCATCCGACATTTCGAATGCTAGACCGAACGGTACGGAAGGATCGTGGAAGCTCTTGATGGCGCTGAAGGGGACCACCAGACGTTCCGGAATACCGCCGAACGACAGGCCAACCTCGAAACGGTCTTCCGATACCACCAAATCCCAGAACTGGTGCTGCAGGATGATCGTCATCTCCTCCGGGTATTGCGCGAGCAGCCGCGGCGAGAGTTTCACGCCTTCGTCCTTGGAGAGAAAGGTGATGAAGAAATGATGCTCGCCTGGCAAACCGTGGGCGGCGGCGTCGCTCAACACCCGGCGCAGCACCCCGCGCAGCGCATCGCGCGCCAGCACGTCGTATCGGATATGGTCGGTCGCCATGATCGGTCCTGTCAGATGCACATGTTGCCGGCCACCCGGCAGCGCGGCCGGTCACCCGACTCGCCCCTTCGGCCCATGCTACTCCGGCGGCGGTCCGAGGTCAGCAGGTCTCGTCGGCGGAAATTGCAGCAGCTCGGCCCGGCAACAAGGCAAGGAAGTCAAAGTGGAGGCTTCTGTTGCCAGGTGCCTCCGAACCCCGCCTAACGGAGCTTAACCCGCTAGGACTTTAAGTGTGGTCTTTCAAACTGCGTTACGCAGCCTGAGCAACCGGAGCAAAGTTGTCGTTGGCAACTATTGCATTAGCCCGATAACGGCGGAACAATACCGGGAAAAAACACGCCCTTTACGCCCTCGTCGATCCTGTTTCGCCCCCGCCGAAGCCCGCCGACCCAATTCGAGGGCGGGCCGGGCTTGGGTGGAGGCGCCGGGTACTGCCCCCGGGTCCGAATGGTTTATTGCGACGGCAATTTATTTCCATAGCCGGCGAACCGGCATCCCCAATATAGGGCGCAAAGGTTGAGAAAGACAGTGCCGGATCGGGGCTATTCGCCCCAAGCGTGATCGCATGGCCGGAACGCGCCAAATTGGCTTCCCCCGCGCCTCGGCGGCTGTTTAAATCTTGTGGATGTCAACGGATTCGCCGCCCGCCGCGGCTCATGCGGCGGAAATTCCAGCGCCGACCACAACTCCCCCTCCCGGTCTGCTCGAGTTGTTCTTGGCTTTTGCCAAAATGTCGCTCGCAGGCTTCGGCGGGGTGCTCGCCTTTGCCCGGCGCGGCATTGTCGAAGAGCGCCGTTGGATGACGGCGGAAGAGTTCAACGAAACCTTCGCGCTGTGCCATTTCCTGCCCGGGCCGAACATCGTCAATCTGTCGGTGGTGTTCGGATCGCGCTTCGGCGGCATTGCGGGCGGGATTGCCGCCTTTGCCGGACTGGTCGGACCGCCGATGCTGCTGGTCACGGTGCTGGCCGCGCTCTATGCACGGTACGGTGATGTCGATGCGTTGCGGCGCATCCTGGCCGGGGTGTCCTGCGGTGCGGTCGGCCTTTTGATCTCAGTGGTCTTCAAGATGATGATGCCGCTGATCAAGCGGCGTGACGTGATCGGCCTTGTCGTCATGGTTGCCGTGTTCATCGCGATCGGGTTGGCACGGCTGCCCTTGCAGGCCGTGCTCTTGGTGGCGGCCCCGATCAGCATTGCCATCGTGATGGTCATGCGGCGGCGGGCCACGGCATGACCCCGAACGGCAATCCGATCTGGGCGCTGGTGTGGACGTTCGGCTTGATGTCGCTGTTTGCGGTCGGCGGCGGCAACGCGGCGATCCCCGAGATGCACCGCGTCGCCGTCGATATCCGGCATTGGCTGACGGACCGGCAGTTCGCCGATATCTACGCGATCTCCCAATTGTCGCCGGGGCCGAACGTCCTGATCGTGACCCTGATCGGCTATTCGGTGGCGGGCATCGCAGGCGCGCTCGCGGCGACGCTGGCGATGTGCGTGCCGACCGCTGCCCTGGCTTATTATGTGAGCCGGCTCTTGACCCGATCGTCGAGCAAGTCGCGTTGGCCTGCCATCATCCAGGTGGCGCTGGTGCCGCTTTCGATCGGGTTGATGGCCGCGAGTGCGCTGATCGTTACCCAAGCCGCCGACCGGACCTGGGCGGCGCTCCTGGTCACGCTGGCCGCGGCCGTGGTCGCCGCCACGACGCGGTTCAATCCGCTCTGGATCTTGCTTGCCGGGGGAATTTTGGGTTTGGCCGGCTTGATCTGAAGCGGATAAAATACCCACTTTTCTGGGTATAATGGGCATTGCGGGCCGAATCGCCGCTGTGGACCGGCGCGCCAGGCCGCTACATTCTCAAAGCCCTTCTCGGAGTCGAAACCGAACGCATGAACCAGTACCACGATCTGCTCGAACGGATTCTCGCCGACGGCGCGGAGAAGCGCGACCGCACCGGGACCGGCACCCTCTCGATCTTCGGCCACCAGATGCGCTTCAACCTGTCGGCCGGATTTCCGATGCTGACCACCAAGCGGTTGCCGCTGAAGTCGATCGTGCACGAATTGCTGTGGTTCCTCAAAGGTGACACCAACATCAAGTATCTGAAGGACAACGGCGTCACGATCTGGGACGAATGGGCCGACGCCAATGGCGATCTGGGCCCGGTCTACGGATCGCAGTGGCGTTCCTGGCCGGCGCCGGACGGGCGCCACATCGACCAGATCGCCGACGTCGTCGCCATGATCAAGCGCAACCCCGATTCGCGCCGCCTGATCGTGACGGCGTGGAATCCGGCCGACGTCGACAAGATGGCGCTGCCGCCATGCCACTGCCTGTTCCAGTTCTACGTCGCGGGCGGAAAATTGTCGTGCCAGCTCTATCAACGCTCGGCGGACGTGTTTCTCGGAGTGCCCTTCAACATCGCCTCCTACGCGCTTCTGACCATGATGGTGGCGCAGGTCACGGGGCTTAAACCCGGCGATTTCGTTCACAGCCTCGGCGACGCGCATCTCTACTCCAATCATCTCGAGCAGGCCCGGCTGCAACTGACCCGGCCGACCCGGCCGCTGCCGGTGATGAAGATCAAGCCGGACGTCAAGGACATCTTCGCCTTCCGCTTCGAGGATTTCACGCTCGAAGGCTACGATCCGCACCCGCATATCAAGGCCGAAGTCGCGGTATAATGTCCGTTGCCAAGTCCCTTGCCATCTATCGCGCGCGTCCTGAGCAGACCGGACTCATCCTTTCCCTGATCCGCGAGCTCGCCGACTACGAGAAATTGCTCCACGAGGTCGAGGTGACCGAAGCGATGATCGGCGCCGCACTGTTCGCCGAGCATCCGCGGCTGTTCTGCGAGATCGCGGAATGGAACGGTGAGCCCTGCGGCTTCGCGGTCTGGTTCAACAATTTCTCCACCTTCAGCGGCCGCTCCGGCATCTATCTCGAAGACCTGTTCGTGCGTCCGGCTTTTCGCGGCAACGGCATCGGCAAGGGGCTGCTTGCCCATCTTGCGAAAGCGTGCGTTGCGAATGGCTGGTCGCGCCTGCAATGGTCGGTGCTCGACTGGAATGAGCCGTCGATCGCCTTCTACAAATCGCTCGGCGCGGTCTTGATGGACGAGTGGACGGTGTGCCGGCTCAACGGTCCGGCGCTGACCGCGTTGGCGGAAGCCGTGCCATGATGGAAATCGTGCTGATCGTCGCGGTCGCCGACAACGGCGTGATCGGCTCTGATGGCGCGATACCATGGCGGCTGAGGACCGATCAGCAACGCTTCAAGGCGATGACAATGAGTAAGCCGGTGGTGATGGGCCGCAAGACCTTCGTCTCGCTGAAGCGGCCGCTTCCCGGCCGAACCAATATCGTCGTTACGCGTGACCAACATTTTCGCGCAGCCGGCGCGGTGGTGGCGACGTCGTTTGCGGCAGCCCGCGCGGTCGCGCGCGGCGACGCGCTGCGGCGGCGGGCGTGTGAAATCGCCGTGATCGGCGGCGCCGAGATCTACGCGCAATGGAGCCAGATTGCCGACCGTCTCGAGATCACCGAAGTGCACACCCGGCCCAAAGGCGATACGACGTTTGCGGCGATCGATACCGCCGTCTGGGAGGAGGTCGCCCGCGAGCGTCATCCGGCCGGTCCGGACGACAGCGCCGATTTCTCCTATGTGACCTATCGCCGCCGCTAGCCGAATTAACTGCATTCTCTAATGTTTAGATTGACAATTGCCGGCTCAGGCATAGCTGCTTCGGGCCGTAAGCTTGCGTTGTAAGGGCCGGGACCGTCCCCTATAAAGCCTGCCGGTGTTGCGGGTTCCGGGCAGCTTTGCCCCCGGACCCCGCGGAGGAGAGTATTGATGCCGTGGAAGAATCAGGGCGGTGGCCCATGGGGTTCGGGTCCCAAGGGACCGTGGAGTTCCGGCCCGCAACCCGTCGGACCAAGGCCGCCCGATCTGGAGGACCTTCTGCGCCGCGCCCAGGACCGGCTGCAGCAACTGCTGCCGGGCGGGTATTTTAGCGGCCTCGGTATCGCGCTGATCCTGCTTATCGCGCTCGCGATCTGGGGATTGTCCGGCTTCTATCGCGTGCAGTCCGAAGAACTCGGCATCGTGCTGCGCTTCGGCAAATATGAGCGCGATGCCCAGCCCGGCTTGAACTATCACCTGCCGTATCCAATCGAAACCGTGCTGTTGCCCAAGGCGCTGCGGGTTTCAACCATATCGATCGGCATGACGCTGATCGACGATCCCACCCGTCGCGGCAGGACCATGCGCGACGTTCCGGAAGAAAGCCTGATGCTCACCGGCGACGAGAACATCGTCGATGTGGACTTCACGGTGCTGTGGCGCATCAAGCCGAAGGGCGCCGCCGACTTCCTGTTCAACATCCAGAATCCCGAGGGCACCGTGAAGGCGGTCGCCGAAAGCGCGATGCGCGAGGCCGTTGGCAAATCCAACATCCAGCCGATCCTGACCGGCGCGCGTACCACCACCGAACAGTCAGTGCAGGACCTGATGCAAAGGACGCTCGACAGTTACGGTTCGGGTATCCTGGTGCAGCAGGTGCAGATGCAGAAGGTCGACCCGCCGGCGCAGGTGATCGATTCCTTCCGCGACGTGCAGGCGGCGCGCGCCGACCTCGAGCGGTTGCAGAACGAGGCGCAGACCTATGCCAACCGCGTCGTCCCCGACGCCAAGGGCCGCGCGGCCCAGATCCTCCAGGCCGCCGAGGGCTACAAGCAGCAGGCGGTCGCCGAGGCCAAGGGCCAGAGCGCGCGCTTCCTGAAGGTCTATGAGGAATACAAGAAAGCACCCGACGTGACGCGCGAGCGCATCTATCTCGAGACCATGGAGCGTATCCTGGGCAATTCGGAGAAGCTGATCTACGACGGCGGTTCGACGTCGTCGCAGGGCGTCGTGCCGTATCTGCCGCTGAACGAGTTGACGCCGAAGCCTCAACCCCCGGCGACGACCGGATCGCTGTCACAGCCGAGCGGAGCCACGCGATGAGGTCTCCCGTCACAGGCATTGTCGTGCTGTTGCTGCTGCTTGGTGCCGTTATCGTCGGCTATGGTTCGGTCTTCACGGTGGATATGACCGAACAGGCGCTGGTGGTGCGGCTCGGCAAGCCGGTCGATGTCGTTACCGATCCAGGCCTGCATTTCAAGGCCCCGTTCGTCGACACCGTGATCGACATCGACAAGCGCATCCTCGACCTCGAAAACCCCTCGCAGGAAGTGATCGCTTCCGACCAGAAGCGGTTGGTGGTCGACGCGTTCGCGCGCTACCGCATCAAGAACGCGTTGCAATTCTATCAGAGCGTGGGCTCGATCCAGGCCGCCAATATCCAGTTGACCACGCTTCTGAACGCGTCGCTGCGCCGCGTGCTGGGCGAGGTCACCTTCATCCAGGTGGTGCGCGACGAACGCGAGGCGCTGATGGCACGGATCCGCGGCCAGCTCGACAAGGAGGCCGACGCCTACGGCATCCAGGTGGTCGACGTGCGGATCCGTCGCGCCGACCTGCCGGAGCAGAACAGCCAGGCGGTCTACCAGCGCATGCAGACCGAGCGTCAGCGCGAGGCTGCCGAGTTCCGCGCCCAGGGCGCGCAGAAGGCCCAGGAACTCCGCGCCAACGCCGACCGGGAAGCCACCGTGATCGTGGCCGAAGCCAACTCGACGGCGGAGCAGACCCGCGGCGCCGGCGATGCCGAGCGCAACCGGCTGTTTGCCGAGGCCTACAGCCAGGACCCGGGTTTCTTCGGCTTCTATCGCTCGATGACGGCCTATGAGAACGGGCTGAAGGGCAACGTCACCCGCTTCCTGTTGAAGCCTGATTCGGATTTCTTCCGCTATTTTGGCACCCCATCGGGCAATCCGGCCGCAGCGCCGAAGCCGTAAGACTTGCGCAGGATTGATGGGGGCGGAACGAAGCTCTTGCTTCGTCCCGTCAATAAAAACATTAAATGGGAGGTTCCAGTCCGATGAGGTCCATTGCGTTCTCCGACTTCCTCATCGGTGTGGGCATCCTGTTCGTGATCGAAGGCTTGATGTTCGCGGCGAGCCCGGCCTGGATGCGGCGAGCCATGAAAAGCGCGCTGGCGACGCCGGACAACATCCTACGCGCGGTCGGCATCGGATCGGCGGTCGCGGGCCTGATCCTGATCTGGGTGGTTCGGCGGCCGATCTAAAAAGCCTGCCCCGTATTTGATACGGGGTGGGAACCGGTTTTTCCGGAAAGATCATGCTCAACTAATAAAACTAAAGCGCTATCGCGCTTTAGCCCCCCGGGGGCCAACGCCATCGTGAAGGGTCAACGTCGGCTTTTTGCCGTATTGAGTGGCGCTTATGGCAAAGAAATGCCGAAGCCAGATGCTTGCGCGGCGACCCCGTTCGGGCGCACTGTGCGCCGCAAAACACCGTTTCGTTTACCGCTTCGTTTCTTGGAGAGACCAAATATGACCGCTGCGACATCCGCCTTGAGCCATCGCCTGCGGCCGATGCTGGCCGCTATCTCAATCGGCGCGGCCGCCGCGCTGGTCTCGCAGCCCGCGCTGGCGCGAGGGCCCGAAGGCATCGCCGATGTCGCCGAGAAGGTGATCGACGCGGTGGTCAACATCTCGACGTCGCAAACCATCGAGGCCAAGGGCGATGGCCATAGTACCATCCCGCAACTGCCGCCG
The DNA here is from genome assembly GCA_963822795.1 of uncultured Alphaproteobacteria bacterium. Lineage (GTDB taxonomy): Bacteria > Pseudomonadota > Alphaproteobacteria > Rhizobiales > Xanthobacteraceae > Bradyrhizobium. Next base: position 315,516 of record CAWGJM010000016.1, read on the forward strand.
GGGTCGCCGTTCGAGGAATTCTTCGACGACTTCTTCAAGAACCGCCGGGGCGGCGGCAAGGGCGGCGACTTGCAGCCGCACAAGACCAATTCGCTTGGGTCGGGCTTCATCGTTGATACTTCGGGCGTCGTCGTCACCAACAATCACGTCATTGCCGATGCCGACGAGATCAACGTCATCATGAATGACGGCACCAAGATCAAGGCCGACATCGTCGGCATCGACAAGAAGACCGATCTGGCCGTGCTGAAGTTCAAGCCGCCGCGGCCGCTGGTGGCGGTGAAGTTCGGCGATTCCGACAAGCTCAGGCTTGGTGACTGGGTGATCGCGATCGGCAATCCGTTCAGCCTCGGCGGCACCGTGACGGCTGGCATCGTCTCGGCGAAGAACCGCGACATCTCTTCCGGTCCCTATGACAGCTATATTCAGACCGACGCCGCCATCAACCGCGGCAATTCCGGCGGTCCGCTGTTCAACCTCGATGGCGACGTGATCGGCGTCAACACGCTGATCATTTCGCCCTCCGGCGGCTCGATCGGCATCGGCTTCGCGGTGCCCTCGAAGACCGTCGCAGGCGTGGTCGATCAGCTTCGGCAGTTCGGCGAATTGCGCCGCGGCTGGCTCGGCGTTCGAATCCAGAGCGTCACCGACGAGATCGCCGAGAGCCTCAACATCAAGCCGGCGCGCGGCGCCCTGATCGCGGGCGTCGACGACAAGGGGCCGGCGAAACCGGCAGGCCTTGAGCCCGGCGACGTCGTCGTCACCTTCGACGGCAAAGAGATCAAGGAGCCGAAGGACCTGTCGCGCATCGTCGCCGACACCGCGGTCGGCAAGGAAGTCGATGTCGTCATCATCCGCAAGGGCCAGGAGGAAACCCACAAGGTCACGCTCGGGCGGCTCGATGATCCCGACAAGGCGCAGCCGGCCTCCGCCAAGACCAAGGATGATCCCGTGGACAAGCCGGTGACGCAGAAGGCGCTCGGGCTCGATCTCGCGACCCTGAGCAAGGACCTGCGCACCCGCTACAAGATCAAGGACGGCGTCAAGGGCGTGCTCATCACCGGCGTCGACGGTACGTCGGATGCCGCCGACAAGCGGCTCTCCGCTGGCGACGTCATCGTCGAGGTTGCGCAGGAGGCGGTGTCGAGCGGCGCCGACATCAAGAAGCGCGTCGATCAGTTGAAGAAGGATGGCAAGAAGTCGGTGCTGCTGCTCGTCTCCAACGCCGACGGCGAACTGCGGTTTGTGGCGCTGAGCGTGCAGTAGTTGCGGTCAAACCGCAATCAGCCCCAATTGAGAGCGTCGTCCCCGCGCGCAGGCGGGGACCCATACGCGGCTGCCCATGCAAGAGACACACTGGCGGTTGGCTTCGCTAACAACAAGCACCGGTGGTTATGGGTCCCGGCCTTCGCCGGGACCACATCGGCGTTAGTTCCCCGCAAACTGCTCGCGCCGATACCCTTGCGCATACAGTAACGCCGTGAGGTCGCCGTGGTCGATCCTCGCTGCGGCGGTCGCGGCGACCGCGGGCTTGGCGTGATAGGCGACGCCGAGGCCCGCGTGCTGGATCATGCCGAGATCGTTGGCGCCATCGCCGACCGCAAGGGTGTCGATGTCGTCGAGGTCGAAGGATTCGGTGAGTTCGATCAGGGTCGCAAGCTTGACGGCGCCGCCGAGGATCGGTTCCCTGACTTCGCCGGTGAACTTGCCGTCGTGCACAACAAGCTCGTTGGCGCGGTCCTCCTGGAAACCGATTTTCGCTGCGACCGCATTGGTGAACAGCGTGAAGCCGCCCGAGATCAGGCAGGTATAGGCGCCATGCGTGCGCATGGTCATGACCAGCTCGCGGCCGCCTGGCGTCGGCGTGATGCGATTAGCCAGCACCTCGTCGACCACGCTGACCGGCATGTCCTTTAGAAGCGCGACGCGCTCGCGCAGCGCCGGCTCGAATTCGATCTCGCCGCGCATCGCGCGCTCGGTGATTGCAGCGACATGCGCCTTCAGCCCGGCAAAATCCGCCAATTCGTCGATGCATTCCTGGCCGATCATGGTGGAATCCATGTCGGCCAGAAAAAGCTTCTTGCGCCTGGTGGCAAGAGGCTGCACGACAATGTCGATCGGCAGATCGCCGCGGGCCTCGCGCAGGCGGTTCTCGATCGCCCGGAGGTCTTCCTTGCTCTCGAACGGGATATCGACCGCGACTTCGTCGAACAGCCATCGGGCCGGTCCTGCCGAGGGCAGCACGGCGAGCGCGCCGTCGACGATGGTAGCGTCGAGCGCCGGGTTATTGGGATTGCAGATCAGCGTGGCGACGAGAGACATCTGGTGACTTCGTTGGATGAAAGCAGCAAGGCCCTGCTTATCGCAGGACCGACCGCCAGCGGCAAGTCGGCGCTCGCGCTCGAGCTTGCGGAACGGTTCGGCGGTACGGTCATCAATACCGATTCCATGCAGGTCTACCGCGACCTGCGCATCATCACCGCCCGGCCCGCTCGGGAAGAAGAGGCGCGCGTGCCGCATCGCCTCTACGGCCACATCGACGCCGCCGTAAATTTTTCCGCCGGCAGCTGGGTGAGCGAGGCGGCAGCGGTGCTCGTAGAAGTGCGCGCGCAAAACCGCTTGCCGATTTTCGTCGGCGGCAGCGGCCTCTATTTCAAGGCTCTCACGCGAGGCCTGTCGGCAGTCCCGCCGATCGCGGACGACATTCGCGAGAGCGTGCGCGCGCGGCTCGCGCGCGACGGCGTCGAGGCGCTGCATGCCGAACTTGCGCGGCGCGATCCTCTCTCCGCCGAGCGTCTGAAGCCGCGCGACCGTACCCGTATCGCACGCGCCCTCGAAGTCGTCGAAGCGACCGGACGCTCGCTGACCGACTGGCATCGCGAAGGCCTGCCCGCGCTGTTGCCGAGCAGCGCATTCGGCGCGCTGTTTCTCAGCCCCGAGCGCGACGAACTCTATGCGCGGATCGATGCGCGGTTCGACACGATGCTTAAGGCCGGCGCGCTGGACGAGGTCGCCGCGTTGGCCGCGCGAAAACTCGACCCGTTGTTGCCCGCCATGAAGGCGCACGGCGTGCCGGCGCTGATCCGGTACATAAGCGGCGAGATCCCGCTCGACGAAGCCGCCACGATCGGCCGCGCCGACACCCGCCACTACGCCAAGCGCCAGTTCACCTGGTTCAGGCACCAATTGCCGGAGTTCGAGTGGGTGAAGCCGGAGGCGGCGAGGGGGTGGCTGGAGGCACGGACCTTATCATGAGGAGCGGCCGTTTGGCCGCGTCTCAAAGGCTGGCCGCATACGGCCTCATGGTTCGAGACGCGCGAAGACGCGCTCCTCACCATGAAAGGCTCCTTCCGGCCATGACGGCATTTTGCGCCAATGCCGCAAATTTGCACTGTCCGCAAATTCGCACTCGCCCAACGCGGCGAACCCCGCTAAGCTCCAAAAATCGCGCTAACGGGTCGCCATGCCTTGACTTCCGGGGTTTGGCCGCTATGGTTTTGCGCAACCTTTGGGAAGTCCGAGCGCTCAAATGCGTAATATTATTACCAAACTCCTTATCGTCGTCGTACCCAGGTGCACCGCCGGGGATGGCTGAACGCCATCCAAATTCGGGCGGTGCGCATGGGGCCTCTACGGGCCCTTTTTTATTTCCGTAAAAACAAGACTGAAGGCAACGAGCCACGATCCGGAGCAAGCCATGAGTAAAACGAGCCACGATCCGAACCAGATGACGGGAGCCGCCATGATTGTGCGTGCGCTCGCCGATCATGGCGTGAAGCACCTGTTCGGCTATCCCGGCGGCGCGGTGCTTCCGATCTACGACGAGATTTTCCAGCAGAGCGAGGTCGAGCACATCCTGGTCCGGCACGAGCAGGGCGCCGGCCATGCCGCGGAAGGCTATGCACGCTCGACCGGCCAGCCCGGCGTGGTCCTGGTGACGTCCGGCCCCGGCGCCACCAACATGGTGACGCCGCTGACGGATGCGCTGATGGATTCGATTCCGCTGGTCTGCATCACCGGCCAGGTCCCGACGCATCTGATCGGCAACGACGCGTTCCAGGAATGCGACACGGTCGGCATCACAAGGCCCTGCACCAAGCACAATTGGCTGGTGCGCGATGTCAACGATCTCGCCAAGGTCTTGCACGAGGCGTTCTATGTCGCCACCAGCGGCCGCCCCGGGCCGGTCGTGGTCGACGTGCCGAAGGACGTGCAGTTCGCGACGGGCACCTATCATCCGCCCCGCAAATCCGACGTCCATATCTCCTACGCGCCGCGGGTGAAGGGCGATGCGGCGCAGATCCGCAAAGCCGCGGCGCTGCTCGCTTCCGCCAAACGGCCGGTGATCTATAGCGGCGGCGGCGTCATCAATTCTGGGCGCGAGGCCTCGAAACTCTTGCGCGAGCTGGTCGAGGTCACCGGCTTTCCGATCACCTCGACCCTGATGGGGCTCGGGGCCTATCCGGCGTCAGGCAAGAATTGGCTCGGCATGCTCGGCATGCACGGCACCTACGAAGCCAACATGACCATGCATGGCTGTGACGTCATGCTATGCATCGGCGCGCGCTTCGACGACCGCATTACCGGGCGGATCGACGCGTTCTCGCCGGGCTCGAAGAAAATCCACATCGACATCGACGCCTCCTCGATCAACAAGAACATCCGCGTCGACGTGCCGATCATCGGCGATGCCGCCAACGTGCTCGGCGATCTCCTGCAGGTGTTCAAGGCGGAGGCGAAGAAGCCCGACATCAAGGCGTGGTGGGCCGAGATCGCGAAATGGCGCGCGCGCAATTCGCTGTCCTACAGGAAGAACACCGATATCATCCTGCCGCAATATGCGATCCAGCGGCTGTTCGAGGCGACGCGCGGGCGCGACACCTACATCACCACCGAAGTCGGCCAGCACCAGATGTGGGCGGCGCAGTTCTTCGGCTTCGAGGAGCCGCATCGCTGGATGACCTCGGGCGGGCTCGGCACCATGGGCTACGGCCTGCCGGCGGCGATCGGCGTGCAGGTCGCGCACCCCGACAGCCTCGTGATCGATATCGGCGGCGATGCCTCGGTGCAGATGACGATCCAGGAAATGTCGACCGCGGTTCAGCACGGGCTGCCGATCAAGATCTTCATCCTGAACAACCAGTATATGGGCATGGTGCGGCAGTGGCAGCAGCTCCTGCACGGCAACCGGCTGTCGCATTCCTATTCCGAGGCGCTGCCGGATTTCGTCAAGCTCGCGGAGGCCTTTGGCTGCGTCGGCATCCAGGCCATCAAGCCGGCCGATCTCGACGGCGCCATCAAGGAGATGATCACGGTAAAGCGGCCGGTGCTGTTCGATTGCCGGGTCGCGGCCTTGGAAAATTGCTTCCCGATGATCCCCTCGGGCAAGGCGCATAACGAGATGCTGCTGCCGGCGGAATCCAGCGATGAATCCACCGCCGCCGCTTTCGCTGCCGGCAAGGCGCTGGTGTGACGATGGGGCGGACGATTACAAGCCGCGCACCGCAAATTCCACTGTCATCGTCCGGCTCGACCGGACGATCCAGTAATCCGTGCACTCTCGATTCAATCACGTGCGCCGGTGTTTACTGGATCCCGGCTTTCGCGGGGATGACAGCAGAGGCGCGAGCGACGGGGAGAGGTGCTCATGTTTGATCTCAGCCAGCTCGAGCGCGCGAGAGAGATCGTCCATGCGGCGATGTCGCCGACGCCGGCGCATGCGTGGCCCTTGCTCTCGCAACGGCTCGGCGCGACCGCAATCGTCAAGCATGAGAACCACACGCCGACCGGCGCCTTCAAGGTACGCGGCGGATTGGTCTATGTCGAACGCATGAAGCGCGAACGGCCCGCCACGCCCGGGCTGATCTCGGCGACCACCGGCAATCACGGCCAGAGCCTCGCCTTCGCGGCGAGCCGCTATCGCGTCCCGGTAACGATCTACGTGCCGCATGGAAATTCAGTCGAGAAAAATCGCGCGATGCGTGCGTTCGGGGCAAACCTCGTCGAGCATGGCGAGGATTTTCAGGTGGCCCGCGAAGAGGCGGGACGCCGCGCCAGACAGGACGGGCTCGAATTCGTACCGGCTTTTCATCCGGATCTGGTGAGGGGCGTTGCGACCTACGCGCTGGAATTGCTGCGCAAGGCGCCGGACCTGGACGTGATCTATGTCCCGATCGGGCAGGGCTCCGGCATCTCTGGCTGCATCCTGGTGCGCGATCTCTTGGGCTCGCGCACCGAGATCGTCGGCGTGCAGTCGACCTTGGCGCCGTCCTACGCGCTGTCGTTCGCGGCCGGCACCGTCGTGACCACCGAAACCTCGAATACGCGAGCCGACGGCATGGCGACGCGTAGTCCCGATTCCGACGCGCTTGCGATCATCCGCAAAGGCGCTTCCCGCATCGTGCAGGTCACCGACGACGAGATCGCTTCCGCGATCCACGCCTACTGGACCGATACCCATAACCTCGCCGAGGGCGCGGGCGCCGCACCGCTCGCCGCCGCGCTGCAGGAGAAGCAGAGGCTTCAAGGCAAGCGCGTCGGCCTGATCCTGAGCGGCGGCAACATCGATTTCGATTTGTTTCGGAGGTGGGTCGGATCGGATGTGGCCACCAGCTCAGAAAGGGTGCTGACATGATGATGAACCGGTATGTCCATGCTCGAACCCGCATCACGGAATGTCATGCGCGGACTTGATCCGCTCATCCATCCCTCTTCATGAAATGCATTTTACGAAGACGATGGATTGCCGGGTCAAGTCCGATAATGACGAAAAGTAACTGACAGCGACAACTTGAGAAACAAGAGATGAACCAGCCCGCATCCGCCTATTTCATGGAAGAGCGCCACGACCCGACCGAGGCCCACACGCTCTCGATCCTGGTGCAGAACGAGCCGGGCGTGCTCGCGCGCGTGATCGGGCTGTTCTCGGGGCGCGGCTACAACATCGAAAGCCTCACCGTCTCCGAAACCGAGAGCCAGAAACATCTCTCGCGCATCACCATTGTCACCACGGGAACGCCGATGGTGATCGAGCAGATCAAGCACCAGCTCGACCGCATCGTTCCGGTCTATCGCGTCGTCGATATGACGCTTGCGGGACGGGCCATCGAGCGGGAGCTCGCAATGGTGAAGGTGCGCGGCACCGGCGATCACCGCGTCGAGGCGTTGCGGCTGGCGGATGCGTTCCGGGCGCGCGTGATCGACGCCACCACCGAGAGCTTTGTGTTCGAGATCACAGGCAATACCACAAAGATCAATCAGTTCATCGATTTGATGCGTCCGCTCGGCCTGGTCGAGGTGTCGCGTACCGGCGTTGCCGCGATCGGGCGCGGACCCGAGGGGATGTGAACCATGCTGGCGCGCGACTGGTACTATAACGAGCGGCGGCAGGTCGGGCTCGATAGCGCGGTCGCCTCGATCTACGACCGCCACGACGACAGCGACCTGCGCGCCCGCGCCGCGCTGACCATGCTGGGCGTCAAGCCAGGCTGGCGGGTGGCCGATATCGGTTGCGGCAACGGCGTGCTCGCCTGCGAGGCGGCGCTGATGGGCGCGGAGGTCGACGCGATCGACATTTCGCCGGCGATGCTGGCGCTCGCCAAAGTTTACGCACGCGACCGCAAAGCAAGCGTTCGCACCCAGCCGGCAGGGCTGTTGAGCTTCGCCTATCAGCCTAATTCCTACGACCTGATCGTCAGCGAGTTCACGCTGCACCATCTGCCGGATTTCTGGAAGGCGGTGGCGCTGTCGCGAATTTTTGCCGCGTTGAAGCCGGGAGCCAATTTCTATCTGCGCGACATCGTGTTCGTCTCGATGCCCGACGGCAGCGAGCGCGATGTCGGAGAATGGGCGGAATTCAACGTCAACAACCACGATTTCGAGCGCGACAGCGTCGTCACCCATATGCGCGACGAATATTCCACCTTCGGCTGGGTGATCGAGCGCATGCTGACCGAGACAGGCTTCACCCTGGTGTCGGTGGACTATCGCGCGCCGCTGCACGGCACCTATCTGTTGCAGAAACCCAAGCCCGGCGGGCAGAGCTAGAAAAACAACAACAATGAGACCTGCTGACGTCTGCATCGCCGTCCTGGTGGCGGTCATCTGGGGGCTTGCCTTTGTGGCGAGCCGGCTCGCGCTCGACGAGTTTTCGCCGGCGCTGATGACGGCGTTGCGCTTCGCGATTGCCGCGGTGCCCTGCCTGTTCGTGCGCAAGCCCGATGTTTCCTGGCCGCTTCTGATCGCGATCAGCCTCACGCTGTTTCTCGGCCAGTTCCTGGCGCAGGCCTATGGCATCGCCCATGGCGTGCCGGTCGGCCTGTCCAGCGTGATCGTGCAGAGCCAGGCGCTGTTCACGATCGCCTTTGCTGTGATTGTGTACGGCGAACGGCCGACGCCGATGCAGACAGCAGGCATTGCAATCTCCGTCGTCGGACTGCTGATGATCTGCGGCACCGTCGGTTATGATTTCAGCATTGGTGCCTTCGCGATATTGTTGATTTCCCCGGTCAGTTTCGCGATCGGCAATCTCTTGTTGCGGCGGGCCCAGGGCGCGCCGATGTTCGACCTGTTCGCCTGGCTGTGCCTCACCTCGGCGATTCCGCTGTTCGCGCTGACGCTGGCGACCGACGGAGCGGAACCGACCTGGCACGCAGTCGTGAACATGTCGCTCACGGGCCTCAGCTGCATGCTCAGCCTCGGCGCCATCTCCACGAGCATCGCCTATTGGCTGTGGGGCCGGCTGTTGCGCGACCATCCGGCGGCGCAGGTGGTGCCGTTCGCGCTGCTCGTGCCGTTCGTCGGCGCCGGAGCCTCGAGCATCGTGTTCGGTGAAAAATTCGGGCCGCTGCGGCTTGCCGGCATGGTCACCGTGATCGGCGGCATCGCCGTCATGCTGCTGTCGAAACGGCCGCAAGTTCTGCCCAAAATCGCCTGAGACCTGGCATGTCGCAATCGCTGCTCCTAGCCTTCATCATTTTCGCCGTCGTGATGTTTATCACGCCGGGACCGAACAACATCATGGTGCTGTCGTCGGGGCTGACTTACGGCTTCCGCCGCACCGTTCCGCATATTGCCGGCGTCACCGTCGGCGTCGCCTTCATGGTGGGCGCGATCGGCCTCGGGGTGGGCACGGTGTTCGTCGCTTTTCCGGTGCTGCAGACGATCCTGAAATATGCCGGCGCGGCATATCTGGTCTATCTCGCCGCGGCGATTGCGATGTCCGGGCCGCCGAAAGCGGGGCAGGACAACCGGCGCGGTCCGATGAGCTTCTGGGGCGCGGCGGTCTTCCAATGGGTCAACGTCAAGGGCTGGGTGATGGTGATCGGCACCATCACCGCCTATGCGGCGATCGCCCGCTTTCCCTGGAACATCGCGATCCAGACCGCGCTGAGCCTGCTGCTGGGTGTGATTTCGACATCGCTCTGGACGCTGTTCGGCACTGCGCTGCGGCCGGTGCTGACCTCGGAACGGACGGTGCGGGCATTCAACGTGATCATGGCGCTGTTGCTGCTGGCCTCGCTCTATCCGGTGTTCACAGATGCATGATGAGGCAGCCGCGCCATGCATAAGAGGGTTTCCCCTCGCTCCGAAAATGCACTAGACAACGCCCGAAATTTTGGAAATCCCGCCCCAATACCGTGACCATCGGCCGATTTTGGCCCGCTCAATGAGGAAACGACCATGCGAGTTTACTACGATCGCGACGCCGACCTGAATCTGATCAAGGGCAAGAAGGTCGCCATCGTCGGCTATGGCAGCCAGGGCCACGCCCATGCGCTGAACCTGAAGGATTTCTCCGGGGTCAAGGAAGTCTCTATCGCGCTGCGCAAGGGCTCTTCCTCGGCCAAGAAGGCGGAAGCCGCCGGCTTCAAGGTGCTGGAAGTCGCTGAGGCCGCCAAATGGGCCGACCTCGTGATGATGCTGACGCCTGACGAACTGCAGGGCGATATCTACCGCGAGCATCTGCACGACAACATGAAGAAGGGCGCCGCGCTGGTGTTCGCCCACGGCCTCAACGTGCATTTCAACCTGCTCGACCCCCGTCCCGATCTCGACGTGCTGATGATCGCGCCAAAAGGCCCCGGCCACACCGTACGCTCGGAATATCAGCGCGGCGGCGGCGTGCCCTGCCTGATCGCGATCGCCAAGGACGTCTCCGGCAACGCCCATGACCTCGGCTTGAGCTACGCCTCGGCGATCGGCGGCGGCCGCGCCGGCATCATCGAGACCAGCTTCAAGGAAGAGTGCGAGACCGACCTGTTCGGCGAGCAGGTGGTGTTGTGTGCGGCCTGGTCGAGCTGATCAAGGGCGGCTTCGAGACGCTGGTGGAAGCCGGCTATGCCCCCGAGATGGCCTACTTCGAGTGCCTGCACGAGGCGAAGCTGATCGTCGACCTGATCTACGAGGGCGGCATCGCCAACATGAACGACTCGATTTCGCAGACTGCGCCGAGTACGGCGAGTACGTCTCTGGCCCGCGCATCGTCACCGTGGAGACGAAGCAGGAGATGAAGCGCGTGCTCGGACGACATCCAGTCCGGCAAGCTTCGCCCGCGATGGATGCTCGAGAACAAGGTCGAACCAGACCTCGTTCAAAGGCCGATCCGCGCCAAGCTCGTCGAGGATCCGATCGAGGAAGTCGCGTCAAAGCTGCGCGATATGATGCCGTGGATCAAGAGGGAGCGCTGGAGGAACAAGAGCAAGAACTAGGGCTTGATGGTTTCAACCCCCTCCCGCGACAGAGCGGGGAGAGGTGGCGCCAATCAGTGCGCGTTGGTATCGTGGTGCGCTCCGCGTACGCAGTTCCTTTGGGTCTTGACGCCGATCTTGAAGATCTGGGCGTCCTTCAATCGCACTGCGCCGGACCGCAGAAGATCAGCAGGAACGATCGCCGAAAGTTGCTGACTCGCCCGCGCAGGGCAAATACCTGCTCCGATGAGCCGCAAGCATTGGGGAGCCATCCGGTCCTGCGTTTTGGCTGTGCGCGGCGCGGCGGTGTCGCGAAGGCCGAGAGGAATTCGGCGTCATTAGCGCTGACCAGCCGTAGCCTGTGCCGGCCGCGAGGAGAGCTTGATGATGAGCAGCCTTTGGTACGCCATGAAGTGTGACGTCCTTGCCGTTGTCCTGTTCGGTGAACAACTGACATCCGGCCGAGCGGCTCTTGCCGTACCGCAATCCGCCGATCATCGCCACGATCGCGCAAGACAGCGACGTTTCGAGCAGCCGAATTTCAGCAGTGTCAACGCCCGCTACCTCGGCTGATCCCTACCTAAGGGATTCTAGGCGAGAGACAGCTGCGTAGCGAGAAGAAGTGACGCCCTCGCAGGTCAACGAATATTAGCTTAATCGGCATGATCTGGGCGAAGCTTGCCAAGCGCGCCGACGTCATCCACGTTCTGTCGTGACGACAAATCACCTCAATTTGCCAACGCGCAGCGCTTGCGGAATGAAGAACTGAGAGTTGATGCACATTCTTCGTGTGAAGCAGCTCGAGCGGATTCTTCGAGCAAGAAAGCCGTGACGTTACAGATTTAAAGCGTCGACGCTTAACCTGCATTCTCATCTCGTTCGCAGCCCCAGATTGCTTGGCTGCTCGACGCGGCAAGAGTTGAGACTTAAAGCACGTTCTTGCGCGGCCTGGTCGATAGGGCCCGCGGGAGGCCGCTCGACAGGTCCGAAATCTTGGAAAACAAAGCTCACTCACGCGCTGCTGCGGGACCTGGCGCGGCTAAGTCAGCCGCGGCCGGGACGCTTCACCGCGTTGCACGGGCTCCCCTCCAGCGTGCTGCGGTCAACTGATCGATGAAAGTTCTCTCCGGTCCGGACCGACCGCGAAGTTGCAGCCCTTGCTGCAGCGCATGGCAAAGGCGCCGCGCGACAAATCGCCTCCGTCGTTCTGAAGAGAGGAGTGCCGACAGCGCCTAATTTCAGACTTCATCGCGGCGCGGTGTGTTACGGTGACCGTATCAACGACATCGGCATAAGCCGGGCCGGCATGAAATCCTGGGGAGGAAACAATGGACCGCACGCTCGAACGATCGGCCATGCGCAAGGTCTATCTGCGCCTGCTGCCGTTTGCGATTTTCGTCCTTATGTGCTGGCCTATATCGATCGGATCAATGTGAGCTTCGCCGGGCTCACCATGCGCGGCGACCTCGACATTTCGGCCGGCACCTTCGGCTTTGCCGTCGGCATGTTGTACTGGGGCTATTTCATCTTCGAAGTGCCGAGCAACGTGATCCTGGAAAAGGTCGGCGCCAAGAATACTCATCGCCCGGATCATGATCACCTGGGGAATCCTGGCGGCCTGACCGCCTTGGTGACGGGGTCGACGAGCTTTGCGATCGTGCGCTTCCTGCTGGGCGTCGCCGAGGCCGGATTTTTCCCGGTACGACCCCTTGACTTCACCTACTGGTTTCCGAGCC
>CAWGJM010000017.1:0-198721 GCA_963822795.1 uncultured Alphaproteobacteria bacterium
ACCGCCTCAGCCGGCAAGCCGATCGCCGCGCCTGCTTGGCCGACCGTGGTCATGCCCGTGCGGATCGGTAGCTCTCCGGTGATGAAGTTGGCTCGACCCGCCGTGCAACTTGCCTCGGCATAGTAGTCCGTAAACAACATGCCCTCTTTAGCGATCATGTCGAGGTTCGGCGTCTTGCCGGCCATCATGCCGCGGTGGTAAGCGCCGATATTCCACATGCCGATGTCGTCGCCCATGATGACAACGATGTTGGGCTTGGCGGCCGTCTGTGCGGTGGCCACGCCACTAAACGCCAATCCCAACGTAAACGCCGCAGCGGCAATAACGCATTTCTTCATATTCAACCTCCCTTTCATTTTCGAATTTGGTCCAGTTTCGGCCAGCCTTCGGATTTGATTAATAAGGTATTCCCCAGATGGCTCCGAAAATGGCGTAAGCGGTGATCTGCAAGGCGACGATTGCTGGCCTTTCGGCGGCAATTTGACGAGCAGCCCATCTTTATGTGTGGCTCGCAGCACGGGTTCAAAGTGCTCAGCCTACAAGGAACAAACCCACCTAACTATGCAAAGTCGGCAGAGCCGGTCAAAACTTTCTTCTAAGCCCTCGCGGCAAAAGAGTGCATGGTCTCAAGCGACAGGCGTGTGACGCGGCGGGCGGAAACAATGCCGAAAAAAGAGGAATCTGAGACAAATTTGAAGGTCGAACAATGCCGTGAACTAGCAGCCGCAATGTTTGAAGATGCCGCCGCACTGCCGCCTGGACCGAGGAAAGACGAGATATTGAGGTTGGCCAATGGCTATCAAAACCTAGCCGAAATAAAGGAATGGCTGGCCAAAAAGATCAATTAGAACCCTCACCCGCAAAAATGGCTTCCCGGCATCTCACCTTGCACCGTTAAGCCCGAAGAGAAAGACGCGTTTTGTAGCACCTTCGCTGCTCACACAGGTGCGCGAAAACGAACTGCGCGTGGCGCAGTCGCTTCTCGGTGGGATACTGCTCTTCCTCCTAGGCCTTGCGCTGCGCAACCAGAATCCGCATGAGGTGATCGCTTGATGCTTTCAGTAGCTCTCACACTTAACCCACCAAGCCATATCCTCCAATAACTTCGAACCTTGGGAGAACAGCAATGGACATGCATATATTGATCGAAGCTGCGTTGAAGGAAATTCCAAAACTGGTTTCGGCGCTAGTCCTCCTTGGACTTGCCTTGTTCGTCAGAAACCGGATTTCGCTGAAGTGGAATCTTCTGCAAAAGCAAAAGGAAAACGAACTGGCAGCTGCTCGTGATTTTCATGCGCTGTACGGCGAGTTCTTCGCTATTTGGAAAATCTGGAACTATCATATCAGGGATGTTGGCGCGGAGCTACTTCCGTGTGTGTCACGATGCAGCCTATTGGACCGCGCGTGTTCCGCCGAAGGCAAATTGGAATCCATGTTGGTGCGATTGGCGTGCGAAGGGGACTTGGACGACCCAAAAGTCGAGGTGCTCGGACGGTTCCGTCAACTTTATCAGGAATTGCTGGAATTGATTCGGGATAACCAACCGTTGGCTTGGGATCACTCAGACCATCCCCGCTACCTTGCATTTAAGAGAACAGCACCCAAAGTCGCTTCGCTGATTGTGAAACGACAAATTGTCGATTTAACTATCCTTGAAGACATCACCAGCAACAGATGGGAAAACTTGGCTCGGACTCTCCCTGCGCATTGATCGCCGGATAGGCAAGCTAGCGCGGTTGGTGAAGTTCTGCTTTGCGATACCGAGTACATTGCGACACCGCGTTCTGACGATCCAGCGTTGCTTCCGCTAAGGGTCAAAGGCAGCCGTGACGCCCTCAAGGATGGACGTTCGGATTATCCCCCGATAACGGACATTGGTGAGCTGAGCGTCGGTGGGTCTCGAAAGCCAGCATGTGCGAAATCCATCCTAGCGCCGCCTGATCCGTCTGGGGGCCGAATGGTTCTTAGGACTTCCAAGAGGCCCACTGGTCGAACCTCTTCTGTCCCGGCTGCTTGATCATAGCTGCCCGCCGCCCGTTAGACCTGATGCTTCCCGATTTCTACTGAGCCCGAAACGCCACACGTGAGCCTGTGGCGTCGTCGCGTATTCGCGCGGCCTGATGATGGGCAATTGTCAGCAACTTATGAAACGAAAGGTACACATGGACCCTCTACTTCGCACAAAGCCCCTAACACTGCAGGATGTTTTCGATTATCTGGACAATGCGTTGATCGGATTTGAAACCGATCCTCCCGACAACCAGTTTCAGCAGGGATACGAGCAAGCGCTCAGCGATATGGAATTCCACCTAATCGGAAGACGCCCTGAGGATACGTTGCACTAACAGCCCCTCATGGGTCGGGACAGATACCCTTGTCGCTGATCAAGCGAAAGTTGGGACTGGGAACGAAACGGTATGAAGCCCTGACAGCCTGCCTTCGTGATGCTGAACATCCGACCACCAAAGCGCTTGAGGCAATGAAAGTGAAGTACGTAGGAGGGAAGTGCAGAGGAGCCAAAAGCTACCTCGTGAAAGCGGCGTAGGCCCCAGACAGACATTGGCCGCACACAGGTTTCCCATGAGGAGCCCGTGTGCGGCCTTTTTCTTCCAAAGGTGACATCCGTTCCGCTTCGCACATCGGTGGGACGGCTCTACTCTGACTTGGTTGGCGGTGTCCATCGCAACTGCGACAGGTCGAGGCCGAGGTACTGTGCCTTCTCGACTGCGGCGTTGAGCGCGGAGAAACCGAACCGGCGGACCATGTCGTCCGAGCCATAACCGCGCGCAACAGGATTTCCGCCACTATGGCCCGTTAGCGCATCATTGACATCTTCGTTCACGCCCGCAGCGCGCAATGCGTCCTTGAAGCCGTGCCGGAACGAATGAAATACGCTGCTTGCATTGTCGATGCCGAGCGAGCGTTTATGACGACCGAACCACTGAGAAAACGCGGCCCCGTAGTTTCCCTTGGAGTTCTGCTGGATTTCGGGAAACAGACGGGCCTTCGTGGCCATCGGCTTTCCGCCGGTGATCCACGAATGTCAAAAAGCCAATCCGTAGCAGCTCAGGATGAAGCGGAACGGCACGGACTGAGTTCTCAGTCTTCACAGTGCGACCGGTTTCATCGTCTTCGATGACGGTCATGAAATTGCACGCCTGAAGAAGGATCGAGCTTTACGTCGTTCGCGCACATTGGAGCTAGTTCATTCAATCGAGCGCCGCTAAAAAGTGCCAGCAGTGGTAGCCAGTAGGCGGCCTCTCCCTTACCTCCGAGGGGTCGCTCTCCAAGACGATAGATAGACGAGCCGAACAGCAACGAGAGTTCTTCCGGTTCCCAAGGTCGCCGTTTGGATCGAGGTTCCTTCAAGCGCATTCCCGCCACGGGGTCGGCCCAAGGGACCTCATCGGGGATGACACCGTTCCTGCGCGCCCAGTTCAGCACGCCCTGAAGACATGTCAGCCACTTGTTGATGGTGGCCGCAGCAATGCACACCGTACCGGGATTCTCTCGTGTCCATTCTACAAGCTCTGGCAGCCGCGCCTTCCTGAGCTTTCCGGGTCGATGCTTTGGAACGAGCTGAGCCGCCTCACGAAACTCACGGACATGCCGCTTGTTGATCTGGCCTACATCGAGGTCACCGTGCAACTCGATGAAGCGATCAATCCCGCGAGAGAACTCCATCCGGGTCGAGGTAGGACGCTGCTCCATCTTGTCCCAGCCCTCGTAGGCGGCGCGCAAACTGCAGCTTGACACCGGGACTTCGCTGCTGGGCTCGATCAACTTCGGACTGTCAATCGCTTCGCCACGGTTGCGCGCACGAACATCCTCTAGGGCACGGACCTCGGCTTTGATTACGGCGATTGCGACCTTGCGGTAGTCTTGGCAATTGGGGTCCAGGTTGATCCGAAATAACTGAAGCAGCTCGTTCAACTCGTAACGGATGAAGTTGATATTGCCGCGCGCCAACGCCTCTTTGGCTGCAGGCAGGACGACCGAGACATCCTCTTCAACCTTGTGCATCATGCGGTCTGACAAGCCCGAGCCTGTCTGTTCAGTAACCTTGAAGGGGGTCTCAAACTCGATCCCCGCCTCGGTGAGCTGACGATGGACGCTCGCAAAAACGGGATCAGAGCCGATGCCTTCTTCGCGCAGTTCCTCGTCCGCATTGAGTTCATGCGCATAGAAGTAATCGGCGATCTGTTTGATTTCGGCGTCGGTTAACTCTGTCCGAACCGGATGCTCGACAAGGAGCGCCTCCGCTTGCGCAAGGATGCGGTCGAACTCCATCATGATCGGGTTTCGCAAGGACCTTCGCCCGCTTCTCGTCCTTGGTGGCCAGCGTTTGCTTGAGCCACGAGACGCGCTCCTTGGGAACACCCAAGACCCTTGCGGTTGCCACTTCCAGCGCCTTGGGCACCTTTCTACGCACATGAAAGACGCCGTGTTCGTTCTTGATCAGACCCATTCCAAAACGCATCGTTTATCCCACCGCTTGATACCAGTGCGGCAGGACGAAGCCATTGAACTAATGGATTATTCCCAAGAAATAAGGGTTTTCTAGATGTCTGGCGCACCCGACACGATTCGAACGTGTGGCCTTCGCCTTCGGAGGGCGACGCTCTATCCAGCTGAGCTACGGGTGCTTACCGCTTACGCAGTGCTTACGCGGATTTCGCGTGTGAGTTAACCCCAACGCGTAGCCCTCGCAAGCCTTTGCACTTCAATACACTTTCTTCCTCACTTTTCGCACCAGCCGGCTTGACACTTGCCTTCGGAGGGCAACGCTCAAGCTATCGCCTGAAACAGTAATTTGAGATGGTTGCAGGTCCCCGATTTGAACTTACGACCGTAAGTTTCGAAGTAGAGCTCGATCGTGCACAAAAGGCTGCGCTTGGCGGACTATCAGCGCGCCGCGGGGCCGGTTACGTTACTCTCCGATAAGAAAACAGGGCTTCCGGAATAGTGCGGTTTGCCTTGGCGTCCCCCAGAGATTCGAATGGAAGGTACGGCGCATCCGCCAGGCGAGGGCGTCGCAGGATCCAATCTCGCTGTCTCAATATGTCATTGAATTCATCTCTGGTTGTTGAGCCTCGCCGAATTGAATGTTCCGTGCTGCACCGTGCGCAGCGATGAAGTATCCGCCGCGTATGCGCTATACGACTGCTTGGCGCAATTCATTTAGTTAGCTCGCGCGCGATAACGGAACGATCTTATTACTTTCTGGGACCATGGCAGTGATGTGGTCTGCCCACCACTGCATCATTCGTCGACGATCAGGCATCCATTCCGCAGCGTTGTAGGCACGCCGTACTTCGTTTCTTTCCACGTGCGCAAGCTGACGTTCGATCCAGTCACGGTTGAAGAGATTGCTCTCGTTTAGGATCGTGGAAGCCACGGCGCGGAAGCCGTGAGTAGTGGCCCGACCGTGATATCCCATCCGGTAAAGGGCGTAGAGCATGGTGTTGCTAGACATGCAGCCACCTTTGCCAGGCGAAGGGAAAATATTGGAGCTGTTACCAGAGAGGGCACGTAGCTCGCGCAACACTGCGACAGCGTGGCGTGATAAAGGGACCAAGTGCTCAAGTCGCATCTTCATGCGTTCGGCGGGAATGCGCCACTGAGCGGAATTTTCATCAAGGTCCTCCAGTTCGTTCCACTTGCCTGCGCGCAATTCAGTTGTTCGAAGAAACGTCAGAGTTATTAATTTCAATGCAAGTTTGGTTTGCTGCTCGCCGCTGTAGGTCTCCAATTTCTGCAAGAACGTTGGCAGCTCTATAAGTGGCATCGCTCTGTGATGCCGCGGTTCTCCTGTAGCCCGCAAAGCGTCTTTGAGATCGGCGGATGGGTCTCGCTTCGCACGGCCCGTCGCGATTGCGAAGCGGAATATCTGACCAACGAGCTGCTTTAGTCGCCGCGCCATTTCGTCCGCCCCGCGCTTCTCGACCTTGCGTAGCATATCGAGCAGTTCCGGTGGTTCGAGTTCAGCAATCGGACGTCGACCAATGGCTGGGAAGACGTCCGCCTCGAGACGCCGGAGTATCTGCTCAGCGTAGTAGGGGCTACGGGCGTCCTTCCAGTTTTCGTGCCATTCGCGCGCGATCGCTTCGAAGATATTGCCAATGGCGACCTTGGCAGCCCGTTTGCGCTCACGTTTCACTATGGAAGGATCGATGTTTGCAGCAAGGCTGCGCTTGGCATCATCGCGCGCTGCGCGCGCCTCCATGAGCCCGACAGCTGGATAGACGCCAAGCGCAAGCGTGCGTTGCTTGCCATGCCACCGATATGCCAAGCGCCAGTACTTAGCTCCGTCCGAATTGATCAAAAGGTGCAGACCGCCGCCATCGGAGAGCTTGTGCGGCTTGATCTGCGCCTTGGCATTTCGGCATTTCACATCCGTTAGCGGCATGTTGGTATCTCGCTTTTCGCGTCGATAACATACCAACAAATATGCCAACAAAATGACGGGATGTTAGCAAACAGCACGCGAACACCCGCGAATGTTTGGTCACCTGAATATCATTGTGGAATAAGGGTTTTGGTCCACTTCAGCGGACGATGGCGGATGCTCGCGAACGCTGGTGGATTATCAATATGGTGGGCCCGGCAGGACTCGAACCTGCAACTAGACCGTTATGAGCGACAGGATATAGATCAGTTTCGTTGATTTTGCTGCGATTTCGTTTGATCTCGATCGCGTTCGTTGCGCTTTGTCGAGACTGTTTCTGGTGCGAAACTGGTGCGGCCCGTGGTCGTCGGCAGCTTGAGGGGCTAGCGGGTGTTTGTCGTTCAAATGACCCTTACTTTGACTTCGATGTTGCCACGGTTGCACGGGAGTAAGGACAGACCTCCGCATGGGCAATATTGGCCAGCTCCTGAATTTCGGCCTTGTCGCGGTCTGGCACGGAGACCTCGAGCCCGACCGCCAGTTCAAAAAAACCTTGGTCATTTCGACCGATCGCTACATTAGCGGTGATGCTGGATTCCCGAATGGGCTGTTTGCGCTGGCGCGCCACCCGCAGCAGCGCATTTTCGAAGCAGTCGGCATAGCCGGCCGCAAAGAGCTGCTCGGGATTCGTCGCAGCGCCACCCGGTCCACCCAATTCCTTGGGGTAGGCAAGCTTCAGATCGAGCACTCCGTTGGATGATCTGATGCTTCCACTGCGACCACCCACTGCCGTAGCGGATGCCGTATATAACGCTTGCATTGTCGCCTCCTGTTCGTACTGCACCTGTCGAGATTGCTTTAGTCATAAGGGCAGTGATTGCCCGCGGCCTTTGGTCGACCCGATTAAGTGGTAGTCAAGATAGCTGGATCGCCTCTGGCAGGCCAAAAGCCTCCAGTTGGGCCTGAACCTGCGCGATATTGTGCCCAAGGACGACAATATCGTGCGTTCTGCCGCCGAGATCCCGGACATGGTCGCGGAGCAGCGCCTCGGCCTTGAAGCCAAGGCTCTCGAACAGGGCAATCGCCGCCGCCTGGTCGACCGTCATCTGGACCGACAGTTTTTCCAGGCCTGCGCCTAACGCCAGCGCAAAGGTTTCCTGCGACAGCGCCCGGCCGACTCCCTGCCCGCGGACGTCGAGCGAGACCACCATCCGGATTTCGCCGACATGCGGCGACCATGAATGCGGGTCGCGCACCAGCGTGCCGCAGCCCACGGCCTGGCCTTGCTTCACGGCAAGGAGGCTCTTGATGGCACCACGCCCGATCTAATTGAGCCAGGCCGACAGCACTTTTGGCTCGCTGATGTTGCGCGGCAGGAACAAGAGATCATGGGTCGGCAGCCCCTTCGCGAAGGCAAGCACGGCGGCTTCGTCCGCGCGCGACATCAGGCGGAATTCGATTTCGCCGGCGTCGGTCTTGGCGTGACGCGGATAGGAACGGGCTTCACTCATATCGATCTTCCACCTAGCCAGGAGTCCAGTTTCGGCCACAGCCGCTTGACCGCATTGGCGCCGGGACCGCCTTTCAGCATCACCTCCTCCTTGTCCTCGGAGCCCACCTTCGCGATCAGGTGCCTGGCCGCCTCGTAAGGCACGATGTGGTCGTGCTCTGCCACCGCATGCAGGATCGGCACCTTGATATCAGCGATACTGGCCTTGCGGCCGCCGACCGTCATGATGTCGTTGAACAGGTTGTTGTCCCACATCAGGTCCTTGATAATGGTGCGGAAATATTCGCCCGCCAGCGGCAGAGTGTCGGTCGCCCAGCGATCGAACATCCGGTAGGACTTCACGTATTCATCGTTCCAGATGTTTTCCCAGAGCTGTACCTGACTCGTCATGCGTGATGCCGGCCGCAGCATCTCGAAGGACGACAGGATCATCTCCGGCGGCACGTTGCCGACGCTGTCGACCAGGCGGTCGACGTCGAAATAGCGGCGGTCCGCGAAATTGTAGAACAGTTTCATTTCACGGAAGTCGATTGGCGTGGTGAAGCAGATCAGGTTCTTCATCGGCCCGTCGTTGAAGATCGAGCCATAGAGCAGCGACAGCACGCCGCCGAAGCAATAGCCGATCACGGAGACATCCTCTTCGCCGGAATCCTGCTGCACCCGGCGGGTGCAATCCGGAATGAAGTCGAGCACATAGTGCTCCATTTCCAACGACTTCTCTTCCGGCTTGGGTGGCATCCAGTCGATCATGTAGACGTCGTAGCCGCGCTTGAGCAGGAACTCGATAAAGCTCTGGCCCGGAAGCATATCGAGGATGTAGCCGCGATTGGTGGTCGCCATCACGATTAACACCGGCACGCGGTACACTTCGTCCGCGAGCGGGCGATAGTGATAAAGGTTCATCGTGCCGCGGGTGTGCAAGATGTCCTTTGGCATCGAGCCAAGTGCAGGCCCCGAGGTCGAGAAATATTCGACGCCCTTGATGCTGCGCTGAATCGCGCGCTGGACCTCGGACTGGATCCGCTCCGGTATGTCAGCCAGATTCACATCCGCAGCCGCGCTCATGTCTGCTCGTCCTCTGCCATCGTCCGGATCGCCGGCTGCGACGAGATATTCGTCGCTTCCTGTCCAGATTCTTCAATCAATTCGATACCGATGCTTCGCAGAAGTCGTGGCAATTCGATCATGTCGTGAAATACCGACCACCCCGATGCAACAGGGTACGGACGCCGGGGGTGTCCGGCCGGTGCGGAGCTTCGTAGATCACAACGTCGGAAATCCACTCTCGGTGCGAATCCGCCGTACGCAGCGCCCCCGACATCCCCGATGAATGCGTCATCAGGACAGCCTTCCGCCCGGCGCGTCGTGTGGTCTCGCGGATGGTCCGCGAAAGCGACCGCTCGCTGTGTGAATCCGCGAGATTGAGGAAAAGACCGACCGTAACCGGTCGATAGCCAAGAGCCTTCAGCCAAAGCGAGAGTGGCAGAAGCGCGAAATCACTGCCAAGAAACCGCGGCACCAGGATGATCGGCTTGCCATCGCCAAAACGTGACGCGCTTCCGGTCATAATCGACTGCCGCGCGACGGCGAACGATTCGAAGCCGGCTCTCGCGAGTGCGAACGGCCATGTCACCAACAAGTCTATCGCCAAACGTCAGGGCGTGCGACGCCGTTAGCAGGCGTGCTTGATTCACGCCAGAGCTCGGTAGCGGGGCCGGCTCGGCGTCAAAGGCGAGGAGAAACCTGATGATGAGGTCGACGCATATCTCTGTCGCTTCCCACAAAACCCGGTGACCGCCGCCGGGAATGACAGCAAGCTTTGCGTTCGGAATAAGAGTTGACATCATCTGCGAGTTTTGCGGCGGAATCAGTTCATCGCGATCGCCGGTCAGCACCAATGTGGGACAGCGAATTTCGGCTAGCGCGTCTGAGCCGTCGAACTCGGCAAAGGCCTGGAATTGCAGGTCCGCAGCATGCAGAGGGGTTGGCTGGGCGATCTCCCGTCGCATCTGATCTTCCGCAAGCGCTCGATGCTCCTCGAGATAGCCGGGCGCATAGGTCACTTTCCAGATCCGCCGCGCCGCCTGTTCCGGGGAAAGACCATCGAGGTCGCGCATCACACTCACGACGGAACTGCTGGCATAGCTCGCTTGCGGCCCGCCGGCCAGCGTCGCGCACAGGATCAACCTTGAGACGCGCTCGGGGAACTGCCGCACGAACTCCTGCGCAATGGCACCACCCATCGAATAGCCGAGCATGCTGACTTCGGCTATTGCGAGTTCGTCAAGCACGCCGCGGACGTCGCGGGCCATGTTCGCGATCGCGTAGCCTTCGACCGGCTTGTCGCTTAGCCCGGTTCCACGATTGTCCAGCGTGATAACCGTGAACTGCCGTGCCAACTGCTCGATGAAGGTCGCCGGCCAGGCGGATGAATTTAGCCGGTAGCCCATGATAAGCACGAGCGGCGGTCCGTCGCCCTGCACCTGATAGGCGATGTTGATGCCGTTCGCCTTGGTAAAGCGCATTGTCATTCCTGTATTCCCGTCTGTCACAACCCGGAAACCAGGTGTCCGCCATCGACCGGGACGACGCTCCCGGTCATGAACGATCCGGCGCGAGAGATCAGCAAGAGCAGCGGCCCGTCGAGCTCGCTGAGCTGTCCGAGCCGGCGCAGCGGCACGCGTTTGATCAGCGCCTGGCCCTGCTCGCCTTCGAAGAAATCGTCGTTGAGCTCGGTAGCAAAATATCCAGGCGCCAGCGCATTGACGCGAATGCCGTAGCGAGCCCATTCGAGCGCCAACGCCTTGGTCATCTGGATGACGCCAGCCTTGGAGACCGCGTAAGGCGCAACCGCGCCAGCGACGCGCACGCCGAGGATCGAGGCAATATTGACGATCGAGCCCTTTACCTTGTTGGCGATCATTCGCCTGGCTGCCGCCTGCGCCACCAGCCAGACACCCTTCAGATTGGTGTCGATCACGTTGTCCCAGGCGCGTTCATCCTGATCGAGCGCGGGCTTTGTCGCGGTGACGCCGGCATTGTTGACGACTGCATGAATCGGACCAAAAGTTTTCTCGGCCTGTTCCATGGCATTGTCGATCTTGTCGGCGAGCGTGACGTCAAGCACAACGCTCTGCGCCTTGCCGCTGGCTGCGTTGATCTCCGAAACTACTGACGCCAGCGCTTCAGCGCGGCGCGCCGCGAGCGTGACCCTGGCGCCGTTGCTCGCGAGGAAGCGCGCGAAATGCCTGCCGAAGCCGCTCGAGCCTCCGGTCACCAGAATATGCTGATCGTTGATTTCAAACACGGGCACCTCCAAAAGGCCAGTCTCAGGCGACTCTCGTAGCATCAAGAGGCTCGCCACTCGCGTTCGGCTTCATCCCACGCCGCGAGTGGCTGCAGATCCGGTACCCAGGCAAGACCGGTCTTACCGTCGGAGGAGATCGCCTCCGGCGTGACGACCATGTCGAGGAGTGCGGGCCGGTTGGCGAGCGCTCGTTTGATTGCGGGTCCGAGCTGCTCCTCGGTCTCGACGCGCTCGGCATGCATGCCGAACGACCGCGCCATCCCTGCGTAGTCGGCGACTTGCAATTTGGTGCCGACCACCTTGCCATGGGTGACGGTCTGGTCGTGAACTTCGATCTGCCAGGCGCCGTTATTAGCGACGACGATCAAGACCGGCGCCTTGTGACGCACGGCAGTATCGACCTCGATGGCGTTGAAGCCGAAGGCGCCGTCGCCGGTTGCCACCACGACCGGTTTGTCCGGAAAGGCGAGGCTGGCTGCGATGCCATAGGGCACCCCGATGCCGATACAGCCGAACGGGCCGGGGTCGAGCATTAAGGGCGCGTTGAGACCAACGCGCGCAAAGGCCAGGAAATCGCCACCATCGGTGATGACGACGGAATCATTGCCGATGGCCTTTTGAATCTCCGACAGCACCTTGTTCGGATGAAGCTTGCCGTCGGAACCCTTGGGAGCCGCCGCCATGCTCTGTTGCAGCTTCTTCGCGCGTTCCTCGTGGCCAGCCCGGAGTTTTGCCGCCCATTGCCGGTCGACCTCGGACACGCGGTTGCCAGCGTGTTCCACCATCGCGCGCAGCGTCTCGGCGGGCGACGCCAGGATTTCGACGGCCCCGCGCCGGTTGTCTCGCATTTCAGAGGAAGTATCGCTGATGCGGACGAACTTGGCGGATTGAAAAACTGCGGGGGAACCATAGGCAAGCTGGAAGTCGAGTCGGCGTCCAACGGTGAGTACCACGTCCGCGTCGCCCATCACGGCGCCGCGCATCGCGCCGACGACAGATGAGTGGCTGTCCGGCACGAGGCCACGGCTCTCGCCGGTGTCGAGATACACGGCCCCCAGCCGATCCAGCAGCGAAATCAATTCAGGACCTGCACCCCTGGCCCCCCTGCCGGAAATCACCAGCACGCGACGCGCCGACCACAAAACGTCGACCGCGCGAGCGACCAGGGCGGGGTCGGGTAGAGTGACGGTGCGTGGCTTGGCACAGAGATGCTCCTCGAGCTGCAGGGCCTTGGGCACGATGCCGCGCAGCGTGTCGGTCGGGAAATCGATGTAGGACGGGCCGGGCTCGCCGCCTTCGCCATAGGCGCGTGCGATCGCCTCGTCGAGTTCCTGCAACACCAGCGACGGCTCGCGCACCGTGCGGGCGTAGCGCGTGATGGATCGGACGAGCTGGGTGTGATCCATATCCTGCAACCCGCCGCGATTCTCCTGCGGGCGTGGATTGCCGCCGGACACCACCAGGATCGGCGCGCGGGAGACGTGCGCATTGGCGATGCCGGTGATGGCGTTGGTCATTCCGGGGCCGGCGGTGACCAGCGCTACACCGAGTTCGCCGGTGAGTTCCGCATGCGCCTGCGCCATGTGGACCGCCGCGCGCTCGTCGCGCACGTCGATGATGCGGATGCCTTCGCCATCGAGCCGCATCCAGATCGGCATGATATGGCCACCGCAGAGTGCGAATACGCGCGTGACGCCGCGGCGTTTCAAAAGGCGGGCAATCAGGTCGGCAGCGCTATCGGGGAGGGCTTTCATGGGTAAACTCCGGTGCTGTTAGAGGTACATGGGTCAAATATGTGCAAGCCAAGCGACGAGAAGCGAGACAGTCAGGACGGCGAAGACATGTGAGGCGAGGATCGAGCCCGATGTGACGCCGGCCTCAAGCCCATACAGCTTCGCAATGGTAAAAGGTCCCGATCCGATCGGCAGTGCACTCAGGATTACTGCGGAGTGCGACCACAAGGGCGGCATCGAGAAAACACGGAACGCCAAGAACGCGGTCACCGCGGGCTGCAGAATGAGCTTCATCGCAACCAGCAGGGTGATCGAACGGATATCGTGCGTGACGACGCGCTCCTGCGCCAGGAACAGGCCGATGCAGACGAGTGCGGCCGGCGAAGCCGCGCCTCCGAGCAGGGTCGTGAAGCTCGCAAAAGGGGCCGGCACGGTCAGCCCGCTCAGGCCGATCGCGAGGCCGGCAACCGGTGCAACCAGGAGTGGGCTGGTGAAGATTGCGCGTGCGACCTTGGCTCCCGTCGACCAGAAGCTGTCTCCCTTCTGCAGATCAATTTCGATTACGACGATTGCGAACAGGAACAGCACACAGGCCGTGAATAGCGTAGCGATGATCGAGGCCGGTGCGCTTTCGGGCCCGAACACCAACAGGCACATGGGGATGCCCATGAAGCCGACATTGCTGTAGCCCGCATCTAGCCCCTCGATACTCGCGTTGGCAACGCGTCTTCCGCGTGCCCGACTCCCTGCAAAGGCCGCGGCGAAGGTGACGGCGAAGCCACCGCAAAAGGTGCCCGCAAAGCCGAACTGCTGCACCTGGTCAGGCGTGATCTTGGACATCGCCGTAAACATCAGCGATGGCAACGCGAGGTAAATAGCGAACCGGTTGAGATTGTCGGTCGCCGTCTTATCGAACACGCCGAAGAATCCGCAGACGAAACCCGTCAGGATCAACGCGAAGACCGGCAATGCAGAGTTCAGGACGGCGTGCATGGGATCCTAAGCCTTGAGCCATCTTGCCTAGTCGGAAGCTTCGGTCGTGAATCGCTTTTTCAGTTCGCGATGAAGGACCTTGCCGGTGGCATTGCGCGGCATCTCACTCTCGGCGATGAATTTGTAAGATCGCGGCCGCTTGAAACCGGCCATGCGCTCCTTCGACCATGTGACGAGGTCGCTTTCCTGCAGGGCCGCGCCTTCATGCAGCACGATGACAGCATGAACGCTCTCGCCCCACTTGTCGTCGCGCAGGCCGATCACGGCGACGTCTTTGACCAGTGGGTGCGCGCCGACCAGCGCCTCGACCTCGGACGGATAGATGTTCTCGCCGCCGGAGATAATCATGTTGCTCTTGCGGTCGGAGAGATGGATGTAGCCCTCGGCGTCGCGACGGGCCATGTCGCCGACCGAGCAGCAGTCGCCGCGGAATGCTTCCTTAGTTTTTTCCGGCAGGCGCCAATAGCAGTCAAAAGTGTGCGCGTTGCAGGAGAACAGCTCTCCCGATTTGCCGTCTGGCACTTCGTTGCCGGCTTCGTCGAGGATTCTGATGGGAGCAGCACCGACGCATTCGCGGCCGACCGAGCCGAGCTTCGTGAACTGCTCGTGCGGATGCAACATGGTCACCCAGCCGGTTTCGGTGGCGCCATAAAGCTCGAACAGGCCCGATTTGGGAAACATCTCCATGACTTCGCGTTTGGTCTCGGGGCGCGCCGGCGCCGACGAGATCATCAGTTTGGTTACGGCATCGAAATTGTACTTGGCTCGTGTCGCTCGAGGCAGGCCGAGCATCATGATGTAATGGGTCGGCACCAGCGAGGTGAAGGTCGAGCCACCTTCGGCCAGTGTCTTGGCCGCGTGCTCGGGATCAAAACTCTTGCGCGAATAGATCGAGTTGACGCCCCCGCAATAGCCGAACGCGCCGAAGAAGTTCAGCGAGTTGGCATGGCACATCGGCATCACCAATAGCGCGCCGTCATTGCGGTGCAGGCCGAGCTCGATCTCGGTGACCATCGACAGCAGCACGGCGCTGCGATGACTGCGCACCACGCCCTTGGGGTTGCCCGTGGTGCCCGAGGTGTACATCAGCGTCCAGGGATCCGAGAGCCCGACTTGCTGTCCGGTTTCTCGTGCGGCGCCGGCTGCGAGGAACGTCTCGTAGTCGCGATAGCCCGCAGGGCATGGCTTGGTGCCGAAGTGAACGAAGCGGTCCGATATGAGCGGCAGCTCCTGGCGGATTTCCTCGACCACGCCGACCAGTTCGTCCTGGACGATGATGGCGGACGCCTCTGCGTTGCCGATGATGTAGAGCACTTCCTTTCCTACCAGGCGGAAGTTGATCGGCAGGGCCACGAGGCCCGCCTTCGCGGTGGCCGCAAAGATCTCGCTCCATTCGACGCAATTATAAGCGAGGATCGCGACTCGGTCGCCCTTGTTCAGGCCGAGGCCGAGGAGCGCGTTGGCGAGCCGGCACGAGCGCTCGTTCCATTGACCGAACGTCATCGAACGGTCGAGATCGCGGGTACCGAGGCGGTTCGGAGCGAGCCGCGCGTGCACCGAGAGCATTTCTCCGAAGTTCAACAGGTCTTTCATGTTCCACTCCTCGAATTCAGAAACACAAAGTCAGGATTGGTTCAGTGCAGCAGGCCGATCGAGATCCACGGCACGGCGGCGATCACGATGGTGCCGATCAGGAGCGCCAGCATGTAGCCGAGCATGGGCTTGATGCCTTCGTCGGGATGGATCCGGCTGATCGCGCAGGCGGCATAGTAGCCGACGCCGAAAGGCGGAGCGAACAGGCCGATGCCCATCGCGAGGATCACGACCATCGCATAGTGCACCTCGTGTACGCCGACTTGCTTCGCGATCGGAAATAGCAGCGGCCCGAACAGCACGATCGCGGGGATGCCCTCGAGCACGCTGCCCAGCACGATGAAGGCCACGATCGTCACGGCGAGGAACATTGGCGCGCCGCCGGGCAGGCCGGTCATGAACGTGGCGAGCGAGGTCGAGAAGCCTGATTGCGTCAACGCCCAGGCCATGCCAGTGGCGGCGCCGATGATCAGGAGAATCGCGCCCGACAGCGATGCCGTTTCGATCAGCATGGGGTAGAGCCGCCGCCAATCGAACTTGCGGTAGATCAGAAGACCGGCAAGCGCCGCATAGACGATCCCGATCGTGGAGACTTCGGTCGCGGTGGCAACACCGCCGACCACGGCCGCGCGGATCACGAAGGGCAGGGCGATCGCCGGCAGCGCGACCAGGAAGGTCGAGCCGACCTCGCCCCAACTGGCACGCTTGACATGCGAGAGGTCTTCCTTGCGGTAACGTCGCCACACAACGAGGCAGAGCATGATCGCGAGCACGAGGCTGGGCAGCAAGCCACCGGTGAACAGCGCCGCGATCGAGACGCCGGTGACCGACCCGATTGTGATCAGGACGAGGCTCGGCGGGATGGTTTCGGTCTGGGCGCCGGTTGCCGACAGCAGTGCGACGAGATCGCCGGGCTTGGCGCCGCGCTTGACCATTTCGGGGAATAGCACCGGAGCGACGGCGGCCATGTCGGCCGCTTTCGCGCCCGAGATTCCGGATACGAGATACATCGCCGCGACCAGCACATATTGCAGACCGCCGCGAACATGGCCGAGCAGGCTCGCCAGGAAAGCCACCATGGCGCGCGCCATGCCGGTCATTTCGATCAGGAGGCCCAGGAATACGAACAGCGGCACCGACAGCAGGATGAGATGGCTCATGCCCTCGTCCATGCGGCCGATGACGACGGTGGACGGCGTGCTCGTCGTCAGCGTGATGTAGGCAAAGGTCGCCAGCCCAAAGGCAAAGGCGATCGGAACCGCGGCGAATACCATCACGGCAACAAGGCCGACGAAGAAGATCAGAAGGTTGAGGTTGCCGAGCGGAATCAGCACAGGGCTCAGGGCATAGAATGCAGCGCCGACCACGGCGACAACACCGACCGCACTTGCCGCCAGCTTCAAATTGCCGAACGACGCGAGCCGCAACAGCGCGACCAGCAACATCAGGCCAAGCCCGACGGGCAGGGCGGCGGCGCGCCAGAGGCTAGAAATATCCAGCGCCGGCGTCGACACGAAGGATTCATCCGAGGCGAAGTCGACGGCGGGCTGCAGGACGAGGACGAGGAACCCCAGCGGAGCGGCAATTGCAAGCACGTCGAAGAAGGCGCGGGTGCGCGGGCTGACCATGCCGACGAACGCCGTCATCCGCATGTGCTCGCCGCGCTGGAAGGCGACCACCGCGCCCAGCATCGCGAGCCACAGAAAGAGAATGCCCGCGAGTTCATCCGACCAGATCAGCGGCCGTTGAAAGAAGTAACGCGCCGAAACACCGCTGAATAACACCACTATTTCGACGATCACGAGTAGCGCGGCAACAGCCGCGACGGTCGAGCCAAGCCATTTTTCGGCTTTTTGCAGGGCGCCCGCCACCCCGATCATTCGGGGTGGCGCTACGCTGGTTTCCTCCACGATCTGCATGGCGATCAACCGATATTGCCGGCGTATTTTTGCAGCAGCGACCAGGCTTCGTCGCCGAACTTGGCCTTCGCGTCCTTGTAGAAGGAGGTCTTGGCGAGCGCGGCCTGGAAGTCCTCGGCCTTCGTTGTGTTGAAGGAGAGCCCCTTCGATTCCAAATTCTTGCGGTATTCGGCATTGGCCTGGACGATGTCGTCACGCTGCTTTTTGGCAGCTGCGTTGAAGTGCTTCTGCATCACTTCCTGCAGCTCCTTGGGCACCGTCTTCCAGATCCGCGCGCTCGAGAGCAGCCAGAAGCCGTCCCAGGAATGGTTAGTGAGCGAGCAGTATTTCTGAACCTCGTAGAACTTGGCGGACTCGATCAGTGCGAGCGGATTTTCCTGACCGTCGGCGATCTTGGTCTGCAGCGCGGAGTAGGCCTCGTTCAGGGGAATGCTGACCGGCGCGGCACCAAAGGCCGAGAACAGTGCGACCCAGAGCGGCACGACGGGCACGCGGATCTTGAAGTTCTTCAGATCGTCCGGCGCGTTGATCGGATGCGTGCTCGAGGTGATCTGGCGGAAGCCGTTGTCCCACATCGCCTCGAAGGGGACGAGGCCGACCTTCTCGATAGCGGTGCGGATGAACTTGCCGACGTCGCCATCCATTGCAGCCCACACCTTGTCGTAGCTGGTGAAGGCGAAACCGACGCCGGTGAGGGAGGCGGCCGGAATCAGGGTCGAAAGCACCGTGCTCGGCATGGTGGCGAGTTCGAGCGCGCCGGAGCGCAGCTGGCTCATCATGTCGGTGTCGCTGCCGAGCTGGTTGTTCGGGAACAGGCTGATCGCGAGCTGGCCTTTGGTCTCGGCGTCGATCGCCTTGATCGCTTCCGTCAGCCGCACATTGACCGTGTGGGTCGCCGGCAGGTCGTTGCCGAATTTCAATTTAAGCGGGGCGGCCTGGGCCAACACCGCGGGGCTCTTCAAGAGCGATCCTGCTGCAATAACGCCGGCGGCAGATTTCAAAAGCGAGCGGCGGCTAACCTCGAGCATTTGCATCCTCCCATGTGAAGTTCCGCATTTCCGCGGTATTGAATTCGAATACAGAATGCATATTCTGAATTCGAATGCAGGGCAATAGATTTTTTTGCGACGCAATGATAAAAATGCGCTGACGCACCGTTCGGAGAATGCATGGCTCAAGTCCAAACCCAGCCAACCCTGGTGGAACAGGTTGTAAACGCTATCGTTTCTGAGATTGTCGACGGCGACCTGCCGGCTAACTCGCGGCTGATCCAGGACGAGCTGGCGCGTGCCTATGGTGTCTCCCGCCAGCCCGTCCAGCAGGCGCTATTGCTTCTGCGGGACCGCGGAATGGTGCGGGAGGCCCCCGGGCGTGGGCTTATCGTCTCGCCGCTCGACGTCGACTTCGTTCGGAACCTCTATGAGGTGCGGGCGATGCTCGACGGTCTGGCGGCGCGGCTTGCAGCCGAACGCGGCTCGGAGCGGGCGAAGAGCGAAGGACAGGTTTATCTCGACGCGGGGCGCGACGCGGTTGAAAGCGGCTCGCTCCACGACCAGATCGAAGCCGATATGCGCTTTCACGCGTTCATCAACGAACTATCCGGCAATTCGCTGATTGGTGAAACCACGGCACCGCATTGGCCTTATTTGCGTCGTGTGATGGGCGAGGTGTTGCGCGACGACGCGCAGATGCCGCAAACCATCCTCGGCGAACATGTCGCTATCCTCGATGCCATCATTGCGGGCAAGGCTGCGGAAGCGGAGCAGCTGAGCCGCGATCATATTTCAAGGGCCGCAAAAATCTTCGTGCAGCGGCTGGAGGCGCAAAAAGCGGCTTCGGAAGAAGAGCTGCGGCAGCGTCCTACTCGACGTCTTCGGTGATTTGTCGAGGGCTGTTTTTGCGCCGCTTGCAAAAGTAGTTCGAAACTTGTGGCGTGTCCGCGCTCGAGCGGCACGGTGGCGGGCTAATGTCAAACCGCTCCAAGCGGCGATGATTAAGTGTCATGGTCGTGAGCGTTGGAGGAAAAGTACGGAGTAAACCGTGCAGGTGAGTGTCAAAGAGATGAGCGCAAGCAAACCCTCCGATCACGCGTCGTAAACACAACAATGCCGTCAAAATCAGAGGCGAATGGTACTTCTGAGAAAAGTCTGCCGGATATCTGGTTACTGGGCAGGCGGCGGTCGGCGTAGAGGGGGCATGAATTTGACACAGGCTTTCAAACGGAACTGCAGGAACCAGTCGTTCTAATGCAAAGGGAAAAGCACAAGTGGTCGCAGCCACGAGGCGAAAGTACCGATGTAGAGCACTGGGGCGGAACGATCCGTACGAGCGCTGAAGGTTCTGTAATGGAACTGGAGCAAAGGGATCGTGTCAGGTGTTGCATCTAACGTGCAACTGGAAACAGGATGAAACGATGGATGCAACAAAGACGAAGCCGTTTAATATCGACAAGAAGTTAGTGTACGACGCCTACAAAGCGGTCAAAGCCAATGCGGGCGCGGCCGGGGTGGATGGGCAGTCACTCGAGATGTTCGACAAAGATCTTATGCGGAATCTGTATAAGATCTGGAACCGAATGAGCTCAGGTAGCTACTTTCCGCCACCGGTGCGCGCTGTTTCCATTCCGAAAAAGACTGGCGGACAACGCATTTTGGGGGTGCCCACAGTGGCAGATCGTGTGGCGCAGATGGTGGTCAAGAAGATCGTGGAAAGAGAAGTCGAGCCTATCTTTCTGCCGGATTCCTATGGGTATCGGCCGAATAAATCGGCCATAGATGCCGTAGGGGTAACGCGCAAGCGGTGCTGGCAGTACGACTTTGTGCTTGAATTTGATATCCGCGGCCTTTTCGACAACATCGACCACACACTGTTATTACGTGCCGTTCGCAAACACGTGAAGTGCAAATGGAGTTTGCTGTACATCGAAAGATGGCTGACAGCGCCGATGGAAATGGAGGATGGCACGCGGATCGAGAGGTCCAAAGGCACTCCGCAAGGCGGTGTTGTCAGTCCTGTACTCGCGAATCTTTTTCTGCACTACGCGTTTGATGCATGGATGGCACGAGAGTACCCAGACCTCCCTTGGTGCCGGTATGCGGATGACGGGTTGGTACATTGTCGAACAGAAGCTGAAGCCACAGCCGTAAAGGCAAAGCTTGCAGCTCGGTTCGCCGAATGCCACCTTGAAATGCATCCGGACAAAACCAAGATCGTCTACTGCAAAGATGCGAAACGCAAAGGTAAATATCCGAATACGATGTTTGACTTCCTCGGATATCGCTTTGGACCAAAGGCTGTGAAAAACAAGAAAACCAAAGAAGTTTTCACAAACTTCATACCACAGGTCAGTGCGTCGTCTCTCAAGTCGATGCGGAAGACGATCAAGGAGCTACAACTTCGCAGACGCACGCATGTAGAGCTGGCGGATATAGCTCAGGAGATCAATCCAGTCCTTCTAGGCTGGTTGAACTACTATGGAGCCTATACCCCGTCAGCTTTGCGACCGATATGGCATTACGTCAACGCCACATTGGTCGCGTGGGTCATGCGAAAGTATAAGAGCTATAGAGGCGCGAAAATACAGGCCGGTCGGTTGATTGAGTCCATTGCTGTCAAACGACGCAGACTGTTCGTACATTGGAAGCTCGGTATAACCGGCATGTTTGCCTGATGGGAGCTGGATGACGCGAGAGTGTCACGTCCAGTTCTGCGAGAGGCCGAGGTTGCAATATCTCGGCCTACTCTCCCGCCACGAAAGTCATGAGGAAATAGGTTCACGGCAGCGAGTTGCACGTTGGAGACTTTGATTCCTTTGGGATATTTCTTTTCATCGAGTTCAGCACGTACGGTCAGGCCCGTCTCGGTAGTAGTAGACGCAATGAGCTCAACGATGGTGCGAAAACTGCGCAAGGGCTTGCCGCGCCAGTTGATGCTGATGAAAGAAAAAAGCCGGTGCTCGATTTTATTCCACTTGCTGGTTCCGGGCGGCAAGTGTCGGGAACTTGAGTTCGTCGGTCAGTTTCTGTAGTTCGATTTTCCACAGGCGGACGCGGTTGTGGGTGGCGAATTGGCAACTTTGGCATAAATCGCCGCTGTGGTGCAGTCTTGCGCAGATTTGCCGGCATGATAATTTTCAACTCATGCGCGATCTGCTCCTCATGGCGATCCATCTGCTCGTGACCCTCGCGAAACTCCTCGGCCCGGGCGGCACGCGCCAGGTCGCACTCTTGCTCAAACATCAACTCCTGATCAGCAATCGCTCCCGACAGCGCGCGCCGAATCTCACCATGCTCGATCGCCTTGTGCTCGGGCTGACTACCCTCATTGTGAGCCCACATCGCATTCCGAAGCTATCCGCGATTCTCAAGCCGGCCACGCTATTCGAATTCCACAAGGCGCTGGTCCATCGAAAATACCGTCTGCTGTTCTCCTCTTCCCGCCGGAAACGAAAGCCCGGACCGAAAGGCCCTTCCACACAACTCATCGCGGCCATCGTCGAGATGAAGCGCCGCAATCCAAAGTTCGGTTGTGTCCGCATCGCCCAGCAGATCAATTACGCTTTTGGTATCAAAATTGACAAAGATGTCGTGCGTCGCGTGCTTGCCACACACTGTCGACCCGAGCCGGGTGCCGATGGTCCGTCATGGCTAACTCTCATCGCTCACGCCAAAGACAGCGTCTGGTCGGTCGATTTGTTCCGCGTTGAATCGATCCTCCTGCGGAGCCATTGGGTGATGCTGGTCATGGACGTCTTCACTCGTCGAATCATTGGGTTCGGCATCGCTCCCACGTCCATTGATGGCATGTCGGTGTGCCGCATGTTCAATTGCGCCACTGCTAGGCAACCGAAACCGAAATACCTCAGTACGGATCACGATCCACTCTTTCGTTTTCACCGCTGGCTCGCAAACTTGCGCGTGCTGGAGATCGAGGAAATTAAATCGGTTCCGTCCGCTCCGGTTTCGCATCCGTTCGTCGAGCGTCTCATCGGAACAATCCGGCGGGAGTACTTTGATCGGGTATTTTTTTGGAACGCCGCGGACTTGGCGCGCAAGCTGCACGATTACAAAATGTATTACAACTCGCATCGAGTCCATCGTTCGCTCGGCGGCTCGACCCCCTCGCTACGCGCCGGCATATCCTCAGCTGTTCCAGCCTCGCTTGACCGTCACGCGTGGCAGCCACATTGCCGCGGTCTGTTTCAGAACTCCGATCGCCGCCTGACTTATATTTCGCCACCCACAGGTATCGCGTCAGGCTCTGCTCAAACTCTCCTATGATCTTGAACATTGGATGCGCAACCCATGTATCCACAACTGGCTTCTCCTCGCGAGGGTCGGTGTAGAGATTGTAAAGGTTCGGCACCCCCAGTTTAACTGGAGGATCGGTCATCGTGTCCTGACGGTAGAGGTGGAGCTTCCAATTGCGCCACTTCACTGCCTGAAGACGATCGTCGACCCAGATCGGGAACCCCTCCCGGTTGGATTTTTCCGACTTGCCAAGAAAGAAGTCCGATTGGTCAACGCCGTCGATCGCCCGATCACTTGGGACTTTCGCCCCAGCGATTTTGGCAAGTGTGGGAAACAAGTCGACCCCATGGACAGTTTCGTTGCTGACGCGCCCAGCGGGCACCTTGCCCGGCCAGCTGATCATGAACGGCACCCGGATGCCACCTTCCAGCGCGGTGAAGTATTGTCCTCGCCAAGGACCTGCCCACCCATCCCACGGCTGGACAAATTCACCACCGTTGTCGCTGGTGAAAATGACAATCGTGTTGTCACGAATACCGAGCTTGTCGACGGCTTCAAGCATTTGGCCAACATTGTGATCCATCTCGGCAAGCATGTCGGCCCAGTCCCCGTTGCCAGTCTTCCCCGCGAAAGCGGGGTTTGGTAGCGTAGGGAAATGCGGCTGTGAGCGATACAAAGACGAAGAACGGTTTCTTCGCCTGCACACTGCGCTCCATAAAGCCGACTGAACGCTTCGTGATTTCTGCGTCAATGAGCCGACGTTGCTCCAGGTCATACACTTTGAGAGCGCGGCTCTTTTCGCCCTTCCGACCTTCCATGATCTTCCCATTGAGTGAGACCCTCTTCCACCCCGCCAAAAGGCACCGCATATGTGCCGGAACGGATGGAGTATCGCCCCGTCAGAATGGACGACCGGCTAGGGGTGCATTGCGTCTCCATATTCATGTTCGTCAAACGCAACCCCTCGCGCGCAATGCTGTCGATGTTCGGGGTTGCCGCGCCGCGAGTTTCTCCTCCCCCGTACGCACCAACCTCGCCGTAGCCGAGGTTATCGGTCAGGATGAAAACAATGTTGGGTTTCTGCTGCGCGATTGCGGGCGTACTTAGCGCCGAAATGGCGGCGAGGCTAGTTAAGTTAGTAGAACGGGGCCGAAGTCTCTGATCAAGCTCATGGTCCTGTTTCTTCATCCCTGCCGGGAACGCGGCTTGCGATAAACGTCTTTGGTAGCGAGCTTGCCATCCCTGAACGTGTAGCACTCCACGCCACGCTGCTCTTAGGTCACCTCGTGAAAGCGTTGCGAGCTGAACAATGCCGACTGCCGAGCCAGATGATCGCGAATAGCGGTTGGGCCGACGAGTGATTGCGTCGTCGTGAGACCGTCATGGAACGACCAGAGAAAGTCGGGCGCAACAACCTTGTAGAGCGCGTCGATGTCATGCTTGAACAGAGCACTAGCAAAGCCCTTTAGTAATTCGTCTCTTTCGGCAGGCGAGGGAATCTTTTGCATATTTTCCGTGTATCCAGTCTTATCTAGCTGTCGCGTTGCGCTACTCGCGACTGTCACCCTAACGGTCGGGCTTACTATGCAATTTCGGCAGAACCGCCAAAAATATTGTTCTAAGTCTTCTTGAGAATTGGCACATTTTGACACCGGAAGTAACCAACCGCATGTCCGGCTTGGGTCATTCGCGACCGGGTCCAGCCAGTAGCAAAGTCCGGCCATGTCCGTTGTTCCGCAGAAAGCGGAAGTAGATTTAACTAATTTAGCCCCCTTCTCTAATGTCCCGGCGTGAAGATCCTTGCGAACATGCCGCCGTGTTCTCGGTGCAACATCTCTTTTGTTCCATTCGAGGGAACGCAATTTTGGACTCGCACTCCAACCTGTTTGGTGCAAGTTCGTTAACAGACCGGGGCAGGGGATTCAGTAAGCAATCAATTTTGAGCAACCCGGCGCGACCCGCAGAGCGCGAATGCTCTGCGGGACTTTTCCGTAATCAGCCTGTTACCATAAGGCAAAGGTAAATTGACGATGAGGTCACTGCTCATACTCGTTGCTATCTGCTTTTCGGCAACCGCATTCGCTCAGAGTGCGCCGCCCAAGGTTGGCAACAAATCTCTGGTTCAGGTAAAGCCGAAAGAGCCGATGGGCTGCAAACTCGTTGGAACGGTCCGGGGCACAAAGCTATGGGCTGGTGACTGCGTAGGGTCAGAGCTCAGGGGCTCGACCACCACGACGCAAACGCAAGCCTTGCCTGAGCAATCGGCCGGAGCAACCACGCCCGATCAGAAAGAGTGAAGCCATCGGGGCCTAATCCTCAGCGAACAGAAGCGGCCCCGGTGCGGGGCCTGGCGGAACGTGTCAACGATTTTGAGACAGTCCTGTTTGGTATTTAGACTGGAGTGGTGAGCACGAGCACGCTTTTGATGGACATTGCGAGCAGAGCTATTTGATGCGTTGCCCACTTCCGCCTTCCCGCGAGGGCTACAGAATTGACGGGAAGCGGAAGTCGGCAACCCACCGACGGGCGCCCCTCCTTCGACCTGGTGGCCGAGTATGGCCTCGTGGCAAGCCCTGTAAAGGCGGCCCTTCGGTCCCCGCCTCCGGCGGCTATCGGCCTTGACACGGCTTGCCACGAGGCCTTCGTTTGCCACCAACGGATCGATGGCGGGATCCGGCCTCCGCCCCTCACCATCCACGCCGAAATGGCCCCTCGATCTTTGCGCAAGTCGCTAGAATGGTTGGCTGGCGGCTCGGTGGATTGATCCAAGTCGCGATCGGCTTTGCGGGCGGTTTGGGCTCCTTTCTGACGAAGCGTTCGGGGTTTCTGCTGAATGCGCCGTCGAGTGTGATTTGGCGGGCGGCGTGGACTTGGTCGGCTTGACCGTAGTGCACCTGGTCGGGCGTCATCAGGCCGATGCCGGCATGGTGATGATCCTGATTGTACCAATTAAAGAAGCCACGGCAGAACGTCTTGGCGTCCTGAATACAACCGAAACGTTGCGGAAACTGCGGCTGGTATTTCATGGTTTTGAAGTGGCTTTCCGAGAAAGGATTGTCATTGGAGGTGTGCGGCCGGCTGTGGGATTTGGTGACGCCGAGATCGGCGAGCAGCAGTGCCGTGGCCTTGGCCCGCATCGGACCACCACGATCGGCGTGCAAAGTGAGCTGGCCCTTCGGCGCAGGATGTTTGGCGGTGGCGTCCTCGAACAACGCGGCGAACAGGGTGGCGCTTTCCCGGTCGGCGACACACCAGCCGACGACGCGCCGGCTGAAAATGTCGATGATGACGTAGAGATAGAAGTAGGACCATTTGGCCGGTCCCATTAGCTTGGTGATGTCCCAAGACCAGACTTCGTTGGGCGCTTGCGCCAACAGCTCCGGCTTTTTATAGACTGGATGCCGCAGCTGCTTGCGCCGCTCTCGGACTTCCTGACTTCCTGCCAGGATGCGGCACATGGTGCGGATCGAGCAGTGGTAGATGCCCTCGTCGAGCAGGCAAGCGTAGATCTCGGCGGGGGCCTGATCGGCGAAGCGCGGCTCGTGCAGACGGTCCAGCACGGTTTGACGTTCGGCGGCACAAAGGGCGCGGTGCGGCTTCGACCGGGGGCGAGGCACGGCCTGTGGCCTCGCCAAATGCCCACGCTGGCGATAGACGCTGGCACGCGACAGGTTCAGAGCCGCGCACGCTCCGGCGGTGAGACCAGGCGTTGGCGCCAGCGCGACGACGGCATCGATCATGATGCGTCGTCGCTGTCGGATGTCGCCAGCGGGAGACCCAGCAAGGCTGCTACTTTTTTTGGATGGCGATGATGGCCTCGGCATGCTCCAGCCGGCGCACCAGCCGCGCATTCTCCCGGTTGGCCTGCGCCAGTTCGGCCGTCAACGGATTGCGTACCGCCGGCTTCGGCCCTCGTTTGACCGGCGTCCTTGCACCGAGCGCGCCAGCCTCGCGCAGCCGGCGCCATTCGCTCAGGGTCGACGAGTACAGGCCTCCCCGGCGCAGGATGGCGCCGGTGCCTCCAGCGGGGGCGCGATCGATCTCGGCCAGAACCCGCAGCTTGTCCCCGACGGTGAACGTCCGCCGGCGCGGCCGATCCGACAGCTCAGGAGCCGCCGCCGCGGGGGCTGGCACGGCGGTTGGTCTCAGGCCTCCCACCGCGCCAGCCCCAGCGGCACCATCCAACTTCTTGTCTTTGATTGGCATAACCATGTGATCTCTGTCCTACGCCCCGAGGTTAAACTCTTCGGACTCAGATGTCTCATGATCATTGGCACGGAGGGGGCTTGCGCCGGGACCGCTCGCCAAAGTCCGCTATGCCCCGATAGCGACCAAATTCTGCAGCGCAGCGAAATGACGGGATGCGCCAAACCCGGACATCTCAAGGCTTGTCGGAATGACAGAGGGCCGCCAACTGAGACCGCCCGAAATGGAACGAGGCCCGACGTGCCCAGGAGGCCGAGCCTCGTAACCGCAACAACCCGTGCGGCGGGTCGCTCGGTACAGATCCACATTATGAAGATTTGCCGGAGCTGCATTGATATGGCGCAAGCCGCCTGCAATTGTGGGCTGAGTGATCCGGAGCTTGCTGGCTAGGCGATCCTAAAGCACCTCTCAATCAAGAGCGGCCGTTCCGTCGAACCCATCAATTGCAAACCCTCGGAAATCACGCGAACGACATTCTCTCGCTCAAGTCTCGCAATGACCCGAGAAACGGTTTCGATTCTGAGCCCTAAATAATCCGCGATATCCCTGCGGGACATCGGCAACAGCACCAGATTCGAGAGAGCACCTCTGCGCCCGGCCCTTGCGCGCCAATTGATGATGAAATCTGCGAATTTTTCTTCCGCCGTGCCGCAGCCGAGCAGAAGCATGTGATCGTGCGCAGCATTGTTCTGTTGCAACGCGGCTTCCAGCATCAGGTACGGGCTTTTGGGATGCGCGCGAAGGAAGGCAAGGAACGGTCCTCTTCGGAACTGACGGGCTGCAACTTCGCTGATCGCATCGACCGAGCATGTATGTCGGTCGGAGAATAGCGATCCGAGAAAGTCGCCGGGCAAAGCGAAGCCGACGATTTGCCTGCGGCCATCGGCCAGCATCTTGTACAGACCAGCAGTCCCGTGAGTGAGCATGCAAACTGTGGTTGAGGGCTCGCTCTCTGTAAAAATTCTCGAATGAGCAGCGAAACTGATCCGGCGTGACAAGTTCCCGATTTCGCCGGACTCAGCCTCGGCGAACCACTTCCCACCGCCAAACAAGGCGGTCGCAGATCTTAGGGAAGGAATACCTACCTGTTGAACGCCCACCTTCGCAGTCCCCACGGCGAATAGAATCGCAGCTTGGACGCCGCTATAAGATCGTGTCCAGTACCAACCTACCGGACGAGCAAATTATTTTCCCCGTGTGGCGCGGCAGTTACTTCTCGCCTAATAGCTTTCCAGTGATCTTATTTACGAAGTGAAGCCGTGCGCAGGCGGAACACGTCACGGCCTCATACGCATCCGGTTTATCGGTCGACGTGCTTTCGGGCACCCAAGGTTGAACGTTTGAGCCCTGTCCAGGGACAGCGGATGACGACGCTTGACGCCCCGACTGCTACTTCCGGTCTACCTCCGTCAACGGACATCGCAAGACCGGCTCGACTGGTCCGTTTCGTGCCAACACCAGACTGCTAGCCCTATTCAACCACCCTGTCGGCCAGAAGCACGATGGATTCGGCTAGCTTAAGATCAAGTGCTTTTGCAGTCTTGAGATTGAGGACGAATTCGAATTTGGTTGGCTGCTCAACGGGAATATCCGCGGGGTATGCTCCTTTGAATATTTTATCGAGGGAGTTTGCCGCGTGAGCGATCAGCGCAACTATGTCCGGGCCGTAGCTCACCTCCAGTCTCGACGAAATAGCCGTACTGGTAGATTGCAGGAATTCGGTTCACTGCGGCCAACTCAGGAATTCTGGGCCGGTACGGGTCTGCCAGGACATAAAGCGCATCGCACTTTGCTCGTTTAATTTCCAAAAACACTTCGTCCAGGTCAGCCGGCGTCGCCGCCACAAAGGGGGCCGTGGACAACCCGATTATCTGTGCTCCATGGCGCGCAACCTCGTACAGCCGCGCATGGGTAGGATTTGCAGACATCAAGACGGCAACCATTTTCGCATCTGGAAGAACGCGATGAAGAATCTCAAGCGACTTCGCAGTCAGGTCGCCAAACATATTTCCTACGCCGGTTTTATTTCCGCCCGGGCGAGCATACCTCACGATAAAACCTGATCCGATTGGATCAGTTGCGGGTGTCATAACTATGGGAATTGTCTTGGTCGCTTGCTGTGCCGCTGCGACAGCCGGCGTGGCCTCGGCGACGATGGCATCTGGGTGAAG
The DNA here is from genome assembly GCA_963822795.1 of uncultured Alphaproteobacteria bacterium. Lineage (GTDB taxonomy): Bacteria > Pseudomonadota > Alphaproteobacteria > Rhizobiales > Xanthobacteraceae > Bradyrhizobium. Next base: position 29,070 of record CAWGJM010000017.1, read on the forward strand.
GTCCACGATTTCCTTTGCAAGACCCGGTAAACGGTCGTACTGGCCTCGGGCCGCTCTGGCGTCGACAATGAGGTTCTTGCCTTCGACATAACCGAGGTCGGTCAACCGTTGCCGAAAGCTATCGAGGGTATCTGGAAGCCCAGAACCCAAACATCCGATGCGCCAAATCCTTTTCTGCTGCGCGGACGCCGACAGCGGCCACAGAACTGCCGCTCCGCCAAGAACTCTGACGAATTCCCGCCGCTCCATGCAGCCTCCCCAAGCGTAAAAATTAGTCCCGCCAGTCTAGGTTTTTACGAACGAGCGGCAAGGCAAAATCGTTGTAATCAGCCCATGCTTGCGCTGGAATATGATTGGGCATCTGCATCGGCGCGCGCCCTCGCAAATGGACGACCAGAGTGGGCCTGTGCCCTTTCGACGGGCGGCGTCGAGTAGGCCCTTAATCAGCAACTTACTCAGGCAGCCGTGACGCCCTCAAGGATGGATTCGGATTATCCGCCGATAGCGGACATTGGTGACCTGAGCGTCCGTGGTTCTCGAAAGCCAGCATGTGCGAAATCCATCCTTGCGCCGTCTGATCCGTCTGGGGCGCCGATTGGTTCTTAGGACTTCCAAGAGGGCCCACTTGTCCGTAGCTGGAGTGACGCCGAGTTCACCTACATCGCAGTTTCGGACATTCCCCCTGAAGATCTTGCCACGTTCGAGCGCGCATTTTCGGAGGGATCGCCGGCACCGGAAACCAAATAGACGAGCGAAGTCATCTTAATGCTGATCAAAGATCTGGAAAAGCTGCGTAAGAGGACTCCGCGCGAACGGATCTATGAAGAGATCGTGCACCTGATCTTATCCGGCGAATTGCCGAGTGGCGGGTGGGTGGACGAAAAGCAGGTGATCCAAAGGCTGCGGGTCAGTCGGACCCCGTTCCCGCGAGGCGATCGGCATCCTCGCAAAAGGAGGGTTGATCGAGATCAAGCCCTATCGCGGCTTCTATGTGCGCAGCTTTTCTCGCGATGAGACTGCGGATATCTACGAACTATACAAGCGGCTTGAATGCTTTGCGGTCGAGCTTTGCCGTACCACAAATGAGCGACTGCGACATCCGACAGTTCGAAAATATACTCCTTGAAGCAATGGTCGGCTTGCAGCGTGGAAATATGAAGACACACGCCATGCGCGAGCGAGAATTTTACGAAACTATCGCCGAGCAATCCGGAAATTCGGCGCTCATCGAGGCACTGAGGCAGTTTGGGTTGCAAATCCAGCTCTGTGGGACAATCTCAGGCGTGAATGGGGAGTTTGCCGAGCGCGCCGCAAACGGATACGTCGACATCATAAAAGCGTTCAAGGCGCGGGACACTCCACGCGCCGCCTTTCTCGTCCGCGCCCATATCAGTTACGCGCAGGAAGTGATTCTTGCGCGCTTCCCTAATGAAATAGCGTTTCGTTGACGGTACGCTTCTTAACATCGCAGTCTGCGCAAGCAACTCTGGCGCATTTCTGCTGCAAGCTTGCCCCGATCGGACAGCTGCGTAGCGGTGCGACGCTCTCGTGCCAGCGTCGGCCGTCTGCGCCAAATGTTCGTGCAGGACGCATGTCACGATGGGCCCCGTGTCCGGTGGGCGCGGGGTTTTAGATCACATCTAATTCATCCGGCTCAACGGGTCTTTGGACCGGCTCGTAGCCCTCGCATTGGAATCGCGCGTCTTATTCGGGAAAAGTAAACGCGGATTCAGGGCGCAGCCGCCAATGCCCGATGCCGTCCACTGACATTGCTCCTGTGTTTTATAGAAGCAATAGAGGTAGCTTTCCCGCGACACGCACGATGGATATTCCTGAGCGTGACGGTCTCAGGGGACAAACAAGTAGAAAATGACCATACCCAATGCGACAGCAGCAAGAGGTGAAAGCCATGCCATTCGACTTCCGGTCAGGAGTTGCAGAAGCGACTTGGCGTTTTTGGATTGAATATGATTCGGGTGTATGTTTTCCGACTCGCGGAAGTCATGGGTACCAGACGACGGCGCGTCAGAACGCATTCCTGTATCGCGCGATCTCGCTGCGGCTACCATAAATCCACATCGGTTCGCCGCACTCGCTTGGGCCGTGGTCCGTCATGCAGGCAGCGCTCCAGGGCGGAGCTGCGATCTGGCGGCCAACGATCACGTTTGGTTGCGCTCGAGTGACGCTTGTGTGAGTTCGCTCCTGAGCCGTCGTTGGCGTGGTGAGCGATGACACAAGCAATAGCGCCGCCAGAAGGTATCTGATCTTCATCGATCGTTTCCTTGATTGCGGATCTCGTGCGCCACTGGAGGTGCGCCTAAGTTGCGTTGGGATAAACGCATGTCCGTCTCTGGTAGAAAGACTTGAGTTAGAGTTTGAATATTTCCGAACACGCAAATATTGGAATTCTCCAGACTGTTGCGGTGACATCCGTTGGGCGTGTTCACGGGAGGGCACGCCACCTCGGTGGGCCCTTTTCGGTAGTCATGATAGGGTTTTTGATACGTACAGTTGAGAATTGAGAGTTTTAGGCGTTTAGCAGCCTCGGCAAACGCCACTGATCTTGCGGTCGATGTTCGCATCTTCTTGATCAAGGACATACTCAGAGACTGACGTCGATGTGGGGACATCGGCGGCACGCGGCTGGCGGTGGCCTACCGGCGCTGACCAGGGTCTGGTTGTAGTTTCTTTTCCGGCCATCGATGGACGGAAAGACGGTGCTAATGCCATAGCGTTGGCTGTTCCGCGGCCAGCACCCACTTCTCGTCGCCGAGATGGTGTATATGATGCGATCCCTAAATCCCCGTTGGGACGGTAAAATGCATATGCGCCTGGCTCTTGGATAACTGCTTGTGCGAGTACCGGAGTTGCGATTGCCGTTGACAGAATTGCGGCCACACCGAGAAGTGTACGTTTAGTCATCGATTGTCTCCATCTAGTTCTCATTGCGCATAAGCGCTTTTGATTGCCAGACTCTCGTTGGAGACCTGATATTCCCAACGGACGAAGATTGAGACGTTTTCGTTACCACAGACATCTATCATGCAAGCTCACGTAGAAGTCATGCTGACCGTCTGACAACTAGGTGGAAGCGGTACGCGTGCGCAGAAGTAACGCTCGCAACACGTTTTTTAGAATTCAAAAGCGCAAGGATTTGGGAATATCGACAGCTGAATGTCAGTCGTGTCATTCGAGGCAGCGTGGCCGCGCTTAAGAAGCAAATTCGCCGAAGCTGCTTGACCGGCAGAGCCTCCAAAAGCGTCCCAGCCGTCGCCCCTGGCTGGGACGCTTCTCTTATTCATCTTATTCAGTCATTGTTGGCGCCTTTAAGCGAAGCTTGGCGCTAAGGGACATACTTTAGTGCTCGACGATGGCCATCCCGGTATCAAAGCAAGCCGTCAAAAAGGGTATTGGCGAGTTATATTCGGCGCGCGCTCGAAATCGAGCGGTCATATCAACTTGATTGCGCGTTGTAGGGATGCCCGGAAATCAAAACATATTGCTACGTTGCGCACTGACATGAATGTGACCCATTCTTTGATCGCCATCCTTGCGCTCATCGTTTTCTGGCGCATCACCCATCCCGTCGCTCCGGCAAGTTCGCTTCCAGCCTGGCAGCAGCTAGCAGCACCGGCGGCATTGCGGGACGACGCAATTTCACCCCCGGGGCACCACGGACAGAGGTCCCCCGTCTCGCGCGCGGGAACATATGTGCCGCGCTGATAGGATCCCCCAGAAGCCAATCGTTAAGGTGTAACGGCGGGGCCAGCGGGTCGATGAGCGAATGGATTCCTGAGCCGATTCAGAAGGCGCGTGAATAAACCCACGCGCCGTTCGGTCTACTGTCCAGGAACGAAAGTGAGAGTTTGCATGGATATTGGCATCAATAAGAAAGAGGACACGCAGAAAGGCCAGCTGCGCGGCTGGGCCGCCAATTCACCTAATCTGAAGCGGATCAATTTGGCGCTCCAAGGTGGGGGTTCTCACGGCGCTTTTGCCTGGGGAGTGCTAGATCGTCTCCTTGAGGACGAATGTATCGACTTCGACGGCATCAGCGCCACGAGCGTTGGCGCGGTGAACGCCACCGTGATGGCCTACGGGCTGGCAGTCGGCGGTCGCGCGGGAGCCCGACAAGCGCTGGCGGTCATTTGGCGCCGCATTGCCAATCTTGCTTCGCTCAGCCCTCTACAGCCAACCCTGTTTGACCGGTTGACGGGCAACCAATCGCTCGAGACATCTCCGGCCTTCGTCCAGTTCGATCTCATGACTCGGTTGTTTTCGCCCTACCAGCTCAACCCGTTCAACATCAATCCACTGCGTTCGATCCTTTGCGATGCGGTGGACTTTGATGCGATACGCAACGCGCACTGTCCGATCAAGCTTTTCCTCTCGGCAACTAACGTGCGAACTGGAAAGATCCGCGTTTTTGAGAACCACGAGATCGGACCCGACGCTGTTTTAGCCTCGGCTTGTCTACCGCTTTTGTTCCAGGCGATCGAAATCGACGGTGAGCACTATTGGGACGGTGGGTATGTGGGCAACCCGGCAATCTTCCCACTCATCTATAGCTGTAACACCCGAGACGTTGTCATCGTCCATATAAATCCGATCGAGCGACCAGATGTGCCCAAAACCGCAGGCGAGATCCTGAATCGCATCAACGAAATCAGCTTCAACTCCTCGCTCCTGCGCGAGATGCGTTCGGTCTGCTTTGTGACCAAGCTGATCGAGGAGAAGAAGATTTTGGACGAGACCATAAAGCGCATGTTGATCCACAGCATCGAGGCAGACGATGTGATGCAAGCGATGAGCGTAGGGAGTAAGTTGAACGCCGACTGGGACCAGGTCAACAATGATGAAAGTCGGACGTAATGCTAACTTCGATCGGCTAGGTAAGCAGTCGACAACCGACATCGATGAGAAGTATTTATGAACGACTTGTTGTGCGGACATCTTCGAAGACGTAGTCACTTGAGGTGAGGTTTCCAGCCTATGTAATGAGGACGGACTTCGCGCGGCCGAGTTGCAACATCACTACCGCACGCGGACGGTCCACCGCGTTTGAAGAAGTCCGGATCGCGGACCCGTGATCCTGCATTCTAAAACAATTTGCGAGCTCAAGAATATCAGGCCTCGAATTTGAGTCTTGCTATCAGAGGACCCGCCCACATGGTGTTCTTCGCATTAGGAGGCGCCACATGAAATTCGTCTTGGTGAATGGCAGGACACCCCGCACGCAATCGTTCTGTGCGCTGTGCTGCAAATCAATCGGGGAGAGCTACCTACGAGATATCGCGGCGCAGCTCGCCTACTGCAATCACGAGTGCTACGTCGATCGCTGCAAAGTTCCTGTCCTTGCACTCCAATATCATGCGATGGCATCATGATAACCCCCCCGAGCTTCAAAATATCTCCCGCAAATGGGTCTCATATATTAAACGCTATTTATCGGTGCGAATAGACCCGCGAGCCGAGATCAGTTCGCAGCACCAGCTCTGTCGAGGGTAATCAGGCGCCTTGCTCCCTGGGAATAAAGCTGTTGTTGGTTCGGTCTCCTCATCAGGGCATTGAACAAATCTCGACGCGAACCAGGACCCGGTCGTCGGCCGTAGTGGCTGATTAAGGGCTGATTAAGCGGTCTGGAGGACGATGGATGAACATCAAAAGTCGATAACGCTGGGCCTTGCATTTAGCCTACTCGGTAGCACGTGCGCGTTCGCAAGGCCGATGCCGCATTTCGAAAATGGCTGTCTTTCGTACGAGAAAAAGACGGTCGCGAGTCATGTTCCGACAGCAAAAGCATTCGGCGCGACCGGCTATGCGTGTCGTCCGTCAGCAAATACGGTAAAAGATGACCGGCCGGCCAATATGATCCTGGATTGACGCCCTGATGTTGACTTTTTCGTCGCCGGCAATGCGCGCGGACGAGATGATCGAGTGACGACGGCGTAGCATCACTGCTAGCCGACGCCGACAATGTCTGCTGCAACCTTTTCGCGTGCACCGTTTGCGATTTTAATCGAGGCGCATAGCGTGTCTTGCCAATTCGGTCGGACGTCTGCAGCGCGCTAGAAAGGTCGCCGAGTTCTGTGAGGCGATGGCTACGACGCCGGCGGGCAGAGACGTCGCGCAACGCGGCCGTAGGCCGCGCCGACGCTGTCCCGCGAGCGGGCGGTCACATCCGGTGACGGCGGCGGCCGTGATTGCGGGAGAATGCGTCAGGAGCGAAATCATAAGAGCCGTAGCGGTCGCCGCAGTAAGAGACACCTGCGCCGATCGCCGCACACGCGCCCCTCAACGCGGCCAGTCACGAGACAACCCGGCCGCAGGAGTTGGCGCCCCTCCATTCAGAACGTCCAGATTGGGATAATAGAACGAGAACAGGCCCGGCCCCTGGATGGCAGCCTGCGCAAATGCCGGCGTCGCCGCCGTCGCGGACAGCAGGAAGGCTGCCGCAAGAGTTTTGAACGAAACCCATTGTCGTTTCTCCTGTATCGATCTGTTGCAGACCCGCGCGGGAGACGAGAAGAAGTGATCACGCCTCGTAAGGCGAGCGTGTTGTAACGCGAGCTGTTCGGCTTGAAGCATCCGATGTGGATGTCCTTGCTATCGATGTAGGGAGAGATCCCGTCCATTCCGTCAACTTCTGCTTTGGGAAACTCAACTCTGCTTGAAACGCGCGTTACACATTCAATTGCCAGGAGACCAGCCTTCGCGCAACCGCCTCGATCACCGAAGAGTGACGTGCGTTGACCCGTTGGCCGGGAATGTCGGCGCGCAAAGATCGGTCCAGTTCGCAGACGGTCCACTACATCCGACCAGAGGCCGCCGACGGAGAAGATCGATGACAATAAGCTATAAACTAATACGCGCAGTTTTGATCACATTCGTGCCGTTCGCAACGCGAGCCTTCGCGCAAGCAACTGCGAGGGTTCGACTGTGCATGGCGGAGCCCTTTGCCTCTGAAGGCGTCGGCTGAGCGCCAAAGACAGACGATCACGTCGTCATAACGCGAGCTGCACTAACTATCCGTTCGATGGAGGAGGGATGTTATGAACAAGAAGGTCACCGAAATCAATGACGTCGTGCTGATCGTGCAGATCGTTCAGGTCGTCGGACGCCTTGGACTTTCGATGGCGGGCGCGATGTGCGGGACTTTCGTTGCCGCGCTACTGACCATGACCAATGCCGCGGTCTTCAATTCGGCGGGGTTCATCGCGTTGATGGTTCTGGTCGGCATACTTGGCTTCTACCTGGGTATCGATGTCCCGCATCTGCGCGGTTCGCTGGCCAGCCACGATTTCGAGCGCCCGAGGATCGATCCGATCGAGCTGCTTTCCAAGATCGGCACGTTTCTTGCCGCCATCGCAGCGCTGATCTCGGTCTACGCCTTTGTGTTCGACGAGGCCCCGCGACGGAGCTTCGAGTACATAGTCGCGTCCTGGTGGATGGTTGGCGTGGTCCTGCAGATAGGCGCCGGCTTGATAGGACGTATTCATCTCGCCAAAGCAAGCGATTCAACTCTCCGGTCGCCGGGCGAAATGCGTGCACTCGGCCGAAGTCCGGAGCATCCGCGTCTCGGCCAGTAAGAGGTCAACTTCATCAATAAGAGAGGCGATCATCAATCGAGTTCGTTCAAGATCCCGATTGTCAACCGTGACGCCAGTTCGGTCATACGCGATTCCAGAACCGGCTTGCTGTTAGGCGTCGCCAGACATCTGAGCAAGAGAGCTGATTATTCGGGCTCCTCCCAGCGATTGGTGAACTGAGGTCGATGCAACCGCAGCTGTTCGGGACCTGATCGGCTCCGAAATCATCGTACAGCTGGCGATACTGCGGCATGGCGGCATGGTGCGTGTTTTTTGAGACTTTCGGACGCCAACCGTCGAACACGTCGAGCTTTTTCGGGCAGCCATTCAAAGGAATTCGCCAGGTGCATCAGCGGTACAAATCACTTGCCTAAACGCAAGAAGAAGCCCGACGAGCATGGCTGCGCGTCGGGCCTCTCCTTAGAGCATTGCGGATACAAAATTCCGCCCGCCCTCTTGTGTGTACCGAAAGCCTCAAATCCGACTATAGTGGTTATGAAGTCCGCCAAGGATGGCGCGTGAACGAATGACACCGTCGCGCTGTACCGAGCGAGAGACTGGCGCATCCTTGTTCAAAGACCGATGCGTTCTGACTCCGTTGTAGTAGCGGGCGTAAGATTTCAAAATGCGACTCAGATGCGCCTCGCCCAGCACAATCATATGATCGACGCTCTCTCGCCGGATCGAGCCGACCAGCCGTTCAGCAACGCCATTCTGCCAGGGTGAGGCCGGTGCGGTAGGCTTGTCCCGGATGCCCATGGCACGCAGTCGGCGTGTGACGACCGCACCTGAGATGCGATCCCGGTCGCGGACCATGTAGCGCGGAGCTTCGTTCCACGGGATGCTTCTGTGAGCTGGCGCGCGACCCAATCGGCGGTCGGATAGGCTGTGACATTGATCCAGACAAGATCTCTGCGACCGAGCCGGACGATGACGAAAGCATAGAGCAGGTCGAAACCGATGGTCGGAACAACGAACAGGTCCATGGCGGCAATGTCCGGCGCGTGGTTATGCAGGAAGGTCCGCCATCCCTGGCTGGGCGGCCCGCGTCGTTTGACCATGTACTTGGCGACACTCGACTGCGCGACCTCAAACCCGAGCTTGAGTAGTTCGCCGTGGACGCGGGGCGCACCCCAAAGCGGGTTCTCGATGCTCATCCGCCGGATCAGTGCGCGCAGCTCGGTCTCGATCCGTGGCCGACCTGCCCGTCGACGCGATTTCCAACGCCAATAGCAGCGAAAACCCGCCCTGTGCCAACGCAAGAGCGTTTCGGGCCGAACGATCATCAGCACCTTCAGGATCGATGGAAACCAGCGATACAGCTGGACAAAGAACCATCGATCATGGTTGGTCAGCTGGACGCGACCATGCGGCCTACGCCTCAAGACAATCAACTGATGTCGAAGCACCGCGTTCTCGGCTTCAAGCCGCATAGCGTCAGGATAAATCCAGGAAAGGGGAAAGAGATGTAGCAGCTCGGAAACCTTTCATAGTAGTCCAGAGGGTTCAACTCCCTCCCGGCAGATTGAATCGGGGGTGAGTTGTCGAGATAGGCGTGGAGTGGGAAAAAATGAGGAGGGCGGCAGGACTGCTTGCGCTCTAAGCGAGAAACTTCACAGATAAATAGGCGCATCCCGCTATTAGGCTAAAGATCGCGGCCTCACCCCACTCTGACGGGCCGCTCAAAGGACGTCGCCGAATAGATGCGACGCCGAAATGCCAAGACGAAGTCAACAAGAAAATCACCGAAGTGAATCGGAGTCCCTGTACAAGGCTTGCATTTGCGGCCATCGCAAGCATTATTGCAAAGAGGAGCGCAGCAGCCAGTTTGCAAAGAAGCTGTTCGGCGAACGATCCGGCAGAGGGTCCCATGTTGGCGCCCGTCATCAGCCGTCATTGCCTGCAGTTGGCGTCAGACAACACCATTAGCTTTCGTGATCGGCTTAGAATGAGGATCGTCATTCAGTGATGGTTTTCCAAGATGGAAAACTTCGCAGAAATATAAGTGCCCTATAGGAATAGCGAGCCTAACGCCCGCAGAGCGGATCACAACGAACTTTAGATTTAGCTCGACCGCGGCGGAGGTGATCGAAGGGGTCGATCTCAGCGGAAAGCGTGCCATCGTAACAGGCGGGGCCTCCGGCATCGGCCTCGAGACGGCGAGGGCGCTCAGCGCCGCCGGTGCGGCAGTCACGCTCGCAGTGCGACGGCCTGCTTCGGCACACGCCGTTGCGGAAGACATCCGGGTTTCGACAGACAACGATGCCGTCGAGATCAGACCTCTAGACGTTTCGGATCTGGCTTAGGTGAGTAGGTTCTGCGCCGATTGGAATGGACCCCTGCATATCCTGATCAACAATGCCGGGATTATGGCTTTGCAGGATCTCTAACGAACGCCAGAGGGCTGGGAGATGCAGTTCGCAACGAACTTCCTCGGTCATTTTGCTTTGACGACGGGGCGTCATGCGGCCTTGGCGGCAGCATCCGGTGCGCGTATCGTGTCAGTTTCGTCGAGCGCCAATATGATGGCGCCGGTTTTCTTCGACGATCCGCATTTCAACTTCATTCCCTACGACCCGTGGCTCGCCTACGGGCGGTCGAAAACGGCCAATGTGCTGATGGCGGTAGAAGCGACGCGCCGCTGGGCCAACGCGAGCATTTTCGCAAACGCTCCGAATCCGGGTGCGATTCCCACGAATCTGCAAAAACACGTCGGCGGCAAACTCGTCACGCCACCTTAGAAGCAGAAGACAACTCAGCAGGGCGCAGCAGCAACGCCTGTCTTGCTTGCGACATCGCGGCAACTCGAGGGTATCGGTGGGCGGTATTTCGAAGATTGTAGCGAGGCCGACGTCGTCCACAGGCGCCCGGATAATTTTTGTGGCGGTGTCGCTCCTTATGCCCTCGATCCGGAAAATGCCGAGCGACTTTGGAGGCTCGCAACGACAATGCTGGCGACGTAACAACAGGAACGAGCTTCAAGATTACTGAACTTGTATGTCCTCGAATTCCTCTCGACATACCACGCGAGCGGGGTGAGAGTCCGAGTCATCACGCCCCGCTGTCGTTCAGGAGTGTGCTCAATCCGTGGATCGAAGGTGCCGCGGTCGCAAGCGCTGCACCTCGCTGATGAAATTTGCGAGCAGAGGAGAGGTATTGTCCCTTCGCCACACGAGAGACAGCGCCAGAGGCATGTTCAAATCGAGCACGGGTAAGATGACAATCGTTTCGGGAGACCGCCAGCGTGCGGTTCCAATGACCCACCCGACGCCCAAACCGGTCGCCACGAGACTTAGGATTGTTGCCTCGTTTAGTCCTTCCTGAACGATGCGGGGGGACTTCAAACCGCCGCGGTAACACTCGCGCATCAGGCGATCGTAGAACGCCGGACTTGCCCACCTTGGAAACCATACAAACGGTACATCCGTGAGGTCCCGCAGGCGTAGTTTCTTGAGTTTTGTGAGAGGATGTCTTTTCGGGACGGCCAGCTCGACATGCTGCATCCCGACGCAAAGTTGGTCCAATTCCGGATCGGATTTCGGCATGAAATTGACGAACCCTGCATCCAAACGGCCAGATCTTATGGCTTCATACTGCGCCAAACTCGCCGCTGGTTGAAGTTGCAGTTTCGCATCGGGTTGCTGCTCTCGGAATCGCCGGAAAGAATCCGGAACAACACCGCGCCAGGACGCATTTTCCGAGAACCCGACACGCAGCGTCCCTGACAGACCGCGAGCCACCTGGGCGGCGCGCATAGTCGCCTCGTTTACCTCTTGCAGGATGCGCCTCGCATCCTCGAGGAATAGCTTTCCAGCCGCGCTCAATCTCACACCGCGCGGCAGGCGCTCGAAAAGTTTGAAGCCTAGTTCCTCCTCCAAATCCTGAATCTGGCGGGATAGCGCCGGCTGAGCGACGCGCAGACTGCGCGCCGCGCGCCCGTAATGCTGCTCCTCGCCAATCGCCACGAAATATCGCAGATGCCGCAACTCCATATCGATACTTTATAGCGATCAGTCCAATAGTAAAGATGTCTTAGACGTATCAAAGATTTAGGACCAAATTGAAGCCGACGAAGGGAATGCGTGAAAGAAGCCTGAGGCCAGGTCAATCCGGAAGAAGGGTCAGCCAAAAAGCCTGCAATCGAGCCGTCCTCCGATCCGAAAAGCAATTGCGAAACGCGGATCGCTGCAACGTAAATCAATATACGAGTGAAGAGCGCGATGAAAACAATCACGAAGCACTACATCGATGCGGCGTTCGTCGAATCCCACGGCCGCGAGACCATGGACATCATCAGTCCGACGACGGGCAAGCCGATAGGCCGCGTCACGCTGGCCGACGTAGAGGATACGCGGCGCGCCATCGCGGCAGCCAAGGGCGCATTCGCGGATTTCAGCCGATCGACCAAGGAAGAGCGCGCGAAGATTCTGCGCCGGCTGCATGAAGCAGCTTCAGCGCGCATCGATGATCTGACGGCCGCGATGGTCGAGGAGTACGGAGGCGTCGTCCAGTTCGCCGGGCTCATCGTCCAGACTGGCGTCAACGCGTTTGTGGCCGCCGAAAAGGCACTCCACGAACTTCCGTTGACACGCAGTTGGGGCAAGACGACGGTTACCCTGGAGCCCGTCGGCGTGGCCGGTCTGATTACCGCTTGGAACGCGAATACGCTGTTCATTTGTTTAAAGCTCGCCTCCGCCGTTGCCGCCGGTTGTACCGTCGTCATCAAGCCCAGCGAGTTAAGCTCGCTCCAGACTCAGGTGTTGGTCGAGGCGCTGCACGAGGCCAATCTCCCGAAGGGTGTCGTGAACGTTGTCAATGGGCTCGGCAATGTCGTCGGCGCCGAACTCGTAGGCAATCCGGACGTCGCGAAGATTTCGTTCACAGGCTCGGTGGCTGTGGGCGAAACGATCATGCGCGATGGAGCGAAAACCATGAAGCGCGTCACGCTGGAACTGGGTGGGAAATCGCCCACCATCCTGCTCGATGATGCTGCTCTCGATCAGGCGATCCCATCGGCTCTCGTCATGGCCTTCATGAACAGCGGTCAGGCGTGCGCTGCCGGGACGCGCCTCCTGGTGCCGAAAAACCGGCTCGATGCGGTAAAGCAGGGCATTCGCGACGCGATCCACGCCTTTCCTGTTGGCGATCCGGCTGATCCCAAGACCGCCATTGGACCGATGGTGTCGCAGAAACAATACGATCGTGTGCAGTCTTATATCCGCAGGGGCATCGAGGAAGGCGCCGAAGTGCTTGTCGGTGGGGAAGGTCATCCCACAGGCTTCGAAGCCGGTTATTTCATGAAACCCACAGTGTTTGCTAACGTAAAGAACAACATGACGATTGCCCGGGAAGAAATTTTCGGTCCCGTGCTGTGTGTCATCGCTTATGACTCCGAGGACGATGCAATTCGGATCGCCAACGACTCCCAATATGGTCTCCACGCCGCTGTCCTTGGAACTGACCTCCAGCGCGCTCGCCGCGTGGCCTCACAGATTCGAGCCGGACGCGTGGTAATCAACACCATGACGGATGATCCGCAGGCTCCTTGGGGAGGATTCAAATACTCCGGCATTGGCCGTGAATACGGCAGATACGGGATCGAGGCGTTTCTTGAAACCCGTGCCATTCTTGAGTCTTAATGAGGTCCTCCGATGAGCAAGCACGTCGCCATCTCCCCCGAAGAAGCCGCGGATCGCCTTGCCATCAGAGAGCTCGTCGAGGCCTACGCACATTGCGCGGACCGTCGCGACGCGAAAGGTCAGATGTCTCTCTTCACGGCAGATACCCACTTCGTGGTGTATATGAACGCTAAAGATCCGACGCCTTCACTGGAGCTGCACTCGCGCGAGGCGCTCGCTCCCGTGTTTGCCGACCTGAACCAGTACGCTGCGACCATGCACTTCCTTGGACAGACGACGGTCCTGACGCTCACCGGCGACCGAGGCACGGGGGAAACTTATTGCATGCCCCATCACCTCATGATCGACGGTAAAAACCGGCGCCTGATGATTGCCGCTCTCCGCTATGTGGACACCTTCGTGAAGATGGACGGTATCTGGCAGTTCGCGGAGCGTTTGCTCTATGTCGATTGGCTGGAACAGCGTGCGATGTCATGAACGTTCCCGCAGCGGGCCAGAAACTTGTCATTGTAGGCGCGAGCGGAATGGTCGGAGGATACGCCCTCCGCTACGCGCTTGAACACCCGGCCGTCGAACGTGTGACCGCTATCGGGCGCAAGAGGCTCGGCATTCTGCATCCCAAGCTTACGGAAGTTTTGCATCAAGACTTCGCGGACTGCTCCGCACTAAAAATGGCGCTCTCAGGCCAGGACGCGGCCGTCTTTTGCCTCGGCGCATATACTGGCGCCATGCCGGACGCGGAACTCCGCAAGATAACCGTGGACTACACCATCCAGTTCGCGCGCGTTCTGCAAGGTAGCAGCCCTGACGCGGCTTTCTCGTTCCTGAGCGGAAGTGGCGCGGACCCGACCGGCCGAAGCCGGATTGCCTTCGCTCGCTACAAGGGAGAGGCCGAGAAGGCGCTTCTCGCGGCGGGATTCCAGCACGTATATATCTTCCGGCCCGCATACATCTACCCGGTCGAGCCACGGAAGGAACCGAATTTCAGTTACCGTTTGTTGCGCGGCATCTATCCAGTCTTCCGAGTGTTGTCTCCACACCTGGTGATCAGGGCCGACGATTTGGCCCAGGCCATGGTGGACGCCGCCGTCAGGCGAACAGAAGGGCGCGGAGGCCTCGTTTTAGAGAACCGTGATATCCGAGCTATGGTTACGCTCCGCGTGTAGCCGAAACGTTTCCGTAGCGCGCGGCGATCCCATGGATTTGTTCAGGTCGGGAAATTTCGAGCGCACGCATCGTCAACCTTTCCGAGCCATCCGTAACGTTCGACTTCCGCTAGTGACCAAAAAAGACATCACTCGAATCGTGATCAAGTCTTAATGAATATCGAAAGCTTGAGCTGGCAGGCGGCATCCGAAAAGGGACTGCATCGAACCGCACAGGAACGTGGAACGGAAGTTATGGACAGTGCGTATATTTCCGCATTAGCGGCGCTTGCCGGATCAAGCATAGGCGGCCTCGCAACTTTTGCGACGACGTGGCTTAATCAAAGCTACCAACACAAAATTCAGCGTCACTCAAATGAACGAGCGCGCCGAGAAAAGCTCTTCGGAGATTTCATGCATGAGGCCGCGTCGGCCTACAGCGACGCGATGGTAAACAAGCTTGAAAACTCAACCGGTCTAGTGAATCTTTATTCAATCAAGAGCAGGATGTCACTGTTTTCAGGTGAAGATGTGCTGCAAGAGGCAGATAAGGTTTTGCAAATCATCATAGACCGCTATTTCGTTGACGAGATACAATATTCGAATATGAGCCCAAGCGCTGTGAAGGAATTCGATTTACTTCGGGACTTTACGCGCGCTTGCAAAGAGGAGATCACTAGATTTTAAAACGACACCGAGAGCTGGCGTCGCGGGGATTGCTTGAGGAGGAACTCCCAGCGACCATCGGGTCATGCTAGTGACCCAAGAGCAGTGCCGAAACCGGCTTGTGGCGGTTCAAAATTCCGGCATGGCCGAAAGCGGCGGATCGACGTCAGTCCAGTGGTTCGGCCCGTTGAACGAATATGTCGGCAGCGCCACCGCGTCCAGCGCTTTTCATAAGAACGACCACGGACCTTCGTATCGCTCCTGGCGAGCATTGCAGCGGTATAAACGACTAAACATCGACTTTCGCGAGATCTTCAGAGTCGTTCGATTTTCGACTTTTTCAACAGTATCGGCAAAGCGGACATTCGCCAATCGGTCCATGTCGGCTATGGCCGCTTGAGCTTCCCTCTCACACCCTGCAGTTGGTGGCTCATCTAGATCTTGGGTCACTCCGCCGGCGCGGGTTCCGGGTGGTTCTGCAGTCGATAGCCGACCCCCGATTCGGTGACGAGCAGGCGCGGATAATTGGGATCTGCCTCGATCTTCTGCCGCAGCTTGCGCACGAGGATGCGTAAGTACTGGATGTTGTCGCACTGGTTGCCGGCCCAGATCTCCCTCAGCAGTTGGTTGTGTGTGAGGACGAGGCCTACATGCATCGCGAGGGGGTGCAGGAGGCGATATTCCTTGCGCGTCAGGCTGATCCGGTTGTTGTTCAGCGAGACGGTGCGGCTCACAAGATCGACCGACAATGGCCCGGCCAAGACCACCGGATTTTCAGTAGTGGACTTGAAGTAGCGCCGAAGCGCAACCTTGCTTCGCGCCAGGAGCTCGGCCATGCCGAAAGGTTTCACCACATAGTCGTCGGCGCCCGATTGCAGCAGCCGGACTTTCTCTTCCTCGCTCGAAACCACCGACAGGATGATGACGGGAACGTTCGACCACGAGCGGATGCGTTCGAGCACTTCCGAGCCGTAAAGGTCGGGCAAGGCGAGGTCGAGAATGATCAGATCCGGCGGGCTGAAGGTGGCAATCCTCAGCGCGTCAGTGGCGTTCTCGGCCTCCAGCACGGTGAAGCCGTCGAGCTCGAAGCCGGCGCGAAGAAATAGCCTGATCTTGGGGTCGTCGTCGATCAGGAGCACGGCATTGGAAGGCTTATTCATTGTCCATCGTGATCAATTCGCTTGGGGTTGTCTGGGAAGAGGGGATAGAGATCGCAACCCGGGTACCCCGGCCATGGCTTGAGATGGCGATCGTGCCGTCATTGGCCCTGACGAAGGTGGATGCGATCCAGAATCCGAGGCCGGATCCAGGAGCCGTAGTCTGATGCCGCTCGCCGCGGAACGATCGGCGGCCGAGCTGCTGAAGCTCCTGCGGCGGGATGCCGACGCCCTGATCGGCGACGGAGAGGATCACCTGCCCCTGTTCCGTCCACACGCCAAGTGAAATGGTCGAGCTCGAGGGAGAATATTTGGCGGCGTTTTCGAGCACCTGACCCAAGGATTCCTCGATCAGCCCGGAGTCGACGTTGATCAGTGGAAGGTCTTCGGCGTAGGCGACCGCGACCTTGTGGTTCGCCAATCGTCTCGCCCTGCGGCGGATGGCGCCGTTGACGATATCGCGCGGATCGGCCCATTCGCGGCGCGGGCTGAGCCCGCCGGCAGTGACGCGCGTCGCGTTGAGGAGGTTCTGGACGTAGCTCTCCAACTCGGCCACCTCCTCGGAGATGCCCTCGACCAGTGCACTTGCCTGTGCGTCCGCGCGCACAGGACATCAGCTGTCGACTGGACATCTTTTACTTTACACAAGAGACACAATTTAGCTTACATAGATCGACGTCGTCGCTGCCGCGGTTTTGGTCGCTGCGCCGGTGCTTGCTGGGCAATGAGCGTCGCCAACCGCAACAGGTCTTCGATGCGGAAGTGCGAGCGACCGGCCGACGTCCGCACGAACGGATCCGGCGGCGCTAGGCTCGTCCTTGCTGTCGGCAGGTATCGAAGCCCGCCCCCGTCATCACGAAAGCAGACGCGGTCTTCTCCCCAAGCGAGGTACTGGTCTATGAGTTGGAGCTCACGTCCGTAGAGGGGGTGGAAGACATGCGTGACCAGGAAGGTTTGCGTCCGATCAAGCGATACGAGTGCAGTTGACTGCTTTTGACAATGCCCATGCGGAGCGCTGGGTGAAATCGGTGGAGGAGGAGTGCTTGTCGAAGATCATTCTCTTTGGTGCGCGCTCCTTACGGCGGGCGCTATGCGAATACGTCGAGCATTACCATGCTGAGCGCAATCATCAGGGGAAGGACAACGTCCTGTTGTTCCCTCGCAATACAGACATCCACCACGAGAGAGCTGTGCAATGTCGCGAGAGGCTGGGCGGGCTCTTGCGTTATTACCATCAAGAAGCGGCGTGAGATGGCAGGCAAGTCCTGGATGAGCCCTGTGAGGTTGGTGGTCGAGTTGCGCTTGCGCCATGACGACTATGATTGCGGGCAAATGCACAAGCGGATCATCGCCGAACTTCGCCTGCGCGACCGATCGGAAGAGCGATGAAGGGCTGGAACAATAGTCGACGCGGTTCTATTCCTTGATCGAACAGATCGGAGCCCCGGATCAATATTTTGGCCCAGGGGATCGCGGACGCGACCTCGAGGACCGGCAGCTCGGCGACGGGTGCCAAGGCGTGAGGTGACAGGTTGAGCGCCGAAGGTCCGGTCCACGCGCCCTCCTTGGTTGGTCCGGCTACAGGGATGCGATAAAGCGCAGGCTGATAAGGATCAGGTAGATCGACAGCGCCAATTCCATCTGACGCTTGTTCAATTGATGCGCGAGGCTGACGCCATATCGCACCGTCACCAGGCTTAATGGCGTCAGCAGTGCAAACCCGATCAGGGAGACATAGCCGAGCGACAAAGGCGGCAAGCCCGGGTGACCCCAGCCCGTCAAGACGTAGCCGAGCGCGCCCGGTATGGAAACGATCAACCCGACGCCCGATGCGGTAGCAACCGCCGCATGAATGGGGAATCGATAAAGACTGAGAACGACATTTGCGACCAACCCACCGCCGATGCCCATGAGCGAAGCCGAGGAGCCGATTACGATGCCGTAGCCCGACATTCCTCCTGTACTCGGCAGCGTTTCTCCGAGCTTCCATTTGTCCTTGCCGGCCAGAAGTCTCACCGCAAGAAACAGGCATACGACGATAAAAACCATCTTGAACAGGATTGGCTTCGCAAACGATGCGGCAACAACGCCGACAATGACCCCCATCGCTATGGGCACGATCCAGCCCTTCAACACGTTGATATCAACCGCCCCTTTCCTGTAGTGGCCGAGAAATGAGGAGATCGAGGTTGGCACGATGACAGCCAGCGAGGTCCCGATGCATAGGGGCGTTCGAATTTCATCCGGCACGCCGTAAAGCTTAAAGACCTCATAGAGAACGGGCACGATCACCGTGCCGCCGCCTACACCGAACAGGCCTGCCAGGACACCGGTACAGGCGCCTGCCGCGGCAAGTGCGGCCGCAAGCCAGGCTGTTTGGCTAAGGGCTATCGCTGCCATTTCTCTGATCCTTGCTTATGGCTTTGGGGAGGCGGGCAACATCGAAGTCCAGGTCGTTGCGCTTTCGTAGGCCCGCGCCAGCTGGAGACAGGCGAGATCTCTGTGGCAGGGAGCCAGAATTTGCAGGCCCATCGGCAATCCTTTGGCGGAAAAGCCGGCAGGCACGTTGGCGGTTGGGCAGCCGGCCATGGTTGCTGGGATCACCACCTCCATCCAGCGGTGGTAGGTGTCCATGCAGCGATCCCCGATCGTTCGGGGCCAGGTCAGATTGGCATCGAACGGGAAACATTGCGCCGTCGGCAGAACGAGGAAATCGAATTTCTCGAACAGCCCGGTTACCGCTCGACACCAAGCGGCGCGTTGGCTTGACGCCTCGAACACATCCATCGCTGAAAGCCGCAGGGCCCGCTCGACCTCCCAGCAGGCTTCCTCTTTCATCAGGGCTCTCTTGGCCGGATCGGAATAGCGGCCGGCGAGCGACCCGCCCATCAACCACGCGCGAAGGATGATCCAGCTGCTCCAGACCTGCTCGAGCGAATGTTCGATCGATAGCGCCTCCACCTCGCAACCGATCCCGGCGAACACTTGCAGGGCTTTTTCGCAAAGACCGAGTACACCCGGTTCAAAGGGGAGATAGCCATCGAAGTCGCCGAGCCAGCCGATCCGTGCGCCGCGAAAGTCTCGCTTGAGAGATTCGCGATAGGCCACCGCGCCGGCGGCGGTGGACGTGTCCCACAAGCGATCCGCGCCTGCTTGAACGGCAAGCAGCATCGCCATGTCGTCGACTGTGCGCGCCATCGCCCCGATCGTTCCGAGCGAAGGCAGACAGATGTCGCGCCCTTCGGGAGGGATCAACCCCGGTGTCGGCCGAATAGAAAACACGTTGTTGAAGGCAGCAGGGTTGCGGATCGAGCCGGCGCTATCGCTGCCGTCCGCCACCGGTAACATGCGGGTCGCGAGCGCGACGGCCGCGCCACCGCTGCTGCCTCCTGCGGTGCAGGTCCGATCAAAGGCGTTCAAGGTGGTGCCAAACACGGGATTGTAGGTCTGCGATCCCAGGCCGAACTCGGCGGTGTTCGTCTTGCCGATGATGATGGCGCCGGCCTGCTTCATCCTCGCTACAAAGCCTGCATCCCGGGTTGGAATGACGTCGCAGTGAAGCGGTGAACCCTGGGTAGCACGCAAACCCCTGGTGGCGGCCAGGTCCTTGATGGCCTGGGGGAAGCCGTGCATCCAGCCCAGGCGGATGCCTCGGGCGAGAAGGCGGTCCTTTTCATGGGCCTCCGCCAAAATCTCCTCCCGATCGCGCAGCGAGACGATGGCGTTGTAGGCCGGGTTCGTTTGTTCGATGTGGTCCAGATAGGCCGTTGCAACTTCCGCGCAGGATAGCTTGCGGTCCGCGATCGCATCCGAAAGTGCGTAGGCATCGAGATCCAGGACGTCAGTCTGACCGGGAACGACGGAGCCAGGTCGAAACGCGATGGGTCCGGTAACGGTTGCGGCAGGAAGCGCGAAATTGCGCTGTTCGTGATACATGGCTGCCTCGCGAATGGCTTGAATGGCTATGACCGCTGAAATGGCTTCGGCTGCGCACGCGCCCCTCGGGCGTCAGCCCAGACATCGCTGAAATGCGGATTGGAATCAAACGCGATCTGATCGAGCTTGCTCGGGACGGGTCTGTAGAGCATCGGCTTGGCCGGCGTGCGAATGCACTGCTGCTTCTTAATAACGGCATGAGCTGCGCGGCAGTCGCGAAGGTTTTATTCATCGACGACGATACCGTGCGGACTTGGCACCGTCTGTATGAAGAAGACGGGATCGAAGGGCTGGCCGGCTTTGGCCATGAAGGCAGCTCCTGCCGCCTGAACCTCGAACAGCAGGACAAGCTTAAGGCCTGGATCGGGGAGACGCTGCCGCGTTCGACGCGCCAGATCGGCACCTATATCGAGAAAGAGTTCAAGATCGCCTATGAGGGGCGCTCGGGTTTGATCGCGCTGCTTCATCATTTGGGCATGGAGCACCGCAAGCCGCAAGCCATCCCGCGCAAGCTGGATGAAGCCAAACAAAAGGCTTTCATCGAAAAGTACAACGCCTTGCTAAACGCTCTGCCGGAAGACGAAGCTGTGATTTTCGCCGATGCCGTTCATCCCACCCACACGGTGCGGCCCGTAGGCCGTTGGGCGCCACAAGGCGTGCAGGTTGCGGTCGAACAAAACAGCGGCCGCGACCGGCTGAACATCCACGGCGCCATCGACCTGGAAACCGGCAAGACCAAAATGATCGAAGCGCTGACCGTCGATGCGCAAAGCGCGATTATGCTGTTCATCGCGATCATGGCGATGTACCCGACCAAAAAGCTAATTCACGTCTTTCTGGACAACGCCAGATACCACCATGCGGTACTGGTTCAACAATGGCTAGCCCAGCCCGATTGCCGCATTAAACTTCACTTCATCCCAGCCTATTGCCCGCATCTAAACCCCATCGAGCGGCTCTGGGGACTCATGCACAAAAACGTCACCCACAATCGATGTTACGCCAAGTTCAACGGCTTCTGCGCCGCAATGCTAATGTTCCTGCGCGAGGACGTTCCGAGACCCTCAATATCGCCCAGACAGCCGACTCGAAGTCGCCTACCACCGCGCCGACAAGGCCATCCAGAATATCGTCGATTTGCTCGCCACCGCCTGACGCTGCCACTTCATTGTTGGAGTCGTCTTGTTTAACATCCCTCAGGCTAGAATTTAGCGATGACCCTTTGTGTGTACCGAAAACTTAAACCCGGACGTAGTGATGATGAAGTCCGCCGAGGATGGCGTGTGATTTGATGCTTCCGGCTGGCTGAATTTGGCGAGAGACCGGCGCATCTTTGTTCAATGATCGGTGCGTTCTGACGCCGTTGTAATAGTCAGCATAGGATTTCAGAATCCGGCGCAGATGCGCCTCGCCCAAGACAATGATGTGGTCCAAGCACTCGCGCCGGATCGATCCGATCAGCCGTTCGGCAAAGCCATTTTGCCAAGGTGAAGCTGGTGCAGTGGGCTGGTCCCGGATGCCCATCGCGCGCAGTCGGCGTGTGACAACCGCGCCATAGATTTGATCCCGATCGTGGATGAGGTATTTTGGCGCATCATCCCAAGGGAAGGCCTTCGTTATCTGACGCGCAATCCACTCCGCTGTCGGGTTTGTTGTGACGTTGATCCAGACGAGGTCTCTGCGGTCGAGCCGGACGATGACAAAAGCATAGAGCAGGTCAAAACCGATAGTCGGGACAACGAACAAGTCCATAGCGACAATATCCGGCGCGTGATTACGCAGGAAGGTCCGCCACCCTTGGCTTGGCGGTCCTTGCCGTTTGACCATGTACTTGCCGACGCTTGATTGAGCGACCTCAATCCCGAGCTTGAGCAGTTCACCATGGATACGCGGCGCGCCCCAAAGCGGATTTTCGACGCTCATCCGCCGGATCAAAACGCGTAGCTCCGTCTCGATCTGCGGTCGCCCCCCCGTGGGCGCGACTTCCAACGCCAGTAGCAGCGAAAGCCGGCTCTGTGCCAACGCACGATGGGTGGAGGTTCAAAAGAACTATAACCCGAAGGCGTGCCGTTTCCTCATCACAGATGAGGACGTCAGCCATCTTCCGGTTAAACTTTACAACGCAAGTCGAGACGAGGGACCGTTGCGTTACGCGGAGGGGCTTTGGTACTGGAATTGGACCTACATTGGCGAGTTCATGCTGCAATCCACGCTTTGGCTTAGCGATTGCCACAAGGTCGATTTTATCAAGCATCACGACGCCTATTGCTCAATAGGCGGATGCAACGATCGGGGTAAGGACGGCGACAGGGCGGCGGGCCGCGTCATCGCCTACGTTCTTTCGCGGGGCATCAATATTATCGACGATCCCCTCATCACGACGAAGCCCAAGAAAGCCTTGTCCTTTGCCGTCTATCGTGGATTATGGCGCATCCTCTTTGCGCTAGGGGCGTCAGCCGAAAATCTAGAAGGGTCGCTGAAAACCGATGTCAGTGTCGACGCGGCGTTGCGCGCGGCTTTACTCCGATATGCCGCGGGTGAACTTGATGCTGCCAAACAGACGGCTAGCCTCATCGGCTCCGGCGAAATCTTCAGAAGGCGGCTTTCGAATTTGGTCGAAGACCACTTTGGCTTGAAGTCGGAGGTTTTGGCGGAGTAATCGTCAGACGCTGGACCCGTCCTACTAGCCATTAATCTGCGCAGCGGTGCACGAATGGCGGGAGAATGGAAAAGCGGGCCGTGGCCCGCTTCCATTTACGCTGCGACAGGTCTGAAGGTGATATGGCCGCGTTGGGACTTTTTCGCGCGCTTGTCGCGCGGCCGTGCGACGATCTCAATGTCGCGGTCGAACGCGGTGAGAAAGGCAATCAGGCGGTCAACCGAGTATTCGCGGAAGTGACCCTTGAACAGCCGCGATACTTCGGGCTGGGAAATGCCCATCAGCGCCCCGGCCTTTTGCTGCGTGAGCTTGCGTTCGCTGGCGAGGCGATACAGCTCCGCGACAATCTGGGCCTTGAGGAAATGATTGTCGGCGTCGGGTAGCCCAAGGTCGGCAAAGACGTTGGCGCCGCCTTCGTGAATGCGGGTATCCTTCGTAGTCATTTCTTTGGCTCCCGTTTGGTTCGCGAAGCATGGTCGGCTTCGGCTGCTTTCAGCCGCTGCTTGATGAGATCAATGTCGCTTTGGGGTGTTTTGATGCCGCGTTTCGATTTCTTTTTGAACGCGTGCAGCACATAGACAGCCGAAGCGAACGGTGTAAACGGCGCGGTAAGTGTCCCCGTCGATATCCTCGACGAGTTCAACCGCACCGCTAAGGCCTTTCAGCAGCTTCGCGGATGGAGGATGCTGTCCGAGCTGTGCCAGAAACAACTCAAAGCCGAATGAATCTTGCACGGCAGGCGGAAAATCCCGGTAGTCCTTCCGGCTTGACCCGACCCAAAACAGCAGGCGCGCTGGAGCAGGTAGTTTTGCCATCCTTTTGCTATTATGAGTATAAACTCATAATTTGTCAAGCCCGCGACGAAACCTCCGCTAATCAAAATTGGAATTGGTATATTCTCGCGCATGGGTTGTGGTGATGCGCCATGGTGCACAACGATTCATCCGGCATCCGGGGCGGGTGTGGCGCTAACAGCGTGCGTTAGCGACGTAGCTGCCTGCCAGGACGGGGGTTGTGACGCCGTGGCCAGCTATTTTGCGACTACGGCTTTATGCCCACGGTTATGCTGATTAGCGTTTTGTCTAGCGAATCGTAGTCGAGAACGGCATCAAAAATCTGCTGCCTTTAACGCAGAAACTAGAGCGGATGACGCTCCCTTGGTTTTTTCGTCGGCATCGCTCGCAATGTACACGATGATGCCGCTAATTCTGGCAACTAGAATGCCAGTCGGTCTGACGAACTGCCAATGCGCCCCTGCAATAAGAGCGTTATCGCCGATGCGTTTAGCGAAGACTGTTGGCTCTCTGTCGTTCCAGTATGTGTTGATGGTGAATTGTTGTCCTTCAAATGGTAATAACGTCGCTCCAATTTGCGAGACCTTTTCATCTGACAGTATTCTATCGGCAAACCTCTCTTCGGCCCTAATGGCGCGATGTCGACTGCCTGCAATATTGCGTCGTCACCGACATGTCCAACAACGACACCAGCAAGAATTGTAAGGGTGAACAACGCCGCAAGGGACAAACCTTCATGTCGAAGTATTCAGCGGGGCCACCGCATTCCTCGAGAGCGAGCTTCCGAGTTTGCCAGTTGTCTTGTACTCGACATCAGGCTACCGGGCGTGAACGGTCTGGAGTTTCAGGGCGTCCTGGCCAGGGCCGGCATTCACATTCCAATCGTCTTCATGACCGGACATGGCGACATTCCGATGTCGGTGAAGGCGATGAAGGCTGGAGCCATCGACTTCCTACCAATGATTTCAATGACTTAGACTGGGTTGGTGGTTTGCTTAGGCACGGCTTAGGCACGAGGATTAACTGCCGTTGGTGGGTTCGTATGCGGTGGCAATTTAAACAAACCACGTCACATAATTATAGATTAATTGGAATGAGAATGAAAATAAAAGCGGGGTGGCCGCTTCATTTACGCTGCGACAGGTCTGAAGGTGATATGGCCGCGTTGGGACTTTTTCGCGCGCTTGTCGCGCGGCCGTGCGACGATCTCAATGTCGCGGTCGAACGCGGTGAGAAAGGCAATCAGGCGGTCAACCGAGTATTCGCGGAAGTGACCCTTGAACAGCCGCGATACTTCGGGCTGGGAAATGCCCATCAGCGCCCCGGCCTTTTGCTGCGTGAGCTTGCGTTCGCTGGCGAGGCGATACAGCTCCGCGACAATCTGGGCCTTGAGGAAATGATTGTCGGCGTCGGGTAGCCCAAGGTCGGCAAAGACGTTGGCGCCGCCTTCGTGAATGCGGGTATCCTTCGTAGTCATTTCTTTGGCTCCCGTTTGGTTCGCGAAGCATGGTCGGCTTCGGCTGCTTTCAGCCGCTGCTTGATGAGATCAATGTCGCTTTGGGGTGTTTTGATGCCGCGTTTCGATTTCTTTTTGAACGCGTGCAGCACATAGACAGCCGAAGCGAACGGTGTAAACGGCGCGGTAAGTGTCCCCGTCGATATCCTCGACGAGTTCAACCGCACCGCTAAGGCCTTTCAGCAGCTTCGCGGATGGAGGATGCTGTCCGAGCTGTGCCAGAAACAACTCAAAGCCGAATGAATCTTGCACGGCAGGCGGAAAATCCCGGTAGTCCTTCCGGCTTGACCCGACCCAAAACAGCAGGCGCGCTGGAGCAGGTAGTTTTGCCATCCTTTTGCTATTATGAGTATAAACTCATAATTTGTCAAGCCCGCGACGAAACCTCCGCTAATCAAAATTGGAATTGGTATATTCTCGCGCATGGGTTGTGGTGATGCGCCATGGTGCACAACGATTCATCCGGCATCCGGGGCGGGTGTGGCGCTAACAGCGTGCGTTAGCGACGTAGCTGCCTGCCAGGACGGGGGTTGTGACGCCGTGGCCAGCTATTTTGCGACTACGGCTTTATGCCCACGGTTATGCTGATTAGCGTTTTGTCTAGCGAATCGTAGTCGAGAACGGCATCAAAAATCTGCTGCCTTTAACGCAGAAACTAGAGCGGATGACGCTCCCTTGGTTTTTTCGTCGGCATCGCTCGCAATGTACACGATGATGCCGCTAATTCTGGCAACTAGAATGCCAGTCGGTCTGACGAACTGCCAATGCGCCCCTGCAATAAGAGCGTTATCGCCGATGCGTTTAGCGAAGACTGTTGGCTCTCTGTCGTTCCAGTATGTGTTGATGGTGAATTGTTGTCCTTCAAATGGTAATAACGTCGCTCCAATTTGCGAGACCTTTTCATCTGACAGTATTCTATCGGCAAACCTCTCTTCGGCCCTAATGGCGCGATGTCGACTGCCTGCAATATTGCGTCGTCACCGACATGTCCAACAACGACACCAGCAAGAATTGTAAGGGTGAACAACGCCGCAAGGGACAAACCTTCATGTCGAAGTATTCAGCGGGGCCACCGCATTCCTCGAGAGCGAGCTTCCGAGTTTGCCAGTTGTCTTGTACTCGACATCAGGCTACCGGGCGTGAACGGTCTGGAGTTTCAGGGCGTCCTGGCCAGGGCCGGCATTCACATTCCAATCGTCTTCATGACCGGACATGGCGACATTCCGATGTCGGTGAAGGCGATGAAGGCTGGAGCCATCGACTTCCTACCAATGATTTCAATGACTTAGACTGGGTTGGTGGTTTGCTTAGGCACGGCTTAGGCACGAGGATTAACTGCCGTTGGTGGGTTCGTATGCGGTGGCAATTTAAACAAACCACGTCACATTTTTTTGTTTCAGCATCTAGACTAGTCTAGTTTGTCGTAGGTCGAGACCACGCGGGTCGCTAGATAGTCGGCAATTTCGAACAGTTTCTCTGTGCCCGGTCGATGGTCAAAATCCATCACGTAGTATGGGTACGATTCTCTACAGTCGGCACAAGGTTTGTCTTTAAACTTGCGCACATGCTCCTTTAATCGCTGTCGTCGGAAACGACGAAGCTCTTGGTAAAATTGTCTGTTGCGCTCTCGATATTTTCTGTCTGCCTCCTTTCTTCGAACAGGGTCTTTAATGCCACTCATAAATGTTGGCGTCTGAAGGCTCCCCGCGTTGCGAGTAGGGAGCCGTCAGAAGCCGCAACGCTAACTGCTAATGTATTTAGTATAGCACAAAGCATCCCCGCCTAAATTGGAGGGGATGTAGTTGTCTCGCGGGGGAGGAACCGCAGATCTTACGAGTTAGCGGAACCGCTTGCGAAACTCTTGCAAGCAGCGCTCTTCGGGCGGTTTCTCCAGCTGTTCGCAGAAGTTGCGATGGCCGATTGACGTTCTCGCCGAAGTTCTCAATCGCGGATTGTCCGGCAGAATGTTCCGGCAGAAGAAGCACAAAGCAAACTCAAGCTCTGCGCCATTCGAAGTGTGGAGCGGGATTTTCATCGCTGCCCTCCTCTCGAAAGAGCGAGGAAGCGAGACATAGGGCTATCACCAGAAAAGATGAAAGCCCAATAGAGTGCGTATGGAACACGTTTACTCATGAGCGACCTCCTTTTCAAAAAGGACTGCCGCTATGAGTTTATCACGTAACTTTGGGGCAACTTCTGGGCGAGCTGCGTGCAGCTCATATCTTTTTAGTGACATCGAAGAGAGAGCCGGTCCCGGAAATCTGCACAGGATGATAAGTGGAATTTCTGCCTGACAACGGCGATAATCGCGGTGAACAGGAGAAACCATGATCAGACGACCTCGCCGGAACCACTCACCGGCTTTCAAGGCGAAGGTGGCTCTGGCCGCCGTCAAGGGCGACCGAACCGTAGCCCAGCTGGCCGAGCATTTCGACGTTCACCCCAACCAGATAACGATATGGAAATCGAGCTCGCCACCTGTGTGTGCCGAAAACTTAAATCCGACTATAATGGTGATGAAGTCCGCCAAGGATGGCGCGTGAACGAATGACGCCGGTGCGCTGTACCGAGCGAGAGACGGGCGCATCCTTGTTCAAAGACCGATGCGTTCTGACTCCGTTGTAGTAACGGGCGTAAGATTTCAGGATGCGACGCAGATGCGCCTCGCCCAGGACAATCATATGATCGACGCTCTCTCGCCGGATCGAGCCGATCAGCCGTTCGACAACGCCATTCTGCCAGGGTGAAGCCGGTGCGGCCGGCTCGTCCCGGATGCCCATCGCACGCAGTCGGCGTGTGACGACGGTGCCGTAGATCCGATCGCGGTCTCGGATCATGTAGCGCGGAGCCTCGTTCCAGGGGAATGCTTCCGTGATTTGTCGCGCAATCCAATCGGCGGTCGGATATGCTGTGACATTGATCCAGACAAGATCTCTGCGACCGAGCCGGACGATGACGAAAGCATAGAGCAGGTCGAAACCGATGGTCGGAACAACGAACAGGTCCATGGCGGCAATGTCCGGCGCGTGGTTATGCAAGAAGGTCCGCCATCCCTGGCTGGGCGGCCCTCGCCGTTTGACCATGTACTTGGCGACGCTCGACTGCGCGACCTCAAACCCAAGCTTGAGCAGTTCTCCGTGAATGCGTGGTGCTCCCCAAAGCGGATTCTCGACGCTCATCCGGCGGACCAATCCGCGCAGCTTCGTGTCGATCTGCGGTCGCCCTCCCTGTGGGCGCGACTTCCAACGCCAGTAGCAGCGAAAGCCGGCTCTGTGCCAACGCACGAGGGTCTCGGGCCGGATGATTGTGAGAACCTGCAGGATTGATGGAAACCAACGATACAGCTGGATAAAGAACAAGCGATCATGGTTCGTGAGCCGGACGCGACCATTCAGCTTGCGCCTCAAGACATTCAACTGGTGTCGAAGCACCGCGTTCTCAGCTTCAAGCCGCAACTTCGACTTAAATGGTGAGGCCAAGACGGCCAGAAGGAAACAGAGCAGCCCGATCATTCCGCCAGCTTAAGCGATTTCACCACGTCATCAACTCGGATAAGGTTTTCGGTACACACAGGGGTTCGCCCCATCGACTGAGGATCAGGTTCGCGGCTTCCTGATCGAGCGCGAACGGCGGGTCATTGTGCACTGCCGCTGACCGCGTTGTATACCGATCGCGACGCCTGGGCGCGCAAGGCCATCCTGAACGTGGCCGGCTCCGGGAAATTCTCCAGCGACCACACGACAAGCGAAGCCGTGTCCGGTAGCATGATCGGGATCTGCGCATCTCGCTTCTTGCCAGGAAGCCGGTGCCCGAGACGCCGCCACTGGACATCACGGGCTCGGCCGCGACCCAAACCGCGACGCTCGCCTAACTCCTCACCAGCGTCTTACGCGCGAGCGTCACAAGCTCACCAACCGTCTCGACGGCTACATCCGCCGGCCTGTATTTCGCCAGGATCTCCGGGTCATGCGCATAGTGGCCTTGGCGCGGAAACACCGTCGTCACGCGCTCGCTCCATTGCGACTTCACCGCATCGAGGATGCGCAGCTTGTCGTCAATCAGTACATAATGCTTCGCCGGATAGAGCCGTTCGACGTCGGCAAGCTCGTTCTCCTTGTGAATGTAGATCAGCACCCGGCTATCGAACGCCTTCCAGAGGCCCGAGCGCTCGACCTTTCGCGCCTGGAACACGGCGTCTCCGTCCGATAGGATCACGGGCAGACCCCATTGCCGGACATGTGTGACGGCGTCGAGCGCGCCGGCGTAGAGGCGCTCGGCGAACGGGTAGTCGAGCAGCCAGTTCGCCATGCGCAAGAGCGTCGGATTGTGCAGCTTCTCTGCGCGGTAGCGCTCGAGGGCGCCGATATAATCGGCGTAGCCGAGCTCGGCCCATAGCTCGTCGAAGATCGCCCAATAGCGCTCGCGCGCGGCGCGCCCGTAGCTCTCCTCGAGATGCGCGCGCAGATCCTGCTGGATCCGGTCGTTGTCGATCAGCGTGTTGTCGACGTCGAAGAGGAAGATCACATCGTGCATCTGCTGCTCATTTTGATGTTGAGGGACAAATCACTATTTGCAAATTTTGCTGGGCAATTCATTTAGCCGCCACGCGAAGGTCAAGATTGTCACCACCGCACAACGGAGGTATTCGATCGTGCGCGATGTGACGTATGCCCTTCAGGACGGAACCTTCCCAATCTAGAAGGATTGGTTGGGTTGGCAGGCTACCAGCAAGTGTCCCTTTGTATCGTACATATTTCGTTTGCGCTCTGCCTCGCCGTCCTTCTTTCCGAAGCTCAAGCAGAGCGCGGTTTAGCTTCATATTACAGCTACAAAAATCGTGGTCATCCCGGGGAACTGACCTGTGCGCAGCGGACACGTCCGTTTGGGAGCATGGTCAGCGTTTCCTACGGCGGCCAATCGATCGTGTGCCGAGTGGCTGATAGAGGGCCGTTCGTTCGCGGGCGCGACTGCGTACGATTTTACGCGATTTCGCGGGGTTGATGGTAGCACCCCCGAAAGGCAGCGTGCCATGTCACGAGCGATCTTCGCGCAATGAGTGGTCATGGAATGGCCGCTTGTGGGCGTAAAGCAGCCGTTCGCGGAGCGAGCGGCAGCGAGGTGTTTACTATCGCTGCCCAACGCTAGGCCCCTGATATTGCAGCAAAGATGTGCAGTGGGCACCGGTGCGTAGGCGAAGCTTCGCTATTGCAATACTCGGGCTTGCTCGGCCCGGAAACTGCGCTGATGGCATTCGGCTTCAAGACGGTAACGAATATCACGAAGCACAACGCTCCGATACCAAACGTGAAGACACTCAGAACCTCTTTCATATTGGCTTCTATGCATTTTCCATTTCGCGCTGAGAGGGCGCATCAGCTGACCGGCCTGCTTGCAATTCGGGGGCAAGCGGATTTTCGTGAGTGTTGTCCGTTGCGAGCTCCGGCTCCTTGATCCGGAACCACGCCACATAGAGGGCCGGCAGGAACAGCAGCGTCAGCACGGTGCCTACGATGATGCCGCCCATCATCGCGTAGGCCATCGGCCCTTGGGTGGCGAATTGGCAACTTGGCATAAATCGCCGCTGTGGTGCAGTCTTGCGCAGATTTGCCGGCATGATAATTTTCAACTCATGCGCGATCTGCTCCTCCTGGCGATCCATCTGCTCGTGACCCTCGCGAAACTCCTCGGCCCGGGCGGCACGCGCCAGGTCGTGCTGAATCGCTCTTGCTCAAACATCAACTCCTGATCAGCAATCGCTCCCGACAGCGTGCGCCGAATCTCACTATGCTCGATCGCCTTGTGCTCGGGCTGACTACCCTCTTTGTGAACCCACATCGCATTCCGAAGCTATCCGCGATTCTCGAGCCGGCCACGCTATTCAAATTCCACAAGGCGCTGGTCCATCGAAAATACCGTTTGCTGTTCTCCCCTTCCCGCCGGAAACGAAAGCCTGGACCGAAAGGCCCTTCCACACAACTCATCGCGACCATCGTCGAGATGAAGCGCCGCAATCCAAAGTTCGGTTGTGTCCGCATCGCCCAGCAGATCAATTACGCTTTTGGTATCAAAATTGACAAAGATGTCGTGCGTCGCGTGCTTGCCACACACTGTCGACCCGAGCCGGGTGCCGATGGTCCGTCATGGCTAACTCTCATCGCTCACGCCAAAGACAGCGTCTGGTCGGTCGATTTGTTCCGCGTTGAATCGATCCTCCTGCGGAGCCATTGGGTGATGCTGGTCATGGACGTCTTCACTCGACGAATCATTGGGTTCGGCATCGCTCCCACGTCCATTGATGGCATGTCGGTGTGCCGCATGTTCAATTGCGCCACTGCTGGGCAACCGAAACCGAAATACCTCAGTACGGATCACGATCCACTCTTTCGTTTTCACCGCTGGCTCGCAAACTTGCGCGTGCTGGAGATCGAGGAAATTAAATTGGTTCCGTCCGCTCCGGTTTCACATCCGTTCGTCGAGCGTCTCATCGGAACAATCCGGCGGGAGTACTTTGATCGGGTATTTTTTTGGAACGCCGTGGACTTGGCGCGCAAGCTGCACGATTACAAAATGTATTACAACTCGCATCGAGTCCATCGTTCGCTCGGCGGCTCGACCCCCGCGCTACGCGCCGGCGTATCCTCAGCTGTTCCAGCCTCGCTTGACCGTCACGCGTGGCGGCCACATTGCCGCGGTCTGTTTCAGACTCCGATCGCCGCCTGACTTATATTTCGCCACCCAGAGGATTCCTCGATTACACCCGTTTGGTCGGCGGCGACATCGCGGCGGCCGAATTTATGAATGAGCCCACGATGGCGACGATGGGTGGCGCGCCGAAAGGCTACGATGCGGCGGCGTTCGGTCGCGACTTCAAGCTCTTCGCGTCGCTCGCCAGGCAAGCGGCTTCTGGCATGCGCATCCTGGGCCCGGGCTCCGTCGGCGAGACGATCGCTCCGGACGCGATGATACACTACGGGTCTCAGGGTGTGATCGCGACACGTGACATGCTTTTGCGGATGGGTAAGGACATCGACGCATTTTCCTACCATCACTATGGCGCGGCCTCGCAACGATGTGCGGGAACGCCCGGAATGCCGCAGACGAGTGCGGATGCGGCGCTCTCCGAAGAGGGGCTCGCGCGCACGGACCGGACGCTCGCCTTCTACCGCAACCTTCGTGACGAGTTCGAGCCTGGAAAGCCGATGTGGGTCACCGAGACCGCCGATGCGGCCTGCGGCGGAAATCCTTGAGCATCGACGTTCCTGGACACCTTCCGCTATCTCGACCAGTTGGGCCGCCCAGCCAAGCAGGGTGTCCAGGTGGTGATCCACAACACGCTGGCGGCGAGCGACTACGGGCTCCTCGACCAGAAGACCCTAAATCCCAGACCCAATTATTGGGGCGCGCTATTGTGGCGCAGGCTGATGGGAACGACCGTCCTGGATCCCGGCGTCGAAATCGCGGAGGGGCGGCATGTCTACGCCCATTGCCTGCGGGGCGCGCCCGGAGGCGTGACGCTTCTTGTCATCAATAATTCACGGACCGAGACCGCCGTCGAGATGCCGCTCGAAAGCAGGCGCTATACGTTGTCGGCCGAGCCGCTCCAGAACGGCGACGTCGAACTGAATGGGGCGGCGCTCAAGGTTGAGGACAGCGGCGATCTTCCGGCGATCGAGGGTGCGGCAATCGCCGCCGGATCCGTATCGTTTGCGCCAGGCACGATCACGTTTCTGGCGATCGAGCGGTCGGGAAATTCCGCTTGCCGAGGTTCGTAACTGGACGATTATTGGTAGGGCGGCGGCCTCCCTGGGTCAGCGCGCGGCTGCTGTCCGCGAAAACGGCCTTATGTCGCCATGGTGCGGCGCTTCCGCGCCGCTTTGATTCTCGGTTTTTATTCGGCTCTATTTGCTTGCGCCGGACTAAGAAAGGGGAAAAGCTCTGTTGCTCAGTCGTGCGATGGAGATGCCCATGAATACGAATGCGGCGAACTCTCCCGATCCGGCATTACGCAACCTTGACGCCTTGCTTCCCGATCTGGCCGAGCTCTACAAGGATGTGCATTCGCACCCCGAGCTGTCGATGCAGGAAACGCGCACGGCGGCGCTTGCGGCAGATCATCTTCGCGCCGCAGGTTTTGAAGTCACAGCGGGTGTCGGAAAGACGGGCGTGGTGGGCCTGCTTCGGAACGGTCAGGGGCCGACCGTCATGCTGCGCGCCGACATGGACGCGTTGCCCGTCGAGGAAGCAACCGGTCTTCCCTACGCCAGCAAGATCACCGCGAAGGATCATGACGGAAACACCGTCCCGGTCGGTCATATGTGCGGGCACGACATGCACGTGACCTGGCTTGTTGGCGCCACCAAATTGCTCGCCGAGGCCCGGACCACGTGGCGCGGAACAATAATGGCGGTCTTTCAGCCCGGCGAGGAAACGGCGGAAGGCGCGCAGGCCATGATTGACGACGGGTTGTTCAAGCGCTTCCCGAAACCAGATGTGGTTCTTGGCCAGCATGTCATGGTGGGGCCGTCGGGCACGGTTGCCGGACGTGCAGGTGCGATCACCTCGGCGGCGGACAGCTTGCAGATTCGCCTGTTTGGTCGTGGCGCGCACGGGTCGATGCCGCAGGCGAGCATCGATCCGGTAGTGATGGCGGCGGCGACGGTCATGCGGCTGCAAACCATCGTTTCGCGCGAGGTCGCTGCTGCGGAGGCGGCCGTGGTAACCGTGGGCGCGCTGCAGGCCGGGACGAAGGAAAACATCATTCCAGACGAGGCTATCATCAAACTGAACGTGCGGACTTTCGACGCCGGCGTAAGGACGCGCGTATTGGATGCGATCGAGCGGATCGTCAATGCCGAGGCGGCAGCCTCCGGTGCCGTTCGCAAACCAGAGATCACGACGCTGGATCATTATCCTCTCAATGTAAACAACCTGGAGGCCAGCAAGCGGTTAGTTGACGCGTTCCGAGAGCATTTTGGCGCCGAGCGCGTCCGGGAAACGGGGCCGGCTCCTGCCAGCGAGGACTTCGGATCGTTCGGTACCGAATGGCACGTACCCTCGGTGTTCTGGTTCGTCGGCGGCACCGATCCGGAGATTTACGCAAAGGCGAAAGCGGCAAACAATCTCAATGAGCTCCCGGTGAACCATAGCCCGAAATTCGCACCCGTTCTTCACCCCACGTTGCAAACCGGCGTGGAAACGCTTGTCGTCGCGACCCGCGCTTGGTTGCCGGCGTAACGCCGGGAAGCGGTCTCATGGAAAAACTTCCGCTTGCGCTTGATCTAACGGGCACCTTCGTCTTCGCGCTTAGCGGGGCGTTGGCGGGGGTCAAGCGCGAACTGGACTTGTTCGGCGTTCTGGTGCTGTCGTTCGCGGCGGCGAATTCGGGCGGCATCACCCGGGACCTGCTGATCGGCGTCGTTCCGCCCGGCGCGGTCGCCGACTGGCGCTATCTCGGCGTGTCGCTCTTTGCCGGCATCATCACCTTCTACTTCTCGTCCTTGATCGTGCGGATGTCGAACTCGGTCCTTCTTTTCGACGCGGCAGGCCTCGCGCTCTTCGCCGTCACAGGCGCATCGAAGGCGCTGGCCCACGGATTGAACCCGCTCATGGCGATAGTGCTCGGCATGGTCACTGGGATCGGCGGCGGCATGGTCCGCGATGTGCTGTTGGCGGAAATTCCAACGGTGCTTCGTGCAGAACTATATGCCGTCGCGGCGCTGGCAGCCGCGGCCGTCGTGGTGATCGGGCACATGCTGCAGTTACCGGTCGCGCCGGTGACGGTCGTAGCGCTGATTTCATGCTTCTCGCTCCGCGTCATGGCGATCAGGCACGGCTGGCGGCTTCCGGTTGCGAAAATCAGGGATCAACGCGATCCGAGTGTCGAAAAAGTCGGTTCGAAAGACCCCGAGAAATCCTAGCACCGGATCAATCTTGTGAAAGGCTGTCGGCCGTGGCTTGAGTTCAGTGCCAGCAGCGGAAGCACACAATGGCGAAAACAGTCATCATCTGCGGAAAATTGTTCGACGGCCTGGGCGACACGATGCTCGGCCCGACGGAAATCTTGGTAGAAGGCGATACCATCGTCGAGGTCTCGAATTCGGTCGGCCGCCTCGCCGCAAACGGGTGATCCGCAGAGTACGTCTGTTTCTGTGCACCAACCCGACATTCCGGCGCGGTCTGACGATGTCCGTTCATCGGGGTAGACCGGAAGACATTTGCTCAGACCAAGTTCTTCCGATGTTGACCCATTGCCGCCCTTCTAAGCGATCCTAAATTCAATAGGGATTGCGGCTGAGGAACGGTAGGTTGTGCTATGGACGTCTATACGGTTCGAGAGGCCAAACCCGAGGAACAACGTGAGCTAACGCGCCTCTGTGTGCGTGCGACGATGCAAGCGGGATACGACGAAGCGTTCATCGACCGTTCGATGCCTTCGCTTACGGTAGCTCTACCAATGATTACTGCGAATTGTGTTCAAGTGGCACAAGAACGGCTCTAGCGAAGTCGTCGGCGTCGTTTGGGTAGTGCCGACCGCGCTTCAAGGAATTGCGGCGCTTCACGGTCTCTATGTTGATCCACCGCGTTGGAAACGCGGGATCGGTCGAGTTCTTTTCGGGGCGGCTGTAACTCACGCAAAAGGGATAAAAGCCGGCGCCATCATCATCTATGCCGAACCGTCAGCGGAAGGGTTTTATAAACGGATGGGAGCCATCAGGATCGGCGAAGGACCGTATTACTTCTCGCCCGAAACCGTACTGCCTCACCTCCTGTACGTCATCCCTCGCGAGGTCTGATGTGCAACACGAGCCAGTCTCTCGTCTGCCTATTGGTACCTTTGAGACATGCCGGCGCTTCCCGGAAATGTAGCACCGCTTGGAATGGCTTCTTTGCCCGTTTGCAGTCGCCATAGAAGTTCTTGAGCCACTGCGGACAAACGCGGTCGTCCTCCGCGGTGTACCACTTCACAGTGCTGACAACACCGCTTTTCTGCCATGCCTGTAGGTTGGCGAAGTTCGCGGGCCGATAGCTCTCAGTCTTGGCAACTAATCCCTCTACCGGATGCTGCATTGAAGATCGTCGCACGCGGCGACGTGAAAGAGGATCAAGCGGCTGCCGCATGAAGTAAGTCAATACCCATTGGTCGGTTCCAGAATTTACCGCAACGCAAACATAAAGCTTAACCACTAAGCTTAACCAACAAGTCTTGTTGCGCGGTGCTCCAAAGCACTTAGCACCAAAGCAGTTTCCCCTGACCTTGTAACAAAAAGGGAGTACGGGTGATGGTGCAGCCAACAATAGGACGACTCTTGACTGATATGGAGCGCGAAATCGAGGCAGAGGTTCGAAACAGGCCGCCGGTTCATCGTGCACCGGCCCTGGCGATGCCGGACTATGTCGAACATCGCGACGGCGTCACGGAGATCGGCAAGCTGTCGGCAGAGGCAGTTGTACGCGAATACGAAGCAGCGGCGAAAGATATCGAGGCGATGGGCGTGGAGCTGATCGGCCTCGTCAGGCAATGCGAGGCGATGACCCGCGATGCACTCGCGGTGACCGAGGAATTGAAGGAAACCGCAGGGCGTTACCGCGAGGAGGCCAAACGCGTATTCCTTCAGATTGAGAACTGTTCGCTCGTGACCGCGGAAGTCCGCAAGACCTGCACCGAACTGAAGGAAAAGATTGTCGCTTCGGTCACGATGGACACTAAAGACAAAACAGAGGTGAAACCCGAGCCGTCGTCAGACGGCGTGTCCTAATTGCCGAGCCCTTCCCTGAGTCTCTCGCATGGCGCATCAGGGCGCGCATGACGGAGGCCAAGATCATGGGCCGGTTGGGTGTTCGGGCTGGAAGCGCAGGGCGACTGGGCTGATTTGAAGGGATCTAATGTTAGCCTTTTCATTCCCGCTTGGACTAACCATTCCAAGATCGATGCGTTCGGCCTGTTCACCGGCCAGGTCGGCTATGCCTGGAACAACGTTCTCTGGTATGTCAAGGGCGGCGCGGCCGTTACCGACGACAAATACCAGGGCACGGTGACCACCACAGGCGCGCTGTTCGATTCGGCGAGTGAAACGCGCTGGGGCGGTGTCGTCGGAACGGGCCTCGAATTCGGATTCGCACCGAATTGGTCGGCTGCGGTCGAATACGATCTCCTGTTCATGGGTAGCCATGGTCTCAACTTCACATCCACAGGCCTTTTGGCTGGCATCCCGGTCGGCGCCGCATTCCGCACCGACACCATCCATCAGGATGTCGATATGATCACCGCGCGCATCAACTACCACTTCAACTGGGGTGCGCCGCTCGCCGCCCGTTACTGATTTTCCTAGTCTCCAGCGAACTTAAGCCCCGGCATCGTCGGCGCGCGGCCTTCTGGCGACGTGAGCAATATTGCTCAGTCTGCCGGGGATAGAACGTGTAGAATTGCTAATCACCGCCTCGCGCTTGGCATCCATCAGTGACTGAGAGCCCGGGATTCGCTCATGACCATCCAGGAGGTCACAATGGAGCGCTTTATCCATCGCGAAAACATCGCGCACTATCAACGTCTGCTAGCCGAGCCGCGCGCGTCC
Organism: uncultured Alphaproteobacteria bacterium; assembly: GCA_963822795.1. Classification (GTDB taxonomy): domain Bacteria; phylum Pseudomonadota; class Alphaproteobacteria; order Rhizobiales; family Xanthobacteraceae; genus Bradyrhizobium. Next base: position 66,743 of record CAWGJM010000017.1, read on the forward strand.
AATGATCCAGTTCGTCACGCTCTGTTGTTGAGGCTGTTGGCCGAGGAAGTCGCCAAGGACCAGAAGCCGCTCGGTTAGTTGCTTGCCTGCACACTGACCCGACCACCACCCCCCTTTTGTTGGTGTGTAGCGCGAGGCCAAATGAGGTTTTGGAATGACTGAATATCGGACATCGCACGATCAAGAGCCTTGCCTTGCGGAGGTGGTGAGGTTCCGGACATCGATGCCCTCCTTTGTTCAGTTCAAGAGCAAATAGGTTTGAATCCGGACTCCTGCGCAATCGAGAATCGTCCGAAGCGGTTAGACCGGCTCCGTGAGAAACTCACACAGGAGTTGCTATGGGTCGTTCGCGATGGCGACGGATTGGCCGGAATCATGATTCTGGAACAGGACCTCTTCGGGCGTATCGAGGAGATCGCTTATATCGTGGTAGCGGAACGAATGCGCGGACATGTGAAATTTGGACCAGCGTTAGTTCAAAAAGCTAAAACACTTGCCAGCTCTCTCAGAGCCGAGGCGCGAAACGACGATTCTCGCCGATTGCTCGAAAATTGCGGTTTCCGACAGCAAGAGGAGCGTTCGCGCTCGGGGCATCCAATTTTGAACTGGTCAAAATAATCCTAAGCCAGCGACGATGCCGATCGACGGACCGATGGCGGATCAGCCGCGATTCGACGCAGGCACCGCGCCAGAGACGCGCGAAGGCTTACCGGATCGTGCGTTAGGGCGGACTGCATCACGGCGGGCCGCCTTCTTCTTGACTACTCCAGATTGCTGCACCAAAGCACGGCCCCACCCCTTGGGGTAGATGTTGCAAGGTAGAACCGTGCCCGGGCCACGGGACTTGGCATTGCCCGTTGAGCCGAACATCGCGCCATGTCCGAAATGTGCCACTTGCCGACATTCGCAAATCTACTCGGACACCTCGTCGGCGACAGACAGGACTGACGTCGGAAATGGGGAAAAAGGTCCTGGAACGCACGCGCGCACCTTCGGCGTGGGGCGCGAGGCGGTCTATAATCGCCGGGATGTCAGGTCGGTCGATCCTTCGCCTCTTCCTGCCGCGCATCGTAGCGGGCTTCCTGGTCGGCGTCCTCTACGCCGGGGCCCGGTACGGGTCGCCGGTGAGCGGCGGTCTGGCCGGCGCCTGTGCTCGGCCAGCTTCACTTCGCTCGAACGATTCGTACTGAGACGCAATTCCGGCGCTTTATTCGCCCGCTGCCGTTTCTGGCCTATTTCGCGCAGCGTTCGGTCCTTTACGTCGGCGTCATCGTATTCGTCATCGCCGTTGTCAATGAGGCGGCGGGGGCTGGCTTTGCGGGAGTCCGGGCCTTCGACCTCATCGTTGCGCTGGTGTTGGCGGTTGGCGTGATTCTCTTCCTCAGTCTCAACGACCTTCTCGGCCCCGGCGTGCTCTTCGCCTTTCGCCGCCGGGCGCTATCATAACCCCCGGATCGAGGAGCGCGCGCTCCTGTTCATCGACATGCGCGCCTCGACCGCCATTGCCGAGCGCCTCGGCGAACTGCGGTATCTCAGCCTGCTCAACCGCTTTATCGGCGACGTTTCGTTCGCCGTCGCGGAAGCGGGCGGCGGAATACACAAATATGTCGGCGACGAGGTGATCGCAACGTGGCGCCTTGCGCCCGGCGCGAATCCCCCGGCGTGCGTCAACGCCGCTTTCGCCGCCCTCGACCGGATCGCCGCGCAAGGCCCTGCCTATCAGCACGAATTTGGCGTAATTCCCGACTTCCGGGCCGGCCTGCACTGCGGCCCGGTTGCGGTCGGCGAGCTTGGGTCCTTGAGGAGAGAGATTGCGCTGATCGGCGACACGATGAACACCGCCGCCCGCATCTTGGAGGCCTGCCGCGACACCGAGAATCGGGTGCTCGCCTCCGCGGCCCTCATCGAGCGTCTCGCCACGCTGCCTCGTCACTCGGCGCAGGCTTAGGGAGTTGCCCGTGCGCGGCAAAGAGCGCCGACTCGAGCTTGATGTGCTGGAGGCAGAGGGGGTCGAGGGAGTGGAAGGGGCGCGCTCGTTGCGGCAATCCGTCAATCTTGTCCGAGATGTCCCGTCTCGCACGGGCGAATGAATCCGGCTGGCGGATTTCGTCGCCAACGTGGCGCGAGGGCGCGCCAGGTTACTTCAACGGCGAAAAGTATGTGTGAGAGAGTTCATGGTGATCTTTCTATGGCAAACCGCTTCAACATTGTTGCCGTCGGGATCAATCACAAAAGCGTCAGAGTAGTTCTCGTGATATTTGGGACGTAGGCCTGCACCTGATTTTCTAACCCGACGTATTGCGCACAGCTTCCGCCAGCATCGCGTAAAGCTGGCGCTTGCTGAATTCCTCAGGCTGCCTCGGGACTTTCTTGCGCGTAGACACTACCTTATCGGTCGGGCGGTGACATGTTGCCAACTGCGCCGGCTTTCGCTTCGGCACAAACACCAAGGGTCGCTGAAGTCTCTTACTCGATTGAGAGAGTATCTTGGGTTTGGCTGTTGGCGGCTTGTGACCGCGCTTCAGACCAATGCGCTTCAACTTGGCGCACACGGCGTTGCGGCTGTGGCCCAGCCGAGTTGCGATCTGCCCGGCACTGTGGCCACTGGCCCAAAGCTTTTTGAGCAGCGCTACGTCTTCCTCATCCCAACCCATGGCATATCTTTTACACCCAACGTCCGAGTGTTGACAATATCACCACCATTTCCGCCAGCGGATACAACATTGCTGCAGATGAAGTTGCGATCTGCACCGATAAATTTGCGTGAGTATATTGCCGAGCGGCGGGTCCTTGACCTTACCCCATTGATTCGTCGAGAGCGCTGTCCTCAAACAGCGTTCTCAGCAAACGCCATAGCTCGCGGTGCCCAGCAGTTTGGCCGCCTTGCTTCAGGTAATCCGCAATATCCATTGTGACGGTTTGCATCTCGATCGTGCCGTCAGCGCTCGCGTCGAAATGCGCGACTTCGCGCTCGATGTACAAATTCTTTGCATCAGTATCGAAGACCAGCGTGCAACGATCGGCATGGGTGACCTCAGGACCTTTCACCTGCCGGTATAGTTCGCGTCTTAGGAGAGCCATTTCTTAGTTCCTCAGGGCGTTTTGCCCTTCTACCTTGCTACCGAACGGGGAGCGACGCGCGACGCTCGCGGATCGAGTTGGCTATTTGTCATCATCGGGTAAGTGCCAGACATCAATGTCCGCTGTCGGGGGTAACCCGGAAAACATATGCTCACACTGAGTTCTTCTCTTTTTGACCCATCTGCGACATTGGGCAGCACTCAAGAAAGTGCACGATCTTACTTGATCCCGGCGGAATGGTTCGCCCAGGCGGCGATCTCCTGAGCCTACGCGCTTATGTTCAACTGCCGCAGCACGTCAGCGATGAGTTGCTTCACGTCCTGATGGCCACCGTTGTTGAAAGTGATGCGCGTGCCTTGTCCGTCGGGCAGTGGTGTGGCAGTCAAGATCCTATCCGTGTTGATGACGATGGGCTGATCGTCCGGTTGCGTGAACTGCACGAATGCCATGAAAGATCGATCCTGCCTGTTGGGCGCGCGAGCCGCGCGCGGCGCCCCGAAACATGCGACGCGCGGGCGTCAAGGTCAAGCCTGTGTACCGAAAACGTAAAGGCGAGGCGCTTCAAATGGCTTGCGGCGTTTGTGCCCGCTCCACCCGACGCGCCAGGCCGGAGGTGGCCGGCCGATGGTTAAATCGACGAGATTGACCCATCTGAGACATGAATAGGTTTTCTTTCCCTCATGTGCAATTACTCGCAGAGAACCTTGCCGATGCGACACGCTCGCACCGCCTGACGAAGGATAAACGAAGCTGTGCACACACTAAAGACAATGCGGTCGAGTTGTTATTTTTGAGAATGCGTGTGGGCAGTCGTCGTATGTTTGTGAGCTAGTTCACTATGCTCGTGAGCCGCAGTTGCATGTTGCTTTGCCTCCCCGTGCTCGCCAACAGCGTGATGGTGCTCAGCTTGATGGTGATGATGCGCGGCGGCATGGTGGCGAGCGGCGGCTAAGTGATGATGCTCCTGCGCCGGATGCTTCGGCGCTTGTGCCATCTTGGAGTTTCTCCCTTTTGTGACAGAACGAATAAGATCAAATCTCGCATATCGTTTTCTGGTAGCGTTGATGTAAGTCAAAGCATTTGGCGGCTATCAGTGCGTCCCGACATTCCAATCCCAGCATGCGCTCCCTTGGTAGTAGCCGCTGTTCAAAATTGCTCCCGAGATCGCCCACTAGGCGGCCAACAGAAAAGCCCCCAGCATGGGGCTCGGGGGGCTGGAAGCGCTGCCACTTGAACGAAATAGAGACGTCCGCACGCGATCGAATTAGGGATGCTGTTTGCTGCGGTGCATGCCGAAGGATGATACGCAGGCCGGCCGGTCGCTGCCGGATCGACGCTGTCAAACCCGAGGTCGCGGAGTTCCAGCGCATCGACGAACACATCGACCGCCCCAACAGGATTGCTCTCGTCGACCCAATCCTCAAGGCATTCTGGCAGCAACGTCGCTTGCTCGCGATCCAGTCCCGCCACAAAGCCTGCCATTAAATCCCCGCCAATTCAGTAGCGGATCATGGCATGGGAAGAGTTTCCACACAGCCTGGACCCATAACCGATGTTGATGCATCGGCAAACGCGCGTCGGCCTAGCGCAGGGACATTACTGTGACGCCAGGCGTAGCCCGCATCTCCCATGATCTCGGGCGTGCGGCTGTTGCGCATCATGGCGTCGCGAATGCTGACTAGCATTACAGTTGCTTTTTTGATTTGAAGTGAGCGCGTTGAGCGGCAGCCTGGTGAGCTCTGCGCCAGAAAGACCATGCGATAATGTGGGCGGGTTGAATCCGCTTTCGATTAAGTCTGATTGCAATGCGGCGGATTTCCTGGATTGACCAACGGATCAGTTGTGGGGCGGTTAGGTCCTGGCTTTTGCTGGGGACCGCCGTTTCTTTTTTTTTGGCGGTGGAGGATTAGCGCGATGTCGGATCGCGGCCATCATGGCGAAGGCAAGCATTACCAAGGACACATGACGGTGCCAGCCATGCCAGGATCGGCTCTCGTTGTGATCGAGCCCGAACTCGTTTTTCGCGGTTTCAAAGCTGTCCTCGATCGCCCATCGGTGGCCTTCAACTGCGACGAGCGTTTCAATGGTTGTTCCTGCTGGGCACCAAGTGGTGAAGAAGGCGAGGTCATCATCGGCGATGCGACGACGGATCAGTAGACCGCGTGTCCACAAACCGTCATTTGCAGCGTTGAACTGCCCGGCCTCAAGATCGGCCAATTCGAGATAACACCAATCGTGCAACCGCGGTCCTTTGGTCCCGGCTCCCGCCGACAGGCGCTTCCAGTCAGATGCGGGCCGCGTCCGGGCGAGGTCGGCAGCCGTCCCGGCGACCGGCGGTCGCTTGCCCCAGGAATGGAAGACATGAGCGCTGCTGACCCCGAGTACATATCCTTTACCTGCTTTGCGTAGTTGCTGTTCGGTATTGCCAACACCGTAGACAGTATCGCCAGCGACCCACTTGAATGGGACAGACGCGGCTATGGCGCGTGCAATCATTCTCGTCGCAAGCTTTGGTTTGGTTGCAAAGCCAACGTCGGTAGGCACGTATGTAGCTTCCAGACGATCTGGATCGTCAGTCCATTCCTTCGGAAGATACAACGCACGATCGATGAACGCATGACCATGACGCGAAACGTAGGTAGCAAAGACGCCGATCTGGCAGTTCGTAATCTTCCCTGCCGAACCAGTGTATTGCCGCGCCACTCCGCATGACGCTTTGCCCTGTTTGAGAAAACCGGTCTCGTCGATCACCAGCACCGCATCGTCGTCTGCCAAATGCTCAAGGACATAGTCGCGCACGATATCGCGCAAGGCATCAGCGTCCCAGTCTCCACGACCCAGAATCGCCTGCTGCCGCCATGGGCCAGGATCACCAACCGCCTCCGCGCGCGTCCAACCGGTCTTGCGCTGCTCATCTCCGAGCAGACCTTCCACGAACAGACCAGCATTCTTCGCAACACGCTCTTGCGTGAACAACGGACGTATCCGTTGCTTGATCTCTCGAAGCGACGCCGCCCACAACGCAAGCGTCTCTTCAATCGACGCTGTTTGCGCCGCCCATGACATTCGAATCATGGTTGCCCATGGATTCAGAAGTCCACAAGGAAAGCAACTGTAATGCTAGGCCCGAAGGTCAGCCGGCCGCGATGGCGTGTTGGCGTCGTTCTGATCCGACAAGCCGGATCAGCATGACCGTGACCAGAATCACGGCGAGATAGATCACGATCTGCATTCCCGTCGGCTGGTCGGTGTAGCCCACGAGCGTATGCAGGGCGCGGCCAACAATGCTCGACTCCGACAGCAGCCAGCCGCTGTCCCACATGACGGTATCGAGCGGCGTGAGCCAGTTGGCGCGTTGCAGGAACGCCACGGCCTGCGCCGCCATTCCGGCCGCGAGCAGCGTGATCAGGACGGTCGTGGTGGCGAACAGCGCGCGCGGAGGGATGCGCATCAGCCCGAAATAGGTCAGGAGGCAGACGGCGACGCCAAGCGCGAGACCCATAAGGCCTCCGATGGTGAGGCTTGCGGCCGTGCCGCCATCGGATGCGGCGACGCCATAGAGGAAAAGAGCGACCTCACTGCCTTCGCGCAAGACAGCGACCGCGACCACGACAGCCAGCGCCAGCAGCGACTTGCTTCCCTCCGCCACCGCCTGCCCGATGGCGCGCATTTCTCCGGCAATCTCCTTGCCATGTCGCGCCATCCACACGTTGTGCCACGTCAACATGATCACCGCGATGGCAAGAATTGCAGCGTTGAACAGCTCCTGCCCCATCCCTTCGAACAACTGCGACAGCACGCCGGCAAAGGCGGCGACAAGGCAGGCCGCGGCGACGCCCGCCAGGACCCCGCCGCCAATCCAGCGATTGCGACGCGGAACCGAGCGTGTGACCGCAAGCACGATGCCGACAATCAAGCCGGCCTCAAATACCTCGCGGAAGACGATGATGAGCGCAGCGAGCACCTTGGTGTTGTCCTATTGCACGGTCAGCGCACCGCGCGCCTTCTCGTCGAAGTCGTCGTAGAACTCGTAGCGGCCGGGCTTCAGTGGCCGCACATTGATCACGCCCTCGCTTTTCGCGGCGACGACCTTTTCCACCCGCAGCGACTTGCTTTCAAACTCCATCGCCTTGCCGTCGAGATTCTTGACCCGAAATACCACAGGCCTGTCCGCGGGCGCACGCACCTCGTTCGGTTGGAACGCGCCGTTGGAATAGGTGAGATGAACTTCCGCGGCCTGCTGCGCGAGCGCCGGCGCATGCAGAAGTGCGATCGCGCAAGCGGCAGCCAAGGTCAGGCGTATCGGCATCAGCATGTGGTGAAACATAGGCGCTCCTTCGATGGATAGCGATCAAAATTCCCAGGCAAATTTCAGGCGCGCACGATTGCGCTGAAATTCCGAAAGATTGAGCGGCAGGGAATTGCCGACCTCACGGCCCCATACCTGGCTGTTCCAGGCAGCGATCATGAACATTTTCGGCGTGAACTGGACGTACAGCGTCGGGCCCAGCATGATGACGTCGCCGGTGAAGGCGGACAATGTCGGGCTGTCGTAGTGACGCAGATACCAGACTTCAGCGCCCACTAGCACATCGGGGGTGATGCGGAGCGAAAGCGCTGCCGAACCGCCAAGGGTCGCTTCGCGGATGGTATCACCCGTCACGGTCCAGGTGACCTCCGGCTCGTACAGCAAATCGAACCCCGCATAGAGGCGGTTACGCAGGAGCTCGACGTCGGCGTTGACGGTCGTTTCGAACTCGTAATTGTGCACATGCTCGCCGCTGGTCTCGTCGATCAGCCGCACATTCGGCTCGAAAGCGAGCGTGACGGAAAACGGATTGTTCGACGTGCGCTCGAGCGCGAGATAGCGAAACTCAGCAAAACCGCCAGCAAACGCCGCGGCGTTGCGGTTATCGAGATCGGTCACGCCACCGATATTGTGTGTCGAGCCGAGCGCGCCAAACTCGATCTGGATGAACTGGGAGGGCGTGAACTCGTACTCATATTTGGTTTCGGTCGCGGCATAGTGGCCATCACGTTTGCCAAACCGGCCGACGCTATCGACGGTAAATTCCTTCTCGCCCTCGATGCCGATGCCGGAGCCCGTGGTGAAGCCGAAAATGTATTTGGTCTCGATTTCCTTCCAGGACTCGGCGTCCTCGGCGCGCGCAGCGCCGCCAAGGCAGAGTAATGCGAATGCACCGAAGACAGCGGCGTGACGCCACCCAGAGGCAATTCCCGCTCGCATCGATGCGTCTCCCAATGATCGGGATCTAGCGCCTTTGGTAATCGCTCACCGCCGAACCCGCAAAAAGACTCCTTCTAAACTAGAGTCATTCTAAGTCGTTGATTGGAAGGGCCGAATAGGCGGCCGTTGCCGCGATGCATGAGTCCGCATGTGGCACGTTTGAGACGTGCCGATTACCCCTGAGAATGTCGGCTTATTGGGGCAGACCGGAGTGCGCCGGGAAGACCGGCAAGGAGTAGATGGTGCAAGTCCATTACGATGAAGGAGTAGGTGCAGCGAGGCTAGCTGCCATTCTAGCGGGGTGAGAGTCCCGCCAAGAGGAGTCCAGTCGCTGTTGTAGTTATATCCTGCAGCGGGAAGGGCGACCAACCCGCTGGAAGCCTGGATGTAAAAGCCCCCGTTGGCCGGGAGACCGGTCAGGTCCGTACCGGGGGGCGAGCAACCTGACAGGCCGTAACAGTTGCGAACCAGAGTTGCCCCGAAAGCGTGCCCCGCGCGAAACGGATTGCGGGAATATCGGGAGTGCCGAGCCCTTTTGGTCCATGGCGAAGGCCAATGTCGACGTCGGTGTTCTGGACTGAGACGACGATGCCTGGGGAAAACCCGCCGTACGGATGATAGGGGGGATCGAGAAAACGTCGGCATCATTCGAAGCCCGATCCGCGCCTCGATCCTACCCGACTCCCATTCTAGCGGAAGTAAAGCGCGCGACGGCGTAGACCGCCTCTTAGTAAGAGGGACGACGCCTTAGATTAGACCTTTCAGGAATACTTGGAGAGCTTGGTTCGTTCCTGCCGGCGCTTCCTGCTGCACCCAATGACCTATGCTTGGGAGAATTACGGAGCCGCGAAAGTCGGTGCAGCCAATTCCTGGGTTTGCGTAAAGATCGATTCCGGGAACGAACGAGCGAACGGCGTCACGCTCGCCGGCAATAAAATACGATGGTTGAGTAACTGGCTTTCCAGCGAACTCCGCCATTTCTTCAAAATCAATGTTCTGCGCCCGATAGCGATTTAGGGGACCACGAAAGCCACCCGCTCGGAATGCTTCAACGTAAATCTGCAAATCCTTCTCGCTCATCCAATCTGGAAACGGCTGAGGATCGATCATTCCGTCCAGTAGTTTCGCGTCGGCAGGCTTATGTTCGAGCCACTTATTAAGGGGTGCTCCGCCGGATATAGCAAAATAAACCTTTCGCAAGCCGGCAGCGATATCGGCCTCTAACTCCGCTTCGGCGGCGCCCTCTTTCTGGAAATAAAGCTGATAGAAGAAGCGGTCCTTGTACATGGACTTGGCCATTTCGATGAAGGCCACCGGTCCCCGCGGGATATATGGAACGCTCAAACCGGCGACTGCTTTTACCTTGTTCGGATAAAGCAGCGCGGTATTCCAAACTATTGGCGCGCCCCAATCGTGGCCGAAGACGATGGCTGTTCCATTGCCGAGTTCATTGATCGCGGCAGCGACATCCGAAGCCAGATTGCGAATTGAATAGGCAGCAATCTCCTGTGGCTTGGAGCTACGACCATAGCCGCGTACGTCTAGTGCCGCCACAGTGTATCCCAGCTCTGAAAAATGAGCGATCTGGTGGCGCCACGAGTACCAGAGTTCTGGCCAGCCATGAACGCAGAGGATCAGCGGGCCGCGGCCGGCGACCGCTACGTTGAGGTCGATTGGCCCATTCTTTACGGTGACAAAATTCACGATAACCTCGTCGTCTGATCCCCTTGGCTCACACTCGGTCGCACCAATCAAGGTTGACAAGAAATGGGATGCAAAGCAAGCTCAACACATATTGCTTTTCCAGTGCACCGACTTCTTAAAATAGTACTCTTCATCGCCTTTTTGTCTTCTTGCTGCTTCAGCTTTTCAACCGAAGCGACCAACAAAGCTAAGCATCACCCTCCTGCGATTGCTCGCTGCCGACTATTCCGCCTGATTTATCTCGTCGGATGACAGAACGCACACTCGAAGCTGATTACGTTATCGTGGGAGCCGGCGCTGTGGCCATGGCCTTCGCTGACACGCTTCTCACCGATACCGAAGCCAGCATCATCATGGTGGATCGCAGGCACAAGCCGGGCGGTCATTGGAATAACTCGTACCCATTTGTCCGGCTGCATGGGCCTTCGATCAATTACGGCGTGAACTCCCGGCCACTAGGTATTGGGAGAATTGATCAGGTCGGCCTGAACAAGGGCCTCCACGAATTGGCCGGTGGGCATGAAATATGCGGTTATTTTGATCAAGTGATGCGGCAGCGGTTTCTGCCTAGCGGGCGCGTTACCTATCTTCCGTTGAGCAACTACGACGACGACGGCATCATCACCTCCCTCGCCACAGGCGAACGTACGCTGGTGAAAGCGCGCAAGAAGACGGTTGATGTCACGCTGGCCGACACACGGGTTCCGTCGACGCATCCCCCCGCCTTCTCTGTCGCTCCGGGCGTGCGGTGTATCCCGCCGAATGCGCTGGTCCAATTGAAAGAGCCGTGTGCGGGTTTTGTCATCATCGGGGCCGGCAAAACCTCAATTGACACGGTAATCTGGCTGCTCGAGCAAGGCATCGATCCACAAACGATCATCTGGATCAGACCGCTGGATCAGTGGCTCATCAATCGGAAAGGCGTTCAGATCAGCTATGATTTCTTCGCCGATACCTATGGAGGCTTGGCATCCGAGTTGGAATCGGGCCGCGACGCAACATCAATCGACGATCTGTTTGCGCGGCTGGAAACGACAGGCGTGCTCACACGTATCGACCCGCGCATCAAGCCCACCATGTACCGCTGCGCAATCGTGAGTGACGCCGAACTGGACCAGTTGCGGCGCGTGACCAACGTCGTCCGAAAAGGTCACGTGAATGCCATCGAGGCAGACCGGATCATTCTTGATGAAGGCGAGATACCTACGTTGCTGCAGCACATTCACGTTCATTGCAGCGCCGACGGTATCCCGAGATTGCCGGAGCAGTCGATATTTCAGGGCAACCGCATCAAAGTTCAGTACGTGCGAACGTGCCAGCCGACCTTCAGCGGAGCGTTTGTTGCACACGTCGAAGCGACGCTTTCAAGCGACGAGGAAAAGAATGCGCTCTGTCGGCCTGTCCAGATTCCCGATACGCCGATTGATTGGCTAAGAATGATCCTGACCAACTTTCAAAATAGAATGGCCTGGCAAAATACGGCGGGAATATTGCAGTGGTTGTACGACGCGCGGCTCGACGGATATACAGGGATGTTTGTCCGAGCCGAGCAGGAAGCCAGACCCGAAAACAAGGCGATTATTGAACGCTTCCGGCAAGCGCTCCAACCGGGTTTGGCGCAAATCGCGAAGCTGTTGGCGACCGCAGGATGATGACGCTTCAATAAGCAATCACCTTCGGACTTTGCCTGCCGGCGGACTAAGCGGACAACAAAGAGGGTTGGTCACGTTTGCTGTTCCTGACAGCTCCCAATGAAGCGCCAATTGTTGGAGTGCATGAGTCTCCTTGTGCAGGTTTTCGGACGCCGGCATGAGGAGGCTATCCACGCGCTGCGGCGGTCGGCGTCCGAAAAGCGCCAATGCACGAAGTCGCGGGAAGTTGGGCACTGGCTGGCAGCGAGTGCTATGGGGATCGTATGTTGGTGGTGATCTCGATGGTGGACGCGGCGCGAGCAGAATGCTTCTACAACTTTCGCGTTTTGGCATGAATGTTGTCAAAGATTGCGCGATTGATCGGTCGATCGGTGTTCGGTGGCATAGTGCGGATCAATTTCTTGCGAGTAGAAATATCCACGACACATTCAAGCAAACTTGGTTTTCGCTATTCGTCAAGATAACTTTGTCATTGCGTTATGGCGGGGTCGATGTGACTCGCCGCATCAGGGTGCCGGCCTGCCAGATGATCCTTGCTTTTCTTGATCATGCGTTGCACGCCGCTGATCGTGTTGACCTTGCCACCCCGCCATCGCTGTCCTCTCGACCGGCTGCCGGCCTCTCGGCTCTTGCTCCCGCGCAGCGGGCTGGAGCGCAGCGACTTCGTGCTTTGGCACGTTTGAGACATGCCGGCTGCATCGAGCCATGTCCGGGTTCGGGAGCAAAGCGGAAGATATATGCTCCTATTGAGTTCTTCTCAGTTTGACCCATCTCGGACCTGAGGTGATCTTGCTTATCTCCCGTTGAAGTAGGCAAATGAGACGGCGCGTGAATTCTGGTCTTGTCGGCAAGGCCCTAGGTCCGCGGTTCAAGGGGTTCGGGGCAAGGTGGAGGGGGTATCCCCACGAGGTCCCTCGATCCTATCACCTTCCGCCCAGCGGTTAACCCGACGAGCGCGATGGCGACCAGCGGCTTGTGACGCAAAGCCCAACCAACTACGGCCGATGATGGCGCTGAACCATTCGTTTTTGTAACGTCTGTCTCTCGTGGCGCACCGATACGAGACAGCCGTAGCCAATCACTATTATCTTTTGGCGGCTCGATCGGAGCCCCTCGCGCCGCATCCGCGCGTTGATCCAACTCGTGCAACAGGAGATCGACTGCGCTATCGACTTCGGTCGCAACCGACAATAGAAAACTGTTAAGCTCGCGAGCGTCGGGCGCGACTGCCGCAGCCATCTTGGTGGCCTCGCAGAGCTCACCGATGACAGGCGCAAACGCGCTGATGGCTTGTTTGAGTCGGTTTTTTATCGCTTCGATTTCACCTAAAACGCGATCACGCTCCCGCCGGGTTTTTTCCTCTGAAAGGCGGGCTTCCATTTCAGCGATCCGAGCGGTCAGTATCGTGACTTCGGATGCAAGTGCGTCGCGTCTTCCGCGTGCGCGATCCAGATCGCGGCTGAGATTGTCCACTAAGTCGTCCTTTCCGAACATTTTTTTGCTCCGCGTAGGACAGGACTCCGGTTGGGGGCCGACATCGGTGATTAGGCGACGCGCAGGGTTAACAAATGGTTAATTACCGCTCCGCCTACTCCACCTATAGGCCAAAATGACGCGATTGACCTTGTTCGGACTTCAACGACCCTTGACATAGGTCAACGATCCGCCGGCTGTTTGCAGGAACTGCTTTTCTGGGCGGCGATGGCACGGTGCTGACGCAATGACCAAATCTGTACCTGACAAGGCGGAAATTGCACTTGAATATCCTGAGAAACTTTATGTTGGAACCTTCGAGCGCTCATCGCGATTTGAGGCGCACCTCGATTCAACAGGTTTCACGTTGATCCTCGATCGCCCAGGCGATGAAGGAGCTCGTAGGTCGATCCACATGCACATCAACTATGGTCTATTCGCCAGCATTCTAGGCGAGCTGGCTTCGTCAGTTAACCGCATTCCGAAAGACGACATCGTGCATCGCGACCAACTCGCCCGTGCGGTCGCCGAATTGCACAGGGCGCTAGCTCCAAAATAAAAGCGCTTGGCCCCAGTCGAGCACCCGAGTGCATCGCCAGTGGCGGCATGTTCTCCCGTTGGTGCTGCTATCGGTCCGCTCGATGTCTGCTTTCGGAGGTAGACGGGACTCGCCGTTCAATTCGTCTGCTCGAACGTGCCCAAGGCCGTCCATTCCGGCTTTCCATTTATCATCGTGGTCACCTGCGCCCCCGCATAGCTTGTGATCCCTGTACTTCCGTCCTTGTACTTCGCCAGTTCGTAGCTGTGGATCATCCCACTACCTTGACCAGATCATCGACTTCGAACCTTCTTTGCTGCCCACCGTCGAACCGCCCGGACTCGCCGGAGGCACTGCCGACGTAAGTCTCGATTTGAACAACCAGAGCATGATACCCGGATCACCTTCCGGAATCGAGTGCTGCTCGGGAGTTTTGCACGCTTGCCGCCAACCTGGATCGGTTCGCCCGCCCGCACTTCCGTTCCTAGGACGAGTGCAGAGACTAATGTCATGGCAGCAAATGTGACTGTGCAGCTGCGCGGCATTTTGAGCCTCCTTCGGCGCTTGCTGGTGAAGCGTTGCCACGGCTGCTGGCAGCCTCTTTCGACACGGCTTCCGTCGCTGGATTGCAATGGCGCTTATTGGTCAAACACTATCTTATTGCGGCACGGCCGTTTCAAATCTAATTTTCCGCAATTTGGTGGGCTTCATGTACTTCGAGGAGGCTGTTCCGGCCGCGAAGTGCGATACTCTGGCCAACACTTATCTGTAAATTTTGCGGGATCGTCACATGGCTCAGTACCTCGCCCGAGACCATTAGGTTACAGCCGCAGACCTTGCAATACTCGCAGAGCCTGGCCGAAACATTCATTGTATCGCCGAAATAGGCAAGCTGTCGTTTGAAACCGCCACACTCGCTCACGATCACCGGCCCGGAATGCAGTCCGGCACGGAAGCGCGGGACGGTTTCGAACGCTTCTTTGTACTCAATAGAAAGGCTGGCAATCTTCTCATCTATCGCAAAGAAGCATGCTAGGCATCGCGCGTTGCGGGCGGGGTCATCTGTAATTGCCCAAGTTACGATCACCTCGTCGCCGACATAGGAAAGAACTGAGCCACCGTGGTCATGGATAGGCTCGTCGATGTCGAAGAAGAAGCGAGTAATGAGGTCGTGAACGCGCAACTCACCCAATTTTTCGGCGAGCGACGTCGAGTCGGCGAGATCAAGAAACATCACAATCAACTGCTCGCGCACCGGCCGCTGATAGGTTCCGAGCACGATACTGGCGAGCAATGGGCCGCCGATCAGCCGCGCTGTCTCGATAACAACTCCCACCATCAGCGACATAGTCAGCCCGACGGCAACGATCCATGGCAACGTGGTCTTGAACCAATGTACGGTGAGCCAGTGTAGTTGGAGTGACTCCGCGTAAAGTGTGATTTGTAATGCGAGGCCAACAATCACTATGACGAAGGTCATTACGAGCGATCTGACGAGCACTTCAGCCAGCAGAGGCATGCGCCTTAGCGCAGCCCCTATTGGTGAATGCGCCTTCGCCGCAAAGAAACCCTGAACAATCCATGCGGCAAATGCGACGCCAGACCCATGCAACCCGCTGCGGACATAGTTCGCCAGATCTCGCTCGGCGGCATCATCAATAGAAAAGCGCAAGCCCACTCCAACGATGAAGCCAACGACAAGAATCACGGACGCCGGACCGAAACGCTGCTTGAACGGCATGGTCGAGATACCTGAATCTCTCTCTACTGGGTCGAAACGAATCTGCGCCCCATGTCTGCATGTGCTCTGGAAGCATATCATGCATCGCCCGTGTCACACAGCCGTGTAAATCCGGCGAGGTGGTCGAATGAGGGTCGATGTCAGTTGTTGGCACGAAGCTGTCGAACCGGAGTGTCCGCTAGACGGTCGCTTTCGAGGGGAAAGCGGACGTTGCACTAACAAGAATAGCGTTTGGCCCGTTGTAGACGTCGGCCAGTATCTCAGTAGACTGCCGCCAAAGGCCGCGTTGAGCCTGCTAAGACGCAAAGAGCGAGCCAGGCCGCTCGCCCATGCCGGGCTTAGAGTGTCGACCTGCATTTTGCGTCAAAGGACATCAAGATCGCAGCCGGTCACGACGTCACCGTTTGCCGCTGTCGGCCGACGATTGGGATCCGCAGATGTTGTTCTTCCTCAATCAAGGCTATCGCATCATTGCTCATGACCGCCGCGGCCATGGACGGTCCAGCCAGGTCGGCGGCGGCCACGACATGGATCACTATGCCGATGACCTCGCCGCGGTGACGGCGCATCTCGATCTCAAGAATGCTATCCATGTCGGCCACTCGACCGGTGGCGGCGAGGTTGTGCATTACATCGCGCGCCACGGCGAAAGCCGGGTGTCGAAGGCGGCCATCATCAGCGCGGTGCCGCCGTTGATGGTGCAGACGCCGGCTAACCCCAACGGGCTGCCGAAGAAGGTATTCGATGATTTCCAGGTGGCGCTCGCAGCGAACCGCTCCCAATTCTACCGCGACGTGGCTGCCGGCCCTTCTACAACTATAACAAGACGGGCAAGCCATCCGAGGCAACCATTGAGAACTGGTGGCGGCAGGGCATGATGGGCGGCGCGAAGGCGCATTACGATGGCATCGTTGCCTTCTCACAAACCGATTTCACCGAGGACCTGAAGAAGATCAACGTGCCGGTTCTGGTGATGCACAGCGAGGACGATCAGATCGTTCCTTATGTCGCTGCCGGGCCGCTTTCCGCAAAACTCCTAAAGAACGGCACGCTGAAGACCTATAAGGGCTTCCCGCATGGCATGCCGACCACGCAGGCGGAAACAATCAACGCCGACCTGCTGGCCTTCCTAAAGGCGTAAGGTCTGCACAACAGGCGGCGTCAGGGTCGCGCCGTTTGGTAGTCTGTCGTCGGCTTGTGGCACCTTTGAGACATGCCGTCGGCATCCGAGAATGTCTGTTGATAGGGGTAGACCGGAAGTGACCGGCCGACGGTCAAAGTGACGCGAATGCCCCCGCTCAGACGCGGAGTGCTTTTGCGAGGATCGACCGCGCGGACTCGTATCAAAGTCTAGCGGTTAGGCAGCGGATACGCCGCATCCAGCGATTGAAGCTCCTGCGGTGTCAGCGTCAGTGAGAGCGCGACGGCGTTCTCCTTTACATGCGCCACCGAACCGGATTCGGGAATTGCAATGACGTTGCCGTTGCGGATGGTCCAGGCCAGCGCAACAGCGGCTGCCGAGCAACCGTGTGCTGCGCCGATACGTGCAAGCGTGGGATCACGCAGCAGGCTGGCACCGGTGCCGCCGAGCGGAGAATAAGCCATCACCGGCATGCCGTGCTGCTCGCACCATGGCAGCAGGTCACGCTCTATGCCGCGGTCGGCGAGGCTGTAAGGGAGCTGATTAGTCGCGCAGCCATCGCCTTTTGGAATACGTAACAGATCCTCCATGTCGCTGACCTTAAAATTGGACACGCCCAAGCGCGAATCTTCGCTGCCGAGCGTAGATTTTCAAGCGCGGTCACAACGTTGGAGAGGTTGGTGACCCCATTTGGCCAGTGCAGCAGATAGAGATCGAGATGATCAGTACCGAGGCGCTCGAGGCTTGCCTCGCAAGCGCGCATGACGCCGTTTCCCACCACATGATTGGGCCACACCTTGGAGACTAGGAACACGCGATTGCGCTGACCTGCGATCGCGCGGCCAATGAATTCCTCCGAGCCGTACACTTCCGCCGTGTCGATCAGCGTCATTCCGAGCGAAAGGCCAGTGTGTACCGCTTCTTCTTCAACAGCTTGAGGATGTTTTCCCTTTCCGAGACCCGCAGAGCCCCGGCCCAATGCCGGGACGACAGTGTCGTCGCGAAACTTTGCCGTGCGCGCTGCGCCGGTTGACGCTGCGCCAGCGGCCGCATCAAGACCAGCTGCACCTGTCGGAGACGCGAACGAACCAAGCGCTACGCACAGTCCATTGAATTCGCGCCGGTTCAGCAATCTCATATCTTTACTCTTCTTACGATCCCTTCCACCACGCCAAACGTTTCCGGTCGCGAAATGGTTCCTCTACTCGGCTGGCGCACGGAAGGCTGCGGCTGGGTGGGTCAATACACCTTAAGACCTGTGGGTGGCGAATTGGCAACTTTGGCATAAATCGCCGCTGTGGTGCAGTCTTGCGCAGATTGGCCGGCATGATAATTTTCAACTCATGCGCGATCTGCTCCTCCTGGCGATCCATCTGCTCGTGACCCTCGCGAAACTCCTCGGCCCGGGCGGCACCCGCCAGGTCGCAGCTGAATCGCTCTTGCTCAAACATCAACTCCTGATCAGCAATCGCTCCCGACAGCGCGCGCCGAATCTCACTATGCTCGATCGCCTTGTGCTCGGGCTGACTACCCTCTTTGTGAGCCCACATCGCATTCCGAAGCTATCCGCGATTCTCAAGCCGGCCACGCTATTCGAATTCCACAAGGCGCTGGTCCATCGAAAATACCGTCTGCTGTTCTCCTCTTCCCGCCGGAAACGAAAGCCTGGACCGAGAGGCCCTTCCACACAACTCATCGCGGCCATCGTCGAGATGAAGCGCCGCAATCCAAAGTTCGGTTGTGTCCGCATCGCCCAGCAGATCAGCTACGCTTTTGGTATCAAAATTGACAAAGATGTCGTGCGTCGCGTGCTTGCCACACACTGTCGACCCGAGCCGGGTGCCGATGGTCCGTCATGGCTAACTCTCATCGCTCACGCCAAAGACAGCGTCTGGTCGGTCGATTTGTTCCGCGTTGAATCGATCCTCCTGCGGAGCCATTGGGTGATGCTGGTCATGGACGTCTTCACGCGTCGAATCATTGGGTTCGGCATCGCTCCCACGTCCATTGATGGCATGTCGGTGTGCCGCATGTTCAATTGCGCCACTGCTGGGCAACCGAAACCGAAATATCTCAGTACGGATCACGATCCACTCTTTCGTTTTCACCGCTGGCTCGCAAACTTGCGCGTGCTGGAGATCGAGGAAATCAAATCGGTTCCGTCCGCTCCGGTTTCACATCCGTTCGTCGAGCGTCTCATCGGAACAATCCGGCGGGAGTACCTTGATTGGGTATTTTTTTGGAACGCCGCGGACTTGGCGCGCAAGCTGCACGAATACAAAATGTATTACAACTCGCATCGAGTCCATCGTTCGCTCGGCGGCTCGACCCCCGCGCTACGCGCCGGCGTATCCTCAGCTGTTCCGGCCTCGCTTGACCGTCACGCGTGGCGGCCACATTGCGGCGGTCTGTTTCAGAACTCCGATCGCCGCCTGACTTATATTTCGCCACCCACAGGTTCGGTCGCGGTTCGATTCCGGTTCTACTCACACTTCTACTCATATACTTGTTTGCGGTGGCGGTTCGATTCTTCTTCTGCTGCTTTCTGAGCGAGAAATGTCGGGCTTCCCCAAAAAATTTCTCGATTCTCGGAGGACTGAATCACCGCGCCCCATAGCTTGATATAGCAGATCGCCCATTCGCCGGTGAGCGGGCCGAAGCGCAAAACTTGGGGTCCCCACCGGTTCCTGAACCTCCGGCAACCGCCTCCTCGATATGGTGCTTCGGCAAAGGGTTTATCGACAGCGTATGCTGGCGGCTGAGTTGGACCGTTCGGATGGCGGCTGGTAAAAAGGGGCCTTGCGGCTCCGGTGGTGTGGACTTGGGGTGGCGTGGATTTGGTTGTTGGCTTCCGACTGTTGTTAATCGCGGAACTGCTCGCGAGCAAAGTCGAGGAAGGTTCGGCAGGCCTTTGACAGATTCTTCTCGTGGCGTCAACAGAGGCTAAAACGAAAGCGCAGATGCGGGCGGAACGACAAAGCCACGACGCGCTTGTCGGCTTGAACAATTAAGCGAAGCAGCGTCGCGGCACCAATGTCGTTGGCAACTGCGTGCTGAATTGTCGGAACATGGTTCGACTGCAACACCAGCTGAAACTTCACCCCGGCAGCCCTGCATAGTTCTTCGAGGACGCTTCGCTGCAGAAACGTCGAATCGAAGACGGTCATCGGCAGTCCTGCTAAATCCTTCGGCTCCAAGAACTTTTTGCTGGCGAGGCGATGGCCGCTACTTACACACAAAACGGTCTCATCGCGTCCAACTTCCACGCTTTCCCAGCCGCCGGGTATGCGCCGGTTCTCAAGCATACCGACATCGATTGCCCCGGCGTCCAGCAGCTTGCGAACACTGTCAGCGCTTCCCTCCATTGCGGTGATCGTTATGGCGGGATACTTCCTGTGAAATTCCGCGAACAGGCTCGGAAAATAGATTTGGCCGTACATCGCGGGAAATCCGATTTTCAGTTCGCCAATCTTCAATTCCGCTGCCGCTTGTATTTCCTCTCTGGCAAGTGTGACTTCGTCGAAGATCCGGTTAGCCCGCAGTAGAAGGAGCTCCGCTTCCGGACTTGCCACGACGTGCCGAGCCTTCCTCGCGAAAAGCACCACGTCGAGTTCAGTCTCCAATTTCTTGATGGCTAATCGCTAAGAACACATGGTGATAAGACCTGATAAGACCCCCGCGTGATGCCGCATCCAGATTCTCAAAAGCCCTAAGACGTTGTCGCCCCTAACTCCTGCCGTACGGGTCTTGATCGTACGTCTGCAGGATACGAACCAAATCGGTCATGCTTGATCGATCCTGGTTTCGGCCATAACCGCAACTTGGACGCTTATTCACCGCATATAAACGGGTTGTCGCCGACATCGCAATTTTCTCCGTCAGGCGGTGCCCTCAATGGGCCGGGGCGCGGCGCCGGAATGCGAGCATAGCTATCAATATAGCGGAGGATGGCGGACGCGCTCGCATTGGCTTTCTTTGCACCATGCCGCTTGGCTAAGCAGTTCTTACAAGCCGTGGCGGGCGTTGAGAGCATGACGGCAGCGATTAGTCCAGCCGACAACAGCTTGATTGTGGTCATTTGAGCTTCCTTTATGGATACAGCAAACCGCACGTGATTATCCTTCGCCGGCTGAACTCGTCCGCTTTTGGCTGGCTCGGCGAGCCAGAACGGCCTTTATCATCAACCTTCCAAAATGATGGGCTCTCGGAAAATATCGCAGCAAAACCGTCGGTCCACTGAGGAGCGGCAATCGATTCATCGGCGATGATTTCGGAACGATAGAACCGCTCGGCATCCAGTCCCGCATTCTCGGATCTTGTGTAACGAGAAGCGAGTGCTTGCATTGGCTCGCGGTCACTCGGCGAGGTACCAAAAGCCGCACTGCCTTCTGTCGCTTTGACATGTCCGTGCGTCTCGTGCATGACGTGCTCTCTTAGTTGGGAGGCATTGAACAAATCTGATTGAAAGCGTCGCGCAATCTCGCGACGTACGCGAGTTTGACGTTGTAAGATTGTGTTAGTCATGCTGCTGAGGCGCGCGTTTTGGGCGACGCATCGACTCCCCAGGGAGCTTCAGCTAGATGAGGTGATCTCGTTGGTTGAAATGACCATAGCGACGGCCATGTTGATTCTCAAATATCGTATCGATTACGAAGAATAATCAGTTGAACGATCAAATCGCTCTGGGGGGTGAAATAGAAGGCGAGCACCAGCGGATCAGGCAGGCCGCGCTTGTCATAGTTGCCATCGACATTGGCCGTCGCGATGAAGTTCCCATAGTGGTTGATCACCTTGGTTACGTTCATCGTCAGACTCTCGCCGATGATATCGTGCTTCGCCCACTCTCTGATGGCCGGCTTTCCCCAGTAGTCCCGCAACTGATCATTGACGAGAGCGTCCTCGGCGAAAGTGGCCAGCAGTCGCTCGAGATCGAAACTGTTGGTTGCTTCAACGTAGGCGGCCACCAGGGGTGGGAGAGCGACGGGAGCGTTTGGCGGAACGGAGGATTTCATCATGGTGTCGGGTTCGAAAGATTCTGGGCAATTTGCACGCGACGACCATGCCCGATGGACGACGGCTTGGCCCGTTTGATTACGTTTGAAAATGTTAGACGGGTGCAGGGAGTCCGGTTCCGCCCGGTCTCCAGGCGGAAAAAATGTTGCGGAGGTCGTCGGCTTGGCGTGGAGCGGCTAAAAAGGCTATCGCAAATCCTCAAGCAGCGCCCGTGCTAGCTTGAGATCTGCGGTTTCAAATCCTTCTGTGAAGCGCCCGTAGACGAGAGCCAAGGTATGGTGGGCCTGATCGTGCTGGCCATTTTCGGAGAGCATGCGGGCCAAGGCCATCGTCGACCTCAGCTCCCAGGCGAGCGCAGATTGCGCGCGTGCGACAGCAAGCGCCTCGGTCAGGCAGTTCATGGCTGCTTCTCGGTCATGTTGTGCCGCGAGTATCCGCGATTTAATCCGGAGCAGTTCGGACAAGTTAGATTCCGCTCCACTATTTTCCGCACGCGCAATGGCTCCATTGACCGTAAAAAGCGCCTCCTCGAA
The DNA here is from genome assembly GCA_963822795.1 of uncultured Alphaproteobacteria bacterium. Lineage (GTDB taxonomy): Bacteria > Pseudomonadota > Alphaproteobacteria > Rhizobiales > Xanthobacteraceae > Bradyrhizobium. The sequence continues at coordinate 88,867 of CAWGJM010000017.1, forward strand.
TTGCCGGGTCTTACGCAGGCCTTCCGCCAACGCGCCGATGAAATCCGTGATGAGGATATTGTACTGCTGAGCGCGCAGGGACTCCAGCGCGCCCTGTAGCAAATCGAGACCGGGTTCCGGCTCATCGCGGGCGATGGCAAGTTCGCCTTTCAGCGCAATACCGCCGGCGCGGTACGGCTCCAGCGAGTATCGTCGTGCATATGCGATCAGTTGCTCAATGAAGTCGCCGGCTTTTAGTAAATTACCACTCCACAGTAGCAACATCGAGGCATAAACCAGCGAAACGCAGATCGGAACTGGGTGACCCCGGCTCGCCGCTTCATTGACAGCCTTTTGCACGATTCTGAGCGCGCGATCAGAGAAACCACGCAGCCACAAGGTGCGGGCGAGGCCGACGAGCGCGCGGATCCGCTGATCAAGACCGAAAAAATTGACGCTGAGGGTATCAAGCTCGACCGCGAGTGCCATGCCGTGCTCAAGATGGAGCTGTGCCGCAGCTTGGTTGCCCAGAAAGTGGTGAGTAATGCCTACCCTCCACTCCGCCCAGACGGTGCCTGTCGGTAGCTCGGCAGCCTGCGCGATGACGCCGCCCTGTTCCGCGACCGCCATGGCGTCGCGGAGGTCGCCGAGCCGATGAAGAAAAAGGTTCAGACCGGAGAGAAGGCGCAGTTGGCGCTTACGGTCCTGGAAGGTTTCCGCCAGCGCAAGTCCACGTTCGATTGCGGCGCGAACCTGATCGCTGTGACCCCTGGTGAGCATCGACGCCAGCGCCAGGGCTTCCTGAAGAATCATCTCCTGTCTGGTGCCTCGGCTGGCGTCGTCGAGCACGGCCAGCGCCCGTTTACACCAATCCCTACATTCCTCGAACAGCGACAGTCTGATGAACAAGGGCGCCGCCCAAGCGGCGAGTTCGATGCCGACCGCGGCATCGCCATGGTCTGACAGCGCCCATCCAAGCGCCGCCCGCACGTTGCCGATATGTGGGGCGTATCCCGAAAGATCATGTTCGCCAAACAATGACTGGATGATCTCGTCACGTTCGAGAAACCTGGAATAAAAGATCGCGTGGCGCCGGGCGATGCGAGCCGCTTCGCCGCGCCCTGCGAGTTTGGTAGCGGCGTAGGTGCGCGTGGTGTCGAGCAGCCGATAGTAGGTCGATTCGTTGATGACGGTTGCAGATATCAGGGATTTTGCAACGAGGCTCGCGACCGCATCGATAACCTCTGCCTCGTCTGCGTCTGTCTCCGACGCAACGGAGCCGGCGGCCTGACGCGTGAAGCCCCCGACAAAGACCGACAGCCGGCATAGAACCTCCTTCTCGCGCTCCGAAAGCAGACCGTAACTCCAATCGAGCATCGCGTTCAGGGTCTCGTGCCGCGGCAGCGCGGTGCGGCGGCCCTGCCAGAGCAAGCCGAAGCGGTTGTCGAGCAGCTCCGCAACTCCACGAATCCCAAGGGAGCCAACGCGACTGGCCGCGAGCTCAATGGCAAGTGCGATCCCGTCGAGCCGGCGGCAGCTCCGGGCTACTATCGGCGCATCGATATCGCTCAGCTCGGCGCCATAGCCGCTCGCCGCGGCCCGCTCCATGAAAAGCTGGGCAGCGGGATACCTTAGTGCTTCCATAGCAGTCAGGCCCGCATCCTCGGGGGGACAATCAAGTGAGTACAATAGGTGGACATGTTCACCTTCGACCCGGAGCGCTTCGCGGCTGGTCGCCAGGACGTATGCCTGCGGTGTCTCGCTGACGACGCGTTCGGCCAGCGCTGCCGCAACGCCGATCACGTGGTCGCAATTGTCGAGCACGAGCAGGATCTTCCTGTCGCCAATAAAAGTCAGCAGACCAATGACCGGGTCCTGGGTTTGCACCATGAACCCGAGTGCCGATGCGATCGCAGTCGGCACGAGTTGGGGATCGGTCAGAGCAGCCAGATCGATGAAGAAGACCGCACCATGGAATCCATCAATCAGCGCATGAGCGACGGAGATTGCTACGGTGGTTTTGCCGACACCGCCGGGACCGACGATACTGACGAAGCGCCACATCTGGAGTTGCTGCGTCAACGCTCTAACGGTGTCATCACGGCCGACCATTCGCGCTAGTCGCGGCGGCAGTTTTTGAACTCGCTCTGAGGTAGCGATCCCGGTGACCGGAACCAGTTGCTCGGCGCCCGAGCGTGTGACTGGCGCAACAAAACAATAACCCCTACCGGAAATATTGGATATGTACCGAGCGCCGTCTCGCCCGTCACCAAGCGCCTTCCGAAGGGCAGCCATTTGAAAGCGGAGATTGGCTTCCTCAACCGTCACATCCGGCCACACCGTTGAAATTAGGTCCTTGCGGGTGACAACTTCCCCAGGCCGCTCCGCGAGTGCGATCAGGATGTCGAGCGCGCGGTCACCGAGCGGTATCGGCTCGTCCCCCTTCTTCAGCAGCCTCTCGGCCGCAAACAGGCTGAACGGGCCAAAAGAGAGAACGTCCTTGGGTTCTGGGTTGCGGTGATCACTCATAGGCGTTGTCCGCGCTCGCGCTTAGACATTCCGATCAGGGGGGTGGACGGTTGGCATGCGGAAAAACGAGCCGAAGCCGCAATCTCCTCGACCCGATCGCCCGCTACAAAACAATAGCCTCGCGCCCTCAAGGTCGCGATGTCTCGCGCGTCGTCCTTTGCGTAACCAAACGCCTTGCGCAGGCCGACGATGTGAAACCGAAGACTGCCTTCTTCCACTATGACATCAGGACAGACCCGCGCCAGCAGATCGTTCTTGCTGACGACATCGCAAGGACGGGACACCAGCTCCATTAAAATGTCGAGAGTTCGCGCGCCCAATTCGATGCCGTCTTCCACGAGGAGTCGTCGGCTCGCATCCAAGCTGAAAAGACTTAACGATATTGGGTCTCTGGTCTCCGTCACCGGTTCCATTATGGCGTCACCTTTCGTAGCCGCCTGACTACCTGGTTTTGATTTTAAGCCAAGGATCGCTTCCGCACAATCAGGATGGGACCTGCTGTTGTTGCCAGACAAGCTCTGCGAGTTGCTGCTGCTGACGATAACTAACAACATCTTACGATATCAAACGAGCATTCCCACGGCTCCTGCGTAAATCCTTGCAGTAGGCAGCGGATTGCGGCGGAGCGGAAACTCCACTCACTGCAGTTGCAACGATCGGCCAATATTCAAATGGTCAAGGAGAAATCAGATGGCTGTTACACCTGACTTCGTTCGTGAAATATTCAAAGGTCTGGAGGAGGGCGACGGGGCCGCCTTTTTCACACATGTCGCTGACGACGTCGATTGGACCGTGATGGGTACTCATCCGCTCGCCGGTCGCTATCGCAGCAAGGCGGACTTTATCGCCGGTACCTTTACCAAACTGGGCAAAGTGCTTCCGCAAGGAACTCAACTCCACTTGGAATATCTCATCGTCAAAGGCGACCAAGCGGTGGTCGAGCTCCATTCCCTGGCGACGGCACGGAACGGCATGAGATTCGACAATCGTTACTGTTGGATCCTCTTTTTCGAGGCCGACAAGATCGTGCGAGTTCGAGCTTATCTCAACTCGGCTCTGGTCGCCCAACTTTTCAAAGAGAATCCAGTCGCCACCTAGTCCGTAGGACCGCGCACAAGCCCGCTTGTGGAGCTCCGCAAAGCGGCGGCGCCGGAGACCGAGAGCACCCGAAGCGTCTTGACGTTTCACCCGATTTGAGACGCTCAGTAATCGAGGGCAACGCTAATGCTGAACACCGTTTTGGGCGCACTCCTTCCTATGGTCGTCACCTTCTTGCTCGGCTTCGTGGCGGCATGGCATCACGACCTTGGGCGAAGCGACGCCTCAATTCTGAATCGGATGGTGCTGCTTTATGCCGTACCGCTGGCGCTTTTTGCCGGAACCGTTACGACGTCGCGCACGGCACTCAGTCAGGACATCCCGCTGGTCATCGCCTTGTGCCTCGCCATCATTGGTCTCTACGGTGCGGTGTTTCTGCTCTCCCGCATCGTCCTTCGCTTCCCAACGAGTACCAGCGCGCTGCACGCGCTGACGGCTTCCGCGCCAGCAGTGCCCTTCGTGGGTCCAGCCGTCCTCGGTGATCTGTTCGGAGGACTCAGCGCCATTCCGATCGCGATAGCCAGCCTCGTCATCAACCTCACAGTCGTGCCACTCACGATTCTCCTTCTCGCACTGGATACGACTGGGAGAGATCCACGGGAAACCGCGAAGGACAAGGAGTATCTGGCATCGCCCGGAACCAAGCTGGCGGAAACGGTCAAACAGCCGATTGTTTGGGCACCCGTTCTCGCTTTCATCATCGTGCTGTGTGGGCTCCGTATTCCTCAGCTCTTGGTCCACTCGCTTTCGCTGCTGGGAGGGGCCTCCGGGGGCGTCGCTCTGTTTGCCAGCGGGATCGTGCTCGCATCCGGCAAAATCAAAGCCAACTCGAACGTCTTCTTCCTCGTATTCCTGAAGAACATCCTGCAGCCCGCTCTGGTCTTGGGTGGATTGCGATGGGCCGGATATGGGAATCCCATTGTCAGCGAGGCGGTGCTGACGACCGCGATTCCAACCATGCCGATAGTGATCATGTTCGCTCTGCAGTACCGCGTCGCGCAGGCGGAGGCCGCTTCCGCCGTATTCCTGAGCGTGATCGGTTCGGTCGTTACGATGGGGATTTTCATCGCTCTCACGTCCTAGAGATGGCAACCCGTCCACTAAAAGGAGATTCTAGTCATGACCCAAGTCGAAGCTCTCGCCAGGTACGCCGCTCGCGCCAAATTCGACGACCTCTCGGCGGAGTCGCGCAAGCAACTGCCGGTTCACATCCTGGATTCGCTGGGCTGCTGCATTGCCGCCCTTGGGGCCGGCCCCGTTCAGGCCTGTCGCGAACAGGTTGCAGAGTTTGGCGGCACCGGCCCGTCCACGCTGATCGGTGGTGGAAAGGCGAACCCAATTTACGCTGCGTTCTGGCACACCGCACTCGTGCGCTACGTTGATTTCATGGACAACTTTCTGGCTCAGAACGAAACCTGCCATACGGCGGACAATTTCGGTGTTGCGCTGACTATTGCCGACTACGTCGGTGGCAGCGGCAGGGAACTGATGCTCGGGGTGGCCCTGGGCTACACGGTCCAGTCGCGCTTCGTTGATCATGCCAACTTCATGACGCGCGGCTTAGACCACACAGCGCAACTGGCCTTCTCGCACAACGCCGCCGCTGGGCGACTGCTCGGCTTGAGCGAGCAGAAGATCGGTCACGCGATGGCAATGGCCGCGGTCAGCGATGCGTCATTCGCCGTCGTTCGGGCAAAACCGCTGTCGCAATGGAAGGGTCTCGCCTCGGCGCAGTCGGCGCTCGGTGCCATGAACACTTTGTTCCTTGCCCGTCGTGGCGTGGAGGGACCTCTGCAAGTGATCGAGGGCCCGCTGGGAATCGACCACCTTCTTGGGATGAAGATCGACATCGACTGGGACAAACAGGGATATGAGGGCGTCACGGAGAGCACCATCAAGAAGTACAACTCCATGATCCACACGCAGTCCGCGGTCCATTGCATGGTCGAGCTGGCCAGGCAGAAAAAAATCGATCCCAACAAGATTGTCTCGATCGAGGCGGAGGTGTTCCAACTCGCCTTCGACTTCGCTGGTGGCGGACTTTACGGCGTGGACAAAGTCATTCGTACCAAGGAACAGGCGGACCACAGCCTGCCGTACCTGCTTTCGGTTGCCCTCATCGATGGCGAGGTGACGCCCGCACAATTCCAGCCGGACCGCATCGTCAAGCCTGATGTGCAGGCGTTGCTGAAGAAGGTTTCAATCGGTCCAAACGACGAGTTCACGGCGCAATACCCCAGGAAAATGCCGGCCAAGATCACCATCGGGCTGCAAGACGGGACCGTGATCGAGCACCAGGTTCAAGACTACCCGGGCCTCGCTTCCCACCCGTTCACATGGGAGGAGTCCGTAAAGAAATTCGACACGCTCGCAGCCGGTCGCGTCGACGCGGGGTTGAGCCGGGAGATCAAGGACGCCGTGCTTTCGCTCGAAAGCATCCAGGTCCGGGACTTGGTGAACCTGCTCAGCTACGCAAGGACACCTTCGGAGGAGCCAATGGTGCGGGCCGCACCAACGAGGAAAGCGCAATGACCAAACAGGCACCAATCCGCACTCGAAGCTGGCTGTTCACGCCGGCAACCCGCCCGGAGCGCTTTGCGAAGGCTTCCCAGGCCGGCGCCGACGTTGCAATCCTGGACCTTGAGGATGCCGTGGCACCTGGAGATAAGGTGCGCGCCAGGAACACTGCTCTCGATTACCTAGCGGGAAACCCTTCCGATGGTACGCTACACGCGCTGCGAATTAACGGGCTCGACACGCGAACGGGCATTTCTGACCTGGATGCGTTGCTCGGATCCCAGGCTGCTCCGGACTTTCTGGTGCTGCCTAAGACGGAGACGGCCGGCCATCTTGAAATCCTCGATCGCCTCCTGACTGCGGCGGGCAAAGCGACCCGTCTGATCGGTCTGATCGAGAGTGCTCGTGGCCTCGCTGCGGTCGAAGCGATCGCGACGGCAACGCCGCGGCTCGCAGGTCTAATGCTTGGTGCTGCGGACATGGCGGCCGATCTGGGCGCGACAATTGCCTGGAAGCCTCTCCTCGCCTTAGTGAGTGGCCGCCTCATCACCGCCTGCGCGGTGACAGGTGTGATGCCAGTCAACTCGCCCTTCTTCGATCTGCATGACGAATCTGGCCTGAAACAGGAGGTAGCCGCCGCGGTGGCGCTTGGCTTCCCCGCTAAGGCCGCCATCCACCCCGCACAGATCGATGCGATCAACGCGGCGCTCACGCCGAGCGCCGAGGCGGTGGAGAGAGCACGCAAGATTCTCGCCGAGAACGTCAAAGGCGTCGGCACGGTCGAGGGCCAGATGGTCGACGAGGCTGTCGCCCGAAGAGCACGGCACACGCTCGTTTCGGCAGGACTCGAGGCCTGAGCCGACAACCGATTCCCCTCGACCCCACTGTGATGAAGGAGACAATGTAATGGAAATCATCTTGCCCGCTTACAAGGCCGTTGGCGAGCGACGCTACCGTGAAACCTCCGGCCTCTATTTTGAGGACTTCGAGCCCGGCGACGTGTTCGAGCATCGCCCCGGTCGCACCGTGCTAGACGTCGACAACACTTACTTCACCCTGCTGACCCTCAACATCCAGCAGGTCCATTTTGATGCGGCGTACGCCGCCAAAACCGAGTGGAAGAAGATGCTGGTCAACTCAACCTTCACGCTTGCGTTGCTCACCGGCATGAGCGTGCGCACGGTCAGCGCCAAGGTCGTCGCCAACCTCGGCTGGGACAAGGTGAAGGCGAGCCATCCGGTGTTCGCCGGCGACACGCTCTATGCCGAGAGCACCGTGCTGCATAAGCGTGAGTCCAAGAGCCGACCAACCCAGGGGATCGTCACAGTCCGGACGCGGGGTATTAACCAGGACGACGCCGAGGTGATGAGTTTCGAACGCACCATGCTCGTCCATCGCCGCGGCCATTCGCCGGAAGAAGCCGCCAATTACTGAACGCTTGAATAACGGGAGACACGACGATGGATATCGACGCGCGATACCAATCGAAATTGACCACGCCCGACGAGGCAGTGTCATCCATTCCTTCGGGATCAAAGCTCTCATTCGGTATGGCTATGACCGAGCCACCAGCACTTCTGAAGGCGCTGGCGGATCGTGCCGAAGCCGGCGGTATCGAGAATCTCAATGTCTATTACTTCGAGGCCACCAGCATCGCCGGAAGGACGATCCTTCGCTACGAGCTGAGCGACCGCATCCGCCCGTACTGCATGTTCATCACCGAGACCGAGCGAGCACTGATCAAGCGGGGCGTCGAGGACGGCGACCGCAAGGTCATCAACTATGTGCCCAACAACTTCCATCAGGCGCCCCGCCTGCTGATCGAAGAGATCGGCATCGACACCTTCGTTTGCACCGTCTCGCCGATGGACCGCCACGGCTATTTCAGCTTCGGCACCGGCAACGATTATTCGACCAAGGTCGCCCGCGCGGCCAAGCGGCTCATCGTCGAGGTCAACAAGAACATGCCGCGCGTGAATGGTGCTGGGGCGGAGCTCCATGTGTCCGAGGTGGACGCCATTGTCGAGCACCACGTACCGCTGCTCGAGCTCCCTGTACTCGGACCTGCGGCCGAGGATGAAGTGATCGGCCGGACGATCGCGCGCCTGGTGCCCGATGGCGCCTGCTTGCAGATGGGTGTTGGGGCTTTGCCAAACCTCGTCTGCGCGGAACTGAAAGGCCGCAACGATCTCGGTATTCACACCGAAGCATTAAATCCTGGCCTCGTTGATCTCGTGCGCGCCGGGGTCGTCAATAACCGGCGCAAGGCAATTGATCGCGGCAAGACCGTCTTCACTTTCGCCATGGGTCAGAAGGCGATGTACGACTTCTTGAACGACAATCCGGCAGTCGTGAGCGCACCGGTCGACTATGTCAACGACCCGCAGATCATCGCGCGGAATGATAATGTCATCTCGATCAACGCCACGATTCAGATCGATTTGACCGGCGCCTGCAACTCCGAGCACATGCTGGGCCACCAGTACAGCGCCTCGGGTGGCCAACTCGATTTCGTGCGCGGCGCCTATGCATCCAAGGGCGGCAGATCGATCATCGCCGCGCGCTCGACCGCAGCGAAGGGCAAATTTTCACGCATCGTGCCTCGGTTGGATGGGCCAGTTACCACGCCACGCATCGACACTCATTACATCGTTACCGAGTTCGGAGCCGTGAATCTCAAGGGCCTGTCCTCGACCGAACGCGCGCTCAGACTGATCGAGCTCGCGCATCCCGAGTTCCGCGACGAGCTGACTCAAGCAGCCAAACATCTTCATCTGGTCTGAGGATAAAAGCGCATCGCCTAATCGACTGCGCAGGGCCCGCGTGGTCATCGAGGGTCTCACGACCTTCCACGTTAACTGAGAAGAGAGCGATCATGGCAAAGACGGTGGCTGATCAATTCGCGCAAATCCTCATCGCAGCCGGAGTCAAACGGATTTATGGCATCGTCGGGGATAGCCTCAACGGCCTGACGGATTCAATTCGTCGGCAGGGCAAGATCGAATGGGTGCATGTCAGGCACGAAGAGGTCGCCGCCTTCGCCGCCGGCGCCGAGGCGCATCTGACCGGAGAGCTTGCGGTCTGTGCCGGCAGTTGCGGGCCGGGAAACCTGCATCTCATCAACGGCCTGTTTGACTGTCATCGCTCCCGCGTGCCGGTCCTTGCGATTGCCGCCCAAATCCCATCGAGCGAGATCGGCTCCGGATATTTCCAGGAGACGCATCCGGAGCAGCTGTTCAAGGAATGCAGTCACTATTGCGAGTTTGTGTCGGGTGCCAATCAGATGCAGCGCACGCTGGAGCTCGCGATCCGTCAAGCCGTCACCAATCGCGGCGTTTCTGTGGTCGTTATCCCCGGCGATGTTGCGTTACAGCCAGCCGCTCCGACGTCTGATCCGCTCCCTGCGAATCTCCTGCCAGTTCGGCCCGCGGTGCCGGCGGCAAATGAAGCTTTGGATCAATTGGCCGCGCTGCTCAATGGAGAGAGCCGCGTGACGATGCTGTGCGGCTCGGGCTGTCAAGTCGCTCATGATCAAGTCGTAGCTCTCGGCGAGCGTCTCAAGGCTCCTATCGTTCACGCGCTGAGGGGCAAGGAATATGTCGAGTGGGAGAATCCTTACGACGTCGGCATGACCGGACTGATCGGCTTTTCGTCGGGCTATTACGCGATGGTCGATTGCGACGTCCTGTTGATGCTCGGGACCGACTTTCCCTATCGGCAGTTCTATCCGCGCGGTTCCGGGGTCCGGATCGCCCAAGTCGATCTGAGGGCGGAGGCCATCGGGCGCCGCGCGTCGGTCGACCTTGCCGTGATTGGCGACGTGGGCGCGACCATCGATGGACTGCTGCCACGCCTCAAGGAGAAGCGAGACGGTAGTCATCTCGACCAGGCACGCGAACACTATCGCAAAGCGCGCAAAGGCCTTGATGAGCTTGCTCGTCCGGCCAGTGGCAAGACGCCGATTCACCCCCAGCAGATCGCCAAGGCGATCAGCGACCTGGCAGCCGAGGATGCGGTCTTCACCTGCGATGTCGGCCTGCCGACGGTCTGGGCAGCCCGTTACCTCGCGATGAACGGCAAACGGCGGCTGATCGGGTCATTCTGGCACGGCTCGATGGCCAATGCGATGCCACAGGCGATTGGCGCCCAAGCCGCGTTTCCCGGCAGGCAGGTGATCTCGCTATCGGGTGACGGGGGCTTTACCATGCTGATGGGTGACTTGCTCACCCTCGTGCAGCACCGCCTGCCCGCCAAGGTGGTCGTGTTCAACAACGGTGCCCTCGGTTTCATCGAGCTTGAACAGAAGTCCACGGGCTTTCTCGATTTTGGCACTGAGCTCAAGAATCCGAATTTCGCGGCAATGGCTGAAGCCGTCGGTATTCGCGGCATTCGGATCGAAGACCCCGCCAAGGTCGAGGACGGAATCGCCGCTGCCTTCGCGCATGACGGCCCCGTTCTCATCGATGCGGTCGTCAACCGGACAGAGCTGGCGATGCCACCCTCGGTCACCGTCGAGATGGCGAAGGGCTTCTCGCTCTACATGGTGAAGGCGATCATAGGCGGCCGGGCCGACGAGGTTATCGATCTCGCAAAGACCAATCTCTGGCGTTAGGGGCGCGTCGCACCATGGACATCACGGCGCTCCTTCTCTCGCGGCTGCAGTTCGCGTTCACCGTATCGTTTCACATCATTTTTCCGTCCTTCACGATCGGACTGGCAGCCTGGCTCACCGTGCTGGAATCCCTTCATCTCGCGACGGGGCGCCCGACCTACCGCCTCTTGTTCGAGTTCTGGCTCAAAATCTTCGGTTTGGCTTTCGGATTCGGCGTTGTCTCCGGGATCGTCATGGCATTCGAGTTCGGCACCAATTGGAGCGAACTGTCCCGCATGTCCGGACCAGTTCAGGGGCCCTTGCTCGCCTACGAGACCTTCACCGCTTTTGCGTTGGAGGCGACTTTCTTCGGCGTGCTTCTGTTCGGCCGTCAGAGGGTCGCCCCCTGGTTCTACCTGTTTTCGACCGCGATGGTCGCCCTCGGCACCACGCTGTCGGCGTTCTGGATCATGATCAACAACAGCTGGATGCAGGTTCCGGTCGGCTATGTCGTCGAGAACGGCATGTTCGTGGCGAATGATTGGACCAAGATCATCTTCAACTCGGTGGTCTGGTCGCGTTTTCCACACATGTTGTTTGCCGCTTACTTGACCGGTGCATTCAGCGTTGCTGCCACCGGCGCGTGGTATCTGCTGCGTGGCACGTTCGCCGCCGAGGCGAAGATCATGCTCCGCATGGGTCTCTATCTGGCCGCCGTGCTCATGCCAATTCAGCTCTTCTTCGGACACCTCAATGGTGAATACATTGTTCGTTACCAACCCTCGAAGATGGCCGCCATCGAGGCGCGATGGCACGATGAACAGCCGGCATCCGAAGTCCTGCTCGCGTGGCCGGACGTTGCGCAGCGGCGCAATCGCTTCGCGATCACCTTACCCGCACCCTTGGGCAGCCTGATCGACTCCGACAGCCTCGACGCCGCGGAAGTTGGGCTCGATAGCATTCCCGAAAGCGACTGGCCGCCGGTACTCATTCCATTCTTCAGCTTCAGGATCATGGTCGGCTGTGGCCTGCTCATGTTGGCCTTGGCCTGGGCCGGAACGTATCTGAGCCGAGACGGACGTCTCGAGCGCAATCGGCTGGTGCTCTGGGCAACGTTCTTCAGCTTCCCGCTGCCCTTTATTGCAACGTTGACCGGCTGGTTCACGGCCGAGGTGGGACGCCAGCCCTGGGTGGTCTATGGCGTGCTGAGAACTGCGGACGCGATGACGCCGTTCCTGACCGTGCGCGCGGCCTCCATCTCGATCATCGTCTTCTGTGCAATCTACACCTTCATTTTTGCCTTCGGCATTTTCTATATCTACCGGCTGCTGCGCGCGGGACCGGTCGGGCACCTCGTGCTGCCGCCCGCGGCCGCCATCCCCAACCGCCCCTTGTCGATCGTCCACGAGCCGGTCACTGCGGCCGCCCTTCGCGTTCCGGCGGGAGAATAACCCATGGTCATGTTCTGGGTAACGCTCCTGGCCGTCAGCATTCTCATCTACGTGTTGCTGGACGGGTTCGACCTGGGCGTTGGCATGCTTTTTGGCGTGGCCTCCGACGAGGCGCGACGGCACGCCATGATGAGTGCAGTGGCGCCGGTCTGGGACGGCAACGAGACCTGGCTCGTCGTCTCGGGCGTGATCCTCTGGGGCGCCTTTCCGGTCGTCTATTCGATTTTGATGTCGGCGTTCTATCTTCCGGTCCTCTTGATGCTGGCGGGGCTGATCCTGCGCGGCGTCGCGTTCGAGTTTCGCTACAGGGCCGAGCGGCTACGCTGGATCTGGAGTGCAAGCTTTGCGGGAGGTTCGCTTGTCGCGGCGTTCACCCAGGGCTTGATGGTGGGCGCTCTCGTGCAGGGTCTGCCGATCTCTGACGGCCGATATGTCGGCGGCGAATTCGGATGGTTCAGTCCCTTTGCGGTGCTTTGCGGCATCGGCCTATGTGTGGGCTACGCGCTGCTCGGCACCTGTTGGCTGGTGCGGAAATGCGAGGACGAGGTACGCGACGACGCCTATCGTCTCATCCCTTATCTATCGGCGGCGCTGCTCGTCTTCCTGATCGTCGTGCTCGTCTATGCCCTGGCCGATAACTTCAGGGTCATGACGCGGTGGCTCGACCGGCCCTTTTTGTTCGTCTTCCCCGCGGCCGGCATGTTAGCCGCAATCATGCTCGCCGCCAGCATTCAGCGCAGACAGGATGCACTGCCGTTCCTGATGGTTGCCGTCATTTTCGCGGCGGCCTTCGGCACGCTGGCGATCTCGTTTTGGCCCTACGTGATTCCGTTTTCGATCACGGTCGAACAGGCGGCCGCCCCCCACTCGAGCCTTGCCTTCATGTTCTGGGGAGCGGGTCTCTTCGTGTTCCCGCTCATGCTGCTTTACACCGCGATCAGCCTGACCGTGTTCAGAGGCAAAGTCGTGACGTCGGCAAAACAGTGAAACGAGGGAGGCACACCATGAGCGCTGAACAAGTCAAAAGGAGCCCGCCCGCACGAGTAACATCGGCTGACTTTCGCAAGCGGGCACAACATTACCGGCTTGCCTCAGCTTTAACGGATATTCCGCGCGACGCGGCCATGTTCGACGAGCTCGCATCTATGTTCGATCAGATTGCGTGTCGCTTTGGCCGAGCAGAGGCGGCGGGACTAGCCCGATTACAATCCTCAATGTCTATCGCCGCCACAGCCTCGCCAGAAGGCGCAATAGCCCGATAGGAGACGAACCGATGCCCCTCGTTCGCGTTGAACTGCCTGCTGGCAAACCTGCCGAGTATCGAACGGCGGTGGGCGAAGCGATCCAGCAAGCCATGCATGCGGCGCTCAAGGTCCCGCTGGGAGAGCGATTCCACATCTTCACCGAGCACGCGCCCGGCGACCTTCTGATCGACCGGATCTACCTCGGCATCGAACGCTCCGCTAATGCGATCGTGGTTCAGGTGACGCTGAACGAAGGTCGTGATGCCGAAGTGAAGAGGGGCTTCTACAAAACCCTGGCGGACCGCCTGCACGAGCGCATTGGGCTGCGTCCGGAGGACCTTGTAGTCAATCTCGTCGAAGTAAAACGCGAAAACTGGTCGTTCGGCAGCGGTGAGGCGCAGCTCGCCTGACGTAAACAACTTTGCGCCCCGCCATTCTTCAAAGGAGAGATGTGATGATACGATGTGTGCGGATCTGGACGGCAAAGGATGGTAACTCGCTATTCGAGGAAGGGACGATCGATCTTCCAAAGGGTGAGCGCGGCGATATTCTCGGCGACAAGATCGTGTCGTCGAGCATCTCGTTCCGCGAGACCAGGTCAGGCGGCACGTTTGCGCCGCATGATGCGCCGACGCGCCAGTTCGTCATCACCCTATCCGGGACGCTTGAGTTCAAGACCGCCAAGAACGAGACCTTCATCATCCGTCCCGGCGACATTTTGCTGGCCGAGGATACGACCGGCACCGGGCATAGCTGGCGGCTGGTGGACGACCAGCCCTGGCGCCGCGCCTATGTGATTCTGGCGCCCAACGTCGCGGCATCCTTCCGCAAAGCGGATCATTGATCTTGTGGTCACGAACGACACGTCACCGCATCCAACGCGTTCGATCTCGAGAGGAGAACTTCCCATGCCGACTTTTGATAATTCGGATAATTCCGACGTCGTGCTGATCGGCGCCGGCATCATGAGCGCGACGCTCGGGACTTTCCTGAAAGAGCTCGAACCGTCGCTGACCGTCGCCATGTTCGAGACGCTTGACGACTGCGCACGGGAGAGCTCGGAGGGCTGGAACAATGCTGGAACCGGCCACGCCGCCAATTGCGAGCTGAATTACACACCCCAGCGCAAAGACGGTAGCGTCGATATCTCCAAGGCGCTCGAGGTCAACACCGAGTTCGACCTGTCGCGCCAGCTCTGGTCGTACTTAGTCAAAAAGGGCGCAATCTCCGACCCGCGCGCTTTCATACACCCGTGCCCGCACATGAGCTTTGTCTGGAGCGCTGGTAATGTCGCGTTCCTGCGCGAGCGCTTCAAAGAAATGTCCGCCCACCACTGCTATTACGGCATGGAGTACAGCGAGGACCGCACTAAGATTGCGGAATGGGCGCCTCTGATCATGGACGGGCGGGGTGACCAAGAGCCGTTCGCGGCAACCCGCATCATCACCGGCACCGACGTCGACTATGGCGCCCTTACTCACCTGCTCGTCAAACACCTGTCCGATCAGCCCGGCTTTCACCTTCACTATAATCGCGAGGTTGTTGGTCTGGACCGCGAAGACAATGGACGCTGGCGCGTATCGGTCAAGGACACCAATGATGGGGGCCTCGTAACCGTGTCGGCCAAATTCGTCTTTATCGGAGCAGGCGGTGGCTCCCTGCCGCTGCTGCAGAAGTCGAGAATCCCCGAGAGCAAAGGTTATGGCGGATTCCCCGTCAGTGGCATTTGGCTGCGCTGCGATGTCGACGCCGTCAGTCAACGCCATCATGCCAAGGTCTATGGCAAGGCCGCCGCGGGCTCGCCTCCAATGTCGGTGCCGCACCTCGACACACGCATCATCGGCGGCAAACACTCGCTGCTGTTCGGCCCTTACGCAGGATTTTCCACGCGCTTCCTCAAGCGAGGTGCAATTACCGACCTGTTCACGTCACTGAGCTTCGACAACATCATCCCGCTGCTCGACGTGGCACGCGACAATATCGAGTTGTCGGAATATCTCATTGGCCAGGTCCTGCAGAGTTCGAGCCATCAGTTTGCGACCCTGAAGCAGTTCTTCCCGCGCGCCGTGAAGACCGATTGGAAGGAGGCCGTCGCCGGGGTACGTGTGCAAACCATAAAGCCGCACCAGAGCAAGGGTTGGCCCCATCACGAGGTAGGTGATCTTGAGTTTGGCACCGAGCTGGTGGCGGCGAAAGACAAGTCGATCGTGGCGTTGCTGGGTGCTTCGCCGGGAGCCTCTACGGCTGCGTCCATCTCGATCGACGTGCTCAAGAAATGCTTTGGAAACGAGCTGACCGAAGGCGCCTGGTTACCTCGGCTAAAGGCGATCATCCCGACATACGGGATTGATCTCAAGACCGACGCGGACGCTTGCCGGCGCGCCCGCGCCGAAACGGCGCTAGTGCTCAAGATCACCGACATCTCAGCAGCTCCGGATCCGCAGCGTCCGCCGGCTCGCGAGAAAGATCCTGCCCATCGGTAGCTTTACGCAGCAATCCCAGGAGAGATCCATGGTCGAGATGAGAAAAGAGACCGATAGCCTCGGAGTGGTCGAGGTGCCGGCGAACAAGCTATGGGGTGCACAGACCCAGCGCTCGCTCGAGCACTTCAGTATCGGCACGGATCTGATCCCCCGCGAGATGATCACCTCCTACGCCATTTTGAAGAAGGCCGCCGCCACCGCGAACCACACCGGCAAGCGGCTTGACGATCGGCGATTTAAATTGATCGTTCAGACCTGCGACGAAATCCTCGCCGGCCAGCACCACGACGTGTTTCCGTTGCATGTCTGGATGACGGGCAGCGGCACCCAGTTCAACATGAACGTCAACGAGGTGATCTCGAACCGTTGCTGCCAGCTCGCGGGGACCCCTCTCGGCAGCCACGCCCCGGTTCATCCCAACGATCACGTCAACATGGCGCAGTCCTCGAACGACTCGTTTCCGTCGGCCATGTATATCGCCGCGGCCGTCAACACCAAACAGCGCCTTATTCCCGCGGTCACCGCGCTACGCGACGCGATTGCCACGAAATCGCAGGCATGGAGCGACATCGTCAAGATCGGGCGAACCCACATGCAGGACGCAACGCCGCTAACCTTGGGCCAGGAATGGTCCGGGTACGCCGGAATGTTATCGGACGATCTAGACCGGATTGAAGCAGCCCTGCAAGGCGTGTATCGCCTGGCACTCGGTGGCACGGCGGTCGGAACCGGCATCAACTCGGCACCGGGCTTTGCCGAGGCGGCGGCTGCCGAGATTGCCGAGCTCACCGGGCTGCCGTTTATCACCGCGCCGAACAAATTCACTGTGCAGGGCTCCCACGACGCGCTGGTTCAGCTGTCCGGAACGCTGCGCACGTTGGCGGTGTCGCTCTACAAGATCGCAAATGATATTCGCCTCATGTCATGCGGACCGCGCGCCGGATTTGCGGAATTGGAAATCCCGGAGAATGAGCCGGGCTCCTCGATCATGCCGGGCAAGGTCAATCCGACCCAGTGTGAAGCGCTGACAATGATTGCCGTGCAGGTTATGGCCAATGACGTGGCGGTAGGCTTCGGTGGTGCCGGTGGTTACCTCGAGATGAACGTCTACAAGCCACTGATGATCTTCAACATCACCCACTCTATCACGGTCATGACCGACGGCTGTGTGAACTTCCGGAAGTTCCTGATCGAGGGCACCAAGCCCAACCTGAAGAAAATCAACGAATATGTCGAGCGTTCGCTGATGCTGGTGACGGCCCTTTCTCCGGTCATCGGCTACGATAAGGCGTCGAAGATCGCCCACTATGCGATGAACAATGATCTCACATTGAAAGCCGCGGCATTGAAACTGGGCTTTGTCACGGAGGCCGAATTCGACCGGGTCGTCGATCCGAAGAAGATGGTGACATCCTATGTCGCAAGTGACGCACCAGCCCCCAGCGCGGCCTGAGCCGCGTCGGACACGATGTGCCCGAGGAGCGGCCCGGCACGATCATGGATGGGCGGACCGACGAAGTCATCGATCTCACGCGATCGAATCTGTGGTGCTAATTTTGATGCTACCGCGCGATCGGGAGGACTGATGATGATGGACACCGTCGACCAGGATACGCGGGCGCCGGACCGGAAAGCGGTTGGCCGATGGGTGGCGGTTTTGGCGAACGCTGCGCAGACCGCCGGCCCGCCGATGCTGTTCGGTCTGCGACTGTGGGCCTCCGTCTGTCTTGCTCTCTACGTCGCGTTCTGGCTGGAGCTCGACAACGCTTCTTGGGCCGGCACGTCCGCCGCGCTGGTGTGTCAACCGCTTCTCGGCGCGTCGCTTCGCAAGGGATGGTTTCGCATGATCGGCACCTTGGTAGGCGCGGTCGCGATCGTAGTGTTGACGGCGTGTTTCCCGCAAAACCGCGCCGGTTTTCTCATAGGCTTGGCGCTCTGGGGTGCGGTCTGCGCGTTTGTTGCCACGCTGTTGGGCAATTTCGCGAGCTACGCAGCAGCGCTGGCCGGCTACACCGCCGCGATCATTGCCGGCGATGAGCTCGGCGCCACCGGCGGCGTCAATGGCGAAGCCTTCACGCTCGCCGTCACCCGCGTCAGCGAGATCTGGATCGGCATTGTGTGCGCAGGCATCGTCCTCGCCGGGAGTGATTTCGGTGCTGCTCCACGGCGGCTCGCCGCACTGCTCGCGGGCTTGTCAGCCCAAATCACGAGCAAGTTCGGCTCTGCATTGACGCTGGCTGGTTCGGCATTGTCGGACATGCAGCCGGTTCGACGCGAACTCGTACGACAGGTCATCGCGCTCGACCCTGTGATCGACCAGGCGATCGGAGAATCCTCGAAGCTTCGCTATCATTCGTGGGTGCTGCAGGCGACAAAGGATGGCCTGTTTGAGGCGCTGGCCGGTTGGTCGGCCGTGGTGTGGCGGCTCGCGCGTTTGCCGGATGACACGGCTCGGCAGGAAGCCGATGCCGTGCTGAACAGCGTGCCGATGGCGCTGCGGTCCGCGTCGCCGCAGGGCGATGCGACATCCTGGATGACCGACCCGGTCGGGATGGGCCACCTGTGTGAAACGGCGGTGCGACGGCTGATCGCCATGCCGGCGGGCACGCCGTCGCTACGGCTAATTGCCGACCAAACCGCCCGATTGCTTGCTGGCTTGTCCGATGTCCTTAACGGACTGGCGTTGCTGGTCGCCGACCCTGTTCGTCACCAAGGTCACCACCGCCGCGCAAGATTCTACGTGCCCGATTGGCTGCCGGCGCTCGTCAATGCTGGGCGCGCATTCGTGACCATTGGGGCGGTTGAGGTTTTCTGGATAATCACCGCATGGCCAAACGGCGCGTTGGCCATCACGTTCACAGCGATTTCGGTCATCATCTTCGCGCCGAAAGCCGATGTGGCCTACGCCGTAGCGATGAGCTTCATGGTTGGTGTCGGCCTTGCCGCGGTTTGCGCCGCAATCGTTGCATTTGCGGGCCTGCCGAATGTAGAGACCTTCGCCGGCTTCAGCATCGTGATGGGACTCTTTCTGGTACCGTTGGGTGCCCTGATGGCTCAATCATGGCAGGCAACGATGTTTGCGGCCCTGGCCGGCAATTTCGTGCCGCTGCTCGCGCCGGCCAACCAGACGAGCTACGACACCGTGCAATTCTATAACGCCGCGCTGGCGATCGTTCTGGGCTGCGGCGCTGCGGCCCTGTCGTTTCGCCTGCTGCCGCCGCTGTCTCCGGCAAAGCAGAGCGAAAGGCTGCTGGCGCTGACCTTGCGCGACCTGCGTCGCCTCGCGGCGGCTGCCGTACAGCGGCCACCAGACGATTGGGAAAACCGAATCTACAGCCGCCTCTCGGCTTTGCCGGACCAAGCCGAGTCCCTGCAGCGGGCGCAGCTCTTGACGGCGCTGTCGGTCGGGAGCGGGATTATCCATCTTCGCCGTATCGCACCTCAACTGGGGCTGGTCTCGGAGCTCGACTTGGCGCTCGAAGCCGTTGCGCAAGGGAACAGCGTAGCTGCAACCGCTGGGCTGACCGCGCTCGATCAACGGCTTGCGTTACTCGGGCAGGGCAACCCGCAGACCTCGTTTGTGCAGAAAGAGCGTGGCCGAGTTCTGGCGATCTGCGACGCTTTGGTCCGACATCGCTCTTATTTTGACGCAGGAGCATCAATTTGAAGTTCGTCGAGGTCAATCTGCTCGGCGTCTACGTTGCGCCGATCTCCGTGATGATGCTGGCGGCATGGTGCGTTACCATGGTCTTGCGCAGGGCCGGGGGCCGCTTTGGCTTGCTCGCTTACGTCTGGCATCCGGCGCTGTTCCTTTTCACGGTGTACATCATCGTGCTGTCGACAATTGTCCTCGCCGTTTCACGCTGAGGTCGCCATGTCAGATCCTGAAACCAAAATGTCCGATTCTGAAGTCCAACCGGAGAGTAAGAATAGTGATCTTCACGTCGTCCGTGCCGTCCAGCCAACGGCGCGCAACATGCACAGGGCGCCGATCCGAATTATCCCACTCCTGATAACGCTCGCCACGACCGGGTGTGCCATGGTGCTCGGGTGGGCGATGTGGAACGCATATATGGGGGCTCCGTGGACACGTGACAGCACGGTGCGAACCTATGTCGTCACCATGGCGCCGGAGGTCGCAGGACGTATCGTCGAGTTACGGGTGGCGGACAATCAATTCGTACACAAGGGCGATTTACTGCTTGTGATCGACCCTACCAACTTCAAGATCGCCCTACAGTTGGCCGATGCAGCGGTCGATCAAGCTCAGGCCACGGCCGAGAATGCACAGCGCGAGGCAGAACGCCGGCGCAAACTCGACGACTTGTCAGTCTCGGTGGAACAGAAACAGGACTTCAACGCGAACGCGGTCGCGACCCGGGCGCAATATCAGCAGGCAGTCGCAAACCGCGATCAGGCCAAAGTTAACCTGGAGCGCACCCAGATCCGTTCTCCAGTGAACGGCTGGGTGACCAATCTCCTGGCGCAACTGGGTGACTATGCCACCGTCGGACAGAACGAGATCTCGATCGTCGACGCCGATTCCTTCTGGGTCGATGCATATTTTGAGGAAACGCAACTTGCCTCCATGCAGGAGGGCGATCCTGCCGAGATCAAATTGATGAGCTACCGCCAGATCGTTCGCGGCAAGGTCGGCAGCGTCGCGCGTGGCATTAACGTCTCAAACGCGCAACCAAACCAGCAAGGGCTTGCCACGGTGAACCCGATCTTCACTTGGGTACGCCTTGCTCAACGTGTGCCGGTGCACATCGAGATCGATCGGGTACCTGATGGAGTTCGTCTGGTCGCCGGTATGACGGCGACGGTCCAGCTGGATGCGCGACCTGGGCGGCCGTCGAATTGAGCAGCCGGCTTGCCGACCCAGAGTTCAAGTTGGCGCGTTTGCCGGCCCGCGAAATTGGCCTCGAAGTGCGCAGCGCAACGAAAGACCGTGGCACGTACTCAGAAAGTATAAGGTATCAATCGGCATCCAAAAATTGATCCCGGATCTGCGTCCATATCGACAGGAGAATTCGAATGCCAACCAGCGCGATCGACTCGCTAGTATTCCGCAATATGTTCGGTGACCGAGAAGTTCGGCAGATCTGGTCGGACGAGTATCGCACGCAATGCTACCTCGACTGGGAAGCGGCGCTCGCTCGTGCCCAGGCGGGACTTGGTCTCATTCCACAGGACGCCGCCACCGAGATCAACCGCGTCTGCAAGGTCGAAAATATCGACTTCTCCAGGCTGGAGGAAGAATCACTCAACATCGGCTATCCGGTGCTGGGTGTCGTCCATCAGATCGGCCATCTGTGCCGTGGTGACGCGGGCAACTGGTGCCATTGGGGCGCGACCACGCAGGATGTCACTGATTCAGCCACCGTCTTCCAGATCCGTGCCTCTTTCGACATTATCGCGAACAAGCTGGACGAAGCGATCGCCGCTACTGCCAACCTAGCCCGCGATCATCGCGACCAGCCCATGGCGGGCCGCAGCAACCTTCAGCAGGCGGTGCCGATCACGTTCGGCTTCAAGATGGCAAGGCTGCTCGCCACCTTCCTGCGTCATCGCGATCGTCTCAAGGACATCAGGCCTCGCATTGAGGTGTTCGAATTTGGAGGCGCCTGCGGCACGCTCGCCTCACTGGGCGAAAAGGGTCTGGCGGTCCAGGAGGCGCTCGCGCGCGAACTCGGCTTAGCTCAGCCCGATATTGCCTGGCACACGGAGCGCGATCGTATCGCCGAGGCAGGCTGTTTTCTAGGTCTCCTGACAGGCACGCTCGCAAAGTTCGCGACCGACCTGAAGTTGATGATGCAAACGGAGGTCGGCGAAGCCAGCGAGCCGTTCGCCGCCAACCGCGGCTCCTCTTCGACTATGCCGCAAAAGCGCAATCCGATCTCCTGCGTCTATATCACGGCCTGCGCGGCCTCAGTACGGCAGTCGGTAGCAGCACTGCTCACCGCCATGGATGAGGATCATGAGCGCGCCACCGGGCCCTGGGAAATCGAATGGATCACGCTGCCCAGCATCTTCACGCTGGCGGCCGGTGCGCTCAATCAGGCCGTGTTTGTCCTTAAGGGTCTTGAGGTGCATCCTGACCGCATGCAGGCAAACCTCGATGCCACGCACGGCCTCATCGTGTCGGAAGCCGTGATGATGGGCCTCGCCCCGGCGCTCGGTCGCGACGAGGCGCATGATCTTGTCTACGACCTTTGCCGTAAGTCGCTGGAGCAGGATCGGCCGCTGGCGGACTTGCTCGCCGAGCGGCAGACGGTCATGGCGCACCTATCTCGAGACGAGATTCACGCATTGACCGACCCGGCGAACTACCTCGGGCTCGCGGGCGTGATGACCGATAAGGTGCTCGCCTTCGCTTCGCATGCAGCATCTCGTTCTGTTTTAAGGAGATAGACCATGCGCATCGCGAGGAATCATCGGTCCTGCACCCCAATGTTCACGGTTCCTTCGGTCGCAGAGAAATAATCTGTCGAGAGAAGAGCAACATGACAATCGAAACGATCGGGGACATCGAGTGTGCGGTAGTGCACATCGCGGAGACCTCCAGCTCACACGTGGAGAAGCTTCATGACGTCGGCAGCAGAACTCAAACGGCTCATCGACCAGCGCAAAGCCATCACGGTGCCCGGCACAGCGAACGCGCTGTTCGCGCGCGTGATCCAGGATCTCGGGTACGAGATCGTTTACGTAACCGGGGCCGGCGTCGCAAATATGAGTTTGGGCGTCCCGGACATCGGTCTCACCACCGTCACCGAAGTATCGGAGACAGTCGCGGCCATTGCTGATGTGATCTCGGTGCCCCTCATCGTGGACGGCGATACGGGTTTCGGCAATCCGCTCAACACGATTCGTACCGTGCGTCTGTTCGAGCGCGCGGGCGCCGCCGGCATACAGCTCGAGGATCAAGTCTTCCCCAAACGCCGCGGCCATTTTGCCGGCAAGGCCATTATTTCCACCGATGAAATGGTGCAGAAGATCAAGGCTGCGGTCGACACCCGGCACGATGGCGATCTCCAGATCATCGCGCGCACCGATGCAAGGGTGGTCAGCGGTCTTTCCCAGGCGATCGACCGCGCCCACAACTTCGTCGATGCTGGCGCCGACGTTACCTTCGTCGAGGCGCCGGAGAACCTCGAAGAGCTGACCCAGATCACTAAGTCGATCAGCGTGCCGCAAGTTGCCAACATCGTCTTTGGTGGAAAGACTCCTGATCCAGGCCGCGAGGCTTTCGCCGAGATGGGTTTCTCCATTGTCCTCTATGCCAAATACGGTGCTGCAGGCAGCTCTGCGGGGTGCCTATGCGGCGCTTGGATCGCTCAAAAAGGAAGGCGACTTGAGCGCCGCCGGCGATCTTCTGGCCTCCTTCGAGGAACGACAGCGCTCCGTGGCGAAGCATGAATGGGATGCGCTCGAAGCACGCTATCGCTTACCCGGTTGAGGTTCCACCGCCATCCCAAGGATCGGAAACGACCACTGAGAAGAAGGAAGCGTTGATAACATCAATTGGCTTTTCGGACAGTCAATCCGGCGATGGAATGCATCGGCTTCATACAATGTGCTCAAGCCGGTTCTGCGAGTCAATTTCATGATGCTTCTAGCGTTGAGGGGGCGCTACGAACTCAGGGTGCGATCATGCATTCGCGCATTCGAATTGTCGGCGGGATTTGCTTTGGCGTTGTTAGATTTGATCGGCTAAGGGATCGTTCTTCGTAGCTGATTCGACAGTTAAGAGCCGAC
The DNA here is from genome assembly GCA_963822795.1 of uncultured Alphaproteobacteria bacterium. Taxonomy (GTDB): domain Bacteria; phylum Pseudomonadota; class Alphaproteobacteria; order Rhizobiales; family Xanthobacteraceae; genus Bradyrhizobium. Next base: position 112,517 of record CAWGJM010000017.1, read on the forward strand.
ATGCCTGTCGCTGCTGTCATTTCCAACGCTGTGGTTAGCAAACCTCATCCAACTGAAGCGCGTGTGGAGTCAATGCGTCGCCCGAGGCGCGCGCTCTCAGCAGCACGACTAACACAATCTAACAACGTCAAACTCGCCTAAGTGGCCAAGTTGCGCGACGTTTGCCCATGGCGGTCCCTTTGGTCCGCTGCTCCTACGGGCAAGGCTGCTCCTACGGGCAAGAAAGAAACACTGACGATTTCTAATGAGCGATCAACCAATCCGGCGTTTGAGACGATTCCACGTGGCCGGCGGAAAGGATCTTGCGATGAGAACTCATAAGAGTAGCTGCGAGGCACTCGATCGCATGCAGGCAGCGTTCGCCGATACCGATCCAAGGAATGCGGAGCGGCGATCGACGATCTCGTCAAATTCGGCGACCAGACCTGAACAGGATCGTAGCTTTGCTCCGGGCGAGCAAATGCCGCCAACGTTACGGAACGAATTGGCGAAGCTTCTGACCGATATCAGTCATTCTCTGGCGTCGAGCAAACTCGGGAAGATGGTTGATCGGATGCGCGGATCGTCCACGCCGCGTAATGAGCCGCTCACGATGGTTGAATTGGAATCAAGCGGAGAATCTTTGGCCCGGTTGCTGGCCCTATTAAATGAAACGGTGCTGCGCGTCGGACCGCTGGAGCTCGATCTCATCGATCGCGCTGTGAAGCGTGGCGACCGTCACATCGATCTGCGGCGACGCGAGTTTCAGTTGCTCAAGTACATGATGCAACGAAGTGACAAAGTGCTGTCCCGGGCGACCCTCTTGAAAGAGGTCTGGCACTATAAAATCCTTCCTCAAACGAACCTTGTCGATGTTCATATGGGAAGGCTGCGTCGCAAGATCGACGGGGCAAATGAGGCGCCCATGATCCGCAACGTCCGCGGCGTTGGCTTCGTTCTGGATGCGGTTCCCCTCTCGCAGGGGTCAGCGAAGAAACACGATGACGAAATTGCTGCTTCGCGTGTGCCTGTTAGCTCCTGCCTGCCCCTCGGTCGGAACTATTTTGCCGATTTGTCCTCCACAGGAATGATCAATATCCGTCGGCGCGCCTGACTAGACGAAGAGAAGACCGAACTTCTGAGAAGGAAGGTGAACGAAATTAACCAGACCGCGACAGCTTTTTCTTTGGCTACTTTGATTGCAATGACGGGTAGCGAGGATGTTGGAACGCCGCCTCGGCAGCGCGGCCTAGTGTATAGCCACGGCGGCGCAGACTGCAGCTTCAAGAGCAGGGCGCAGTGCGAAGCAGCTTGTGCCTTGGACCAAGGAGCCGAATGCTACCAGGACGACGGCGAGGTCTATCTAGCCAACTCAAGCTCGCCCGGTACCCAACTCCAACTTTCCAAGTACCAAACTCAAACTTCACGAAAAGGAGAACTTCCATGACTAGCCGAGATGATTTTCCGCAGGGGTATCTAATGAATCGACGCGCCTTCGTGAGCATGGTAGCGGCGGGGGCGGCAAGTACTCTTGTCCAGGACGCGGCCGCCGAGCCGGTTGCGCCAAAGGCCCGCAACATTGTGCTGGTGCACGGGCTGTTCGCCGACGGGTCATCCTGGTCCGAGGTGATTGCGCGATTGCAGAAGGCCGGGCTCAATGCCACGGCCGTGCAAAACCCCCTGACAACGTTGCCTGAAGCAGTCGCCTCGGCCGAGCGCGTGCTCGCGCGGCAGGATGGTCCGACGGTCCTGGTTGGGCATTCCTTCTCCGGAATGATCGTGACAGAGGCTGGTATGCATCCGAACGTGTCGGCTCTTGTCTATGTGGCGGCGCGGGCGCCGGATGCGGGCGAGGATTACACGGCGCTGGCCAAGACGTTCCCGACGCCACCGGCATCGGCCGGGATCGTTTTCGACGGTGATGAGGGACGCCTCAGCGAGGTCGCCTTCTTGCGCGATTTCGCGGGCGACCTGCCGGAAGCGAAGGCGAAGGTCCTCTATGCGGTCCAGGACCCGTTCCACAAGGCTCTGCTCGTGGGCAAGACGACGCATGCGGCCTGGCGGTCGAAACCGAGTTTCTATGCCGTTTCGACGGAAGACCGGACGATCAACCCCGATCTCGAACGCTTCATGGCCAAGCGCATGGGTGCCAAAACCATCGAAGTGAAGGCAAGCCATCTGTCGCTGATCTCTCAGCCCGACGAGATCACCCGGTTGATCCTGGAAGCCGCCGGACAGCCCGCCTAGCAGGCGGGCGTCCTCGTGCACGGGCTGTTCGCCGATGTGTCGCGGCGACAGTCCAGACGGCCTGTCCGAAATTAGCGAAACCTGCGAAGAAGGTGTATGTGCCATGGTAAGTCTATATTCCACAAGAGTCATCGCGAGCGGAGGCCGTCACGGTTCGATCCGCAGCGAAGACGGTCTGCTCGACCTCAAGCTCGCACTCCCCCGGGCTCTTGGCGGAAGGGGCGATGCGACCAATCCCGAGCAACTCTTTGCGGGCGGGTATGCAGCCTGTTTTGAGAACGCACTCCTTCATGTGAGCCGGGACGCCGGCCACCGCTTTGCCGATGACGATATCGATGTCGTCGCCAGGATCGACCTTAGTCGAAATGAAACAGGAGGCTTCGTGCTGGCCGCCGCGCTTGTCGTGACCATCGCTGGCATCGACCAACAGACCGCTGAACGGCTCGTGCAGGTTGCTCATACCATCTGCCCCTACTCGAATGCGATCCGTGGTAATGTCGATGTGGCGATCTCCGTCTCGGTCCGGTGAGCCCGACCGATCGATTTCATGCCACCTCGTCGGGAGAAGCCACGAGTATAAGAGAGATTAGGAATTGACTGGAACGCACAGAGGACGTCCCTAACATAACGCCTCGTCGACGGAAGTTGGTACGCGTCGCATTGTCACCGAAGAAGGAATCACCAATCTCCTGCTCTGCCGCGACAAGGACGAGCGGAGCAGGCGATCCGCGGCGCCGCCGGCTACACCGACGTCGGCCGCGACCGGGATGCGAAGATGGTCCACCGCCTGCGAGAGCGAGGCGTAATCCGCCGACCGGAAGACCTCGAAATCGATCCGCTTGATGCAGACAGGAACCTACTGGCGGCGGTCGCGGGGGCGAGGCGGGCCATTTTGATAACAACTGCGACGCCAAGGTTGGAAGGAACACGTCTTTCTTTCAGATAACGGCTGTTGGACGTGGATTAGCGAGAAAATATTAGATCGAATATCTCGATATCGAATGGAATGCCTTTCTGCGAGATGAAGCCGTCTCTGTCAACAAAGTGTGACCTTCGCAAGGTTGGTATGACAATTCCTGAAAAGTCTTGGTGTGCGCTTCGGAAGTGCGCGACGGAGTTCGCGGTGAGGTCAGAGCGCAAGTAGTCCGTCCTTCGATGCCGATTCCCAGAATCAAAATAGAGAATCTGCTCGCATGCCTCCGTGGCAATCCGGTTCGGAAACGTAAACTGAAGTCGGCGCCATACTTCGCCATCAGTATCCAAAGGCGCTATTTCTCCGGTTTTGAATCCGCTTTCCGTGAGGAAAAACGGGCAATTGATAAAATTCCAGACGGAAATGCCGCAATAATAAACGACATCCAGCTCAGTCCAACGAGTTTTCGACCCGAGCTTCGCGAGGCGGCCCCTTCGATCGGTTTTGGTCCGTTCCAGCTCTATCCAGCGGCCCGCATCTTACTTTGGACAGGCCCTAGGCTAGTCGGCAAGCTGTAAAGTTATACTGGGCGTTCCTCCAGAATGTCGACTGCTCATGATATCTATCATAGCTAGCCTGCAAGCGCTTCTGCGCGTCGCCGAAACAGGCTCATTGGGGTGGCTCAGCCTGCGCTTCCGAGGCAGGTCAGCGGACTTGAGCAGCAACTGGGCGTCCGGCTGGTTCATCGAAGCACGCAGGTGGTGATGCTCACAGCGGAAGGACGAGAGCGCATCCTATTGGCACGGCGGCTCCTCGACGCTACAAGGGATGTCCGGATGCGACATAAGAGGGCGGACGACGCCTATGAATGATCGTCGTACCTTACAGCCCAAGGACGTGCTTTCTTTTGGCCCGTTCAGCCTGTTTGCGGCCGAGAGACTGCTCAAGAAGGGTGACGAGCCGGTACCGCTCGGCGGCCGTGCGCTCGACATCCTGATCGCACTCGCGGAGCAGGCCGGGGAAGTCGTGAGCCACAAAAAGCTGATCTCAAGCGTGTGGCCAGATGTGACGGTGGAGGAAGCCAACCTCCGCTTTCAAATGGCTGCCCTTCGGAAGGCGCTTGGTGACGGACGAGACGGCGCTCGCTACGTGTCGAATGTTGCTGGTCGTGGTTATTGTTTTGTTGCGCCAGTTACACGCTCGTGCGCCAAGCAACCGGTTCCCGTCACCAGGATCGCCACTACAGAACGAGTTCAAAAGCTGCCGCCGCGACTCACGCGAATGGTCGGCCGCGATGATACTGTTCGAACGTTGGCGCAGCAACTTCAAGCGTGGCGCTTCGTCAGCATCGTCGGTCCTGGCGGTGTCGGCAAAACAACCGTAGCAATCTCGGTCGCTCATACGCTGAGTGATGGATTCCATGACGCGGTCTTCTTCATCGATCTGGCTGCGCTGACCGATGCCCAACTCGTGCCGACTGCGGTCGCATCGGCACTCGGGTTGATGGTGCAAACCCAGGACCCGCTCGTTGGTCTGCTGGCCTTTATTGGCGACAGGAAGATCCTCCTGGTGCTCGACAGTTGCGAGCACGTGATCGGCGTTGCGGCGGCGCTGGCCGAACGCGTCGTCAGCGAGACACCACAAGCGCACATCCTGGCGACCAGCCGCGAAGCCCTCCGGGTGGAAGGTGAACATGTCCACCTATTGTACTCACTTGATTGTCCACCCGAGAATGCCGGCCTGACGGCTTTAGAAACGCTCCGGTATCCCGCCGCCCAGCTTTTCATGGAGCGGGCTGCGGCGAGCGGCTATGGCGCCGCCTTGAGCGACATCGATGCGCCGATGGTTGCCCGGATCTGCCGCCGGCTTGACGGAGTGGCACTTGCCATTGAGCTCGCGGCCGGTCGCGTCGGCTCTCTTGGGATTCGTGGAACCGCGGAGCTGCTCGACAGTCGGTTCGGCTTGCTCTGGCACGGCCGTCGCACCGCACTGCCGCGGCACCAGACGCTGAACGCGATGCTCGATTGGAGTTACAGCCTGCTTTCGGAGCGCGAGAAGGTGGTCCTGTGCCGGCTGTCCGTCTTTGTCGGGGACTTCACGCGTCAGGCCGCCGACTCCGTTGCGTCGGAGACGGAGGCAGACGAGGCGGGCGTTATCGACGCGGTCGCGAGTCTGGTTGCGAAGTTCTTGATATCCACGACCGTCATCAACGAATCGACCTACTACCGGCTGCTCGACGCCACGCGCGCCTACGCCGCTACCAAACTTGCCGAGCGTGACGAAGCAAATCGCATCGCTCGGCGCCATGCGGTGTTTTATTCCAGGTTTCTCGAGCACGACGAGATCATCCAGTCATTGTTCGGCGAAAACGATCTTTCGGGCTACGCCCCGCATATCGGCAACGTGCGGGCGGCGCTCGGATGGGCGCTGTCGGACCATGGCGATGTTGCGGTCGGCACCGAACTCGCCACCTGGGCGGCGCCGTTGTTCATCAGACTGTCGCTGCTGGAGGAATGCAGGGGTTGGTGTGAACGGGCGCTGGCCGTGCTCGACGACGCCAGCCGAGGTACCAGACAGGAGATGATTCTTCAGGAAGCCCTGGCGCTGTCGTCGATGTACACTAGGGGTCACAGCGATCAGGTTCGCGCCGAATACGATCGTGGACTTGCGCTTGCGGAGGCTTTCCAGGACCCCGCACACCAACTTCGCCTTCTTTCAGGTCTGAACATTTTTCTCACGCGGCTTGGCGACATCCGCGGCGCCCTGGTGGTGGCGAAGCAGGGCAGCATCATCGCGCAGGCTGGCGAGTACCCGGCCGGCGTCGTCTTGGCGGAGTGGATGCTAGGCGCTTCTCACCATTTCGTGGGCAACCAAGCCGAGGCACAACTCCATCATGAGCGCAGCATGGCGCTCGCGGTCGAGGTTGGTCCTTTCAACACCCACTTTGGCTTTGATCCGCGCATCCTCGTGCTCGTCGACCTAGCCTGCATTTTGTGGCTGCGTGGCTTCTCTGACCAGGCGCTTAAAATGGTGCAAAAGGCCATCGGTGAAGCGGCAAGCCGGGATCACCCAGTTCCGATCTGCGTTTCGCTGGTTTATGCCTCGATGTTATTGCTGTGGACTGGCGATTTGCTAGGAGCCAGCGACGTCATCGAGCAGCTGATCGTACACGCCGGACGACACTCGCTTGCACCGTACCGTGCCGGCGGCATCGCGCTGAAGGGCGAACTTGCCATCGCCCGAGATGAGCCGGAAGCCGGTCTCGATTTGCTAAGGAGAGCGCTAGAGGCCCTGCACGCTCAACAGTACAATATACTGATCACGGGCTTCACCGGCGCGTTAGCTGAAGGCCTGCGCAAGACCGGGCAATTCGAGGAGGCACTGTTCACGATCAATGGAGGCATTGCGCTCGCGACAAATAGTGGAATGGAATTTAACTTGTCGGAACTACTCCGGATCAAATCGCAGATTCTCGCGGCGCAACATGACCGTGAATCAGCCATGACCTGCCTGACCGAAGCGCTGGCCGTCGCGCGTACGCAATCTGCGCTCGCCTGGGAGCTGAGGTCGACGATGGTCTGGGCCCGCATGCTCTGCGAAGACGGCCAGCGCGATCAGGCCCGGGATACGCTCGCCCTCGTCTACGACCGCTTCACGGAAGGCTTCGACACCGCGGATCTCAAGCTGGCGCGCGCGCTCCTCGAGGATTTGCGTTAGCCAACTTAGCCGTTTCCGATTCCCGCGGTTTGGTCGCATTGAAGCGACGCTGGTTGGGCGCTAGAATGCACGAGAGCGTTCGGCACCAAGGCGTCGGTGCTTCCAGGTAAGACCTCCGCTTTGTCCGGTTTCGGACGTTAGAGCGAGGACGACGCGTATGAATGATCACCGCAACCCGCAGCTCCAGGACGCGCTTTCTTTCGGCCCGTTCAGCCTGTTTGCGGCCGAGAGGCTTCTCAAGAAGGGTGACGAGCCGGTACCGCTCGGCGGCCGCGCGCTCGACATCCTGATCGCACTCGCGGAGCGGGCTGGGGAAGTTGTCACTCGCAAGGAGCTAATTTCAACGGTGTGGCCGGATGTGACGGTGGAGGAAGCCAACCTCCGCTTTCAAATGGCTGCCCTTCGGAAGGCGCTTGGTGACGGGCGAGACGGCGCTCGGTACATATCCAATATTTCCGGTAGGGGGTATTGTTTTGTTGCGCCAGTCACACGCTCGACGGCCACCAGAACGGTTCCGGTCACCGCGATCGCCACCACAGAACGAGTTCAAAGGCTGCCGCCTCGACCAGCGCGGATGGTCGGCCGCGATGACACTGTTCGATCCTTGGCGCAGCAAATCCAGATGTGGCGCTTCGTCAGTATCGTCGGCCCTGGCGGTATCGGCAAAACGACCGTGGCAATCTCTGTCGCTCATAGGCTGATTGATGGATTCCATAACGCGGTCTTCTTCATCGATCTGGCTGCGCTGACCGATCCCCAACTCGTGCCGACTGCGGTCGCGTCGGCGCTCGGGTTGATGGTGCAAACCCAGGACCCGCTCGTTGGTCTGCTGGCCTTTATCGGCGACAGGAGGATCCTGCTCGTGCTCGACAATTGCGAGCACGTGATCGGCGTTGCGGCAGCACTGGCCGAACGCATCGTCAGCGAGGCACCACAAGCCCACATCCTGGCGACCAGCCGCGAAGCGCTCCGGGTGGAAGGTGAACATGTCCACCTATTGTACTCACTTGATTGTCCACCCGAGGATGCTGGCCTGACCGCCATGGAAGCGCTTCGGTATCCCGCTGCCCAGCTTTTCATGGAACGGGCCGCGGCGAGCGGCTATGGCGCCGCGCTCAGCGATATCGATGCGCCGATCGTCGCCCGGAGCTGCCGCCGGCTTGACGGAGTGGCACTTGCCATTGAGCTCGCGGCCGGTCGCGTCGGCTCCCTTGGGATTCGTGAAACCGCGGAGCTGCTCGACAACCGCTTCAGCTTGCTCTGGCACGGCCGTCGCACCGCGCTGGCGCGGCACGAGACGCTGAATGCGATGCTCGATTGGAGTTACAACCTACTTTCGGAGCGCGAGAAGGTGGTCCTGTGCCGGCTGTCCGTCTTTGTCGGGGCCTTCACGCTTCAGGCCGCCGGCTCCGTTGCGTCGGAGACGGAGGTAGACGAGGCGGACGCTACCGACGCGGTCGCGAGCCTGGTTGCGAAGTCCCTGATATCCACGACTGTCATCAACGAATCGACATACTATCGGCTACTCGACACCACGCGCGCCTACGCCGCTGCCAAACTCGGAGCACGTGGCGAAGCGGCTCGCATCGCCCGGCACCATGCGATCTTCTATTCCAGGTTTCTCGAACACGACGAGATCATCCAGTCATTATTCGGCGAACACGATCTTTCCGGATACGCCCCGCATATCGGCAACGTGCGGGCGGGGCTCGGATGGGCGCTGTCCGACCATCGCGATCTTGCGGTCGGCATCGAACTCGCCACCTGGGCCGCGCCGCTGTTCTTCGGACTGTCGCTGTTCGAGGAATGCAGGGGTTGGTGTGAACGGGCGCTGGCCGCGCTCGACGACGCCAGCCGTGGCACCAGACAGGAGATGATTCTTCAGCAAGCCCTGGCGATGTCGTCGATGTACACCAGGGGTCACAACGATCAGGTGCGCGCCGCAATCGAGCGTGGACTTGCGCTGGCGGAGACTTTCCAGGACCGTGCACGCCAACTCCACCTTCTCGCCGGACTGAACCTATTTTTAGTGCGGCTTGGCGACATCCGCGGCGCCCTGGTGGTCGCGGAACAGGGCGGCGTCATCGCGCAGGCTGCCAAGTACCCGGCCGGCACCGTCTGGACGGAGTGTTGGGTGGGCGGTGCTCACCACTTTCTGGGCAACCAACCCGCGGCACAACTCCATCTTGAGCGCAGCATGGAACTCGCGGTCGAGGTTGGTACCTTTAACGCCAACTTCTTCGTCTTTGATTATCGCAGCATCGCGACGGTCTACCTCGCCCGCGCCTTGTGGCTGCGTGGCTTCTCCGATCAGGCGCTTAGAATCGTGCGAAGGACCATCGGTGACGCGGCGAACCGAGGTCACCCAGTTTCGGTCTGCTTTTCGCTGGGTTATGACTCGGCGTTTTTACTGTGGATCGGTGATATGCTAGGAGCCAGCGACCTCATCGAGCGGCTGATCGTACACGCCCGGCGATACTCGCTTGCACCGTACTGGGCTCTCGGCATCGCGCTGAAAGGCGAACTTGCCATCGCCCGAGATGAGCCGGAAGCCGGTCTCGATTTGCTCCGGAGCGCGCTGGAGACCCTGCACGCTCAACGGTACAATCTCCAGATCACGCGCTTTATCGGCGCGTTGGCGGAAGGCCTGCGCAAGACCCGGCAATTCGAGGAGGCGCTTTTTACGATCAATGGAGCCATTGCGCGCGCGACAAGTAGTGGAGTGGAATTTTACTTATCAGAACTGCTCCGGATAAAATCGCAGATTCTCGCGGCACAACATGACCGAGAAGCAGCCATGAACTGCCTGACCGAGGCGCTTGCTGTCGCACGCGCGCAATCCGCGCTCGCCTGGGAGCTGAGGTCGACGATGGCCTTGGCCCGCATGCTCTTCGAAGACGGGCAGCGTGATCGGGCCCGGCATACGCTCGCCCTCGTCTACGATCGCTTCACGGAAGGATTCGAAACCGCAGATCTCAGGCTGGCGCGCACGCTGCTTGAGGATTTGCGATAGCCTTTTTAGCCGCTCCACGCCAAGCCGAGTTCTTTGCCGGCTGGAGACCTGGCGGAATCCTCCGCCAGTCTAACATTTTCTAACAGAATACAACGGGCAAGGCGTCGTCCAGCGGGCATGTGGGTCGCGTAACATCTTCCGAACCCGCCGCGATGATGATGATGAAGTGCTCTGTTCCGCCAAACGCCCCGATGGCCCTTCCCGGGGCGGTCGTTACGCGCGAACGCCAATATGAACCGGTATCCTTCAAGGATACTGCCCAACCGGTTGCGCACGACCCGCGTGGCGGTCGATGGTTTCATGACTTTCCACGTTGACTGAAGAAGGAAAACAATCATGGCAAGGACTGTCGCTGATCAAGACTAACATCGTCTAGTAACGTTTGACTTTGCTTTGGTCGTTGCTGGTGGCACTCTCAACTCCGTAGAGCAACAACAGAACGGAGAAATCCAAATGACAAAAATGAGTACACTAAGTGCTGTGATAACCCTTTTCGCCGCTGTTGCCATGCCCGTGTTCGCTCAAGACGAAGCGGGCGTGCTGGGGCCGGGAGGCCGCGACCGTTTGGAAACCCATCCTAGCCGAGCGCGAGATCACGATCGCGGGGAAAGTCAGATGAACTGGCCCTCCAATGTCAACATAGATAAGGAGGAGCACGAAAGGAACCTTGAGGACTTTGGCTTTAGTGGGAAGGACCCGTCGAGAGTGGGTGGCGAAGACCCGTAGCTCAACCCCGAGTAATTCAAACTACACTTGGCTCTCGAACGAGCTACCTGCGCTCCGCCGTCGCCTCAGCAACGATCTTGCCGGAGGCGGCGGCCGAGATAGTCAATTCAAAACCAATTTCGGTAAAGAGTTGGATTCACGTACCGAGCCAACAAACTGTTCAGATCGAGCGTGTCTGAGGCGCGTTCATGAAGCCTGAGCGGCCGGTTGTGTGAGTCATGATCCTAGTTCATTCTGCTCTGGCCTGCCGCAGTGCATCGCTATCGCCGCAAAAAGTCGATGAACGGCAGGCGAAAGAAGAGCCTCGGCTTCTTCAAGACGGGGCCCAAGTCTGGGAGGAAAGACGCGCTACTTGCCGAGCCAGACGTTCGGCGCCATCTCGGCGACCCGGGCGGCGCGAGATTCGACTTCCGCCTGGGTGATGCTGCTGACCGGGTGGTCGATGACCACCGGAATCAAGCCTTCCATGCCGATCGCGGTCCGGGTGAGCACGGTCTCCTTCTCGAACTCCGTGGTGATGATCGCCGCGGAGGGGATGCCGAGCTTCTCGAGCGCCACCGAATCCCGGATGCAGCAGGAGCAGCAGGATCCGCAGTCGCCGATCGCGGTCAGGACCAGATCATTGTTGGCGGCGATTTCGGCGATCAGCTCCGGCTCGGCGTCCTTCGAGAAGGAGCCCTTCACGTAGTAGTTCACCTTGCCGAACTTGATGCTCTTCTCGATCGCCGCCGTGGACGCCCTCAGGACCTTGTTGGCGTTCCACTTCGAATTGTCGAGGATCGCCAGGCGAAGACCGTCCAGGCTCTTCGGGCGGGCCGCGATCGGCGTGTTCGCCAATTCCACGACGCCACGCGGGTCGAACACCGTTACCGAATTCGCGTCAGTTACCTTCATCAACATGTCGGGTTCCTCCTGCTTTCGTTAGAGCGCGCAAGCGCCGTCGGCGCATCCGTCGTCGGCCGGACCGGCAGCGGAATTGATCGGCTTGAGCACCGGTGTGCTCATGTGACCCCAACCAGGAATGAAGGCCGAGAAACGTCCGGCGTGTCCGCCCATGATGAACAGGTGGATGTTGTCGGCGGAGGGCACGATCGGGATGCGGGTGTCGGGATCGCGCTTCAGCCACTTCGGAAGGTTGCGGTTATAGACCTTGCCGTAGCGGTGGTCGCGGGAGATCAGGCGGAACGCGTTGCCCGAATTCATCCAGAGGTAATGGCGGATGTCGGAGCGGGTCCAGCCGGCCTTGGCGATCGTCTTCGCATGTTCGAGACCGAGCACGACGGTGCAGTGTCCGCCCAGGACGGCGGAGTTCGAGGCGATGGTGCTCATCGCCGAGCACATTGTGTCGAGGACGCCTTCCGGGTCGTTGCACTGATGGTCGGTCACGCTGTGGGGTGCTTCCGCGGCGATCGCGAACACGGTCGAATCCATCGCGCTGTAGCCGTGCTCGACGTGGTACGGAGCGAACGGGCTGTCGAGCTCGTTCTCTGCGACGCAATAGCTGTACTTGCCCGGGTGCCCGAGCGTGCTCTTGTCGAAATCGGGCGGCCATCCACCGCCGACGTTAAGCATGATCAGACGGACGGCCCGTCCGATGGTCGCGTTGGCGCGATTTCCCGATCCGAAAGCATTTGGGCCGCCGTTCATGCCGACTTCCGCGGCGAGCGGTCCGTTGACGACGATGAGCGGAGAGGCGACGTGGGTGGTCGCCTGCACACCGTTGAGATTGAATGCCCGGTCGGTGAGCGCCAGCATCGCGGCGCGGACGATCGGCGCATACTCGGGGCGGCAGCCGGCCATCACCATGTTGATGGCGAGTATCTCGCGGGTCAGCGCGCCCCAGCGCGGCGCCACTTTGCATTCGACGAACTGCGGGTCGCCGCCGAGCGCAGCTACGACCGCGTCGATCTTTTCCTGGGTGGGCGGGACGACGGGAAGTCCGTCCGACCATCCGCGTTCGTAGTAAAGTTCGATGAGATCCGTGTTGGTCGGTACCCGCTCGATGACGGCCGCGCCGACCTGTTCCAATGTCTCAAGTGCCATTATCCCGCTCCGGCTGTTTCAACCCGGAGTCACCCTATGCCCAATCCGTTATATGCCAAGGAAATCCTGATAGCCTGGATTGATACATAATTTGTATAAGTTGGCACCGCCGAGACTACCGAAGCGTCTTATTCCAGTTCGTCCGCAGGAGCGACATCAGGCCCGACGCGGCTGGCGAGGGGTCGCGTTCTTCCAAGGTGATGAGGCCGAGTTCGCGGGCAAGGGGTCTTCCCTTGATCGGCACGGCGCTCAATTCCTTACCGAGGAAGCTGGCGACGCCGCTGTGCGGAGCGATCGCCAGGCCGATGCCGGCCCGCACGAAACCGAGCATCGTCGCGAATTGCGAGACGGTGACGACGTGGTTCAACGTCAAGCCCAGAGAGGAAGCCGCGCTGTCGATCACGCGCCGCGTCCTCGAATCGCTCGGAAGTGAGACGAGCGGTGCATCCTTCAGGTCGGTAAGAGTGAGGCTTTTCTTCTTGGCCAAGATGTGATCGCGCGGAAGCACCACCGTGAACTCCTCCTTCCCGAGCAACGTCGATTGGAATGGATCCGGCAGGTCGTCGAGATAGGTTATGCCGAAGTCGGCGGCGCCGCTGCGCACGTCCTCGATGACAGTGCCGTGGACTCCGTCGCGGACGTGGAGTTCGATACCCGGATAGGCGAGGCGATATTCGGAGACCAGGCCGGGCAGCTTGCCGTTCGCGACCGACATGATCGAAGAGACGATGATCTGGCCACGTCGCTGGTCCGCGAGCTCGCGCATGCTGCGGATGGTGATCTTCAGGTCGTTGAGCATGCGGGCCGCCACACCCACGAATTCCTTTCCCGCCGCGGTGATCTGGACCGACCGGGTGCTGCGGTCGAACAGCTTGACACCGAGCACCTCTTCGACGTGCTTCACCGTGCGCGTCACGGCGGGCTGCGAAGTCTTGAGCAGAGCGGCGGCAGCGATGAAGCTTCCATACTCGGCGAGCGCCAACACCGTCTCGAGTTGGCGGGAAGTAAGATCGGGCAATCCTGAGGTGCTCATCCCATTTATACCCTTTCTGCAATTATCGATGGTATCAGAAACTCCTTGATATAACCAGCCATTCCGCCGACCGTCGCCTCCTCGGCATTCCGGAGCGACAGATGGCCCAATTGGAACGAGCGCCGCGTCCAACGACGCATCATCCCGCATTCGCATGGGACGACCCGTTCCTGCTCGATCAGCAGCTCACCGAAGACGAACGCATGATCCGCGACACGGCCCGGGAATACGCGCGGGAGAAGCTGCTGCCGCTCGTGACCGATGCCTATATGAACGAGGAGACCGATCGCGAGATCTTCCGCGAGATGGGCGCTCTCGGCCTGATCGGCGTGACGCTTCCGGAAGAGTACGGCTGCGCGGACGCGGGATACGTGTCCTACGGGCTCGTTGCGCGCGAAATCGAGCGGGTCGATTCCGGCTATCGCTCGATGAACAGCGTTCAGTCGTCGTTGGTGATGTATCCCATCTACGCCTACGGCGACGACGCGCAGCGCAAACGCTATCTGCCGAAGCTCGCCAGCGGCGAGTGGGTCGGTTGCTTCGGCCTGACGGAACCGGATGCCGGATCGGATCCCGGCGGGATGAAGACGCGGGCCGAGAAGGTCGCCGACGGTTACCGGCTGACGGGTTCGAAGATGTGGATCTCGAACTCACCGATCGCCGACGTCTTCGTCGTCTGGGCGAAGTCGGCCGCTCACGACAACCAGATCCGCGGCTTCGTCCTGGAGAAGGGGATGAAAGGTCTTTCGGCGCCGAAGATCAAGGGCAAGCTCTCGCTGCGCGCATCGATCACCGGCGAAATCGTGATGGACGGCGTGGTCGTGCCGGAAAGCGCGCTGCTGCCGAACGTCTCCGGCCTCAAGGGTCCGTTCGGTTGCCTCAATCGTGCGCGGTACGGGATTTCGTGGGGAGCGATGGGCGCCGCCGAGGATTACTTTCATCGGGCCCGGCAATACGTGCTCGATCGCAAGCAGTTCGGCCGTCCGCTCGCCCGCCACGCAATTGATCCAGAAGAAGCTTGCCGACATGCTGACGGAGATCTCCCTCGGTCTACAGGCTTCGCTACAAGTCGGACGTCTGATGGATTCCGGTCAGATGGCCCCTGAGATGATCTCAGTGGTCAAGCGCAACAACTGCGGCAAGGCGCTCGATATCGCCCGCGCCGCTCGCGACATGCACGGCGGCAACGGCATCTCCAGCGAATTCCAGGTCATGCGGCACGCGCAGAACCTGGAGACGGTGAACACCTACGAAGGCACCCACGACGTGCACGCGCTGATCCTCGGGCGGGCGATCACCGGCATCCAAGCTTTTTCCTGAGGCGATCATGAAAGCATGTCTGGACGGTCTGCGCGTTCTCGACCTCAGCCGCATCCTCGCGGGGCCCTGGGCGACGCAGCTTCTGGCCGACCTCGGCGCCGTGGTGATCAAGATCGAGAGACCGGGCGAGGGCGACGACACCCGGGGGTGGGGTCCGCCCTTCGTCGTCGGAAGGGATGCCGGCGACGTATTCGCCGCCTATTATCTGGCCGCCAACCGCGGCAAGAAGTCCGTCACGGTCGACTTCAGCAAGCCCGAGGGTCGCGATCTCGTCACCGAACTGGCGAAATCCTGCGACGTCGTCGTCGAGAACTTCAAGGTCGGCGGGCTGAAGCGGCTGGGTCTCGGCTACGAAGCCCTTTCGGCCCTGAACCCGCGGCTAATCTACTGCTCGATCTCCGGATTTGGGCAGACCGGACCCTACAAGCACAAGCCGGGCTACGATCTGCTGGTGCAGGCAATGAGCGGCCTGATGAGCATCACCGGCGCGGCGGACGGCGAGCCGATGAAGGTGGGTGTCGCAGTCGCCGACATCTTCACCGGTCTCTACGCCACGGTTGCGATCCTCGCCAGCCTCAACGAACGGCGGACGAGCGGACTGGGCCAGCAGATCGATCTCGCGCTTCTCGACGTGCAGATCGCAACTCTCGCCAATGCTGGCATGAATTACCTTGCGTCCGGCAAGAAGCCGCAGCGTCACGGCAACGCTCACGCGAACATCGTGCCGTATCAGGCCTTCGCGACCCGCGACGGCCACATCGTCGCGGCGGTCGGCAACGACGCGCAATTTGCGCGTTTCGTCACGATTCTCGGCGTCCCGGAACTCTCGTCGGATCCGAAATTCCAGCGCAACGCGGACCGAGTTCGCAATCGTGCGGAGCTTCTATCCATCCTGACCTCGAAAATCCGGACGTGGAGCAAGGCTGAACTGCTGCTCGCGCTCGACGGTGAAAAGATTCCCGCCGGACCGATCAACGAGATGAGCGAGGTGTTCGAAGACCCGCATGTGGTCGCCAGAGGTCTGGTCGTAGAGCAGCGCCTGCACGACGGCGGGGCCACCACGAAGCTGATCGGCAATCCGATCAGGTTCTCGCGCACGCCGATCGAGTACGGAAGCGCACCGCCGCGTCTGGGCGCTCACACCGAGGAGATACTCTGCCGCGATCTATCGATGGCGGAGAGCGAAGTGAATCGGCTGGAGAAGCAGGGAATCGTCTCGAAGGGCAGGGTCTAGGTCCGACGAAGAAGCGGACGGCGCAACATCTACAAGAGAGGAAACATGGCAACAAACGGACAAGGACAACGACATGACTTGCGAACACAAGACAGACATCATTATCCTGGGCGCAGGTCCGGCCGGATACACGGCCGCGATCTACGCCGCCCGCGCGAGCCGCAAGCCGATCCTGATCACGGGCATTCAGCCGGGCGGCCAACTCGTCACGACCACCGACGTCGAGAACTATCCGGGGTTCGCCAACGTCATTCAAGGGCCGTGGCTGGTCGAACAGATGCAAGCCCAGGCCGAACATATGGGAACGCGCATCGTCTATGACCATATCGTCGCGATCGAGACTGAGTCCCGCCCGTTCCGTCTGGTCGGTGACAGCGGCGACCGCTATCTCTGCGGCGCCTTGATCTATGCGACCGGTGCGCAGGCCAAGTGGCTCGGTATTCCTTCCGAAGAGACATTCCGGGGCTTCGGAGTGTCAGCATGTGCCACTTGCGACGGCTTCGTCTTCCGCGACAAGCAGGTCGCAATAGTTGGTGGCGGAAATACCGCCGTCGAGGAGGCGCTTTATCTCGCCAACCTTGCAAGTTCCGTCGTGTTGATCCATCGGCGCGATACGCTGCGGGCAGAGCGCATCCTCCAGGATCGCCTGTTCGCGCATTCGAAGATCTCCGTGCGCTGGAACAGCGAGATAGACTCGATCGTCGGTGAGAGCAATCCCGCGAAGGTCAACGGAATTGTCTTAAAGGACCGAACTAGGCGCTGTTTGCCGCGGCGGTGCTGAGCTGTGGCCCATGCTTCCAGTCCAGCCAATGCCAGTCCTCAACGCCGTTGAACTCCTCGGTGCGGAGATAGAGCGGGGTCATGACAAACCGCCGTCCTCCGTCGACCTCGGTTGAGTTCAGCAGCAGATAGGGAATTGAGATCTTAGCGGCACTCGGCTGAAGATTGTAGAGCGAATGGACCATCAGATCGCGACCAAAAATGCGGCGGAAGGATTGCTCGAGGCTGAATTCCAGACCGAGCTGACGATCGAAACTGTGAACCGGGAAAGGTAGGATCTGCTGGAATGCATCCGAGAACAACATTCTTGCCAGAAGAGGCGAGAGATGGTCGTCTTCGAGGACCGAAGATACGGCGTTCTCGTAGACCGGTCGGACGGGTGCGGCGAGGTCGCATTTTCGATCGGTGCTGCTCGGCGGCACGGCTTCCAAGGCGGCCGCGAAGACAGCGGCCCCGACTGCGCCTCCCGAAACGCCGCTTATCGCGAAGATGTGTTGAGCGAGCGGCGGGCAGCGGTCGACGATGCGAGCCAGCGTCACCGCAGTGAAGAAGGCGGCGCGGATTCCTCCGCCTTCCGCCGACACCAGAACGACGGGATAGTCTCCGTCGAAACGATTCCGGTCCGGCCGTTGCGAGATCCACCGGTCAAAGGCGGCCTGTACATCGGCCGGTTTGTCGTCCGCAGTCTCTTCGGCGGTGCGAATCGAATGATTGTCGTTGAGATCCAACCAGCTAAAGACAATCGCGCAGAAAATCACAAGTGCGGTCAGCGGCAGGCGCAGAAAGCGGCCACTCAGGATCAGCATCGACGCGATCGAGACGAAGATCGCGAAGAACAGGAGCAATAGATTGAGAGGTCCGAGAAATTGAGCGAGCGCGACTGAGCTTACCGGCAAGCCGGCAATGTGGTCCTTGTCGGCGGTTCCGAAAATGACGACGAGACAGGCTGCCGAGGTCAATGCTGCCAGGTAGGGCCGTCTGGCCGCCATCCAGTGCGGTACGCTGGGAGCTGTAGCGAAAGCGGCCGATCGTAAGGGGAGACTCGCCAAATAGATGATAGCGAGGCATGCGGGACGTGCAAACGCGAGCAAGATCGCAATGGCGCGATAGGGATAAAACCATCCGGTAGCGGAATCCTGCAGGGTCCAGAAGGCTACCGCAAGAGCCAGGACGGGAAACCAACGATTGAATGCGGTGAGCCTTCGTGCCGTGGCCTCGGATCCGAACCATCGGTGGCGACTTGCGTCGAGCAATCGCGCTGTCCAGTGCGCAAGCACCTCGCCGAGCATGACCGAAATGGCCGCCGTAATCATCGTACGCCCCCAAAGAACGCCGGCGCTTTCCGCTGCGTTCGCATACTCGAGAAGCGCCTCCGAAGTCTGCTGCTCTGCCAGACCCGGCAATAGGCAACAGAAGCTCAAGCCAAGCCACACCAGAGAAACCGGCCATTGGCGGCCCAAAAGACGAAACAGTTCGGCGAACGGCGCCAGGAGAACCTGAAGGCGGCGGCCAACCTTGCGCAAACGGACGTAAACTCGCTTGCTATCGGGGAGAGGGATATTCTTAAACCGAAGAAGCACGCGAGGGCTCCGTACGGGGCGGAGGCTGAACTGGCGGCGCAGCTTGATGTGTGCACTAGTGAAATAAGGAAAATAGGGAGTTCGATAGAAAGAACTTACTCCATCCGGCGGCTGGTGCGCTCGACACAGTTCGAACGCGTAACCTTTTGCCCCTCGGAGGGTAGGGTTCCTCGAATCGAACTTGCGTCATTTCCCCACAATCACGTGGTGAAAGTGGCCCTTGATAGGGTCCGCTTTGAGGGCCTTCACCATTGTGGTCGCACGGTGGTCTTCGGCACGCCATTGAAGGCCGGTGCCCGTTAGATACGCGCAAAGGCTGATGCGCTTAGATAAGGCTGCATCTGCGCGTACTGAGTCCGCTTTGCCTCAATTCCCGAGCGACGTTTCGGCGCTTTTCCTTCGGGGCAGTAGGCGCAGCAGGTCTGCTTCATGTCCAAGAGCGGACCAATAGGTCTTATGTCCTTTTAAAAGCGCAAATTTCCTGCGGGCAACCAGGGAGCCTAGTCGGCGGGGGTGCCTCCAGAAGAAGGGGCCTGCGTCACATCGTCGGTATCGTGGGAGGAGGGCGTGCCAATCATCTCGCCGATTTGAGCGATCGTGAAGCGGCTGCACCTTGGCGCCAAGGTCGCTCGAACGCACATGGTGTGCAACGGGCATCGCTTCCCCCTGGGATGCCCGTAGAAGCGGTCCCAGCTCGTGCATCGCCCCAGCCCCCACGCGCTGGGACCTCTTTTTGATGCGGGGATCGTTCCGGATGTTGCAGTCGAGCAGCTGTGGCTCGAACTCATCGGCTGCCCGGCAACAACGTTTGTGGTTGTGAATCGTTTTGACTGTGCAACCGTTCACGCCTTTAACGGGGCTGAGCGAAGGAGACGGCGTATGGCCTCGGCTCTAGCAGGTACATTCATCATTCTGAGCATCGGCATTCTCATGGCCCACGCGATGGACGCGTTTCGCTCGGGATCCTGATCCGGGCGTTGCTGCTCTTGTCTGCCGAGATCGTCGGATGGAAGCCGATCAGCAAGACAATTCGAAGGTTCTGAACTTTCGGCCGCGGACATTGACAGGCAGCCGTGATCGCAAGGACGACGCTTGCCGCGATGAGAACATTTGTCAGCTGCTTGACCTCTCGCGATACGAGATGCGCCGAGAGAGTCCGGACGACTTTCGCAAAAAAATGGTCGCCAACCTTGCGGCTTTAGTTCTGCTGACTACCTTCGTCACTCTTGCCGCCGTAGATGTTTACAACATTGCACGAATAGAGGGATGCGCTCAGCACTCGGAATGCGCGCTCTCGGGTTATCATTAGGTTGGTTGCAGCAGATGCGGTCATCCGCACCGATGGTGAGGCGCCGGCGGGTTTTCTATTCAAAGAGACCATCTCCATTGAGCTTGGTGACCACAACGCCGTTGCCGCCAATAAAACGCCCGCGGATCTTGTTCCGCTCGCGCCAAAATTCGAAGGTCCGGCCTGGCGACTTTCGGCCTGTCCGGTATCAAAGTGCCCCGAGTTCGAGGATCAGTAGGCCCAGCCCCTCCAAGGCTTCGCCAACTCAGCGCCAATCGGCGCCAAGGTTACGCTTAACGAACCCTGCGAACGGGATAGGAAGCCAGCTGACGGCTGGTCCTTATTTGGAAACGGCTGCCAACCTATGGGAATTGCTAGACCGCGTTTTAAGCCTTTTTTCCGAACGCGCCTGGAAATCGTTGAATAATCAAGCTGATTTTGATTCCACCATTCGGACGTGCGATCCGTCCTGCTTCAGCCAGGACTGAAAGCGCTGAGTTCTTTGTATAGATAGCTCTGATCGGGGCTAAACTTTCAGACGCGTTTGGAAAGCGCTGCGGCATCCGGATTTTGTTATGCATGCGGATCCACGGTCACGCTTCTAGCGAGTGTGGCGCCCAATACCAGCACGATCGCTTAGCGAGCACTGCGCGCACGAAGACGCACGCCCGAGGCCTGTTCTCTCAGAGGTCGCCGCAACGAAATCGCAACGAATTGGGTGAAACGACCGTGAACAAAACGAGACGGGAAAACCCGCCACAGCAAGAAATGTCAATAACTTAACTTAGAAGTGTTCACTGCGTTCGGGACGTAGCGACCGTCCGCTTCAGACGGCCATTGCGAACGAATGTCGGTTTCGATGCGGCGCCGAAAGCATTGTCTTGTGCCGCGCGACAATCAAGGTGAGACAGCAGCGTCAATCAGGATGAGAATGCGCCGGGGCTGGACGGACGGAGCGAGGGCGTAGCCCGAGCGCAGTTCGTCCAGCCCCCGGCGCCGCACTTTTTCCCAGGGGGATCAGTGCGGTCTGGCGGTCGTGAGCGACCGGGTCAAGTGTCTGATTCGTCTCGAAATTGAGGGATCAGCCATTGCCCGGCCTTCACATCACCGACCACCAGATGAGGCTGTATATGATTTACCGACAGAGCAAAGATGCCACCGTTGCGGCCGCCAAGTCCGGCTTCAGCCGGGCAACCGGCTACCGCATTGAGGATGATCCGCGGCGGCCCTCGCAGAAGAAAACGCCACGTGGCCGACGGCGGCCGGACCCCTTGGCCGAGGTTTGGGACGGCGAGATCGTACCGATCCTGAAATCGGCTCCCGGCATTCGGGCGATCGCGGTGCTCGACGAGATCCGGCGGCGCCATCCGGAGATTGGCGCCGGCATTCGGCGCACGCTGGAACGACGCATGCGCAGCTGGCGAGCCCTGGCCGGCCCCGAGCAGGATGTGATCTTCCGTCAGGAGCACGAACCCGGCCGGTTTGGCTTGTCCGACTTCACCGACACCAGCGTACTTGGCATCACCGTCGCAGGTGTCGTGCTGGGACACCGGCTATACCACTTCCGGCTCGCCTTCTCGGGCTTCGAGCATGCCCATGTCGTGCTCGGCGGTGAAAGCTTTGTCGCGCTGGTCGAGGCTCTTGGCGCGACGCACCGAGCGGCAGCAGCCCCTGCTGCTCTGGCGCGGTCGCGCCATGGGCGGCAGCTCCACAAGCAACGGCCAGATCGCGATCCGCGCCGTGCCCGACGACCTCGACCGCTGGGCGGCCGCTGGCTGCACGGGCTGGTCGTGGGACGAGATCCTGCCCTATTTCTGCAAGCTCGAGACCGACAAGAATTTCCCCGAGGCGCCCTATCACGGCGATCGCGGTCCGATCCCGGTGTATCGAGCTCCGATCTCGGATTGGGGCAATGTCGACCGGGCGTTGCGCTCGTCCGCGCTCGCCCTCGGCTATGGCTGGTGTGAGGATCACAACGCGCCGACCGGCACCGGCGCCTCGCCCTACGCCATCAACAGCGAGGCCGGACTGCGGATTTCCACCAATGACGGCTATCTGGAGCCGGCGCGCGACCGCGCCAACCTCGACATCGTCGGTGATGCCCTGGTCGACATCATCACCTTCGAAGGCAACCGGCTGCACGCCAGCGGCGTCCGGGTCCGCGTGAACGGCCAATCCTACGCGCCCCGCGCGACGCGTGCGGTGATTCTCTGCGCCGGCGCCATCCATTCGCCGGCCATCCTGCAACGCTCCGGCATCGGGCCGGTCGCCCTGTTGGAGACGCTCGGCATCCCGATCCGCGCGGACTTGCCGGTGGGCGAGAACCTGCTCGACCATCCGATCGTGAACGCACTGCTGCATTTGCGCGAAGGCAGCCAGGTGAGCACGCTGATGCATCGGCACACCAATTGCTGCCTGCGCTACTCGTCCGGCCTTGCCGGCAACAACGATATGATCATGATCGCCGGCAATCTCGCCCGCTCCCAGCAATCGATGGCTGATGTAGCGCTAGGACGCATCGCGGTCTCCGTCTATCAGGCCTTCAGCCAGGGCTACGTCCGCATTACAACGACCGACCCCGAGGTCGATCCGGCGGTCGAGGAGCGCATGCTGTCCGACCCTAGCGATCTGGTGCGCCTGCGTGACGGCGTCCGCCGCCTGCGCGATATCTGCCTGCAGCCTGGAGTGACCGATATCGCTCACCGCGTCGATTATGGCGCCAGCGGACGTCCTATGGACGAGCCGTTCAGCGACGCAGAGCTAGATGACTGGCTGTTCGCCGAGTGCAGCGACGCGCAGCATGCGAGCGGCACCTGCCGCATGGGCGCGCCGGACGACGCGCGCTCGGTCGTCGATCACGAATGCCGGGTGATCGGATGCACGGGGTTGCGCGTGATCGACGCCTCGATCATGCCGGAGGTCCCGCGCGCCAACACCCATTTGACCACGGTCGCTATCGCTGAGCGCATGGCAGATCGGTTGAAGGGCGTGAGGTAAGAGGCAATGCCGCCGACCACCGATTGACCAATGAAACCCCACGAACTAACGGCGATAAAGGTGATCAATCGCGAGCAAACTTCGGACGTTCGGGACGTCTCGGACCGTCCCTTCAGACGGCAACCATCAGCGAATGTCGGTATCGGTGGTTGCGCCTCCTCGATTTACACCTATCAATCGATGGAGTGTGCAGCTGCTTCCTTCGACCGCCGATCTCATCATGGTCCGCAACGCGCGTCTGCGGGCGATCTAAGGCGCCGATCGAGGGCCTGCGCTGTCCGAGTCATGGTGAGACTGTGGTGAGTTTCGCTTTGATTGTCAGCAGACAATCGGAATCGGACCCAACGTTGTTGGCGCGCCACGATCGATGAAGATGGTCAATATTGCTTCGCCGTAGCGCTATGACAACGCGGCCGATCGCGCGCTCCGGCCGAATAATCTGCGACCGCCTTCGATTTTGTACTAGCCGCTATAGCCTGGACGCGAGGCGACGCGGAAAAATCTCCTTGCCCGGCCGATTATTGACTTAAGCGTGGGCATAGCAGCGCGGGCTCGATAAGCTTGTTACCGATCAAGCCGAGCATCGCCTGTTGCCACCGAGCCGCCTCGAGGAAATCCCGTCCTCGGTTCTCGACGGCGCGACACAGCCTGCTGTCGGCTCGATCAAGGTTAGGCCGGATCGAGCGCTCTACGGGCGAACGGCCTGTCGGCTTCCGATTTGCCTTGGCACGGCGATCTGTCTGAAATTCATGCTGGCGGACAATTGCCAGTCGATCGCCTGGTAGATTACGATGATGACCGGCATGATTTACAGGTTCGCAGTTCGTCCTGCCGGGCGCCAATCCCGGCAACAATACGCGGTATAATGCTGATGATTGACACCCTGATCACGCGTTTGCCCAAATGCGAAATGCATATTCACATCGAGGGCAGCCTAGAGCCCGAGCTGATGTTTGCGCTGGCGCGTCGCAATGACATTTCGTTACCCTATGCGTCGGTTGAGGCGTTGCGCCAGGCCTATCAGTTTTCAAACCTGCAGGATTTTCTCGACATCTATTATCAAGGCATGTCGGTGCTGATCACGGAACAGGATTTCTATGATCTAACCTGGAGCTACTTGGAGCGGGCGCGCGCAGACAATCTGGTGCACGTCGAAATGTTCTTCGACCCGCAGGGCCACACGGCCCGAGGCATTGAATTCTCCACCGTGATTAATGGTCTCCATCACGCGATCGTGGATGCCCGACAAGCACTGGGCGTCCGGGCCAGCCTGATCATGTGCTTTCTACGCCATCTCGACGAGGCAGATGCGGAGAAGACGCTGGATGCCGCGCTGGCGTTCAAGGACCGAATTGTCGGCGTTGGTCTGGATTCATCGGAAACAGGACATCCGCCAAGCAAATTCAAACGTGTATTCAACCGTGCCCGCGACGCGGGCTTCTTTCTGTCGGCCCATGCCGGCGAAGAAGGGCCACCGAGCTACATCTGGGAAGCGCTCGACGTGCTCGGTGTCGCGCGAATCGATCACGGTATTCGCTCGATGGAAGATCAGGTCCTGGTTGCAAGGCTGGCGCGGGAGAAAACGGCGTTGACGGTGTGTCCGCTTTCAAACCTGCGGCTGCGGGTGGTCGACGACCTGGCAAAGCATCCGCTGCGCCGGATGCTGGACAAGGGACTGATGGTGACGGTCAACTCCGACGATCCCGCATATTTCGGCGGATATGTAAACCAGAACTACCGCGCGGTATCGGACGCATTGGGACTTCATCGCGACGAGATCGTCACGATTGTTCACAACGGAATCCAGGCTTCGCTGATGACACCATCCGAGAAGAACGAGGCATTTGCGGAGATCAATCGCATCCTCGCCACGATCGCATGAGCCCTACTGGAAGGGTTTAGATGGCGCGCCACGGCCGATGAAGATGGGCACTACAGCTTCGCCGTGGCGCTATGATGCAGGAGCCCGCCACGCGCTCAAATCAGTTAGTGTGCGACGGCCTGCCATTTCGCGCTACGCTTCGGAGGCGGCTGTACCGACATGGCTTGGTGGTCCGGCTACCCTTCGATAGCGGCCATGCCGGTCCGGCCCTAATTATTTGGCGGAAGGAACGACCTTAAGCGGCGAAGGAACAGCCGCGCGACGACGAGCACAAGGTGAGAGTTTCGAGTTATGGATTTACAAGCACACAACCGCGAAGATGGGCTTTTTAAATCGGGAAAGCCTCGATGATGCTTTGATGGGTCGTCGTCGGGTGGACATATCCGAGCGTGAAGCCGGATTGCGCGAGTATCTGGGCAAATTCGTCTTGACTGCGCTCGACACCGCCGGTGACCGTAAGCATTAGAAGATCCATGAGCTTGCCGTGATGGGGCATATTGCCGTCGGGTAGCACGGCCTCGACGATAAGCAGGCGGCCCTCGACCGGCACCGCCTCGCGGCACTTACGCAGGATCGCGACCGCGTCGTCGTCGCTCCAATCGTGCAATACATGCGCCATCACATAGGCATCGTGCCCGGATGGAAGATGCTTGAAGAAATCTCCCGCATGAAATGTACAGCGCCCGCCGAGTCCCGCCGCTGCGATGTAGTCGCGGGCATGCTGCTCGGTTTCCGGCAGGTCGAACAGGACCGCATTCATCTGCGGATGCGCTTTCAGAATTTCGGCGAGCAGCGCGCCCTTGCCGCCGCCCACATCGACTATGCTGCGAAAACGTGAGAAATCGTAGGCCGCGACGACAGCGGGGGCGACGGCGCCGTGCATGCCAACCATTGCATCATGAAACGGGCGCTGTGAACCGGCTCGCCAGAGAGAAATTCGAACAGGTCCTTGCCGAACGCCGCCTCGACGCCCGATTGCCCCGTTCGCAGTGCGTGAAGAAACTGATCCCACGCCTTCCATTGCCACGAACCAGCGATCGTCAGGATCGTGGCGCGTGCGGCCCCCGGCGCGCCGTCACGCAGGGCATCGCCAAGGCGTAGTCGTCGTAAACAGGCCGGGGCGGGTTTCCTCGACGATACCGCAGCTAGCGAGTGCGCGCATTAGCCGGGAGAGCGACCGCACATGCATTCCCGTTTGACAAGCAATCTCCTCGACCTCGCGCGGGCCGTTTGCGAGGAGATCGGCGATTCCAAGCTCCGCAGCTGCGTAGACCGCACGCGCCGGCCAAATGGCTACGCCCATCTGGATCAGCTGGACGTGAGGCGGGATGCCGGCGGGTGGGCGCATCTGCGCGTTTGGTACGTCGCTGCCGGTGTTGGAAGCCACAGTCAACACCATTTTCCTTTACTTCGCGATTTCATGCGCTTTGGCGAAAGGCTCGATCAGATCGCCCGATTTCAGTTCGGGCGGGTAGAGGATCACCCGCTTGCCCGGTTGCTTGAACTGCGCAATGTCGTTGCCGCTGATGTGCTGATATTGGATCGTCAGGATCCGGGTTTTCCCACTCACCGAGCGACCCGAACTTCACATCCCCGACGATGGTGCTGAAGCGCGCCTGATGCAGGTGCGCGGCGATTTTTTCTTGGTCGAGGTCGCCGGTGGCGGTCACGGCCGCCCCCAGAAGCTGCATTGCGGCATACGCAAACGGTGCTAGGAAATAGCCGAGCGCGTCGACTCCGGCGCGGGGTGCGCGCTCCTGATAGCGTTGCAGAAAATCGTCGACGCCCGGAAATTTCATCGTCGGTTCGGGAACGTAGTTATCGTTGGTGACGATGCCGTTGAGTGCCGGACCGAATTGCGCTTTCACCGCCGCGAAGGAGAGCCCGATCATCGCGCCCCCGAACAGTTTCGGCCGGTATTCCAGCTCATTCACGCTGCGAACGATACCCGTCGAATCGGCCGGGTAGGATGCCACGAAGACGATGTCGGGATTTGCCGCCTGGATGGCGCGAACGAGCGAGGTAAAATCCGATGTGGTCGGCGGGTAACTCTGGTCATCGACGATTTTCAACCCGGCCTGATCGATATTTACGCGAGCGCCAGCCAGGACGTTCTGGGAAAACTCGGCGTCGGCCCCGACGATCGCGACCGTCCGGGGCTTTGGGTCCATACGCATTGCGACGTCGAAATATCCGGTCGAAAGGCTGCGCTTCGATTCCGGGCCGTTAGGAAGAATCTGGAAGTAGCGATCATATTTCAAGGCGTCGTTCACACCGGTGCCAAACAGCGCCATGTAGACGCGCTTTCTGTCCATCACCATCGGCATCGCCGGTACGATCTGATTGGTGGCGAACGGCGAGGCGAGCAGATGGACTTCGTCGACGTCGATGAGCTTGGCGTAGAGGCTCGGCACGTTGGCGGGATTGCTCTGGTCGTCATAATAGACCAGCTGCACCGGGCGCCCGATGAGGCCGCCCTTGGCATTGACTTCGTCCCGCCAGATTTCCATGGCGAGCAAGCACTGCTTTCCGCCAGGCGCCAGCGGTCCGGTAAGTGACATGCCGAGCCGATCCGGATCGGGTCGGCGGCGAATGTGCGGCTGGTGCTCAGCGACATCCCGACGGCCATTGAGGTGGCCGAGATGAGCAGGCTGCGGCGGCTAAATGGCCTTTTGATAAACGGCATGGTTTTTGCCCTCGATTGGAAGAGATGTCCTCGTACAGTGTGTGACGAGCATCCCATGGTCGGCGACCGGGCGCTTTTGGGAAGGCTGGGCAATGTCTTGGGATTTCCTTGGTAACTGCCGGATTCCTCGGGATCACCGCCGGGGTTTGTGGCAGGAAGGGTCAAGCTGCTAAGTTGCAGATCATTATGGGGGCTCATGCTCTATCATTTCGATCGCTTTTGCCTCGATTCCGATCGTCGGGAGCTACGCCGCGACGGGGTACCAATATCCGTCGAGCCGAAGGTTTTTGACCTGGTGGTTTACCTGATCGATTGCCGCGATCGGGTGATCAGCAAGGATGACCTGATCAACACAGTCTGGCATGGGCGGATCGTGTCGGAATCAGCGCTCGCGACCTGCATCAATGGGGCGCGCGCAGCCCTTGGCGACAGCGGCGAGGGGCAACGCCTCATCAAGACCCTTCCGCGCAAGGGCCTGCGCTTCATCGGTACGGTGCTTCGGGGACCAATCGAGCACCCAACGCCGGCACAGCTACCGGTCTGCCTTGCGCTACCTGATCGACCCTCGATCGCGGTGCTTCCGTTCCAGAACATGAGCAGTGAGCCCGAGCAGGAATGCTTCGCCGATGGGATCGTCACCGATATCATCGCAGGCCTGGCACGTATTAAATCGCTCTTTGTCATCTCGCGTAATTCGAGCTTCATCTACAAACATCGTCCGACCGACGTAAAGCTCATTGGCCGCGAACTCGGCGTGCGTTACCTACTCGAAGGCAGTATCCGCAAAGCGGGATCACGGGTACGCATCGTTGCGCAATTGATTGATGCGGAAAACGGCGCGCATATCTGGGCCGAACGTTACGACCGGCAGCTCGACGATATCTTCGTTGCAAGACGAGATATCCGACAAGGTCGTCGGAGCAATCGAGCCCAATCTGCGCAATGCGGAGATTAACCGTGTGCGGCGGCGCCGTCCGGATAGTTTGGAAGCATATGATCTCGTGCTGCGCGCGCAGCCTTTTGCTCACAGCCATCTCGCCGAGGATGCGGCGATAGCAATACCGCTCCTGGCCAAGGCCCTCGAAATTGAACCCGATTATGCGGCTGCCCATGCACCGCTCGCACTTTGCTATCATAGCCGCTTCAGCCGAGCCGGCTTGAATGAGGCCGATCGCAACTCCGCGATCCATCACGCCCACGCTGCCATCGCCTCCGGACCAGACGACGCGGCGGCCCTCGGTATCGCCGGCTTCGTCATTGCGCTCGACGCTCATGATCGCACAACCGCGCTGAAAGTCTTCGATCAGGCGCTTGCGCTTAGCAGTTCAAACTACTTTGCGCTCAGCTCCAGCGCGCTAGCGTTGTCGTGGATGGGAACGACCGAAGTTGCGATTGATCGTGCCACCCGCGCGTTGCGCCTTAGTCCATTCGATCCGCTGAACTATCTGTCCTATAATGCGCTTGCGATATCTTATCTGCAGACGGGGCAGTTCGCCGACGCCCACGAGGTTGCGACACGCTCGATTCGGCTCAACCCGCGCTTCAGTGTTTCGTGCGCCTTCCTGGTGGCCGCACTTTCACGTCGAAGGGAAACGCGACCAAGCCAGAAATGCAGGTGGCCGCGAAGGAGGGGTGGGGTGCGGACCTCGGTGAGGATGATGCCGCTTGGACCGGCGCCTTCGCGTTAGATGCCGGCCTTTTCACCTAACGCGAGCTGAGCCCTAGGCGTCCTGAAGAAATCGATATCCAGATGAGCCTCCTGGGAAAGATGCTTCGCCACAAAACTCAACTCGGTTTTGTCTGTTCCCCAGGCGTAACGCTGCGCTCTTCTGATGACGTGTTTATTGACCGACTTGACCAACTCACGGTTAGGGATGGCGCGCAACCTATTCGCCTGCTCCCTCGTGTTCGTGGCTAGGAAAAGGCGCGTCGGGCTTATCGGTAGTAAAAGGTAGGAGTGTGGGCGGGCAAGTCCATGTTCGAGGATGACGGGTCTGTCTGAGTAAACAGCTTGTGCCCGACTTTGGTAACATCGATTGTCCACCACTCCATCTCATTAATTCGACTTCCGATGGTGGCGTTGTCGATTTGGTCCATTGTAAACCGCAGACCAACCCGTTCCGCGGATGATGCGATGTAGTCGATGTAATCAGTGTCGCTAGGCTTCTTCGCTCGATTGTACTCTTCCACGCGGTTATCGTAATCATGAAGCCAAAAGATCTCTAGAAACTTCCTCGAAATATAAGGCCGGTTACAAAGCGCGACCAGGCACTCCGTGAAGGCACAGTCCAGGCCGGCGTATCTTCGCCTAGCAACACATCGAGCGCTTTTTTGGCGAGGCTGTCCACCTGAGCCATGAATTTGCGCTCGACGGCCTCAGACACGTCTTCGGGCACGCCGGTTAGACGGTATAGGCCGCGCTCATATCCCGTTCCCTTTGGGCCTGTTGGACGCACCGAGACTTCCGAACGGCCATTGGGTCTACTGAACTGGCGGCCGTTCCCGCCTGCCCATTGTGATAGATAAAGCACCGGGATGTAGTGGTGCTTCGGGAGCTTTGTTGGACCTTTGGCCATGTTCGGAATTAATAGCTTAGTAGCATTCTACGGAAAGATGCTGGAAGACTACGACAATTTTGTCGAGCAATCTGGCTCCCCGCGACACGCCATCAACTGCATGCTGTCAGCGTACCACATGGCAGAATGGATTTGGGGCGATTGGCTTCAGACCGACTACGCTACATGGAAAGCGCTGGGAATTAGAGATAGAGAGTTGTTCCTTGCGTGGGTCGACAAGTCCCAAATTTGGTTCAAGATCACGCAAGCGGTCGCCAACGGCAGCAAGCACTTCGCCAGTAAACTGGCCAAAACCAAGTCTTCTCCTAGCTATGTCGAGGATGGGTACGTCGAAGATGGATACCAAAAGCGCCTGCTTGAGGTCGAAGTGGAAGAGGGCCGTTGGATTGAAGCCGTCATCGTAATTGAAGACGTTGTTATGTTCTGGAGGATTTCTTTAAGCAGTACCGGCCGCAGGAAAAGCTGCCTCAGCCGAGAAATCCCTTCACTGTGATGCCGGATTAGATTGCAGCGTCTCGACCTTGGCTTCAGCCTGGCAAAGGTCTGCTGCGTTCTCAAGCGGCAGATCCTCGGGGCTATGCGGACCGATCGATGACGTTCAGAATCGGGATCATTTCGGACACGCACGGGCTGTTGAGGCCCGAGGCCGAGCGCCGTTTGACCGGCGTCGATCAAATCATTCACGGCGGAGATATTGGGCATCCCGAAATCATCGGCGCGCTTCGCAAGATTGCGCCGGTCGCCGCGATCAGAGGAAATGTGGACACCGGTGATTGGGCGGACGAATACGCCGACACCGAACTCGTTTGGCTCGCGGGACGAGCCATCTTCGTGCTTCAAACCTCAAGACGCTGCAGATCGATCCAATGGCCCTCGGCATAGACGTCGTTGTCTCCCGCCATTCGCACGTGCCGAAGATCGATACGGTCGGCGGGGTGCTCTACTTGAATCCGGGAAGCGCAGGCAGGCGGCGTTTCAAGCTGCCGATCACGCTTGCGACGCTCGAGATCACGCCCGACTGCCTGCGACCGGTGATCCACGACCTCGAACGCGACTGAATCCCTCCCGAGGTCCTGGAGGGACGTCTGCAAAGGGGGCGACTCGAGAAGGACGAACGCGGATCGGAGCGCGAAGGCGGCTAGAGCGGTCCCGAGGCGAGGCCTCTCTTGTCGGAGGAAACGGGGCTCCGAGCGGCTTTCAGGGGCGCGGGCGGGGTGCGAGGTGTCGATACGCAGCACGCCTGCTCGGGGCGCTACGCGACCGCCGTCTCCTGCCCGATCTCGCGGATTCTCTTCGCGGCGGCCCTGCCGATGCAATTCTCTAACGCGTCAGGGCTCAAGGTAACGACGGTGTCGACGGACCGGCCTCCCGCCGCGAACAAGGCGAGGTACTGACCGCGGGACAAAGCGACGGGCAGAGCCATGAGCCCGAGCGCGGCCGCGGGAAGGCCGAACTCGAGGCGGCGCAGCAGTTCGTCGAGCGCGAGCAGCAAGGCTGGCTGGGCAGGGAACAGGGCGGAGAGGATCTGATGCGCTGATCGCAGATGGAAGCGCGCGCCTTCCGCGATTCGCGTGATGTCTCCGTAGTTGACGGCGCCTTGGAACGGGTTCGTCGAATAACGCCGCTCGATTTCGTCCACCGGCACGCCGTCGAGCCAGTCGTAGAGGATGCTGGCGCGCTTGCACCGCGCCCAGAACTCGAACTCGCCGTCGCAGTAGCGCTGCAGGAAATGCACCATCTCGGAACCGCCCTCGGAGCGGCCGCGCTTCATGACCGGCGTGTAGATGGCGTCCATCTCGGCGAGGACCTGGACGATGCCGAGCACCTTGACCGGATCCGTCCGCGAGATGTCCAGCTGCCGCATGAGTTCGATCAGGCGTAGGCTGGATTCGAAAGCGAGCGAGGACGATCCGCAGGCTCGACCGAGCAGCGTCAGATGCAACAGATCGCCATCGTGTTCGGCGAGGCCGGCCTGCAGCAGGCGGGTGACCAGCGCCGAGATGTCGGTTTCGATTTGGCGCATCCATTGCGGATTGGCGCGAGAGGCCGAGTAGCCGCCGAACGTGTTTGCGAGCAGCCCCGGGATGTCTTCCGCGCGGACGCCGCGGACCTGGCTCAACAGGCGCAGGATCCAGGTCGGCAGATCCCGCTGCTTGAAGGAGGACGTCACGTCCTCGGGCCGGCCGAGCACGTACTTTTGGAAGAGTTGCGCCCGTTCGACCGGCGTGTCCGCGAGGATGATGGCCTTGCCGATCTCGTTGAAGCCGAGCCGGCCGGCGCGGCCGGCCATGTTCTTGTACTCGGCGATCGTGAACGGCCGGCCGTCCTCACCGACGAACTCGTTCTCCGCCAGGATGACGGTCGACGCCGGGCTGTTGATGCCGGCGGCGAGCGTGGTGGTGGCGGCCAAGGCGTGGATCTGCCCGCCTTGCGCGCGGTATCCGCGTTCGACGGCCTTGCGCTCGGCGCGCAGCAAGTTGGTGTTGTGAGAGGCGGTGCCGCCTGAAGGCAGAGCCGCAAGTCCTGGGACGCGGCGGTCAAATCCTGCGTCGGGAGGACGGCGAGAACGTCGGTCGCCGGGCCCAGGCCGAGCTCCTTCGCCAGGTAGCGCGCGCAGCCCTGCGCGGGGCCACGGGTGTTGCGGAACACGATGATCTTCTCGCCCTTCGCGACCAACTGCTTGGCGAGCGGCACGATGACGTCCTGCGAGCTCGGCTTGTCACGGTGCTGGATGATGTGCCCGGGCGGGACGAGGGACTCGGTCTTCGTGGTCCCGTCGACGTCGACGTAGCTAGCGGCCATCGAGCCGATCACGGTCTTGGTAGCCGCTACGGAGTGCTCTTGACCGGCTTCGATCGGAACGATGAACTCCGCTTCGTCAGCCACCGGCCACGACCTCGAATTGACGATGGCGATGGTGCGGGCGCCCGCGGCGCGCGCCGACCTGGTCGCCGCGACAAGATCCGGGCTGCGCCCAGATTGCGAGATCACGATGAAGAGCGAATGACGCAGCATCAAGGGCGTGCGAAATGCCGTGATCACCGAAGGAGCGCTGGCTGAAACGGGAAGGCGAAGCCGCGTCTCGATCTTAAGAAAACCCCGGCATGCCCAGAGCTTCCCCGGCCGCACACGATACACAGGGGGCGGAGCCAATCCCAATTCGCCGTGCGATGTCGCGCGTGGCGGGGCGGTTACGAACAATTCTGGCGACAACACCTCCGCGCTTTCCCCGATTTCGCTCGCCATCGCGGATGTCGTCACGACTCAACCGCTCCGCCTTGCTTGCGCGCCACTGCGCCCTTGGGATGCCGGTCACGATCCTTGGCGAGCTCGGCAAACACGCGCCGAAGGTTGCCGTCACAGTTTCTCAGAATGGTCTCGACATCAACCCTGTCAACACCCAACGCCAGAAGGACTGCCGTCTTGATGTCTCCCTCGGCCTGCTCAAGCGAGCTTGCCGCGTGCGACGGATCACAGTGCGCAATTTGCGCCACCATGGCCTCGGCGCGTCGCTTCAGCTTGGCATTGGTCGGCTGCATGTTCACCATCATGCCCCGATACACCCGGCCAAGCCGCAGCATGATCCCTGAGGAGATCAGGTTGAGCACAACCTTCTGCGCGGTGCCCGCCTTCATCCGCGTGGAGCCGGCAATCAGCTCGCGGCCGGTCTCGATCAAGATCGGAAACTTTGCCGCTTCGAGCAGTGCGGTGCCTGGATTGTTGGCGACACCGATCGTCACTGCACCGAAGGAACATGCCTGTTGCAGCGCCGCGACCGTGAATGGCGTTGTCCCGCTCGCCGCAACGGCGATCACCACGTCGTGCGGCGTGAGCCGCGCGGCATTGATCTGCTTGACCGCATCCTCGACATCGTCCTCCGCGCCCTCGATGCTGGTGACGAACGCGCTGTCTCCGCCGGCGACGATGAAACGGACGCGCTCGCTGGGCCAGGCGAATGTCGGCGCCAGCTCGGCGCCGTCCTGGACCGCCACGCGGCCCGAGGTGCCGGCGCCGACATACACAATACGTCCGCAATCGCCCAGCGCCGCCTTGGCCGCTTCGGTCGTCACAGTGATCGCGGGAAGGGCATGACCGATCGCCGCGACTGCCGCAAGCTGGCCCTCCCACATCGCTTCCATTGCTGACGTCAGCGACCACGCATCAAGATCGGCAAAGCGGGGATCGACTTCTTCGGTGGCCATATGGTTGATCCATGCGTCATCAAACGCGGAACTTTGAAGCGTGTCCATGGTCAGTTTCTCTTTTGGGCAGGTCAAGCCGCCCTCGCGCCACCAGTAACGCGCCGGCGGCCGCATCGGCGTCAGGTCGCCTCAAGCGGGCGCGCAGGTCAGGCGTCAGCCAGGGCGTAATGGCGTCCGCGAGCCCGCCCACCAGCGAGAGCCGGTCAATTCCTCTCGCCAGGAACAGATCGAGCAGATCGCCAATGGCATCGGCCGCGCGTTCGACAACACGACGGCCGACCGGATCGCCCTGATTGGCGTGCCGCATCACGATCGGCGCGAATGCAGCGTAGTCTGCGGCCCTGGCTTCTTCAGACCAGGCCACCGCCTGATAAGGATCATGATCGAATGCGCTCAGCACCTCTGAAAGCAACGGGGTCAGCTCGCCGCGGCGATCCGCGGCCCGCAGTGCCAGTCGAACAACCTGCAGGCCGATGTCGGCGCCGCTGCCTTCGTCCGACACGGGAAAGCCGTAGCCGGCGAGACGGATTTCGCGGCCGGCGATTAGGCCGACACCCACCGAGCCTGTGCCGGCTACCACGATGGCCCCGTCCGCGCCGCTATGGGCACCGAGGCAGGCCGCCAAGCCGTCGCTGATGAAGATGACGGACGCAAAGGGATGCGCGATCTTGTTGAGCGCCGCTTCCGCGCCCCGGCGACCAAGACCGGCAACCCCAATTCCGGCTTGCATCCGCGCGAAATCCTCGCGCGTTAGTCCGGCCTGTGCGGCTGCCGCTTCAGTGGCCTCCATGATGGACCGCCACGCCTTCTCGAAGCCAATCCGTGTCGTGGCAGGCCCCGAGCTCGCTTCACCGAGTACCCTGCCGTTTTCGTCCTCGATCCGGGCGCGGCAGCGGGTTCCGCCCCCATCAATGCCGAGATACGTGGTACCTTCTGTTCCCATGGAAAGTTAACGCGAGGGTTTTGCTCCGGGTCCTTCCAAAGCCACTTGGTATACATATGAAGTCTTGTACGGGACTCGCCTCACGAGTCCGTGACTGCCATTCTCGGATGAATACTGATGGGCCACGCTGGGTCTTCCGTCTCTCTCTCGATCGCCGCGCAGCACGTCTTTGAGGGTACCGACATGCGCGGGCCGGGGTCGGTCAGGATCTCGCAGGGGCGGATTGAAAGCATTACCTTCGGCGAGGCAGGGGCGCGCGCCTCAATCCACCTTCCCGCAGACGCGATCCTTGCGCCCGGATTTATCGACATCCAGGTGAACGGAGGTGGGGGCGTTCTTCTCATCGACCAGCCAACGGAGGCTGGCGTTCGACGCATCGTTGAGGCGCACTGCAAGGAGGGAACCACGGGCTGCTTGCCGACCCTCATCACCGATCGCAGCGAGGTCATCGGGCGGTTGGCTGCAGTCGCCCAGGCTTGTCTGAAGATTCCCGGCGTGCTCGGCTGTCATCTGGAAGGGCCGGCCCTCAACAGGTCTCGCAAGGGCATTCATCCGGAGGCCGAGATACGCGTGCCCGATCGGCGCGATCTCGCCGCCATCAAAAGTTTTGGGGACCGCGGCCGCTCCATTGTGACCTTGGCCCCGGAATGCGTGCCCGCGTCCATGATCGATGAATTGATCGGCGCCGGATTGCGTATCGCGGCCGGCCACAGCGACGCCACCGCAGCCGAAATAGGGCAGGCGGTCGATCGCGGTGTCTCCGGGGTGACCCATCTGTTCAATACCATGTCGCAGTTGAACGCCCGGGAGCCGGGCTTGGTGGGCGCCGCGCTTGAGGACGACCGGCTGTTTGCAGGGATCATCTGCGACGGCATCCACGTCGACCGCGCCGGTTTGCGTGTTGCCTTCCGCTGCAAGGGGCGCGATCGATTGATGCTGGTCACCGATGCCATGCCACCGGTGGGCACGAACGACCTACAATTCATGCTGCAAGGAAGGCAGATCACGTTACACGAAAGTCGCCTGACTGGCCCCGATGGCACACTGGCGGGCGCTCAGCTCACCATGATCGAGGCGGTGCGCAACGCTGTTGCGCTGCTCGGAATCTCCCTTGTCGATGCCCTCATCATGGCCTCTCGGACGCCCGCGGCATTTCTGGGCCTTGAGTCCGAGCTTGGACGGATCGCGCCCGGATACCGCGCCGACCTTGTCGCCTTCAATCCGAACTTTGAAGTCGGTGTCGGTTCGATGGGCGGGGCGAGCGAGGTTTTTCAACGAGGTTAGATGCGCAACCATCCTATCATCGTGCAAAAATACGGCGGTGTCTGTCTTGAAACACCCGCGAAAATTCGCGCGGTTGCGCGCAGTCTCGCCGACCTATATGGCCGTGGTCATCGTGTCGTGGCGATCGTCTCCGCCATGGGCACGACCACCGACCAATTGATTCAGATGGCTTATCAGGTAAGCCCGACTCCCAATCGCCGTGAACTCGACATGCTGCTAACGACCGGTGAGCGCATCAGCATGTCCCTGATGAGCATGGCGCTTTCCGATCTCGGCGTGCCTGCGATCAGCTTCACCGGCAGCCAGGCCGGCGTGATGACCGACG
This sequence comes from uncultured Alphaproteobacteria bacterium, assembly GCA_963822795.1. Classification (GTDB taxonomy): domain Bacteria; phylum Pseudomonadota; class Alphaproteobacteria; order Rhizobiales; family Xanthobacteraceae; genus Bradyrhizobium. Next base: position 149,285 of record CAWGJM010000017.1, read on the forward strand.
ACTCCCATTCCTCCGCACGCATTCTAGATGTGCGGCCCATTCGCGTGCGTGAGGAACTTGATCGTGGGCGCGTTGTGGTGCTGGCAGGATTTCAGGGCGTGAACCCGGCGACCAGGGAAATCACCACGCTCGGTCGGGGCGGCAGCGACACCACGGCCGTTGCGATGGCCGCGGCGCTGAAAGCCGAGCGCTGTGAAATCATCAAAGAGGTTGACGGAATTTGTTCGGCCGATCCGCGCATCGTGCCGGATGCAAAGCCCCTGCGGCGAGTGGACTTCGCATCCCTCTCCGAAATGTGCTTCTGGGGTGCAAAGATCCTGCATTTTCGCAGCGTAGAGCTGGCGCAAAGTCAGGATGTGCCTCTGGTTCTCAAGCAGTGGGGTGGCGTTGAACACAGCACGCAAGTGATGAAAGAGGTCGCGGGCATGGAAAACGGAAAAATTCTGGCCGTCAACTCGATGGCTCGCATTGAGCATGTGGAAATAGATTCCAAGGGTCTCAATCACGGTTTCGAGAAATTCGCGCAGCATCTCAAGCAAAACAGCCTGTCCTGGCCGCAGGTCCTCGCCTCGAGCTTCACCGTGGGAAAAACCACCATGACCGTGGCCTGTGATTCGGACTGGCTTGACGCCCTGTTGCGAACGCTGGAGCGAAGCAAGGATCTGCGCAAGCAGCGCGAGGCTTCAAGCTCGGTGAGTCTCACCTGCTTCGGCGGCGTTTCATCGGAATTGCCATTCAGGGCGTTGCAGGTTCTCGAACATCACGGGATTGCCCCCGACAAGTACGTGTTGTCGCCGCATTCGGTCAGTCTGTTTGTCCCTATGGAGAGCCGGGAGGCCGCGGTTAAAGCGTTGCATTCGCTTGTCCAGCAAACATAGGTTCGAGAAGCGGCAGGCATCGCTTCCGCTTACGTTATTCGCGTGTTCCAGCCCACAATGAGCTGCCAAAATCGAAAGGCCCGCCTCGCAGGTTGACCCTTCGATATGCAATCGCCAGAGATGGTTACGGCGCGAACTTGTAGTTGATGCGCAGCTGGCAGTCGCGGTGGCCATGAAAGCGCGGCGGCGGCCGCCAAAATGGTTTTCATCGGGAGTCTCCCCAAAGATGCTGTGAATCGAAACAACCAGTGTCGGAGTCGTGTTCGAACTGCGACATTCCCGTTCCTACCTAGCTTCAGCCGGCGGCCTTCCGATCTTCGCTACTCTACTCTTGTGCGCGCCCTGGTCTCCAATATTGTGGTGACGAACAAACAGGCCTTCTATCTTCGCGCTCTGCGAGTATTGTGCTTCAGCGGAGAGACGCAACCAGCAGCAGTTCTCCGGATATCTGGTGCGGCGCCTGCTCATGGTTAAGAGAGAAGGGAGACAACCATTTGATATCACTGGTGGGCCTTCTTGGACACGTATCGAACATTATGCGTCGCGCCGACCCCTGAAGTTCGTGAAATCTTTGAGAATCTGCGAGCCGGGCATGTCACTGACCTGGAGCTCATATTTAAATGACGATTTCGGTCAGTATCTGAAACAAGAGCCGGTACGAATTGGTCAGCAAATCGAAGCCGATAACCGGCTCAGGCACCTCATCTAAACGACGCAGCTCTTCCGTTGCTTGCCGGCGCAAGCCATCGGTACGGTCGATCGCGCCGCCCAGAAGCGACCAAAGGGTCACCCTGACCGACGCAGAATTCTCCTGCGTCAGCACTGCGGCCATATCCGCCTGCAAACTCGCGTCAGTTGCGATGCGTTTTACCAATGCAGTAACCCAATACGGAATTGCCCACTTGTCGGGTTCGATATCGCGCGCGAGAATCTCGCCAATTGTACGAATGATCGCCTCGTTCGAGGCGAAGACCGCCATCAGCTTGTAGTTTGTTCCAACATCACAAGGGGACTGCTGAGCCCGTTCGAATACTGTATCCGCAAGGTTGCGATCCTCCTCTCGAAGCAAGAGCTCGGCCAACGCGCCGGTCGCCACTGCGTTGGCGGGATTGGCATTGAATGCGTCGATAGTCAGTCTCCGCAAATCCTGATCGTCGCGAAAATAATCAGCAAACACCTGGCCGGCCCTCAATATCGCGTTGATGTCGCCTATCGTTGGCCCAGGAAAGTTGTGGCGGAGCATGGTTTCGAGCAGCTCGCGCATTTCTCGTCCCCGCGGAGCGAACTCGACCAGAACCGAGATAAGATCCGTTCGGTGCACATGTTGCGCCGATGGGACCATAGGCATCAACATATCAAACAGGCGTCTTGCGTCGGGAATACCGGCATGCAGCGCACGCAAGCTTCTTTCCGGCATATCTGCAGGCGCTCCAGCACGGCTTGGTCGCCGCCGAGAGCTTGGCTCATCTCGGTCCAACGCGGCATCAGCCGCCGAAGATAGATATCCTCCTTGGTAAGGTCGGGGTTGAGTGCGATGTCGAGCGGGCGGCCTTGGTGATCTCTTGCCCGCAAAAAATGCTCGATATCCCCGCTCAGCAGCAAGCCGATGACCGCTGCCATTCTTCGCTTTTCATATTCCGGACCCACGGTATTAAGTTCATCGCCACTGGCGTTCCTGCTCGGGAAGTGCACCACGGGTTAACATGGCTTCGACCCCGCCCATAATTCCTTCCGCGCAGACTAGACCGTCCGTATCCCGGCGGCTGTTCATCAACAAATCGTCGATGCCGAAACCGCTAATCACCTGTGGGCCGAGCGTTTCGACAAGCCCGTTGCCGATCTGTTCGACATGCAGGATGAAATCGTACCGCGGCTCGCCAATACACTGAATACCCAGCTCATTGAGGCTGAAGCGCGGCGGGCCGCGCGCTCGCTGCATCCAGATGCAACGGACCTGACCTTTCAAGGTCTTGCCTGCTTGAACAAGGGGACGACCCCCGAGCACATGACCCGGGCGCGTGATTTTTTCGAACGAGCCTTGGTCATCGATCCCGAAGTGTCGGAGATGAGCTTGCAGGTAAGCCCGGATCAAATTGAAGAGCCGCGCGCCAATAACGGGGCTCGGGCAGGTCAATGCGCTGCACAAGCCTTGCGCGAAGCCGGTCGGGGACGGCGGCCTTTAGGCATATTTGTGCCGTTCCAAATCACGCCGCGCGTTTTGCAGCCACCTGATGGTCGACGAAGGTCTTCCATCTGTTGGGCTGCGACCGTCTCAGGGTTGTCCTTTCATCCTCTAGTTCGGTGATACGCTTTGCGGTCGCATCCAGCGCCGTTACTGCGCGATTGAAGCTGTCCGCCGTAGATTGAAACGGAAATATGACCTGGCCGTTTGCCACCTTGTAGATGCCAAACTCCCTGACTAAAACCGCGACACACTGTTCGTAAGCGTTGTAATACTCAGCACGCGCCGCCAGCACCTTGGAAGCGAGCGTAATCATTTCCGCGTGCTGCTCGTCGATCATTGTCATGAACTCAGAAACTGTGCCGTTTTCCACATCGAGTGAGCGAGTGTCGTTTTCCAGTTTGGCGCGCTCGTCATTGAGCAGAGCGATGTAGCGGGGAGTAACGGTTGCTGCGTTGCTTTGCGCGGTCTTCACATCTCGGCGAAGTGTATCAAGATCACCGCGGCTGTATGCGCTTAAGTCAACGGGTTTCAAAAAGTCCCTTGGCTCCGCATCATTTAGCAGCCTTCGAGCGGCAGCATCAATTTCAACCGAGTCCTTGTTTGCCAGCGCGACCATCTTTAACATTTTGTTTGAGGGATATTGCCTGAGCAGTCGGTCTAGTTGTTCAGGATCGATCACGCCACGCAACGCGGTCTGACTTTCCTTCGCTGAATTGACTGTCTGAAATTTCGACAAGTCGCCCACGTAGTAGCCGAGGCCGAGGCAAGCGATCACAAAAACGCACAATAGCAATAAGACCAGGGCCGGTCGTCTACGTGTGTCCGCTTTCTGATCCGAAAATGTTTTCATTGCCCCGAATCCCAATCGAGCTGCACTCTCTTATCTCCTTTTGCCGGACGAGTGGAGCGGATTTGACGTTCGCTACCCGCCTGTCGCGAATGCCTTGTGAAAAAGTGAAATCCAAGGTTCCACTAGCATCAGTAAATTGGCCAGTGGTCCCTTAATTCCAATATGCGTGGCGCAACATCGTGGAAGTGAGCTGCCCTTCCCAAGTGCTGCCGCACAAGAGGGGTCTTCCTCCCTCCGGCGAGGGCCGCCTTGTTGGATTAGACCAAGTGGTGCGTAACAGTCCTTATGGACAGCCATAAGGGAAGTACTCAGCTTGAACGGCTTGAGGTGGTAGAGACTGGTCGCCGGCGGGGCTGGTCTGATGACGAGAAGCTGCGGATCGTCACCGAGAGCTTTTCAAGCGCCGCGCGCGACATCGTCGACAGCAAGACGCCATGGCATATCACGTTCGTTGCTGATGACATGGCGGCGCTCGTTCGGTCCCGAGCCGATTAGTCCTCAAAGCGAGCAATCCGCCTTTGCGCGGGTCGTCCTTGCCGCTGAGGTCGAGCCGGCGGTTGCTGCCACGCCGACGAGCGGGCAAATGGTGATCGTCGTTGGCAGGGATCGTCGGGTGATTGTCGATGCCGGCGTCGATGCGGCCGCCCTGGCGCGGGTGCGGCAGGTTCTGGAGCGTCGATGATCCCGATCTGTTCGAGCGCGACACGCGCAACATTGAGACAATATCACAAACGCAAAATTGATACCAATGCCTTGCAAAGTCGCTCTTGAGTCGCTCGCCGGGGGCAGTCGGTCCCGCGTCCCGCCTTCGGCGGCGCTATGCTGACGCTCCTGCGGCTGCCCTTTTAACCGGTCTTGCGACCCGCGAGTGGTCTCCGCTGGCGCTCCGCCCATACGCTTCTTTTTTCTCTTGAAGAACTATGGGGCTCCGCCCCTCGCGCGCGCCAGAGTGACCCGAGCGGTCTCCCCGGTCTTCCGCGCTCTCTCACATCCTGAATCTTTGCGGTCGGTCATTCGCTTGTGCAGACCCGCTCGTCGAGCGGCCCTACGGGCGGGCGATCCCGTATAGTCAAATGAAACGGCAGGAAGCGTGGGCAGTATCTGCGTTCGGCGTAGCCTCGCCGCCTGTCGTGCGCTACTCTTTTGCGACGATCAATGGCGCCCATTGCGGATTGGACGGGAGGGGGAGACTCCTGGATTTGGCGCGCATCCTGGCCTACGTCACGGGGACGGTGGACCAAGAGTTGCTGGCGCGAAACGAATATCTGGTTACCGAAAACCGCATCCAGAAGGCCCAGTTGAAAGGTCGGCTGAAGCTGTCGGATGCCGAGCGAGCCACGCTCGGCGAAATTGCTCATCGCGTGGGCCGCAAGGTTCTCGCCGAGGTCGCAACCGTCGCCCGGCCGGACACTATCCTGGCCTGGTACCGCAAGCTGGTCGCCTGCAAATTCGATGGCTCGCAGGAGCGCTGGGTGAGATCGGTGAAGGAGGAGTGTTTGTCGAAGATCATTCTCTTTGGTGAGCGCTCCTTACGGCGGGCGCTATGCGAATACGTCGAGCATTACCATGCTGAGCGCAATCATCAGGGGAAGGACAACGTCCTGTTGTTCCCTCGCAATACGGACATTCACCGTGAGGGAGCTGCGCAATGTCGCGAGAGGCTGGGCGGGCTCTTGCGTTATTACCATCAAGAAGCGGCGTGAGATGGCAGGCAAGTCTTGGATGAGTTCTGTGGGGTTGGTGGTCGAGTTGCGCCTGCGCAATGACAACTATGATTGCTGGCAAATGCACAAGCGGATTATCGCCGAACTTCGCCTGCGCGACCGGTCGGTAGAGCGATGAAGGGCTAGGACAATAGTCAACGCGGTTCTATTCCTCGATCGAACAGATCGGAGAGCCGGATCAATATTTTGGCCCTACGAGGTTTCCCCACTTCCGGAACTTCGTTCCTAAGTTTTTGTCTGCACATTGTTTTAGGGGCGGTCTCCGATCTATCGAGATGAGCGCGCGGCGCTTTTTCCTATTATCATTCTCTTTCAATGCTCCGAGAGCCGTCGCCCGCGACATGCTGAAAATCGGAAATAGCCGTATCGTCGCTGGCGCAGGTATTTCTACGCTGCATCACGCGGACTGCATTTCTGGTCTTGCCGATAACGTTCGGCTTCCAATCGTCGTCTGATGGCGCGCAACGAAGACGACTTTCGTATCCGTCCCGGCAACGTCCGCGGTCGTGGTGGAGGGCAGATAACCGGGCGCCGGATCGGCGCGGCGCTTGGCCGCCCGACCAGCTTCGTCGGTGGTCCATCGGGCGATTCGGCGCGCTGGTGGCAATCCGAACCGGGACCCCGGCTCCGGGAAGAGAGGCGGCAGATTCAACGCGCGGGGCGGCTGCAACGGCGCTGAGCCTCAAGGATAGGAGCGCGTGGAGCCGGGACGGGAGCGAGGCGCGCACGCGGGCGCGACGGGTGGCGGCGAAGGCCCGCGTGGTGAAGCGACGACGGCGTCGCGCCAGAGCGTTCTATTGTTTGCCTGCAACGGCTCACTGGCGGTAATCTTGGTTTCATGAGTTCATTTGTACGATCGCCCGACATGAACGATCTAAGCATCCGGACGATGCGGCCGGACGAAATCTCGATAGCGGTGAACTGGGCCGCAGCCGAAGGCTGGAACCCCGGCCTCGTCGATGATGCCTGCTTCGCCGCGGTCGATCCGGAAGGCTTCTTGATCGGCGAACTCGACGGCGCACCGGCCGCGACCGTCTCTTGCGTCAACTACAGCGCAAGCTTCGCCTTCCTTGGCTTCTACATCGTGCGACAGGACCTACGCGGGCGCGGCTATGGACTGCGCATATGGGATGCGGCCATTGCGCACGCCGGGCCACGCGTGATCGGGCTCGATGGCGTGGTGGCGCAGCAACAGAACTACAGAAAGTCAGGGTTCGAGCTCGCTTATGCCAACGTCCGTTACGGCGGCATCGTCGCGGCCCCGGTTGCGCCGGAGGCTGGCACCATCGTGCTGACCGAAGTTCCATTGGCGACTGTGGAGGCGTACGACGCGACGGTGTTTCCGGCTCCGCGCCCCGCGTTCCTGCGTGCCTGGATCGGCTCGCCCGGGCATGTCGGTTGCGCCCTTATGCGCGATGGCGGGCTTGTCGGCTGGGGTGTGATCCGTCCATGCCGCAAGGGCTGCAAGATCGGCCCGCTGGTGGCCGACGACCGCGCCACCGCCGAGGTGATCCTGTCGGGTTTGCTGGCCAGCGTCGGCGGCGGGGAGATCTTCCTCGACGTTCCTAGCATCAACCGCAACGCGGTCGCGTTGGCGCAAGACCTGGGGCTCGTGCCAGTGTTCGAGACTGCGCGTATGTATACCGGCGCGATCCTGCCGTTGCGGCTGGAGCGGGTATTCGGCGTCACCACCTTTGAGCAGGGGTAGTGTCCCGCGAACAAGAGGGAGCCGGTTCCCATGGGATCGGTTCAACGACCTCCTAACGCGGCACCCTCTGCCAGCAGCTCGGATCGTCCACCGCCACACCGCTGTGAGCGAATCTCTCCCGTGAAGAACCGGATGCTAGAAATCGGCACGTCCGGGACTGTGAGGGGTGAGGATGGAAACATCCTCACCTACTCGGCACCCGAAGCCACCACCTCTAGGCGGTGGAGTATTCACCCCCTTCTCTAAGGTCCCGGCGTAAAGATCCTCGCGAACATGCCGCCGTGTTCTCGGTGCAACATCTCTTTGTTCCATTCGAGGGAACGCAATCTTGGACTCGCACTCCGACCTGTTTGGTGCAAGTTCGTTAACAGACCGGGGCCAGGGGATTCAGTAAGCAATCAATTTTGAGCAACCCGGCGCGACCCGCAGAGCGCGAATGCTCTGTGGGACTTTTCCGTAATCAGCCTGTTACCATAAGGCAAAGGTAAATTGACGATGAGGTCACTGCTCATACTCGTTGCTATCTGCTTTTCGGCAACCGCATTCGCTCAGAGTGCGCCGCCCAAGGTTGGCAACAAATCTCTGGTTCAGGTAAAGCCGAAAGAGCCGATGGGCTGCAAACTCGTTGGAACGGTCCGGGGCACAAAGCTATGGGCTGGTGACTGCGTAGGGTCAGAGCTCAGGGGCTCGACCACCACGACCCAAACGCAAGCCTTGCCTGAGCAATCGGCCGGAGCAACCACGCCCGATCAGAAAGGGTGAAGCCATCGGCCTAATCCTCAGCGAACAGAAGCGGCCCGGGTGCGCGGCTGGCTTACCACGGGACCGCTCGCCAAAGTCCGCTATGCCCCGATAGCGACCAAATTCCGCAGCGCAGCGAAATGACGCGATGTGCCACTAAGCAACATCGCACCTTTATCGGCGCATTTGACCGCCTCAATCTGGTAGCTCTCCAATCAATCCGCCACCAGCAAGTCACTTCGCCGAGCCAGTGAAACTACTTTTTCTCCCCGGTACCTGTGCCGGTAGTTGTAGCTGCACCGGTAGTTGTACCTGTCCCGGTAGCTGTACCTGTGCGCCGCTCCTGACGCCGCTCATGCCGTGCTGCACGCCGCTCCATACGCCGCTCGTGCCGTGCTGTGCGCCGCTCCATACGCCGCTCGTGCCGTGCAGCACGCCGCTCCATGCCAGCGGTCGGAGCCACAGCGGTCGGAGCCACAGCGGTCGGGGCCACAGCGGTCTGAGCCTCAGCATCGGATACTGTCAGTACCGTAGGGGCCGCCGCGAGGCCGAAGGCAGCCGCCAATCCCATCAGTGAAAGGGCCTTTCGGCGAGAGATCATTTCCGACTTGATGATTGCACTCATGTCAAACCTCCCTGACTAGGGTCTGTACCTAATATCAAATGAGTCTGAACCCTAGATGAACGATCTGCCAATGCACCCAATGCCAGAGTGCCTACGTTGTTCCACATCAACAGGGCGGTCCCGGTTACTTGTAACCGAGGAGTATGATCATGCAGGATCACGTGATCGCGAACCCCACGCCCCATCGGCGAGTGCCTTGGAACAAGGGGAAGTTGGCGAAGCCGCCCCTGCGACCCAAACACGTCTGGTCGATCCGGACGAAGCTCCAGATTGAAGGCCGCGTTCGCGACCTTGCCATGTTCATTTGGCGATTGACAGCAAGCTGCGTGGCTGTGACGTCGCCATCCGGTTCGAGGATTTCGCCGCCAACGGGTACACGGCGGATCGCGCAACGGTCCGACAAAAGAAAACCGGGCGACCGGTCAGATTTGAATTGAGCGAACAGACCCGCCAGGCCATCGATGATTATCTAAAGGCCGCCAACAAAAGATCCGGCGACTTCCTGTTCACGGGTCGTCGCGGCCCCGAAACCAGCATGACGACCCGCCACTATGCGCGCCTCGTTTCTGACTGGATTGGCAGTGTCGGGTTGGACCCGAGACTGGTTGGAACGCATTCACTTCGACGCACCAAGGCTACCCTGATCTACCGGCGCACCGGCAATCTCAGGGCCGTCCAGCTTCTCCCGCGTCGGACTATGGCCCGTCGCGCAGTTGACGCGGTTCACCATCAGTGCGAACGGCTAGCTGGCCGGGACATAGTCCGTGTTGTCACAGGCTTCTGAGGAAGGCGAGAAGCTCGTCGTCGGGCCGATACCGACCAGGCTTTCCGTTGAGAGGTGTGACCGTGTCGAGAACCCTCTGCTTCAACTCAAGACTAGCATCCAAATAGACCTGCGTGGTCTCAATCAACTCATGACCCAGCCATAGCGCAATCACGGACTGCTCGACACCCTGTTGCAACAGATCCATCGCTGACATGCTCCTTGCGGGCGGAAGTGCCCGGCAAAGGAGATGGCTATGTCCGGCGCGTTTGAGACGCGTGGCGGATCAGCTCAACTGACCCGCAACGGGACATAGTCCGACGCGGGAGCTAATAAAGAGCGTTTTTAGACTGGCGGCGCGGTACCGAAGCTTCAAAGTGCGCCGCTGTGAGTGCGCCGGTAATCTAAAAACGTACTTGGACGAAGCCGCCTAGCGCGCCGGTGCCGCTATGGAAATTGGATGCTGCATCCCAGCGCACAGGGCCGTCGCTGAGGCTTCTGGGACATGCTGGGTGGGGTCTTGATGGCGAAACATTCTAATCGGGATATGGTCTCCCGGTCGGAAAGACCGGCGACGCCTGCGCTTGGAGGGCTCGATGTCGCAAGCGTGGCAATGGGATGCCTGCTGTCTACCTTGGCAGATAGAAAGAACGATGATCAATGATTGGAAAATCCCGCCCGTCATGAGGTGTCCAGAAAAGGTGGGTCTTGTGACGCAACGGGCGCGAGCAGCTCGATGCACACCATCTGCCCTTGACGGCAAAAGGGACGTACCCGCAGGGAAGCTCCGGTCAGCTCCTCGACCTTGTCGCGATAATCGCGCCCTTGCTTCGGTTTTACGGGTATATCGGACTGCTGCATTCCGAGCAGTTCGCGGCAACGGGCGAGCTTTTGCTTGCGGTAGCAGTTGCCCGTGAAACCGTAATAGTGGATGCGCTGAAATCCCTCGGGCAAGACATGGACGAGGAAACGCCGGATGAACTCCCCGGCGTCGAGCGTCATCACCTTTTGCCGGTTCTCGTTGCGATAGTCCTTCCACCGGAAGCGTACCTTGCCGTCCTCGATATCGACGATCCGGTTGTTGGCGATTGCCACCCGGTGTGTGTAGCGTCCGACATATTCCAGAACCCGTTCGGCGCCCGCGAAGGGTGGCTTGGCATAGACCACCCAGTTGGCCTGGCGGACGGGATCCAGATAGCGCCGCAATGCGACGGGATCGTGCAGCCGTTCCAATGACGAAAAGAATCGCAACTCGCCGGCATCGAATGCCTTTTGCAAGCCTTCAAGAAACAGTCGCCGGAATAGTCGGGAGAGCACGGCGACTGGTAGGAAGAAGCCGGGACGGCACGCGATCCAGCGGCTCCCGTCCGACGACAGCCCGCCGCCCGGCACGACGCAGTGGAGATGGGGATGATAGCACCCACGCCCACAATACCCTGAGCGCCGATAATACAGATGTTCGGGTCTTCTACCCCTTTCACCCACTTCATGGTGTTACGCTGCGGATTCTTCGCAGACCGAAGCGAGGAGATGGGGCGGTCTGTGTCATAGATCCAGCCGGGAGGCGATTGAAGCTTCCTATCTGGATGCTGTTGCCGGAGTGTGCCGAGATCACGATCTCGCAACGACCGCACCTCGGTAAGCAAGCCCTCCTATCTCTCGCTTCATTGATCACGCCACAACTCGACTCACCCGGTCCACGATAACCTTCGGCGACCGCGCGTTAGCGGAAGCCCGAGGGGAGGTCGTCGTGGTGCAACTTCAACTTTTAGATTTGATGATCTCAAGGGAATGCGGCGCCGTGCCAATGGACGCAGCGACACGCGCCGATCTGATCGATCTCATGGCCCCGCGCTATAGCAGCAGTGTTTCACGAAGAGGGGAGAAGAGGAAATGACAGAGCTCTTGCACAATCCAAAAATCAAACCGGAGCATCTGGCTCGCAAGGCAATCGTCTACCTTCGGCAATCCAGCGAAAGGCAAGTACGGCAGAATAAGGAAAGTCAACTCCTCCAGTATGCGATGGCCGAACGGGTGCGTGCGCTGGGCTGGCAGCAGGTCGAGATCATCAATAGTGACCTGGGATCGAGCGCGAGTTCTTGCCGCCGCCCAGCGGGAAGGCTTTGAGCGCGTCCTCAGCTCGGTAGCACTGGGAGAGGTCGGAATCGTCGGCAGCCGAGAGGTATCACGGCTATCCCGAACGGACAAAGATTGGTGTCGGCTGTTGGAGGTATGCCAGATCTTTGGAACGCTAATCGCTGACGAGCAACAGGTCTACGATTTGAATAATCTAGACGATCAGTTGGTGTTGGGCATCAAAGGGACACTCAGCGTCGTCGAGCTCAAGGTTATACGCCAACGAATGCTGGCAGGGCAGGAGGCCAAAGCGCGCCGCGGCGAACTGTTCAAAAGACTTCCGATCGGGTATGCCCGCGACCCCGTGGGTAAGATCATGTTTCATCCCGACAGACGGGTCTGCGAAGCGATACAGCTCGTGTTCGCCAAGTTTCGAGAACTGTGGAGCGTGCGTCAGACATTCCAATGGTTCCGTGATCACGACCTGGAGCTACCGGTCAATCCCATACAGGGAACGCGGCTGATCTGGAAGATTCCTTCGCAGAGCCTAATCCGCGACATTTTACGCAATCCCTTCTACGCCGGTGCCTATGTTTGGGGACGGCGTCCAGTAACGACCTTGCTGGTAGGGGGCCGGCTCGAGAAACGTCAGAGCGCGATGCGCCCCGCCGAAGAGTGTCGCGTCTTCATCCGCGATCATCATGTAGGTTATATTAACTGGGCAACCTACGAAGAGAATCAGCGAATGATACGGCGCAATTCGGTGAACTGGGAGGGGGACGAATCGATGGCGGCGATTCGCGCTGGCCAGGGTCTTCTGGTCGGACTCCTGCGCTGCGGACATTGTGGGCGCAAGCTGCATGTACGGTATTGGGGCGGCCGTGGCACCCATGCGCGCTACCTTTGCAAGGGCGACTACGATGATGGCGGGCAGTATTGCATCGGCTTCGGCGGCAGCTCGGTAGACCGGTGCGTAGGGCAAGAACTATTAAAGGCGATCGCGCCATTGGGGGTGGAAGCCAGTCTGCGAGCTCTCGAAGAACTGACTGCCGGCGGCACCGCTCAATGTACCGCCCTGTCCCGCAAGCTCGAGCAACTGGTGTATGAGGCGAGGAAGGCCTTCGAACAGTACGACGCGGTGGATGCCCGGAATCGACTTGCAGCCAGCGAGTTGGAACGGCGGTGGAACGGAAAGCTCGAAGAGATCGAGGCAGTCAAGCAGCGGCTTTCCAGTCTCGAAACCGAGCGCTACTCGTTATCACCTGAAGAGGAAATCAGAATACGTTCGATGGGTGATCATTTTGCTGGAGTTTGGCAGAGCAACCACTGTCCCCCGACACTTAAGAAGATGATCTTCCGCACCGCCATCGAAGAGATCATTGTGCGCACTGACCAGGATAAAAAAAACCTTGAGTTGCTGATTCACTGGAAGGGAGGTGCGCATACGCAACTCGCGATGGAACGACCACGTTCCGCAACGGAAACGGCCACGCCCATGGAGGCGCTGGAGATCATTCGTCGCATGGCTGTTCGATACGGCGACGACCAGATTGCCTCTGTGTTGAACCGACGCGGCTATTCCACGGGCAAAGGGAAGCGGTGGAATCAGACCCGTGTAGCGACAGCCCGGCGTAACCATTCGATTGCCGGTCAAAAACGAGCTCTGCACGATCCGGAGAGAGTGAGTTTGAGCGAAGCTGCGCGAATATGCGGCGTCAGCCACCACACCATCCAAAGGCTGGTTGAAGCCGGCCTGTTGAAGCGCGAACAAATAACTCCTCGTGCACCTTGGGAAGTCAGTCGCCGTGATTTGGATGCCGAACCCATTCGCAGCGTTATTGAGCGCCTCCACCGCACCGGCAAGCTAATTCTGCAGGGGGGTTGCGCGGAAGACCAACTTGCGTTGTTCACTGAAAATCAAGGAGATGATAATGTCCGGTATCTTGAGTGAGGGTTCTAGCTGAGATTCTGACCCCAAGTGTGAAGCGCGAAAAACCCGATCTTCGCGCCGAGATGTCTCCGATCGGCAGCGATGGTGCGCAACGTCTCGGCGGCCGCCTGGAACAGGATCTTGTAGACCGTGCTGGCATTCTGGAAAGCAATCGCGGCGATCTCGTCGGGAACGGTGAAGACGACATGGAAATACTGCGTATCGAGAAGCTCTTCCCGCTGAGCCTCGATCCATTCTTGCTCGGGCGAGTTACTGGCACTTGGGGCAACTGCGGGAACGGCAGCTGTTGTACGCGATCCGTCGTTCGCCACAGCGGTCGCACTGTTCGACATGGCCTCCGAGCGCCGAAGTTCGGCAGCGCTCGATAGCAGTCATAGCTGCGCGTCGTTCGGTCGATAGCGGGTCCCAGTGCTGCTCTCGCCAGGCAGCACCGTAGCGACGGAATATATCCGCGACCTCCGGACCTGAGCGGCCCACGAGGCTGGCCGTCAGAAATGTTCAAGCGCTGATGGCGAAGAAGCCTTGGGGATCGGACGCGGCAGCAGTTCAAGCGGGCTCGTCGCTGCGCAGACCTTGGTGGTAGCGATCCGCAGATACTGAGCGGTCGTTGACAGGCTGCGATGGCCGAGCAGGATGGTGCGAAGATCGGTTCCAGCTTCGAGTAGGTGCACCGCAAATGCGTGCCGCAGGGAATCGCAGGGAATGAGGTGTTACCGGCTTGGAGAGTTTCGACATCCGATGTGCCTGGTGGCAGGCGGCATCTACGGCCTTTGTCGATATCGGCTCTCCAGCAACGGCGCCGGGAAACACCCATGCCCCCAGTGGGTCGCACGGCGCGCCAATAGGCCGTCAGCGCCTCCAGCAACCTGGCCGACAGCATGACGTAGCGGTCTTTCTGTCCCTTGCCCTGCTCGACGCGCAGCACCATGCGCTGGCGATCGATAGCCTCAGGCTTCAGGCGGGTCGCCTCGGAAATACGTAGGCCGGCGGCATAGCATGTCGTCAGGATCGCCTGGTGTTTGAAGCCCTCGATGCGGCCAAGGAAGTGCAGCACCTCCTCAGGGCTGAGAATGACGGCCAGTGTCTTTGGCGCCTTTGGGCACGGAATGATCCGCTCGAAATCCCAATCGAGGCCGAGCGTGACGCGGTGGAGAAATCGAAGCGCTGCAACGGTCACTTGCACCGAGCGTGGCGCCAGCTTCTTCTCGTTCGTCAAATAGACCTGGTAGGCGTGGATATCCTCCGGGCCGAGCAAATCCGGCGATTTAGCGAAATGCCGGGCGAACTGCGAAACCTGCCGCAAATACGAATCCTGCGTGTGTCGCGACAGGTTGCGGACCTGCATGTCTTCCATCATGCGTAACCGAAGCGAGGTCATAGCGATCTCCTTGACAAGAGGGACGCTGCGCGCGGGCAGCAACACCATCTTGCCAGGGGCAAGCGCCTCCGAATTGGGGTGAATTACGTCGCTGTGCAGGTGGTGCCGGGGTCCGAGACACGGGCTGACTTAAGGGGATACGCCGTGCTCAACACGGATACCCTCCCGCGAAGCGGGTTCGTCCAATCGAGCCTATTGCCCGCGGGCAATAGGATTGAAAGCACGGTTAGATATCTCAGCATCGAGGTAGACGATGCTTTGGCAATAGTGGAACAAGTTGATGTCTGAAATACCCGGGCAGAGCGGACATGCTCTGCCCGACCTCCAACCGCCGGTTGGCGCCATGAGCTGTCATTCCAGTCTGCTCGCATGCGGCCCGGGTCTTGCACCATGGACGATATTCGCAACCCGCGCGTCCAGTGCTCCAGAGCATCCGCCCGACTGACGCGCCTATCACCAACGTAAATCCGGACTTAATTGGTGCCGCCCGAGCGGCTCTTCACGTGATCGATGAAGGCACGCAGCTTCGGCATCATTTGCCGGCCGCCGGGATAGTAGAGAAACACACCCGGCGCCATGGGCGCGAAGGGTTCCAGCACGTGCACGAGTTTCCCCGCTTTCACCGCGCCGGCAGCGATCGGATCGGGCACCTGCGCAAGGCCCAATCCTTCGACGGCCGCGCCAAGCATTGTGGGCATGTCGTTAGCGATAAAAGGTCCTGAAACGATGACTTCGACTGCCTCGTTGCCGTTGACAAAGGACCAGGGCGCGATCGACCCGTTCGAGCGGCGCATGCGCAGGCAGGCGTGCCGGCGCAGATCGTCGATGAGTTCCGGCCGCTGCCGCCGACGCAGATAGTCGGGGCTGCCGACCACAGTCAGCGGGTGCGACGGCGCCAGACGCACCGCGATCATATCTGCCTCAATGAACTGGCCGAGCCGGATGCCGGCGTCAAATCCTTCGGCAGCGATATCGACCAGATCCGCGCTTGCGGCGATCTCCACCTCGACATCGGGATAGGCTTGGCAGAACGACGCGATCAGCGGCTCCAGCAGGATCGGCACCACCGCCCGCGGCACCGTGAGGCGCAACAGTCCGGCAGGCCGCTGCCCAAGGTCACGCGCAACCTCGCTTGCGGCGACAAGCTCCTCGAAAGTGGGCTTTGCGCGCAAGAGAAATCGTTCGCCGGCTTCGGTCAACCCGACACTGCGAGTCGTGCGTATGAAGAGCGCCGCGCCGACGCGCGCCTCAAGTGCGCGTACCGTCTGGCTGATCGCCGATGGTGTTACCCCGAGCTCCGCGGCCGCTCTCCGAAAAGTGCGGTGCTGGGCAACGCTCAAAAACGCCTCTACGCCGTCGAGCGCGCCTTGCCTGACCGTGAAGTTCTGCTTCATAGCCCATCAATATTATCGCGGCTAGTCGCTCACCGAAAGTGGTCGTATGTCTGACGTGCAAATCAGTAGTTACGCATGGAGGACCGCTGATGACTGCCGCCGCTGTTCCCGCCGGTATCGTTCCGCCGCGTCCCGCCTGGCGCAGCCTGCTTTGGCTCATCCCGGTGACGATCCTGTGGATTGTGTTGATCTACTGGCAGCCGTTTATCCCGGCGAGCGGCGTTCCGACCTCGGCACACCAGTTGATGGCCCATGGGGTTATAGCGGTCGGTTTGTGGCTCGGCCTCGAGAGCACCGACCTGACGCCGAGCCAACGCCGCACGACCTGGCTGGCGGTCATGATCCCAGACACTCTTTGGTTCGCCGTCGCCTGGAGCGCGGCGATCAATGGCGTCTTCATCACGGGCGCCTCACCCTTACCGTTGCTGCCGTTGGCGATCTTCCTGCCGGTGATCATCGGCGCGCCCCTGCTGCTGTTGTCGAAGCGTGTGGGGCAGGTGCTCGACGCGATGCCGGCGACCTGGCTCGTCGCTCTTCAGCTTTACCGCGTATTCGGCAGCTGGGCTCTCGCTGCCTGGCTGCGTGGGGCGCTGCCCGGCGTGTTCGCGTTGCCCGCAGGAATTGGCGATGTGCTGACTGGTCTGTTCGCCGTGCCGGCGGCGATCGCCGTGGCGACCGGCGCGGCTCAGGGCCGAAGGGCCGCGATGATCTGGAATATCTTCGGCCTGGCCGACTTCGCCGTCGCGATCACCTTGGGGATGGTCACCTCGCCCGGCCGGTTCCAGCTGATCGTTCCGAATTTGCCAAGCATCGGCGCCGGCGCTTATCCGAACGTCCTGACCCCTGCTTTCGTGGTGCCAAGCTCGATCCTGCTGCACGCGCTGTCGCTGCGCCAGCTGCGCCGCCGTAGACCGCGCGAATTCGGCTGATGCCTCAGGCGACGCGCCGCCGGAGGGAGTTAGAAACCTTCCTCGAACTACTGATGTTGCCTAGGGGTCTTCAAGACCCCGAGGCTCGAGAATCGGTGTGGACGTTCGGCTCGGCGAGACCGACTTGCGCCGCCGCACGGTCCGGCTGATGGAACGCTGGCGCAAGCTTGAAGAAGCTATCCCGGTCTCGCGCAAAGCGCATGCAGCGCTGGAGAAAGTGTTCTTCGCCCTGCCTTGCGCGCCGACTGACCGATGGATCGGCAAGGCTTCCAGTTGATTGAATACCTTACCTAGGGAGGAACGCTTGACCATCGAACTCAAGCTGCTTGTCTGGTCGACGGCGCTGGCCTTGATTCAAATGCTCATCGCCTTGCTGACCACGATGGCGCAAGTTGGCCTTATGCCGCTCGTCGGCAACCGCGAAAATCTACCGGCTTTTGAGGGATGGGCAGGTCGCGCGCAGCGAGCGCACCGCAATATGTTGGAAAGCCTAACCATCTTCGCGGCGCTCGTGCTAGTGGCGCAGCTTGCAAGCAAGTCCAATGCTACGACGGCGCTCGGTGCCCAATTGTTCTTCTGGAGCCGCCTCGCCTATGTGCCGGTTTATGTCATCGGCATTCCGTGGCTTCGCACTGGCGTGTGGGGCGTTTCCTTCGCTGGGTTGTTGCAAATCCTCTCGCAAATTCTGTAAGCATCGAAGCACCCTCGGAAGTCCGTTCCGGGTCAAAAAGCGAAATACTCACTGCGAGCAGATATTTTCTGTTCTTCTGCCAAGAACGGACATCCTCGGCGGGCGTTTGCATGCGATAGATAGCGGGGAGGCTTAACGCTGATGGCCGAGCCGCATATCCATGCTGCTGGCCTTTGAGCGCAGTGCGGCTTCGGAGCGTTTTGTAAGCCTGGATTTTCTTGACCGGGGTCCGCGCCTTCGAATGCGCGCGCAATTCTTTCTCTTCAGCTTTGTTGTACCCACGGCGAACGCGTTTCTTGACCTTCTTAGCCACAACATGCTCCTGATTTGGGAAAGCGTCCTTCTAGCATCGTGCTACAATTTGTCTATTATCAGTTTAGCAAAGTCACCATGCTACCCGCGTCGGCCCGAATGTACTCGATGGGGTCGCGCAGACGATCAGCAACATTGTGGCGGCCTCGCCCTCATCTCCCGGGGCATCTTCCTGTTCGGACTCTGCCGAAAGATCTGAGTCAAAGCTTCAGCTCCTACTCGCTCCCCAGCTAACTTACCGCAGTAAAACCCCTCTATAACGCTCAAAACTGTTGTTGTTTAGGGTCCTCCGGAGGCTTTGCGTATATCGGCCCATTCGTGAATCGGCTAGCTTCACCTCGTCATTCAAGGAGGGCGGCACTATGGATGACGAAAAGCCAGTGCTTGAACAGATGACCGAGATGATGGCTGACGCAGCCCATGCCACGAAAGAGGCAGCCAAGAAAGCCGTGAAGAGGTCAAAAAGGTAGCCAAGAAAGTTATGCCGAAGACAAAGGCCGCCAAGAAATCAAAGTCGGCAGTGAAGAAAAAGACCGCTAAAAAAACTGCCAAGAAAAAGAAGGCCAAGAAGTCGAAGCGGTGATGTTTCAAATGCGAGCCAATCCGATACGACGAGTTGGCGCATCCTGGACTCAAGTCGGACATTGCGCCACCAGCGCCGCGACGCCGGCTGACAATGCAACTATAGTCCGCAGTAGATGTAACATAACCAGACCTCCCACACTTTTTTGCTTCGATGCAGGTATCCTGGATGATGGCGCTGGTGCGGAACATTGCTGCCCGACTCGCAGATGGCCATCTCTGAGCTACTATGTTTGCTGCCCCATCAATAGTTGATCGCCGCGCGCCGTTTTTTCGATACCAACCGAGCCGTTGCGAGGCGCGCGATCTCTGCAGGCGCTTCTTCCGGAAAACACGGAGCTGACATTGATCTCGCAAAGCAAGTAGGTGTCCCGGCCCGATGCGTCGCGAGGTCCGTAGAGAAAGTCCGCATCCCAGATGATCGGCAGCGACCCGAAATCGATCCCCAGCACATGCATCATTTGAGGCGTCCACTCCGATACCATTTTTATCCTCAGCGCCTGAAATTCTTGCGCCGACGCTGGATGCATGATCCGCGGTCCTGGATGTGCCGCTTGCGAGTTTGGACCTTCAGGCGGCGGTGGGATCAACGCCTTGATGAGCTGCTGCCAACACCGGGCCTGGGTGAAATTCGCGAGCGAGTCCGTTTGGTGCCAGAGGCGGACATCCGACAATACGGCGGTGAGGTCTACTGACCAGGGCGTCGATGGGCGGGGCAACGCCATCCGACCGCCAGATACTTGGATTCAATCCCGATGGCCGAGACCAGGCATGAGTGTCTCTCGAGTTCATACAACCCAGGCTCGGAAAATGTTACGCGGCACCGGCGAATGCGTCGCGGCCTTATAAGCCGCGTCCGAACGTGTTTGAGCGCTCGGTCGCCAGATTGGCATCTATCTAGGCGTCGGAACCGACGCCTTAAACAACGCGTTTGCCAGCCTGGGCCGCGATCGGCCTCTGCACAAAATACATCACGATCAGGGAAATCACCGCCGTTGTAACGACGACGTATCCCAGCCGGTCGAAATGCCGGAGCGAACCGTCGGCATCTTGTGCGATGAGCGCGGCGGCGAGCACGGAGCCGAGCCCGCCGGAGAGTTGTTGCAGGGAAGCGCCGACCGCGCTGAAGGAGCCGCGTTGTGCGGGCTCGGGGATTGCGGAAATCAACGTCTGCGACGGGATCATGCGGGAAAAGATGCCGACGAACATCATGACGTTGACCAGGATCGCGGCCGTCAGACTCACCTGACCGAGATGCGTGTAGATCAGCACCATGACGATGGACATGGCGCTGCCGAAGGCAAAGGTGGGGAATTTGCCAAAAGCATCGCTCGCGCGTCCCACTAGCGGTCCGATGAAAATGCTAAACAGGCCGGAGACGAGATAGATCGTCGGCAGATGAACGATATCGATGCCGAGATTGTGCACGGTGTAGGCGCTGCCGAACGGCATCAGCATGTAGCCGCCGGTCGCCAGCAGCGTCGTCACCGCGAATGCCATCCAATAGCGTGGCTGTGCGACCGTTGCGATCAGATGCCGGAACGCGTTTGTGTCCTGCTTCAGCAAGAGATGGCCGCCCACCGGTTTCATCAAAAGCAGCACGGCGGCCATCCCGGCGATCGACAGGCCGACCAATGCGCCGAACGCGACGTGCCAGTTCCAATGGTTGGAGAGAAAAAGACCGGCTGGGATGCCAAGCACTTGGCTTGCGGCGAAGGCGGTTTGCACGAAGCCCATGACGCGGCCGCGCAATTGCAGCGCAAAGAGATCGGTAACGATGGCGAGCACAACGGAGCCGATCACACCGCCGAACAAGCCGGTAACGATCCGCCCCAGCAGCAGCACATGATAGTTGGGAGCGATCGCGCAAAGCGCCGTTCCAAGGGTAAAGCCGACATAAAAAAACAAAAGCAGCCACTTGCGATCGAACTGATCGGCAAAGCCGGCCGCCAGGATGCCGGAAATTCCCGCGCTGAATGCGTAGGCTGAGACCGCCACCCCGAACTGTGAGGCCGAAATATTGAGCGCCGGCATGATGATGGCGCCGAGTGGCGACATGATCATGAAATCGATGATGATCGTGAACTGGACAAGCGCCAGCAGCGCAACGAGGATTGACTGGTAGCGCGAAAAGCCGCCGGATAGCTCTAGCCGCTCATCGATCGGCTCCGTCAGGGTTTGTTCGGTCATGACATTCATTCGGGAGGGAGAAGGGTGAGGACGTGCGATGTGCCCGGCGGACGCCGGTCCCTATCTATTCTGGTTCTGCGTTATTTCGATGGCTTGACAAGCAGTTTAATGCCTGCTCGACGCGGTGCGTCGGTTCAGGCTGCCGAAGGTTCTATCGCCACATCCCCCACATGCGGGCACCGATATCCAGCTTTGGCCCTTCGCTGGACGTGCGAGCTGCAGTGTCGGCCGATACGACCGGCCATATCATCCGCTCGAACAGACCGAGTAGCTTTTCGGGAATGAAGCGCGTCCTGGAGGCATTGAGGTGACGATCGCCCTGCGAAAACTTAAATCCGACTATAATGGTGATGAAGTCCGCCAAGGATGGCGCGTGAACGAATGACACCGGCGCGCTGTACCGAGCGAGAGACGGGCGCATCCTTGTTCAAAGACCGATGCGTTCTGACTCCGTTGTAGTAACGGGCGTAAGATTTCAGGATGCGACGCAGATGCGCCTCGCCCAGGACAATCATATGATCGACGCTCTCGCGCCGGATCGAGCCGACCAGCCGATCAGCAAAGCCATTCTGCCAGGGTGAGGCCGGTGCGGTAGGCTTGTCCCGGATGCCCATCGCGCGCAGTCGGCGCGTGACGACGCACCATAGATGCGATCCCGGTCTCGGATCATGTAGCGCGGAGCCTCGTTCCAGGGGAATGCCTCCGCGATTTGTCGCGCGATCCAATCGGCAGTCGGATATGCTGTGACATTGATCCAGACAAGATCTCTGCGACCGAGCCGGACGATGACGAAAGCATAGAGCAGGTCGAAACCGATGGTCGGAACAACGAACAGGTCCATGGCGGCAATGTCCGGCGCGTGGTTATGCAAGAATGTCCGCCATCCCTGGCTGGGCGGCCCTCGCGGTTTGACCATGTACTTCGCGACGCTCGACTGCGCGACCTCAAACCCAAGCTTGAGCAGTTCTCCGTGAATGCGTGGCGCGCCCCAAAGCGGATTCTCGACGCTCATCCGGCGGACCATCCGCGCAGCTCCGTGTCGATCTGCGGTCGCCCTCCCTGTGGGCGCGACTTCCAACGCCAGTAGCAGCGAAAGCCGGCTCTGTGCCAACGCACGAGGGTCTCGGGCCGGATGATTGTGAGAACCTGGCAGGATTGATGGAAACCAACGATACAGCTGGATAAAGAACAAGCGATCATGGTTCGTGAGCCGGACGCGACCGTGCCGCTTGCGCCTCAAGACATTCAACTGGTGTCGAAGCACCGCGTTCTCAGCTTCAAGCCGCAACTTCGACTTGAATGGCAACGCCAGGACGGCCAGAAGGAAACAGAGCAGCCCGATCATTCCGCCAGCTTAAGCGATTTCACCACGTCATCAACTCGGATAAGGTTTTCGGTACACACAGGTACCCGTGTTGGGAACTGTACCTGTGCGCCGCTCCTGACGTCGCTCCATGCCAGCGGTCTGGGCTTCGGCATCGGAAACCGTCAATGCCGTAGTGGATGCAGCCGCGCCGCGGGGCGGCAGCTTTCCCGAAAAGAGAAAGAGCCCTTCACCCATGGTTAAGACTCCACGGAGGGTGGTGAATGCTTATGCAGATGCAATTCCAAAGTACCCGTATTGATTCAGATCAACGAGCGAAGGCATTGACACTTGTCCATGCCGGAAGGGGCACGGGGCGACACAGGCGTAACCTTCCGCCCAGGCCGCCCGTCGAGGTGGTCGCGGCCACCGCCGCGCCGAGCGATTAGGAACGAGCCCCACACCAGAGACGACAGGAGGCGACCATGGCCGAGCCCGATGGCAGTGGGATTTCCGCGCGGTTGTGGAGGCTTCCTGGGCAGTTGCTGCTGGCGCTCATCAATGCAACGGCGATCCTGGTGATCGTCGCCGCAATCGTTGCACTCGTTGCGATCGCGCGCATCAACCAGTTTGCCGAAAACATCGCTGCAACGATGACTGAGGCCGTGCTGGCGAAAGTCGATCTGCCGCAGAAAGACGTGCTGGCGAATATCCGAAACCTGGCGGCGGAAGTCAGGACGCTCGGCAGCACCCTTCGGGAGATCAAGACAGGAGATCACCCGGCCCTTCAACCCGAGCTGGCGCAACTCAAGGAGGCATTGACTGTCCTGAATGTCAGCGTCGACCGGCTCGGAAGCGCAAGATCGGTCCTCACCGACGAAGCGATTGGACAATTGGGCCGGTCGGTCACCGACGCTCTGACGAAGTTGAGGCACTGCTCTTCCAGCGCTCGCCAACTGGCGCCGGACCATTCCCTCAGCAACAGGACGGTCGAAGCCCGGTGATGTAAATGGACCATTTTCCTCCGCCCTCGCGGCCGGCGTCCT
Organism: uncultured Alphaproteobacteria bacterium; assembly: GCA_963822795.1. GTDB lineage: Bacteria > Pseudomonadota > Alphaproteobacteria > Rhizobiales > Xanthobacteraceae > Bradyrhizobium. Next base: position 172,611 of record CAWGJM010000017.1, read on the forward strand.
TTCGGCCGCGGCATCTGGTGCGGTTGCGCAGTACACCGAATCGCTGGCCGTATTCTCTCGGCGCGGCGTTCTGCGTCGCCGCGCCGGTTGCCTTCGGCTGGAGCGTGGGCGACGTTCCGGCAGGATTGGTAGCCTCGATTGGAGCTTTCACTGCGCTGTACGGCGCCGACCGTCCGTATGGCAACCGAGCCTTGGTGTTGGCGGCAACTGCCGCCGGACTTGCTTGCGCCGTAGGTCTCGGCGCCTGGTCGCAGCCGTTCGGCCGTTTGGGGATTGCCACGGTTGTGCTGGTCGCAACATGCGCGACCTTCTTCTGCAACGCACTTCGCATTGGACCACCCGGCGCCTATATGTTCGCTTTGGCCGGCGCTATCGGAACCGGCCTTCCAACCCAGCATCTGGATTGGTGGCACGCAGCATTGCTCGTCCTCGCAGGCGGTGGCTTCTCCACGGTCGTACGCGTAGCGGGCGTCCTGACGGATACGCGCCGTCCCGAGCGCACAGCCGTGGCTTCCGCGGGAACAGCGGTCGCCCGTTTCCTGAAATCGGTCGGCGGCCCCGACGAAGACGCAGCGCGGCACGCAGCCGCGGTTAGCCTGCACGACACCTGGACGACGCTGGTATCGCGCCAACTGGCTCGTTCGGCCGATGACGGCGCGCTGACAAGGCTACGCTCGATCAGCCGCGAGCTTCATCGATTGTTCGTTGACGGCATCAATGCGGGTGGTCGCTTCGCAGACCGGGATGCGCTCGCTGCGCGGGCTCACGACCTCGCCGCGGAGGCCCGCTCGAAAGCTGCCGCTTCCACGCGAGAGGAGCCCGAACACCTGCCGCTCGGGAAGCACGGTGTTGCAGAGGCCCTGCAGGAAAGCCTCGCATGGCCATCTCCCACTCTGGTCGCCTCGCTCCGCGTAGGCCTGGCGGCGGCAATAGCGGCATCAGTGGGAGCCGAACTGGACCTGGAACGCGCCTACTGGATCGTAGCCGCCGCTGTTCTCATAGTTCACCAAGGTTGGGATTGGAACCGCAGTCTTCAGCGCGGTTTAGAGCGCATTATCGGCACTTTGCTCGGGCTCGCCCTCGCAGGAGCGGTGCTCTGGCTCGCACCGCAGGGTCTTTGGCTCGCTTTGACGCTTGCGGTCTTGCAATTCCTCATCTGTATGCTGGTGGTGCAGAACTACGCCTTGGCCGTCATCTTTATCAACGGCGCGGCGATCACAATGGCATCCGGCGGATACGCGGTGGAAAACATCGTCGAGCTCCTTTGGGCTCGCGCCATCGACACAATAATCGGCTGCGCGATCGGAATCGGCGTGCTGCTGGTGACGGCGCCTCGCGCGTTGACCGTTCCGATCCCGCAAGAACTCGCCGCGGCTCTGGATGCCGCTCAACAGCTGCTGAAATTCGCCGCCGCCGGCGATGCGGTTTCCTCCGGGGCCAAACGGTCCCGGCGAAACCTGCAACACAGGGCGATCGCGCTCCTGACGGCGTACGAACTCGGCGCCGGGGCGCGGCAACAAGACCGCCGTTTCGCAGAGGGACTGTGGCCCGCCGTGGTGACCGCACAACGTGTCCTTTATCGGTTGCTTGCATTCTGCTGGACATTGGAAGAAGCCGGCAGCGATGGAGCCGGCAACGTTGCGCTTGCTGCATTCGGAGCCAGCGGACAAGCCAGCCTGAACGCCGCATTGGAGGGGCTTTCCAGCGCCATAACCCTCGGTCGGATTGTGCCGATAGCCTCCGACGTGCCAGGTTTCCTGAAAGAGGATCTCGAAGATTTGGCCCGCTCGCTCGTACGGCAAGCGGAGTGTACTGAGGCAGCAAGTGGGCAGACAGGCGGTTGAGCGACTCATGCTTCGGAAATTCGGAGCGACGAAGGCTCCCTGCCGAGGTGGAGCCTAGGCGCCGAGGCCGGCCAAAATTCACAAAAGAGCTGTACAATCGAGGCCGGCCGAGTTTTGTAACACAATCCGGGCTAAAGCGGACATCGCCGCGCAGCGGTGCGCAGCTCATTTCCAGGATCTCCCACGACTTCCTCCACGAAGATGCCGGGGCGGGGAAGTCCCTGGCGTTGTCGTTTTTGATCCAGATCAATCGGGGTCGGCAATGGTTGCCCAACCTCGGGCGGTCCGGAAATCCGTCCTGATGCTGCGAGAGCGGGTGGCGGGGGAAATCCCTCGGCAAGCAACATCTCGGCTTGGGGGCATGCAATGGTCCAAACAGCCGTCGAAACGAACAAGGCCTCTGCCCACCATTCGGGACACAGCCGCGCTGCGCTAAGTTTGGCTGCCCTTGGCATAGTTTATGGCGATATTGGCACAAGCCCGCTCTATACGCTCAAGGTCGTGCTGGGTGCCGCGGGCAAGCAACCCGCGCCAGAGGCCGTTCTTGGCTCGCTGTCGCTGATTGTTTGGACGCTCATCATCATCACGACGGTAAAGTACATCGTCCTGGCGCTCCGGGTGGACAATGAAGGCGAAGGTGGCGTTCTCGCATTGATGGCGCTGCTGAGCCGGAAGCCGGGACGGCGCTTCGTCTTGCTCATCGGCATGTTCGGCGCGGCGCTGGTGTACGGCGACTGCGCCCTCACGCCGGCGATCTCGGTGCTGTCGGCATTGGAGGGGTTGGACGTCATAGCACCTGAGCTCGACCGCTTCGTACTGCCGGGGACCGTGGCAATTCTCGCCGCTTTGTTCGCCGTACAGCAACACGGGACGGCTATGCTCGGTCAATTCCTGGGGCCGGTCATGGTGACCTGGTTCGCGGTGCTTGCCCTGCTCGGCCTGTGGGGGATCGCTAAGTATCCGGCCGTGTTATGGGCCATCAATCCGGCACTGGGCCTGCACTTCCTGTTTTCCGGTGGTGGCAACGTCATGCTGGTGCTCGGCGGCGTGTTCCTTTGCGTCACCGGGGCGGAGGCCCTCTATGCTGACCTCGGCCATTTCGGCCGGGCGCCGATCCGGTTGGGCTGGTGCGTGGTTTTCCCGGCGCTGGTCCTGAACTATGCGGGGCAGGCGGCGATCGTGCTGGCCGGCGGGCCGGTCGAGGGAAGTCTCTTCTTCCGCCTCTGCCCCGCGCCGGTGTTGCTGCTGCCGCTGATCATACTCGCCACGATTGCAACCGCCGTCGCGAGCCAGGCGGTCATCACGGGTGCCTTCTCGATGACACGCCAGGCGATCCAGCTGGGCTGCCTCCCGCGGATGCGAATCGTCCAGACGTCGGCCGCGGGATTTGGCCAGATCTACCTGCCCGCGGTGAACTGGCTGCTGATGGCTGCAACGCTTACGCTTGCCATCGGCTTTGGAACCTCAGAGAACCTGGCTGCTGCCTATGGAATAGCGGTGTCGGCGGACATGGTGCTGACAACCTTCCTTCTTTCGATTGCCCTGCGCGAGGTTTGGGGCTTGCCGCTGCCGGCGGCGATCGCAATTGGCGTCGGGTTTGCCACGGTGGAGGGAGCCTTCCTTTCCGCCAACATGTTGAAGTTTGCCGACGGCGGCTGGGTGCCCGTGCTGTTTGCTATCGTGCTCTTCGCGCTGATGCGGATCTGGCAAACGGGCTACACCGCGATGCAGGCATTGGCGGATGAAATGCAAATTACGATCGGCGATATCGTAGCACAGATCGACAGAGGCGAGATTCGGCGCGTGCCGGGCACTGCCGTGTTCGTGGCACGCGTGACGCGCGAGATTCCGCCGCTCGTGGTCTGGCACCTCAGACACGCCCACGCGTTGCACGAATTCAGTCGGGATCCTCAACGTTGTCACCGAGATGATCCCCTACGTGGCGGAGGAGGACCGGCTAGAGGTGCGCCAGATCGGCCCGCAGATGTGGCGAAACCATGCTCATTACGGTTTTATGGAGCAGCCCGATCTCCCGGCCTTGCTGGAGCGTGCACGCGCAGAGGGCTACCCGGTCGATCTCTCCAGGCTGACCTATTTCATCGGGCGCGAGACGGTCGTCAGGCGCAAGGATGGCAAGGGGCTGCCGTGGCTGGTGGAGGTCGTGTTCTCGTTCATGTTGCGCAATTCGAGCGAGGCGATCGACTACCTGCAACTACCGAGGGATGAGGTTGTCGAGATTGGGCGACAATTTGCGATTTGACCGTGGCGAGACGCCGAGAACGGATGGCTTGGCCACGTTCTCAGCAGGTCGGAGTTCATTGGAGAATATTTCCATGCGAACATGCCGCATTCTGTGCGCACTGGCTACTGCAGTTCTGTTTCATCTAATATCAGCCGTCGCGCAGGATACCAAAATTCCCAAAACTGAAGTTATCCTTCAGGGAGTTTCCTCGTGAGTGAATTGACCCGAGCACCGCATTCGTGCGGGACGTCATCGGCGCCCGATTGTCGCCCGGAAAAGATTGCGCTGGAACAGGAGATCAAACGAAGCCGTCATGCGGTTCTCGTGGTGAACACGCGCTCGCGACATGGTGCGCGCGCCTATTCGGAAGCCAAAAGGCTGCTCGCTGAGGGAGGAATCACCCTCGATGCGGCCTATCCCGTTCGGAACGCCGAGAGGCTGCAGGCGATAGTGCGAGAGGAAATTTCCAAAGGACGCAAGTTCATCATCCTAGGCGGCGGGGACGGCACCATCAGTTCGGTGGTCGATCATTTTGCCTACGCCAGCGTCGTGTTTGGCGTGCTGCCGCTCGGCACCGCCAACAGTTTTGCGCGCACGCTTGGGATCCCGCTTGACCTGGCGGGCGCCATCGATGTGCTGGTCAACGGGAAAGTCGCCAACATCGATCTCGCCAAGATCAACGAGGATTACTTTGCCAACGGATCGTCAATCGGAATGCCCGCCATTGTCGGTCAGGCGACGCCGCACGGCCTGAAGAAATGGCTCGGCCGGGGCGCCTATGGCCTGGTCGCGGCGTACAAGTTCATGCGCTTTGCGCCGTTCCGCTGCATCGTCACGGTCAACGGTCAGCAGACCTCGTTCCAGGCATTTGACGTTCTGATTGCAAGCGGCGGATATCAGGGCGGTGCCCTGGTTGCCCGCGAAGCGGTCCCTTACGACGGCAAGATTGTCGTCCGCATCCTGAAGGGGCCGTCCAAGTGGGCATTGGCGAAAAAGTGGGCGCGGATTGCGTTAGGCGTGCCCTTCGGCCCTTCCGACCTTGAGGTCATAAGAGTCCCGGAGCTGACAATCGACGCCGTCCCGCAGCAATACGTTGCCGTCGACGGCGAGGTCATCACGCAGACGCCGATCCGGGTCTCGGTGGCGCGTGAAGCACTGCATTTGATGGCGCCTGAGGGATTCGCAGAAATGAAGATCGAGAGACAGGGCAACTCGAACGAGTTGCAGGAGCGGCGCTTACCAGGCTGAAGCGGAAAGCGACGCTTGCGGTGAGGCTCGAATTGCGCGCAATCATGAACAGCGATGTGAACTACGACAGCGCGGTGATTATGTCTTCCCACCATGCCGTCGGCAAAACTTATGCCCGGATCGCCGCTCACGCTCAGAAAAGGCAGAACCAACGATGAAGGAGAAGTATCGATGAGCGTCGGACTGATCGCCCTTCTGGACGATCTTGCGGCGATCGCAAAGGTGGCGGCAGCGTCCCTCGACGATATCGTCAGCCAGGCCGCGAAGGCAGGGGTAAAGGCGGCGGGCGTCGTCATCGACGATGCCGCGGTCACGCCGGGTTACGTGATCGGATTTGCTGCCAAGCGCGAACTGCCGATCGTGGGCAGGATCGCGGCGGGATCACTTCGCAACAAGCTCCTGATCCTGTTGCCCGTTGCCATGGCCCTTAGCCATTTCCTTCCCTGGGCGATTATGCCGCTTCTCATGATTGGAGGTGCCTATCTTTGCTACGAAGGGGTAGAAAAAGTGCTCGAAGCCCTCATGCCGCATCGTGCGCATCAGCATGAAGCGCAGCTGGGCACGGTTGCGTTAAATGCGAAGACGGTGGAGGACGAGAAGGTCGCAAGCGCCATCAAGACTGACTTCATCCTTTCGGCGGAGATCATGGCGATCGCGCTGGCGGCGCTGCCCGCGGGAAGCTTGGTGACGCAGGCCCTTGCGCTGGCGCTTGTCGGGATCGGGATCACCGTCGCCGTGTATGGCGCCGTAGCGTTGATCGTGAAAGCAGACGATTTCGGTGTGGCTCTAGCCAACAACGACCGCACCTCGGTCGTTGCCGGTACGGGCCGAGCGCTCGGACGCGCCCTTGTTGTCGGGATGCCCCTGTTTCTGACAATTCTCAGCGCCGTCGGCACAGCCGCCATGATCTGGGTTGGCGGCGGCATCGTCCTGCATGGCCTGGAAGTATACGGCCCGCCTTCAATCGGCTCGACGGTCCACGCCGCCGCTGAAACCGCGGCTCACGCACTGCCGTCGGTCGCCGGCGCGCTCGAATGGATCGTCGAGGCGGCCATCTCAGGCGTCCTCGGATTGTTGATTGGCGTGGCCACACTCCCGATAGTTGAATTTGCCGTTGCGCCTGCATGGAAAGGGGTGAAGCGTTTTCTGACGGGCCATCAGAAGTAAATACCTGGACTCTATGGGCTCGCACCATCTCCCGCGCAGCTTCAAGACGAAGACCGGCGCTACTTTAGCCGAATGGCTTTTTTCTGGGCTCCCGACTGTTCGCCGGATAAAAACTGTATGGGGCGAAGAATGACGGGAAGCTTAACAGCCAGCGCATAGTGAACATTGACCAATGCAATTCCTGGCTCATGATGCGGGCCCGGCTTATCACTGGCGATAGCATTTACATCGACGGCGGATATCACGTTGTGGATTGAGGAGTCGGTTTGGTGGGCGCGCATCCTTCCCTACGTTACCGGGACGGCGGATCAAGAGCTGCTGGCGCGGAACGAACGTCCTGCTGTTCTCCCGCGATACAAACGTCCGCCGCACCGGGCACGTGCAATGCCGTGAGCGATTGGGTGGGCTCCTGCGTTATTGCCATCGAGAGGCGGCGTGATCGCGCGCCCAAGGCTCAATCCTGAACTCTGACTCTGCCGCGGCGATCAGGAGATCGAGAAGCCGCGGAAGACCTTTGCGACCCGCTGTCCCAACTCACGCGCCCGGTAAGCTTGCCGACGCGCCACCACCTACAGGTTCGTCCACCGTTCGAATTTTTTGACCGCACGGGTTCCGGCTGCGATGAAATTGTAGCAGTGCTGTAGTGAAGGCGTTCCCGGATCGCGAAGCGGACGGCATGCGCAAGACGGTGCTGATCCAAGCCAATAAGAACTGCACCAGCAAGGAACGAGATGAGAAGTGCGGATTGATTTACTTCAAGCGGCGCTGAGGCTGGCTCAACCATCGGCGTTCGGCCAACAAATCGGAAAACAACGGTACATATTAGAATGCCGACAAACGGCACCGATAAGAACGCCCGCCGGACCGACGCGCCAGCGGGCTGGTTTAGTGCGATTGTCCTCCTAACCGTCATCATTCACTGACGTCTTGCGGCCTGCTTTTCTAGCGGCTTTCCGAGCAGACCAACGCGCTCGAAACCGCTTCAAGGCGCGAAGCGTCATGGGGGCGACCGCTTGGAGCGCTAAAGAAGCGCCTCCAGCTACCAGCCCCTTGACAAGATCAAGGGCTAAATCGGGCCAAAAATACGCCCACATGACCCCTGCGTCCTTCTTCACAGGGGCACCGCCGGGCAGCAGTGGGCAGAAACAAGAAATAGAAAAGCCCCGTCCGTCGCCGGCGGGGCCCAGAAAATCCCTGTACGCGTATTCAGCGCACGCGAAACCTCTTTGGTTCACCCGCTCAAGGTGGACTCAAAAATGAGAGAGCTGCACACCATAGTAGTCGTGCGATGGAAACTGCGCATGACGATACTCCTAAAATGCCGCATGCTTTTCGCAATGCCGGCTACACACAACCAGACTGAACGGCTCCTGTCTGTGAGCCATTTCACAATTGGAAGCGATGTGCGGTGCTGTATCTTTCGAAATGTGAGATCGTGACTAGGGCGTAATTTTCGGTGAGCCCGATAAAGCGATACTCCTAAACTGCTGTTTAATTGCAGCATGGCTTCAAGGCGACGGTCCTCGGTTCGCCGAAGATCAAGGAACCGCCGCCGACTCCGATGTTCGGCAACAAGGATCTGATCGGCGTCGAGATCTTCGACGATGCCGACGCCAACCTACGCCGCGTCGAGCCCGGAGGCACGCGCCACCGTCGATGTTCATATCCGCAAGCTTGTCCCGGAATTCATCGAATACACCTTCACCAAGAGCGCGCCCTATCGCAATCACTGGGTCGGCGGCGGCCGAGTCGGGAACTATGGGGCGGACTATCGGCTCCGCACAGTCGCGAACTATGCGGGCATCTGGGCCAACACGAGCGACGAGGTGATCTATTTCGTGGCAACGAGGGACGCCGACGAGCGGACCTTGAACGGCTCGAACAGCTATGTGATTCATTTTCCGGCGGACAAGCTGCCGGAGTCGGTTATCGACGCGTTCTGGTCAGTCATTCTCGTCGGTGTACCGGACTACCGCGTCGTGCCCAACCCGCTGAACAGGTTCAACATCAACAATTTCTCGCCGCTTCGAAAGGAGACCGACGGTTCGCTGAAACTGGCGATCGGGCCGAAGCCCATCCCGGGCGTTGCCCAATCCAACTGGCTGCCGTCGCCTGAGGGCAAGCCGTTTTCGCCGCCTCCGGTCGACCGGGCTCGATCGGTCTTGCGGCGCATTGACGGCCGCGCCCATGGCGTTCATCATCTTTGGCAGCGCGGTCGCCTACTACGCAGTGGGCTAACCCCGTGGAGTGGCAGCCATGACGCAGAACCTCGTAGCCGGATGTGTCTTAGCGGCTTTGATTATCATGGGCTTGCTTGCCTTCGCCCAGCAACATGAAGGGTGCTTGCACGGGCGCTCGATCAAAACCTTTAAGCCCTGCGGATCAGTCAGCTCTTCAATATAGCGCTGGCCGCGCCGGTATTGCGGCCAGGATACGCAGCCACCAAGTGGCTCAGATGCCCTAGCTCCACCAATGTGCGATAGTCATTTACTGATTGAGGCCAGCGTATTTTTTATGAAGTTGCGTCATGCCTTCGATCGTACCCGAGGATGACATTTATATCGTACTTGACGACTTCGGCCCTCTCGGTAGGGCGTGGCGTGAGACCGACGAAGCCGGAGCCAACCGCGCACCGCTGGTCCGAAACTTACTCGACTGGCAATACGAAGATCCGGTGCGCATCGTTGCCTTCAATACGGCTGAAGGCCGGAGCCGTGACGTGACTGTGGAGATCGCCGACCGGGTGCGCCGACGCTTCATTGAGGTATGACGACGCACCGGCTTCGCTTCTCGGGCTCTTGAAGGCGGCGAACCGTGTCGATGGGATGTGGAGTGATTTCCGGCTGAAGGCGTTCCCTGGTCGCCAACGCTTCTGCGTGTGAGAGCGCTCCACGCCGCCGGGAAACGAGATAGCCGCTGCGGTAACGCGCAGCCATCCCGCCAGATTAGGTGAAGCAACATGGGTATCGACGCCGAAGTCGTCGATCAATGGCATACGGACGTCCGGCACTGTACCTTGATCGCGCGACCATCCTGCGACAGCTACAGCGCGTCCCAGTCATAGTGGGTCATAGCCTGCATGCCTAAAATAGCTCTCGCATTCAGAGGGATCGAGACTCCGGATGAAGGATCGGGCACATCGGTGCAATCCTTCGATTGTGCGCTCGGCAGCCTTACGCAAGCGAGTCTTCAGGGGATGAAACACCAACTCGATGGGGTTAAGGTCCGGAGAATACTGCGGCAGGTATCTGAGGCTTGCGCCAACACCCCGGAGCAGCTCCTCCACACCGGCGACCTTGTGGAAGGACACATTGTCAGCAACCACAATGTCTCCACGCTTGAGCGTCGGCGCTAGACATTGCTCTATGTAAGCCAGGAATGCCTCGCCATTCATGGCCCCTTTAATGACCATCGGAGCCACGATGCCAGTTTGACGCAAGCCAGCGATGCAAGTTACCGTCTCCCAGTGCCCATGGGCGCGTCCGCGACCAGGCGTTCTCCGCGGGGGCTCCAGCCGTTCAGGCGCACCATATTTGTGGTGATTGCCGTCTCGTCGATAAATACGAGGCGGGTGGTATCAAGCCAGCCTTGCTCACGGATCCAGCGTCGGCGCGCGCGAGCCACGTCAGCGCGCTTGCGCTCCTCCGCCCGCAGGTTTTTTTGAAGGTGATGCCATGGCGAGCGAAGAATCGCGACAGTGCGCTGCGGCTCGCTGAGATACGTCGCTTACGTAGCATCGAAACGAGCTCATTCAACGTAAGGTCCCGTTGCTCGCCGATAAGGTCGAGAATTTGCTGCGAATACTTCTCCAACGGGGACGCGCCCGTATGGTCAAAAAATTGAAACGGCAGGAAGCCTGCGCAGTATCCGCGTTCGGCGTAGCCTCGCCGCCTGTCGTGCGCTACTCTTTTGCGACGATCAATGGCGCCCATCGCGGATTGGACGGGAGGGGGAACTCATGGATCTGGCGCGCATCCTGGCCTACGTCACGGGGACGGTGGACCAAGAGTTGCTGGCGCGAAACGAATATCTGGTTACCGAAAACCGCATCCAGAAGGCCCAGTTGAAAGGTCGGCTGAAGCTGTCGGATGCCGAGCGAGCCACGCTCGGCGAAATTGGTCATGGCGTGGGCCGCAAGATTCTCGCCGAAAGCAACCGTCGCCCGGCCGGACACTATCCTGGCCTGGTACCGCAAGCTGGTCGCTTGCAAATTCGATGGCTCGCAGGTTCGTCATGGCCCGGGTAGACCGCGGATCAAGCGCGAGGTGGAGCAACTGATCGTTCGCATGGCGGGCGAGAACCGGGGCTGGGGCTATGACCGGATTGTGGGCGCCTTGGCCAATCTTGGGTATATGATTTCCGATCAAACGGTTGGCAATGTTCTGCAACGCCATGCTCTGCCGCCCGCGCCGGAGCGCAAGCGCCCGACCACGTGGCCGGTCTTCATCCGAACCCACCTGGCGCTGTTGGCGGGGACCGACTTCTTTACTGCGGTGACGTGACCTACTACGTGCTGTTTTTCATCCACCTTGGAGAGCCACCGGGTGGATATCGCCGGCATCACCATTCACCCGGGCGAACTGCGGATGAAGCAAATCGCCCGCAACGTAACGATGGAGGGAGGCGGCGCGCTGCGGGACTGTCGTTATCTCCTGCATGATCGGGACACAAAATACACCCAGTCATTCCGGACGATCATTGCGTCAGGTCGGGTTGAACCTTGCGTTATTACCATCAAGAAGCGGCGTGAGATGGCAGGCAAGTCCTGGATGAGCCCTGTGAGGTTGGTGGTCGAGTTGCGCCTGCGCAATGACAACTATGATTGCTGGCAAATGCACAAACGGATTATCGTCGAACTTTGCCTGCGCGACCGGTCGGTAGAGCGATGAAGGGCTAGGACAAAGTCAACGCGGTTCTATTCTCAATCGAACAGATCGGAGCCCCGGATCAATATTTTGGCCCGACGGGGATACGACCGGCGCATCTTGGCTCTCCAACACGTTTAAATTCAATCGCTGATGGCCGCGTTCACAAGAACCTTCAGTTAGTTGCGGAATTGATCACATCCACAACAGCAGCACCATGGCAATCAGCATGGTGACGCAGATCAGGAGGATCCAGGTATTTTTCTCGATCATGGCAAATGCCCGAGAGAAATCAACTGTTGAAACTTCAACAGTTGACCGACGAATTGGTTGCACTTGATTTTCTAACCCGACGTATTGCGCACTGCTTCAGCCAACATGGCGCGTAATTCGGTTTTGCTTAATTGCTGCGGCCTGCGTGGCACCGGGCGTGCCACTGGCTGCGGCACTGGCACAATCACAACAGGCTTGGCAGGTGGCGGTATGTCGCCGCGCTTCAAATTCAATCGATGTACCTTGCCCAAAATCGAAGCGCGGCTGTAGCCAAGACAATTCCCGATTTGTCTAGCGCTCTGTCCAGCGCCCCACAGTCGGGCAAGCGTGTGAATGTCTTGCGCATCCCAATTCATCGGCTACTCCACACCGCCACCACGGCGAATGACACGAGACACAGGATCAATAGCAGGATTCCGATATCGTATATTCTCTTGCCATCTGGTGAGTATCGCGCGCTTCGATCATCTAACACATATCCTTGGGCACGTGCTGCTATACAGACGTATGATGAATTGCCGAAATCTATGCGGCGCGGAAGAATGGACCATGGAGCGAATTGGCGAGTGTGATAAGCAACGTCCGCGTCCGCTTTGCCGCCCACAACAGACTCAAGCCGGACATCGCGCCATGTCTCAAACGTGCCAAAACCGGATCAGCTCATTTCGCGGTGTTAACTTCTCTCCACATGGCGATCAGCGGGGGCCCTTCCGGCAGAATATTGCCCCGCGCCATAAAGCCCGCGCGCTCATAGAGCCGAGTATTCTTTGGATTGGAATTTTCCAGGTAGGCAGGCAGACGCAATTCATCGGCACGCTTGAGCGTCGCTTCAAGTATTGCCGACCCCAACCCCTTTCCCTGAAAGGGCGGCGCTACCGCCATAAACAGAAGATAGAAATGTCGCTCGCGTGGGTGGTTCTTCTCCATCGCCGCGCTCGTGGCGGCCCCGTACTTCAGGCGAGCAACACCGCAAAGCCGGAGGAACATTGGAAAGAGCCTTAGTTGTTCAAAAAAGCCCTTGGGCTGCAATGGCACACCGGGCGGTAGCCACGCCGCACATGTCGTGCCATCGTCGCTCATCCACACTTCGCCAGCCGGTATGGCCCGATCGTGCATAACCCGAAAGAAAAACTCTTGCAGGGCAACCACCCGTTTCGGGCCAATCCTCACAGTCCAGTCGACAACTGGATCGTCAAAAAATGCCGCCGCGAACAATTGCGAAAGTGCGTAAGCATCTTCTGGCTTTGCGCGCCGGGGATTGGCCGCGGTATTGCGCCTCCGATTGCTGTCTTCGCTCATGCTCAATTCCCCATTTTGGTTTGGATCGCGGAGAAGGAACATTAACAAAGCACAAATTTACCTAAAAGGCGCATGGACGTTCGGACCCGAATGCCAAGGCAAACATCAACAACAGACCGACGGATGTCCGTTAATGGGATGGTCCGGCCTACCTCCGACAGCCCCGGCGTAGCGAGCGTGTGTCGAGGGCGCCAGTGGTTCAGCGTTTTGGGTGGCAACAGCCGTGTTTTCCGGCTGGATGCCAGTGTTGGTGCTGCGCGGTGCGACGGGAAAGCCTGTTACGCAATACCTCGAAGAAAAGATCTGGCAGCGGATCGGCACCGAGAACGACGCAACCTGGATCCTCGATGTGTCAGGCCAGGAAACCGGCCATGGACTCATCAGCGCATCGCTCCGCGACTGGGCCCGCTTGGGACGGTTGCTTGCGAATGACGGCAATTGGGAGGGCCAAGTTATTCCGAAAAAGTGGATCTTCGACGCGACGACTGTGCATGAGGAGTTCTTGGCGCCTGGAAAGCTTTATCGCGATCATCCTGAGTTCGATCTGGGCTATGGCTATCTCACCTGGATCATCCTACCTGGACCTGAGAGGCGCATGTTCGCGATGATGGGCACGCGCGGCCAGATCGTGGTGATCGATCCCAAAACCAAGCTAGTTATGGTGCAGACCGCCGTTCGCAAGAACTTCGTCGAGCCGTGGACAGAAGTCTTTGCACTTTGGCGCGGCGTCCTGCGCGCATTCGGACAGAACTGAAGAACCCCGGCGCCGCAAACGACGCGCGGGCGTGATCAGCCGTCGAACGAACGGCGACTTCCGAAAATGGCACGAAGCTGCCGAACCAGGACGTCATCTCTACGGTCGCTATCCGGGGCAGACCGGACATGATGCGAACCACTCAACTCGGTCGAGATTGACCCATTTCGGACCTCAGTCCAACTTTAATCAAGATTATATTGCGATCTGCTCCGCAGCCTGCCGTTGGCTCTCTCCAGTAAGGAAGGTCGCCATGTCCGTTTCACGCAGAGAGATGCTCCAGGGTTCGTTACTTTGTGCTGTAGGAATGGTCCACGGATCATACCCGTCTCTTGCTCAAGAGCCCGCCTCGCCGGATGAGCGCAAGAGGTTGGCTCAGTTAGCCGCTGCTTTCATGGAAACCTATGAGGTTCCGGGTCTCTCTGTTGCGATCGCAATCAAGGGAAAACCTGCCTATGTTGAGGCATTCGGCGTTGCAGACCGAGACACCGGCGAAGCATTAAAGCCGCAACATCGATTTCGGATAGCAAGCATATCGAAGCCGATTACGTCGACCGGGATTTTCACACTCATCGAAGCGGGAAAGCTACAGCTCGATAGCCACGTTTTTGGGCCAAATTCCATTCTCGGAGATGATTACCCGACGCCGCTCCAGCATCGCTCAAATATCGAACAACTAACAATTGAGCACCTGCTTACTCACACCACCGGCGGTTGGCAAAGCGATGCTGGCGATCCGATGGGTTTAGACAAGAAGATGAACCATCGCGAACTCATAGCTTGGGCGTTGGAGCACAACGATCTAGCTGATCCTCCGGGAAAGTCATTTGCATACTCCAATTTCGGCTATTGCCTACTTGGGCGCGTGATAGAAAAAGTTACCGGTCAGACGTACGAGCAATACATCAAAGACAATATTCTAAGGCGTTGCGATATTAGTGATATGCGGATTGCTGGAAATACGTTGGAGGAGCGAGCGATTAACGAAGTCAAATACTATGATCAGACGGGCCGTGATCCGTATGGAATGAACGTCGCCCGGATGGACTCTTTCGGCGGTTGGATTGCGACACCGAGTGATTTGACAGCGTTCTTCGTTCATATCAACGGATTCAAGGATACAGACCGGCTGCTTAGCGACGACACTCTCCGCACGATGACCGCTCCTACGAGCGTCAGCTATGCCAAAGGCCTCTTTGGGATGAACACTCCTGCGACCGCAAATCCTAGCTATGCTAAAGGCCTCTTCGTCAATTCGTCCAATAATTGGTGGCATGGCGGTGCGTTGCCTGGAACAGAAACCATTTCTGTACGAACAAATGCCGATTTCTGCTGGTCAGCGTTTACCAATACTCAATCGAAATTCCAGGACATGTTTCCCTCTCTTGATCAGCTAGTTTGGCATATGGTGCTTTCTGTGAGTGCCTGGCATCCTATGAAACGTGCCTAAACCGCCTCGCTTTGCTCGAGCGGGTAAAGCCTTCAATCTGCTATTTGCGCGTGTCTCTTGTTGGCACGAAGCCGCCGATCCGGAATGTCCGCCATACGGTCGCTTTCGGCCGAAAAGCGGATGTCGCGCGGGCAACCGATTTCGGTAGCGATCGACCCAAATGCGACACCCAGCGTTGGCATGAGATACATCCGTATGTCGTCCTTTTGCTCTATGTTGATGAAAAGGTCCAATTCGCGTTCAAGTTTGAATCGACGGGAATTTCTTGGTCGTGCGACGGCGGCGGGCGTCGTCGGGCTCCAACGACGACGGCTGCGCCCGCACAAGCCGCAACAGGTGACAGTATGCGAGACACCGAGAGGTTCGAGAGGCGTGTCGAGTTGATCCGACAATCACTCGACATACCGGGAATGTCGGTCGCAGTCCTCCACAAGCAACAGGTAATCCTTGCCCGTGGCTTTGGTGTGGCTGATGTTGCGAAGGGAACTCCGGCAACCGAAAACACACCGTATCCGATTGCATCGCTCACGAAGACGTTCGCCGCCGCGGTGATCATGCGGCTAGTCGAGTCAGGAAAGCTCGACCTCGATGAAGCAATCGCGACTTACGATCCCGGCTACGCGGAATGGTGTACTGAGCTGAAATCTCGCAATCTGGCACCCAACTACAATTGCGATTCGGAGCGAATCACGGTTCGTCATCACCTCACGCAAACCGCACAGGGAAACCCCGGCACTGCGTTTGAATACAATGGATTCCTATTCGCGCGGCTAACTGCAGTCATCAATTCGGTGTCGCCAAAGGAGTTCAATCGCGCTGTCGAGGACGATATTCTCACGCCGTTAGGCATGAAAGACACGGCTCTCGGCTCACAGGACCCCCACAAAGCCAGCGTTATCTCACGCATGCCGAAGCCTTATAAGCTTGATCAGGATTTCAATGTGGTGGAATCAGCCACTTTCCGCCCGCCGCTTGATTACATAAGCGCAGCCTCTGGGTTGATTTCGACGGTCATGGACCTTGCCAAGTATGACGTCGCGATCGATCGCGACATGGTCTACAGCCCCGGTGCGAAGCAACAAACCTGGACCGCCGCAAAATCTCCTACCGGGCAAAGATTCCCTTACGGGCTCGGCTGGTTTGTCTGGGAGCCTTTTACACGGTTTATCTGGCACTACGGATGGTACCCCGATGCATTTTCGTCGCTATTGTTCAAGATACCGGATCGAGAACTGACGCTTATTCTGCTGGCCTGCACCGATCGGGCGAGCTCAGTATTTTGGCTCGGAAATGGCGACCCCCTGCGTTCCGCGTTCGTGACAGCATTCCTCAATTCGTTCGCAAGCGATAGATAGCGGGCTTGCTGGATACGTCGGTCGGCCGCTCGAGGTAAGACGGACTAGTCGTTCTCAAGGCGACCTATTCCGAATCTGGCACCTTTGAGACATGCCGACGAAGACTGAGCTTGTCCGTTCATCGGGGTATACCGGAGTGCGCCGGGAGACCGGCAAGGAGTAGATGGTGCAAGTCCATCACGATGAAGGAGTAGCGAACCGCATCGACCCCGAGTTATGCGCCAATACCCGTGAGGGTATTGGCGAAGCGTTGACAGGGGAGCGCATAGGCCAGCCATTGAGCCGCGGTGCGTCGGGAAGACCGGCAGGAGATAGATGGTGAAAGTCCGTTACAGTGAAGTGAGCAGCCGACAAGGCTGAGAGTCTGACAGGGTGAAAGTCCCTGTACCGTCAATTACCTGTATTCAGACGGTTAGCATATCCGGTGCGTGTGGAGGCAACAAAGCACGATAGGCCCGGACGTAAAATCCCCGGCTGCCCTGCAGCAGTATGTGCAGCGGTAGGAACGATCTGGGGGGAGAGCAAACTTGGAGGCCGGAACATCAAGGAATATCTGCAGCCTCGAAATAACGGACCTGCGAGAAGTCGTAATTCGTGGGACAAAACGCGGGAAGCCGACCCACTCTTCACTTGGGGAAGGCCGATGACATCGTGGAAGAAACAGGTGAGAGCACACGGTGTACCGCCGGGGTAGGGGATCCAGCATCCAAGGAAAGATTCTCAGAGATAACGTCGGGTAGCGTCAGGCTAAATCCAGGAAAGGGGGAAGAGATGTAGGACTCAGAAACCTTTCATCACGATCCAGAGGGTTCAACTCCCTCACGGCAAGGGCTAGCCAGCCAGCCGGAAGCGAGTCTTGCATGTGGCGGTGGCAACACCGCTCTTGAAGCGTAGACAGCAGGTGCCAAAGCCGCGCTGTGGCCTCGATATTATCAACACGCTGGAGCCTTTGCTGTAGAACGACAATTACGGTGGCCGGTCGCATTGCCTCACCGAATTTGCTACCTAAAATGGGTCGTTGCCTCACAGAATTTGTTACCGTCATCGGTAGCAAACCGGGGAGGCACAAATGTCGAAGACGGTCTCGGTGCAGGCACGGCGAGAACTGGTGCAAGCCTTGCGCAGCCGCTATCGGGCGAGTTCGCGCGCGGAGAAGACATGCATTCTGCAAGAGTTTGCGTCGATCAGCGGATATCATCGGAAGTCAGCCATTCGGATCCTCAATGGTTCCTGCGAGTTCTGTGAGCCATCGTTCGCAAGACACCGACCGCGGCTGTACGATGAGGCTATCCGTCAGGCGCTGATCGTGTTGTGGGAGGCTTCGGACCGCGTTTGCGGCAAGCGGCTGAAGGCGCTCCTTCCAGTGCTGCTCCCGGCGCTCGAGCGGCACAAACACCTGCAAGTGGACCCGGCAATCCGCGCCAAGCTCACTGCCATCAGTGCCGCAACCGTCGATCGGCTGTTGCGAGAAGTCCGCTCGGCAAACTCTCGAGGGCGCGCCAGCAAGGCGCCGACGGCGTTGCGCCGAAGCGTACCGATACGGACATTCGCTGATTGGGACGACCCTCCATCGGGGTACATGGAAATAGATCTGGTCGCCCACTCCGGAGAGACCGCGGCCGGCAGCTACGTGCAGACCCTGAGCCTGACCGATCTATTCAGCGGGTGGACGGAGTGCGTGCCACTGTTGGTCCGAGACTCCGCCCTCGTGATCGAGGCGGTCGACGCGCTGCGCGGCAGCCTGCCATTTATGCTGCGCGGTCTGGATGTCGACAACGGCTCGGAGTTTCTGAATGACGCGCTGGTGCGCTATTGCGCCATGCAGCGCATCGAGTTCACTCGTTCGCGGCCATATCACAAGAACGATCAGGCCTGGATCGAACAGAAAAACGGCGCGGTGGTGCGACGCCTGGTCGGTTATCGCAGGTTCGAAGGAATGGCCGCCGTCGAGGCTCTCTCGCGGCTCTACGCCGCGTCGCGGCTGTTCGTCAACTTCTTCCAGCCCTCTTTCAAACTCAAGGAAAAGACGCGTCTCGGTTCACGGGTCATCAAACGTTACCACGCGCCCGAAACGCCGAGCGCGCGACTGCTTGCCTCGAGCGCGATCTCCGAGCAGGTGAAATCGCAGTTGCGCGGAATTGCCGAAACTCTCGACCCCCTGCAGCTCCTCGATGAAATCCGCAGAATGCAGTCGCATCTCGCACTGCTCTCAGAAGGCGGTCATCCGCACACACCCATCGCGCAACAGGACGACCTGAGCCGCTTCTTGAGTGGACTTTGCACCGCGTGGCGTCAAACGGAGATACGAGCGACCCACTGCAAAATCGCCAAACCGCCGCGCTACTGGCGGACAAGGAAAGATCCCTTCGAGACTGCGTGGCCGACGATCCAGCAATGGCTGGAAGTTGATCCGGATCAGACAGGAAGAGATCTCTTCGAACGCCTACAGCATCAGCGCCCAGGCGTCTATCCGAATGGCGAGCTGCGAACACTACAGCGCCGGCTCAAAGAATGGCGCAGCCAAATGGCGCGCAAACTCATCTTCGGTGTGCGGCAAAGCGCTGTCGGTCCGTCGGTCGCTCGCGAAGCGCAAACAACTTCTGCCGCAAACGCGGCTAACGGTCCGCTGGACGCAAAAGAGCGGGAGCACGTTTTTTGACGGTGTTGCTTCTGACGCTCTGTCCGGTGGCGCGCGGACGCGGGCCCCGACACGATCGAGCATGCCGTCGTGCTCTCGGCCATCAGGGACGCTGCGCGCCGCCGACGCGGTGGTCCGAAGACGGACCATCCTTGACGGCCGCTGTGCGCGACGGGCATTTGCGATGCGCAGGTCGGGACGGAAGGATGGCCCCGATCGAACAAAAGGATGGGGGGACGCCTTGGCTACCCCTGGGTGGGAGCTATAGAGTTGACGGGAAGCGGAAGTCGGCGACCCGCCGACGGCGCCCCCTCCTTCGACCTGGTGGCCCGAGTATGGCCTCGTGGCAAGCCCTGTAAAGGCGGGCCTTCGGCCCCCGCCTCCGGCGGCTATCGGCCTTGACAGGGCTTGCCACGAGGCCACCGTTTGCCACCAACGGGTCGATGGCGGGATCCGGCCTCCGTGCGCACTTTCACCATCCACGCCGAAAAGGCCCCTCAATCTTTGCGCAAGTCCTTAGAATGGGCAGGTTCTTTGAGGTTCGTATGATCGCGCTTGTCGATGGATGCCGCTTGAACGAAACCACTGCTACCGCGCAGCGAGGTTTTTCAAGCTGTTATCGAAGGGCGGGGTGCATTGGTCCCATCAATTACCGAGCTCAAAATCTCGGCTAATTCCATCAACTGCCGTGCACAGGGGCTCACCTGGCCACACAAGTGAGGATCAGCGACGTTCAGGTAACATCTCCGATGAGGCACCTGGGTAACATCTTTCGGTGAGGCAACGCGACCGGCCAAGTTAATTGTCGCCGCACACTTTGCTTTCTCGACAGCAGGGGCAGCACCTGATGCGACTGTTATTGGCGAGGGAGCGTCGGTCCGGCCGGGGTCTTGGAACGGGGCAGAGGCACAGGATGGGTCGTCTGGGAACCTGAGAGGTCCCACTCGCGTCCACGTGAAGTTGCGCCGGCAATTTGAGATCACCGGCTGAACAATGATCTTGGCCTGTGGCGGGACCTCCACCCGCCCGGGAGCGCTGGCAACGGCGAGCACGAACCGAGGAGGAATCGCGTGGGCCCCGGAAGCGAAACAAATAAGTGACCGGGGATGCGTGAGTGGGAAGTCGTAGCGCCCTCATAGTACTGACGACGTCGGGGAACTGGTCTCGCCGGGACCCGATCGAGGAAAGGGGGGCGTCGCAAGGAGAGAACCGCTGATGGGCAACATGCGAGAGAACTTTGGGTCTTGCAAACCTGTCCACGAAACGGCAGCGGATAGCTGAACTGGCAAGAGCAAAAAGCGGGGTGGCATTGTCCACGCTGCACCACGTCCTCGATCTGGAGTGGATGAGGGAAGCCTACCGGCTCACCCGCAAGGATGGTGCCCCCGGTATCGACGGTGTGACGGCGGCAGAGTATGCGCAAAACCTGGAGACCAATCTTTCGGATCTCCTGGAACGCATCAGGTCAGGCCGCTATTACGCGCCGCCGGTTCGGCGGGTGTACATCCCCAAGGGCGATGGAGCCGGATCCCTTCGGCCCCTTGGCCTTCCAACCTTCGAGGACAAGGTCGCACAAAGGGCGATTGTCATGGTGCTGGAGGCCATCTATGAGCAGGACTATCTTCCCTGCTCATACGGCTTCAGGCCGGGTCGCTCTGCTCATCAAGCCTTGCAAGCGTTGCGTACTGGCTTCATGAGCCACGGGCTGCGTTGGGTGATAGATCTCGATATCGAAATATCGCGCGTCAATCTGGATGAGACTGTCTCACCTTGATTGTCGCGCGGCATCGAAAAATATTTCGATTCGATTTCGCACTCCCACCTGCGTGCGTTTCTTGACAGACGAGTCACGGATGGTGTCATCCGTAGGATGATCGATAAATGGCTGAAGGCGGGAGTGCTGGAAGACGGGCTCCTGCGCCATGCGGAAGGGTAAGAACGTGGTGAGGCAGGTAACGGCAAAAGAAGCGTTACGTGTGCGGCGACAATTAACTTGGCCGGTTGATGACAACTAGCTTGGCCGGTGGGGCCGGACGGCGGGAGGGCGTAGCCCGACCAGAGTCCGGTCCCACCGGCGGCGCCGTTTTGTGGGTCCCAGGACGCCACTGGCGGTCGTTTCTGAGGTGGTGCAAGCGGCTCTTTCCTCAAAAGAAAGAGCCGTCAGTGCCAGGCAGCCATCTCAACGACCACCAGGTGAGAACATACATGGACCATCGTCGAATCAATCTGCAAACGACCGCCGCCGCCAAGGCCGGGATCAGCGAACGCTCGGGCCGCCGCATCGACCGCGATCCGACTCTACCGTCACAACGCAAGAAGGGGCGGGCCTATCGGACGCGCGCCAACCCGTTCGAGGGAATCTGGGAAGCCGAGATCGTGCCGCTGGTGCGGTCGATGCCGTCGCTGCAGGCCATCACGATCCTGCGCGAGCTGCAGCGTCGGCATCCGGGCGCTTTCCGGATAGCCAGCTGCGCACCTTGCAGCGCCATATCCGGCGCTGGAGCGCGCTCGCCGGGCCTGACCGCGACGTCATCTTCCGCCAGGAGCATCCGCCCGGCGCACAGGGCCTGTCAGACTTCACCGATGCGGGCGAGCTTTGCGTGACGATGGCGGGCCTTGCCTTCCCGCATCGCTTCTACCACTTCGCGCTCGCCCACTCGCAGTGGGAATACGCACGAGTGGTCGAGGGCGGGGAGAGCTTCTCGGCGCTCGCCGAGGGGCTTCAGAACGCGCTCTGGCTCATCGGCGGCGCGCCGCACGAGCATCGCACCGACAGCCTCTCGGCGGCGTTCAAGAACCTCTCCGAGCAGGACGACTTCACGCGCGCCTATAGCGAGCTGTGCACCCACTATGGCATGGCGGCGACCCGCAACAATCGCGGCGTGAGCCACGAGAACGGCTCCATCGAGAGTCCGCATCGCCACCTCAAGTCGGCGCTCGACCAGGCCCTGACGCTGCGTGGCAGTCGCGACTTCGACAGTCGCGCCGCCTATCAGTCCTTTGCCGACGTTCTCGTCGGCGACCGCAACGCTGCCCGCGAGCGCGCCTTTGCGGCCGACCGTGCGGCGCTGTTGCCGTTGCCGCCGCGGCGCACCACCGACTTCAGCGAAGCCACCGTGATCGTCACCTCTTCGAGCATGTTCAGCCTGCGCAAGGTGTCTTACACCGTTCCGTCACGCCTGATCGGCCATCGCCTCAAGGTGCATCTCTACGATGACCGGCTCGACTGCTTCCTCGGCTCGACACACGTGCTGGCGCTGCCGCGCGGGCGGCCGAGCGGCGCCCAACGCGGGCACGTCGTCGACTATCGGCACATGCTGCCGAGCCTGCGGCGCAAGCCCCAGGCGCTACGCAACCTGGTCTGGCGCGACGCGCTGTTCCCGCGGCCGGCATTCCGTCGTGCCTGGGACATGCTGGTCGAGCGAGGGCCGATCGAGCGCGCCTGCCGGATCACGGTGGCGCTGCTCGACATCGCCTATTGCAGCGGCCGCGAAGCCGAGCTCGCCGAGCACATCGAGATTGCGCTCGATGCCGGCAACCTGCCGGATCCAGACGCCTTGCGCGCCCTGTTCGTCCGCGATGCCGAGAGCATTCACTGCGTCGCCGGGTTCCCCGCAGTAGCCGTCACGATGCCAACGGCGCTGGTCTATGACGTGCTGCTGCCGGCCACCCGTGGCGAGGTGCTGCCATGCTGACGCCCGACAAGGCTCCCGCACCGATCACCGTCGATCTCGCCCGCCTGCCGATGCTGCTGACCACGCTGCATCTGCCCACGATCGGACAGTTGTGGGCCGACTTCGCCGAACGTTCCGACCGCGAGGGGTGGCCGGCGGCCCGCTATCTCGCAACCCTGCTCGAGCATGAACTCGCCGAGCGCTATCAACGACGCATCCAGCGCCACCTGCAGGACGCCCATCTGCCGGTGGGCAAGAGCTTCGCCACCTTCGACTTCGCCGCAATCCCGATGATCAACAAGAGCCAGATCACCGCGCTGGCAGCCGGTGGCTCCTGGCTCGACAAAGGCGCCAACCTGCTGGCGTTCGGTCCGCCCGGCGTCGGCAAGTCGCATCTCGCAGCAGCTCTCGGCCAGACGCTGATCGAGAACGGCTATCGTGTTCTGTTCACCCGCACCACCGATCTGGTGCAAAGGCTTCAGGCCGCGCGGCGCGATCTGACTTTGCAAAGCGTCATGGACAAGCTCGACAAGTACGATTTGCTCATCCTCGACGACCTCTCCTACGTCCGCAAGGACCAGGCCGAGACCAGCGTGTTGTTCGAGCTGATCTCCGCCCGTTATGAGCGCCGCAGTCTGCTCATCACAGCCAATCAACCATTCGGCAGCTGGGATGAGATCTTCCCCGACAAGGCCATGACGGTCGCCGCCATCGACCGCCTCGTGCACCACGCCGTCATCCTGGAAATGAACGCCGACAGCTATCGACGCAAAGCCGCTGTCAATCGAATGGAGGAACAAGCCGCAGAGAAAACAGCAACCGAGAAACCCGAAGACAAAAAACTTAATCGTCGCGTCCGCGACAATTAAATCTTGCCTTCATGCACTGCTTCTTGCACGCTCCAAACGCTTCAGAGGCGATCGCCAAACCGGCCATCCTAATTGTCGCTGACCGGCCACCGTCGTTCTACAGTTACGCCCGCGCGCTGGCGGCGGTCAGCGACTGGTGTCGGACACACCGACATCTGTCGATCCCCGAGCAGCATGCTCAACTGGTTGCGAAGATGCGGGGCCACTATGCCTACTACGGCATATCGGGCAACATTCGTCGATTAAGCTGGTACGCCTATCAGGTTCGGAGGATCTGGCAGAAGTGGCTGTCGCGGCGAGGGAGCCAATTCCCTTGGGATCGGTATATCGATCTTTTAAAGCGGTACCCCTTACCGGCACCTCGGATCGTCCATCGCTACACCGCTGTGAGCGAAGCTCTCCCGTGAGGAACCGGAAGCTGGAAATCTGCACATCCGGTTCTGTGAGGGATGAGGATGGCAACATCCTCACCTACTCGGCAAGCTCCCGGGGGTAGCAGGGACTGCGTACAACCTGCCAGGACTCTTCGAACGAGGCTAAATGCCGAAGCAGGAGAGAGCCCAACGGGAGTGGCACATGAGCCCGTAGGAGCGATGACGGGCATTACACGCCCAAGCACGGCAGCTGGCTCGATATGGCCAAATCCGAGC
Source organism: uncultured Alphaproteobacteria bacterium (assembly GCA_963822795.1). Taxonomy (GTDB): domain Bacteria; phylum Pseudomonadota; class Alphaproteobacteria; order Rhizobiales; family Xanthobacteraceae; genus Bradyrhizobium. The sequence continues at coordinate 196,939 of CAWGJM010000017.1, forward strand.
TCGGCGTTCTCGCTTCCCAATGTCTGAACCGCCGCATCGCCGACAAGAAAATCCTCGCCCGCGAAGTCAACGCATGGCAGGACCACCGAAACAAGCACCATGCCAAGGCCAACTGGCAATTCAAAACCGCCGACGCGTCAAGCTGAAGAGACTGTACCCTCAGTTCGAATGACTCGGGCGACTAGAACAATCCTGCAACAGATGCCTGACAGCCTTGGCGCGACTCTAAAACGCGTTTATCAGTTCGAGGCCCAACTACCGGCCATCGGGATAAATGCACCAGCGGGCGATCTCTAAATCACCTGCTGGCAGTCTAACCGCCATAGGCGCTACAGTGTGTGTTTCGATGTTAGAACTGACCTTGCACTGGTCGCCCGTTGTATGTCTGGTGGCGGATGTTGCAGTCCTGCCATTGCACACCAGACGCCGACATAGGCAGCATGCAATGACCTGTCTTCAACACTATCCTTGAAGTTCGGGTAGTCGATATGTTCGATCATTGCGGCCAGGGCCTGTTTCACAACATCGCGTGGTACCACCGCCCGATACAGGTAATCGCTCCCGGTGTTTCTGGTAACCTTGGCATCGGGGAAAACCTTCTCGATATCGCCCGGCCGCCTTGCCCGGACCATCAGTTCATCGGGACGGCAGTCTTTAGAAACTATCGATAGGAAACTGTTTTTCAGGCATACCCACATGTTCAATTCTCCATTTGGTTGGCGCAATTCGATTGGCAGGGCCTTGTCTCGCTCATTCTCCTTCATCACAATCGGCTGGTGAGAAGCGTCAACTCTATCATGCGCCATGAATAAACTCGGACCTATTCTACGAACGGTCGGGGCCCACGGCCTTTGGCTGTTCTTCATTTGGATAGGATGGACAGCGGTGAGGGAAGGGTTGCGACTGTTGGCCGAGGGACAATACGAGGTGTTCAGTCCAATTGTCCTCGCTCATTTGTGTGAGGCGGCAAATCGCCGCGAACCGGCACAACGACGCGCTGTCTCTGATGGCGCAGCTGGAAAGCCGCGATCGCAGCCTGGAACACAACGCGGACGACTACGAGCGCGCGAGGCGAACACTCGATGCCAATTCGTCGGCTGTCATCGAAACTTCGTCGGCACGGGTGGGCACTGTTTCCAGCGGCTGTATCGAACGACCTCGTCGCAGCTGCGACACGCGCGATCCAGGCCGACCTCGCGCAGAACTACGAACCTGACCGTCAGCGCGAGTACGATAATATATCCTTTTGCCCCGACCTGCGGGACAAGACGCCGATCGCCGAACTCTTAACGCATTCATCTGCAAAAGCGATCGTAGATCGCGCGCTTAGCTGGAATGAGATCGAATACTATCAAAATTGCGATAAGGCAGGCCCACCCACTGACAAGCCTTATCCGCCGACGCGCATATCGACGGCACTTCCTCCGGCGCCGTCTGGTTCAGGAAATCTTCTAAATTGCCGAGGCGCTGGCCCTGCTTTAACTTTTAACCCCTTGTGGCCTAGCTTGAATTTCGCGGTGGCCAATTTGATCCCTAGAGCCGTCGCCCATGCATACGTGGTTTTCCGAAATGGGGTTCCTCCTGTGGAACAGCGAGGCTCTCGGCACGTTTTGAGTTAACCAACTTTCGGATTCAGCGGCGGGCTTCCATCATGGGCCAGGCTGAACGACCGACATGCCCCGACTGCGGGGCACCTCTGGTTTTGGCGCTACCACCCGACGGCAAGGGAAAGCGCACATTCAGTGTTTCGACTGTGACGGGCCCGATCCCCTGAAGGCTGGCT
>CAWGJM010000018.1:0-47587 GCA_963822795.1 uncultured Alphaproteobacteria bacterium
TGCGTCTTGCGATCAGGCTCACTGCCCGAGCCCGTCGCCGCCTTGATGCCGATCGGCTCTGGGTCTGGGGATGCATCCACGGCCTGATTGGCGGCATGACGAGAGCCAATTTCATGCCGCGCTACTTCGTGCGTCAATACGGTCTCGTCGATGACCAGGGCCGCGCCCTGCATCTCGAACTTTCACGGCTGCGCAAGACCTACAAGGCCGAGTGGTATGTGAAGACGGGTGGCCAGCTTGAGACGTTCGCCCAAGGGCACTCCGTCGAAGTTGCGGCAGAGCACTATGCCGACATTCCCGCGCTCAAGGGCGTGCATGAAGCAACGATCGCGGCTGCCCTCGAGGATGCACTCGCGGCGACGCGCCCGGCGCCTGATCCAGAACCACGCATCGTCACCCCCAAGCAAGAGGCGGCGATCCGCCTTGATCCTGGCGGCAACGATCTTCCCGGAACACTCGCACGCGAAGCGATCGTACCTTTCCTCGATGGAGCGCAGGACCTGTGGCTCGCGGGCTGCGCCAGCTTCTACGACAGTCCGTTCGCGGCGAAGGGCGATGCCTGTTCATCGCCGTTCTGGAGCTGCCTCGACTGCAGCAATGCCGTCATCACTGCCCGCAAGCTTCCGGCGCTGATCGCCTTCCTTGCATTTACAATTGCGCAGCGGGAGTCGCTGGCTGAAGCCGATTGGGAGACCAAGTTCGGTCGTGCTCACCGGCGCATCCGCGATCAGATCCTGCCAGCCTTCCCGAAGGCGGTGGTCGCCGCTGCGCGCATGGAGGCCGAAGCAGCACCAGGCATCATCTACCTGCCGCCGGAAGCGAGCGCGACGTGACGGCGATTCAACCCATGCCATCACTCGATACCTGGGGCGCCGTTTCGCGGTTGCGACGTGACGACGAGCTGGTGCTGGCGACGCAGGCGCTCAAGCCGGGAACGGATGAGACCAGCTTGTCGCGCTTTGGCGACGACCGCTGGGATCTCGCTCCCGCGGTCTTCCGCGAGAACGCACCGCATGCGCTTACGGTCGTCAACTTTGCGGTGCTCGCCGATCCCATGCAGCGCATGACCGCCAAGGAGTTCATCTGGGCGCGGCTGAACGAGCCTTCGCCCTGCCCGACGCGGGCTCGCATGGCGCCGACTGTCGCCCGCGCAACGCTGACGGACCTAAGCTCCTTCATGCAGTTCGTCGCGCGGCACGCAGGCGCGTTCGCAATGAACCTGGTCGATCAAGCTATGCTCGACGCCTATCTCGCTGAGCTTCGGCGCGAGCGGAGGCGAACCGCCGAACGCGTCGCTGATCTACTCGACGTACCGATCGAACTCGATCGCTATTCGCCATTCCTGACGCTCGGCGGCTTTTGCTGCCGTCCTTGGCGAGGCCGTTCCGCAGCGCGGGTCGCCGGGCTGCCACCGCGACCAATGGTGGCCGAGAACCGTACACCGCGCATTCCGGAGCCGGTCATTGGTGCGCTCTTGGGATGGTCGTTAAAGTATGTCGACCTCTTCGCCGCTGATATTTTCGCGGCTCGGGCTGATCTCAGCCTGCTGGAACAGGTCACACGTCCGCCCAACAGCGCCGCCGGACGTCTTTCCCTCATTGATCGGCTCGACGTTTACATTGGCCGGCGTTGTGCAGAAGGTCGCGGCATTCCGGTCTTCGCCTTCGACCGACGCGGTCGGCGCAAGCAGCAAAACCGGTCGACCGGCATGCTGGAGCATCCGGCCATCAACTTTCATCTGGTCGCCCTTCAACTCGGCTGTGACAAGGGTCTACTGATCTCTCGTCCGGCGCTTCGGAGACGCCTGGAGGGGGCCGTCGAGCGTCTTGGCGGCGAGATCGGCGGCATGGACAGCACTATCGCGGTCGACCCGGGTACCGGCTTGCCTTGGCGAGAGCGGTTCGACAAACACAGCATCGCCGAAGAAGAACGCATGCTGCAGGCAGCAGCCTATGTCATCTGCGCCTACTTGACTGGCATGCGCGATAGCGAACTGCAGGCCATGCGCGTCGGCTGCTGGTCGCTCGGACGAAGCGCCGACGGGATCGTCGAGCGACATCGCGTCAAGAGCATCACCTATAAGGCGCGGGAAGCAAGCGGCGAGGAAGCCGAGTGGGTGACGATCGCACCCGTGGCGCGCGCAATCGACGTGGTGGAGCGCCTGACCGCGCAACAACGGGCGACACGCGGCGTCGACACCATCTGGCAGGTGCTCTCGACGGCCGACGATAGAGCCGAACTGCGCGGCGGCGTCATACGCCTTGTCAACGCTCTGCGCGATCATCTCGACGCGCGCTCGCCCGAGGGTCCGGCGATCCCGCATGCAGATGGTCGTCCATGGTGGTTCACACCCCGTCAGTTTCGAAGGACGCTCGCCTGGTACATTGCCAATCGGCCGTTCGGCACGGTGGCGGGCAAGATTCAGTACAAGCATGCCTCGATCGCCATGTTCGAGGGGTATTCCGGCTCCAGTCCATCGGGCTTTCGCCGCGAGATCGAGCAGGAACGCGCGCTCGGCCAGATCGACGATGTGGTCGAGCATTACGAGGAAGCGATCAAGCGCGGATTGCCGCCAGCGGGACCCGCGGCGGCACGTCTGCGCAGCGAGTTCGCACGGATACGCGACGAACTCGGCGATCTGCCGGGCCGCATCGTCGATGCACAGCGGCTGCGATCGATGCTCGGACATCTCGGGCGCACGCTCCACGTCGGTCTCTTGGCCGACTGTTTCTTCGATCCCGATACGGCGCTCTGCCTCGACCGCGAGAACGCGACGACCGACCGGAGCGTGCCGGCGTTGTCCCACTGCCGCCCGGATCGTTGCCCGAACGCCTGCGTCACGCGCCGTCATCTGGCGCCCTGGCAGGCGTCGATCGCCGAGGGCGAACACTTGCTCCGGGATCGGCGGCTCTCATCGCTCCAACACCAGGTCCTGACAGAGGACAACGAGCGTAAGCGGCGGCTCATCGCGCCGCTCCTCGAAGGACCACCAGAATGACCAAGCCGATCAGCGCCGCCGCCGCCTCATCCATTGAGGCTGCCATATCGCGGCTGATGGGCAGCGGCGACGTCCAGGCGACATTCACAATCGCTCGGTTGGCATCAGAGGCCGGACTCTCGCGCGCGACACTTTACAGGGCGCCCGAATTGCTCGAGAGATTCCGGATCGCCATCGCGTCGCATCAGCGCGAGGTGAGGAGTCCACCGTCCCCCACAGATCGCGTCCACCAGCTCGAAGCCGAGATTGCCGCCCTGCGCGGCCGCGAGACCGAGGAACTCCGCGCCTTGCGGTCATCCAACCGGAACATGGCGCAACATATCCAGGCTCTCAGCCTTCTCTTGCGCCAGCAACAGCAACGGATTGCCCGGCTTCAGGCCGAACCGTCGGAATCGGGACGCGTTGCAACGCTCGTCGCCCGTGCTGCGGCGCCCGTCCGTTGACGAGTTTTTCCGCGCTCGGATTGTGCGCGGCGGCTCCGGTAGCCGCGGTCCGACCGGATGAAGGCTTCGAGCATGTGCGGAATCAACGTCGCAGCATCGACGGGTTCGTAAAGCCGGCTGTGCTCGGCGGCATAACGGTCGAGTTCTTCTTTCAGAGGCTCAGGGATACCGATCGTCATGCGGACGAGACCGACCTTCGGCAAGCGGCCAAGTTTCAGATCCGCCATGCGTCGCCTCCCTCCGTCAATGCAACTGAGACATGTTGACTGTTCAGATAATTGGCGTAAGCAAGCAGATCGCGATGTACGGCCGCAGGCAGTTCGACGGTCAGTTTCACCGGCTTGTCGTCGGCGATGGCACCGAGCTTGAGCTTTGCCATGTGCGTCCCCTAACCTTTGTAAGGCTCAAGCACGAGGTCGCGGTTGACGATCACGCGCACCGGAAACCCCGGCCGGACCGTCAGCGTCGGCTGGATGTTGAGATTCTGCTGAACGACCTTCTGTCCAGTCTGGTTCAGGCTATCGCTGGATCCACGGCGGAGTGCTGAGATGACATCACTATTGCTGCCCGTGCCGGTGGTAGATCCAAGTTCGCTGCCGACGCCGAGCAACGTCGACAGCAGCGCGGCCTTGAACAAGGCACCCCAATGATTGTCGACCTCGTCCTCAAGTCCTGCATAGCCGGCGGTATCGGCGCCAGGCTGACGCTCCAGCACGATCGAGCGGCCGTTCGGCATGATCAGGCGGGTCCAGACCAGCAGCACGCGCGACTGCCCGAACGCAACCTGGCTATCATAGATACCGATCAGCCGGGTCCCCTGCGGTACGAGAAGGAAACGCCCGGTCGGGCTATCGAAGACGTTTTCGGTGACCTGCGCCGTGATCTGGCCGGGCAGATCCGAGCGAATGCCCGTAATAAGGGCCGCCGGAATGATATTGCCCGCCTGCACGACATAGGTTGATGCGGGTGCGGCGACACGATCCGGGCTTGTGGTGCGGGTATCGACTGACGCGTTGACGAAAGCGAGCTTTCGATCCTGGCCGTTCTGCGTGAAGGTATCGTCTGGTCCCGGCTGTGCCGGCTGGCTCGTCTGGTTGGGTACGATCGTCGAGGCGCCAACCGAGGCAGCTTGTGCAATCGAGGATGCCACCTCCCGAATACCGGTCGATGCGAACAATCGGCTCAAGCGGGCTGCTTCGACTTCCTGGTCAAGACGTTGCTGTTCGGAATCGGTTGCAGCTACGCCTGCCGAAGGAGCGTTTTGCGCGTTCACTATCGGACGTCCGAGATCGCCCGGCAATGGCGGCCCGAGCGGCGGCGCCTGGCGGGGTACGCCGGCGTAATCGCGCGGCAAGCCCTCCAAACCGTCAGCAACGTTGTGATGATCTGTCGTGTAGAGCTCTGATGGCGCTGATTCGTATGCGACCGGTTGTTTTGCAACGCCCAGAATGTCGCGCCAAAGATGGCGGCCGATCCGACTGCCGCCGCGCCAGCCAGGACCTTCCTGGAGAGCCTTGTGACGCGTGGACGCTCAGCGCCAAGGCGCATGGATGCCGACCGGTCAGCATTGTCACCGCCCGGGCGAATATCGGTTTCCTCCTCCCCGCTCACCGCACCCGCCCGTCGGTCCGGCTGATCCGAACGGTCTGTTGATGCTCGCCGCCCATGCGGAGCTCTGCCGCGGCGAACAGGCGGTCGACGATGTAGTAATTCTGCCGCACGCGATAATTGACGAGTTGACCATCGCCTTCGGGCCCGATGACAAACAGCGGCGGCGCCTCTCCTTCCGCGATTCCACTGGGCATCTCGATGTAGACCTTCGAACCGTCGTCGAACGCGGAGACCGGGCGCCAGGGCGGATTGTCGCCTTCAATCGCGTAGCGGAACCGCAATCGCGAGATATCCACGTCGGTCACAATGGGCGTCGCGGCATCCGCGCTTGCATTCTGCCGGCGCAACGCAATCAGCTGATCCTCCGGATACTGCCAGGAAACCGAAGCCATGTAGGTCTTTTCCGCGGAACGAAGCTCCAGGAGATAGGTGCGTCGGTCGGTATTGATCACGAGATTGGAGACGAGCTCAGGCCTGGTTGGCTTGACCAGAATGTGGATGCGCTTGGTGGGACCGGTCCCGCTTTCGGTATCGCCGATGATCCAGCGTACGGTGTCGCCGGCCGCGACCGGTCCGGAGCCGACGAGCTGTTCGCCTTCCTGCAGGGCAACGTCGGTCACCTGCCCCGGCGCGGCGTAGACCTGATAGAGCGCCCCTGGCGCAAACGGATAGACCTGAACGGCATTGATGTAGCCGTTGCGGGTCGGCTGCACGCGGGCAGCCGCGTTGGCCTTCTCAACGCGTTGGCGTGGATCGCCGGATTCCGGCTTCGACTTGGCTTCATGCAGTGGCTTGAGCTGTCCGGGAAGCGGCAGCAGCTTTGGCATTTCGACGATTTCGACCGGTTTTGGCGGATCGGCAAGCTGGACGGCGGGCTGTGCGTCATCGTCGTAGGAAATGCTGCGGCGGAGGCTTGAGCGGAATGGTGCAACCCGCGACCATCGAGACCGAAAGAGCGAGAGCCGGCAATGCAGCCTTGCGCGATTGCTTCACTGTCAAAACTCCTTCGACCAATTGATGGCGTTGACGTAGACGCCAAGCGGATTCTTGCGGAGACGATCGGCATCGCGGGGCGTGTCGATCACGACGGTGAGGATTGCGGTCCAACGCTCGGTCGCACTCAGGCTGCCGTTCTCGTAAACACGCTGGATCCAGGCGACGCGGAACGAGGTCGGCGAGGCCCGGATGACGCTGGAGACCTCGACCGAAATCTGCAGCTTGCCCAGATTGGCAAAGGGATCGTTGGATCGGGCATATTCATTCAGTGCCGCAGCGCCGCGGTCCGTGGTGAAATCGTAGGCGCGCAGCCAGTCCTGGCGCAGCACGATGGCGTCGGCAGGCAATCCCCTGACATCCTCGATGAAGCGCGCGAGGTGAAATGCGATCTGCGGATCGGTTGGCTGATAGCTGCCATCAGCCGGCGCCACCGCCTGCGCCTCACCGAGACGATCGACCTGCACGACCCACGGCGTCACCGTGCCGCGAATGGATTGCCAGACGAGCGCGGAAGCGAGACCTCCGGATAGCAGCAGACAACCGAACGCCATCAACCGCCAATTGCTGGCCTGAACGCGGGCTGAGCCGATACGCTCGTCCCAGACTTGCGCCGCCTTCTGATAGGGCGTTTCTGGCGCGGGCGTTCGGCCGTATCGCACGGAAGGTCGTTTGAACATCAGCGCTCGCCTTCGGAAAGATCGACGGAAGCGCCGCCACCACCGTGATCACCGGAGCGAACGGCGTTGGTTGCCGCGGATGCACCATGACTCACCGTCTGCGACCGTTTCATTCGCCTCGCCCAGGCCGGCGGTTCAGCAGCGGATGACGTGCCAGCGGAAGCTCCGCCCTGCCCGGCTCCACCGGCGTTCGATGCCGCCTCGCCCGCCGCACGCCGTCCTGGGCTGACAACGTTGGATGCAGCCGCGGCGACTGAAGCGCTGCCGCGCGCCGCGCCGGCAAGCACTCCGCCTGCTGCGCCCGCGGCTAGGCCAGCGCCGGCGACGCCCGCGGCGACAACTCCGCCTGCCGCAACACCGGTCCCGACGGCAGCGCCGGCGCCGAGCTGCGGACCGCCTGACACAATGCCGTTGGCGATCCCAGGGCCGAAGATGCCGAGCCCTAGCAGGGACAGTGCCGCCAGCACCATGGACATGGCATCTTCGATGGTGGGCTGATTGCCGCCGAATCCCGCGGTGAATTGCGAGAACAAGGTCGAACCGATGCCGACGATCACGGCGAGCACCAGGACCTTGACACCCGATGAGATGACGTTGCCGAGGACGCGCTCGGCGGCAAACGCCGTCTTGCCGAACAGGCCGAAGGGGATCAGCACAAAGCCCGCCAACGTCGTCAGCTTGAACTCGATCAGCGTCACAAAGAGCTGGATCGCCAAAATGAAGAAGGCGAGCAGCACCACGATCCAGGCGAATAGCAGGACCACGATCTGAACGAAGTTTTCGAAGAAGCTGATGTAGCCCATCAAACCGGAGATCGAGTCCAGGATCGGACGGCCCGGCGTCGATTCCGACTTGCGCGACGCGTCCCGGGCTCAGGAGGTCGGCCGTCGACATGCCCGTGCCGGATGCCTTGAGGCCGAGACCCGCAAAGCTCTCGAAGACAATGCGAGCGAGATTGTTCCAGTTGCCGATGAGGTAAGCGAACACGCCGACGAACAGCGTCTTCTTCGCCAACCGGGCAATGATGTCCTCTTCGGCGGCCCAGCTCCAGAAGATGGCCGCGAGCGTAATGTCGATTGCGGCGAGCGTCGTCGCCAGGAATGCGACCTCGCCATTGAGCAGGCCGAAGCCAGAATCGATATAGCGCGTAAACACCTCGAGGAAGCGGTCGATGACACCGGTACCACCCATCACCTGGTCCTCCCCTGGTCGACGTCGTGCGGCGGCACCTGATCCGGGCTCTTCATGGGTTCCCCGGGCGCATTGGGCGTCAGCGGGGTTGCCAGCAGCGGCGATTTCGTCGTGAAGAAATGCTGACGGTTCTCGGCCCATACGCGGCGACAGGCGTCGAGACCTGCGGTGTCGTCAGGCGTGATCGTTCGACAGCGCGCGAGGTCGCCAAGAACGTCTGCTTCGCTAGGCACCAATGGCGCAAAGACTTTCGGATCTTCGTCTCGTCGGCTCCTGATCATCGCGACCGCCGCGGTGAGCATGACGAACACGACGGCAGTGACCGCAGACGAATTGTCGAGAGGTGAGATAAGAGCTCATCAGTGGAACATCTGAACGGTCGTGGATTGATAACCGACACCCTGCGTCAGGAAACGGCGAAGCTGCTCCCTGCCCTGGTCCTGCGCGGATGTGCGCTGTGCGGCTTCCAGGCTCTGAGCGCGCCCTTGGGCAGCGACCGTTGCGGTGAGATCGGCGAGTTGCTGGGCCAGCAGGGCAGACAGCTGGTTGCCCGCTTGCGTTGCCTGCAAAGCTCCCGTTGCGGACTGGCTCGATGTCACCAGCGCCGACATCTGCGTGCGGTTGGTGTCGATATTGGCGACGACGCCGGCTTGCACCCGCAACGCATCCTGCAACGCCGCGACCGAGGTCTGCCAGCGTCCTTGCGCGTTTGATATCAGCGTCTGATTGGATGTAGACGCCGAGGCCGGGGCGTAAGTGGTCGAGAAGGCGCGATCGATCTGCTGGACGTCGTAGGCGATACGCTGCGCCTGGGTCAGAAGCTGCTGGGTGCGCTGGATCGACGATTGCAGCTGCTGCAGCGACGAAAACGGCAGGTTCGCCAGATTCTTCGCCTGATTGATCAGCATCTGCGTTTGATTCTGTAGCGAGGTAATCTGGTTGTTGATCTGCTGCAGCGCGCGAGCGGCCGTGAGCACGTTCTGGGCATAATTGTTCGGATCGAACACGACGACCTGCGCCGGAGACGGCGGCACCGTGAAGCTGACAGTGAGCGCGACGGTACCGACCGCCGCGAGACAGCTGATACGGTTCATGGCTTATTTCTCTCGGCAGGAAGATCGGGAATGATGTCGGCGGCCCACGCCAGGCCGCGGTGTTGCAGCCAGGCCGCTACAAAACCCTCGCGGCCATGCTCGGCTGAGGATCTGCTTGATATCAGCCTGATCCGACTTTGAGGACGCAGCCGTAAAGGCAAGTGCGACGCGACCTAGACCGAGCTCGAACAGGCGATTGCCGCGCCGCGACTGGCAGTAGTAGTCGCGCTTCGGCGTGGCACGGGCGAGGATCTCGATCTGGCGGTCGTTCAGGCCGAAACGCCGGTAGATCGCGGTGATCTGCGGCTCGATCGCCCGCTCGTTCGGCAGGAACAATCGCGTCGGGCAGCTCTCGATGATGGCGGGTGCGATCGCGGAGCCGTCGATATCCGAAAGCGACTGGGTGGCGAAGATGACAGAGGCATTCTTCTTGCGCAGCGTCTTCAGCCATTCCCGCAGTTGCCCGGCAAAACCCTGATCGTCGAGCGCGAGCCAGCCTTCATCGACGATCAGCAATGTCGGACGGCCGTCAAGCCGGGCTTCAATGCGATGGAAGAGATAGGCCAGCACCGCCGGCGCGGCAGAGGTCCCGATCAGGCCCTCGGTCTCAAAGGCCTGGACGTCGGCCTCTCCGAGACGCTCGGCTTCCGCATCGAGCAGGCGGCCAAAGGGACCGCCGAGGCAATAAGGTTGCAGCGCGCGCTTGAGCGTCTGCGACTGCAACAACACCGACAAGCCGGTCAGCGTGCGTTCCCCGACAGGTGCCGAAGCGAGCGAAGTCAGAGCCGACCAGAGGTGATCCTTTGCCTCCGGGGTGACGACGATGGTTTCGCGGGCAAGGATGTTGGCAATCCATTCGGCTGCCCAGGCGCGTTCCGCGGCATCGTCAATCAGCGCCAGGGGTTGGAGCGCGACCGGTTCGCTGGCGTCGTCCGACAGGGCGCCGCCGAGATCATGCCAGTCGCCGTCCATGGCGAGCGCAGCCGCACGGATCGATCCGCCAAAGTCGAAGGCAAAGACCTGGGCATTCGGATAGCGACGGAATTGCAGCGCCATCAGCGCCAACAGGACCGACTTGCCGGCACCGGTCGGACCCACCACCAGGGTATGGCCGACATCGCCCACGTGAAGCGAAAATCTGAACGGCGTCGCTCCCTCGGTTCGCGCGAAGAACAATGCGGGCGCGCCCAGATGCTCGTCTCGCGCGGGACCCGCCCAGACCGCCGACAACGGGATCATGTGCGCGAGATTGAGCGTCGAGACCGGCGGCTGCCGGACATTGGCATAGGCGTGGCCGGGCAATGACCCCAGCCAGGCCTCCACCGCATTGACGCTCTCCGCCATGCAGGTGAAGTCGCGCCCCTGGATGACTTTTTCGACCAGCCTCAGCTTCTCATCGGCAACACGGGGGTCGTCGTCCCACACGGTAACAGTCGCCGTGACAAAGGTCTGCCCGATCGCGTCCGACCCGAGCTCCTGCAAAGCCGCGTCGGCATCCATCGCCTTGTTGTGGGCATCGGTATCGAGCAGGGTCGAGGTTTCGTTGGTCATCACCTCCTTCAGGATCGCGGCAACGGATTTGCGCTTGGCGAACCATTGCCGCCGGATTTTGGTCAGCAACTTCGTTGCATCGGTCTTGTCGAGCATGATGGCGCGGGTCGACCAGCGATAGGCGAAGGCGAGCCGATTGAGATCGTCCAGAATCCCTGGTGTCGTGAAGGTCGGGAACCCGACCACGGTCAGTACCCGCAGATGGGATTGACCGAGCATCGGCTCGAGGCCCCCCGTCAGGGGCTGGTCGGCCAGCACCGCATCGAGATACATCGGTATCTCCGGCACGCGAACGCGCTGGCGCTTGGTCGAGACGGTCGAGTGCAGATAGGTCAGCGTTCCCTCGTCATCGAGCCAGGCGATTTCGGGCATAAAACCCTCGACAAGCCCGAGCACGCGCTCGGTGCGATCGACGAAGCCACGCTGGACTTCGCGCGCTTCCCCATCTTCGTTGCGATCGCGTCCCTCGTAGAGCAGGCGCTCGGCTCGCCCAGCTTCTTCCGCCGGCGGCAAATAGAGAAAGGTCAGGAAATAACTGAACTCGTAATGCGCGCCCTCCTGCTCGAACTGAGCGCGGCGCTCCACGTCGACCAGAGCGGATGCCACGTCCGGGAAATGACCTTCGGGATATTGGCTGGCGGGATGACGCTGCGCCTCGACAAAGACAGCCCAGCCGGAACCGAGCCGGCGCAGCGCATTGTTCAATCTCCCGGCGACACCGACGAGTTCGGCCGGCACGGCGGAATCCAGATCGGGCCCCCGAAACTTTGCGGTCCGCTGAAACGAACCATCCTTGTTGAGGACGATGCCCTCGTCGACCAAAGCAGCCCAGGGCAGGAAGTCCGCAAGCTGGGTGGTCGAACGCCGGTATTCGCTGAGGTTCATCACGGGCCTAGACCCCCAAATGGCTGGAGATACGAAGATGCCGGCGCACGACGTCGACGAATTGGGGATCGCGCTTCGCCGCCCACACCGCGGCAGCCTGGCCGATGATCCCGAGCAGGAGGCCGGCGAGCCACAGCCGCAAACCAAGGCCGAGCGCCGCCGCCAAGGTCCCGTTCAGGATCGCAACCGCTCGCGGGGCGCCACCGAGCAGGATCGGTTCGGTCAGTGCGCGATGGACCGGCACCGTGAAACCTGCGATGGGCGAATCGAATTCTTCCATCACACCAGCACCCCGCCCCCGAACGAGAAGAACGACAGGAAGAAGGAGCTGGCCGCAAAGGCGATCGACAGACCGAACACGATCTGGATCAGTCTTCGGAAGCCACCGGAGGTGTCGCCGAATGCGAGGCGTGAGGCCGGTCATGATGATGATGATCACCGCCAGGATCTTGGCGACCGGACCTTGGACCGATTGCAGGATCTGATTGAGCGGCTGCTCCCAGGGCATGTTTGAGCCGGCGGCCCACGCGGGGCCCGGGACCAACATCTGAGCACCGACGGAAGCGGCCAGAACAATGCAGCGATTGATGTGGAAAAATGATCGTGTCATGGCCGATCTCCTGCAGCGTGAAGGACGTAGTCGCCGTCCGAACCGAGCCCTTCGACACGGGCGAGTTCGGCAAGCCGCCGATTTGAACCCCGACCGGCCAGGACGGCGATGAACTGGATGGTCTCGGCGATCATCGCGCGTGGGACCGTGACGACGGCTTCCTGGATCAGCTGCTCCATCCTCCGGAGCGCACCGAGCGCTGAACCCGCATGGATGGTGCCGATGCCGCCGGGATGCCCGGTGCCCCAGGCCTTCAGGAGATCGAGCGCTTCGGCGCCCCTGACTTCACCGATCGGGATGCGATCCGGCCGCAACCGTAGCGAGGAGCGAACGAGATCGGACAGCGAGGCGACGCCGTCCTTGGTGCGGAGTGCTACGAGATTCGGCGCCTTGCATTGGAGTTCGCGGGTATCCTCGATCAGCACGACGCGGTCGGCGGTCTTGGCCACCTCTGCCAACAACGCGTTGGTGAGCGTGGTCTTGCCGGTGGAGGTACCGCCGGCGACAAGGATGTTGCGGCGATCGGCGACGGCCGCACGCAATGTTGCGGCTTGCCCCACGCTCATGATGCCGGCGGCGACATAATCGTCGAGGGTAAACACGGCGACCGCTGGCTTTCGGATCGCAAAGGCCGGCGCCGCCACCACCGGCGGCAGCAATCCCTCAAAACGCTCGCCGGTCTCAGGCAATTCTGCCGAAACCCGCGGTGATCCCGGATGAACCTCGGCACCGACATGGTGCGCGACAAGCCGAACAATCCGCTCGCCATCGTCAGGCGATAAGCGCTCTCCGGTATCGACGAGCCCGCCTGCGAGCCGATCGATCCAGAGCCGGCCATCGGGGTTGAGCATCACCTCGACGACAGTCGGGTCTTCGAGCCAAAGCGCGATGGCCGCGCCAAGCGCGGTGCGCAGCATGCGCGCGCCGCGCGACGTCGCCTCCTGATTGAGATGATGGATTGCCACTTCTGTCCCCCAACGTGGCGGCTGCACATCGCAGCCGGGATGTCGGGGATCATTAGAAAGGGCCGGATCTGCGCTCGCGCAACAAGATCACATCAGGCGTAGTGCTCTGGCGTAGAATAACCTGCCGACGGCGAGGCCGTTCACGAGGATCCATCCGTATGATCCGACTTCCCGTCCTTGGAAACCACGTCCTGAGAAATTTCCTGGGCAAGCGTCTGTCCCTTCGCCAACCGCCGGCCGAGCGCCTCGACAAAGCCTTCGTAGCGCTCACGGCCCTTGGCCTGCGCGGCCGGCTGCGCCGTATCAGGCAATGGTGGGGTGACGGTCAGCCAGAACCGCACGAACAACGCAAGCGCTTCGTTTGAGATCGTGCTGTGACGCTCCAATCGTTCGACCTGCCGCGTCAATCGATCGAGCCGGCGACCGAGCGCCGCCTCCATCCGCTCCGAACTATCCGGCGACAAATATGATGAAAGCGCCGTCTCAACGACCAGAGCCTGCGGCACACGCTTTCGATGGGCATAATCGGCGAGTTGTGCTGCCAGATCCGGCGGGAAGACGAAACGTGTGCTTGGTCCGCATGGCTGCCTCAGAGGCCCATGCCGTCGTCGGGATCCATCGCACCCTGGCGCGCGAGATTGCGGACCTGCTGGCGCAATGCGCGAGCTCGTGCGGCATTGTCATCGGCCTGTTCCTCTCCGAACGCAAATTCAGGCTTCGGCCTTGGTGGCTCCGGCGCGATCTCTTCGTGTTGAGGGAGTTCTGGCTCGCGGCGGATGCCGCCATTCGCGGGGTCATCCGATCGCTTCTTGCCTGACGAATGGGCCTCCGAGCCAATCCTGACGGCAGGAACTGGCAATTTGCTCCAATCGTCGGGCGGAGGCGACCCATTTTGCTCGCGCACGGCCGGTGGCGCCAAAACCCGTTCCGTCAGTCGCGGGTCTTCAAAATAGCGCGCCTTCTTTGCGCGGATCGGCGGGACGCCAGAGACGAGAACCAATTCATCGCCGGACGGTAGCTGCATCACCTCACCTGGCGTCAGCAACGGCCGCGCCGTCTCCTGCCGGGAGACCATCAAGTGACCGAGCCAAGGGCTAAGTCTATGGCCGGCATAGTTCTTCTGCGCCCGCATCTCGGTCGCCGTCCCTAGCGCATCCGAGACGCGCTTGGCCGTGCGCTCGTCATTGGTCGCAAAGGACACGCGCACGTGGCAATTATCGAGTATGGCGTTATTCGGCCCATAGGCCCTCTCGATCTGGTTGAGCGATTGCGCGATCAGAAAACTCTTGAGGCCATAGCCGGCCATGAAGGCCAGGGCCAACTCGAAGAAATCGAGCCGACCGAGCGCGGGAAATTCGTCGAGCATCAGCAACAGCCGGCGGCGCCTTCCCTTCGCCTGCAGATCCTCCGTCAGTCTCCGGCCGATCTGGTTGAGGATCAAGCGCACCAGCGGCTTGGTCCGGCTGATGTCGGACGGCGGCACGACGAGATAGAGCGTCGTCGGCCGGTCGCCCTCGACGAGATCGCGGATGCGCCAGTCGCAATGACGGGTGACCTTGGCGACCACCGGATCGCGATAGAGCCCCAGGAACGACATCGCGGTGGAGAGCACGCCGGAGCGCTCGTTCTCGCTCTTGTTGAGCAATTCTCGCGCGGCGGACGCGATCACCGGATGCGGCCCGGCTTCGCCGAGGTGCGCCGTCGTCATCATGGCGCGGAGCGTCACTTCGATCGGCCGCTTTGGGTCGGACAGGAAACTGGCAACACCGGCAAGCGTCTTGTCCGGTTCGGCGTAAAGGACGTGGAGAATGGCGCCGACCAGCAAGGCGTGACTGGTCTTCTCCCAGTGATTGCGCCGTTCCAGCGATCCCTCGGGGTCGACCAGCACGTCCGCGACATTCTGGACATCGCGCACCTCCCATTCGCCGCGCCTCACCTCCAGCAACGGATTGTAGGCGGCCGACTTTGCGTTGGTCGGATCGAACAGCAACACGCGACCATGTCTGGGCTCGAAAGCCCGAGGTCAGGGTCCAGTTCTCGCCCTTGATGTCGTGGACGATGCAACTGCCCGGCCAGGTCAGCAGCGTCGGCACCACTAGGCCGACGCCTTTACCGGACCTGGTCGGCGCGAAGCACAGCACATGCTCCGGTCCATCGTGCCGCAGGTAGTCACGCTCGAACCGACCGAGCACGACACCGTCCGGCGCGGTAAGGCCGGCGGCGCGAATCTCCGTTGGCGTCGCCCAGCGGGCCGAACCATAGGTCGCTGCGGTCTTGGCTTCGCGCGCCCGCCACACCGACATGGCAACGGCAACCGCGATCGAGATGAATCCGCCGGACGACGCGATGTAGGCACCCTCAACGAAGACCTGCGGCGCATAGGCGTCATAGGCGTACCACCACCAGAAGAACGCAGGTGGGACGATAGATCGGTACTCCCGAGATCAGCTCAAACCATGGTTGTCCGAGCTGCGGTTGATAACCGAGCTTCCAGGCTACCCACTGCGTCGCGGCCCACATTGTGGCGAGCACGATCGCGAAGACGAGGACGATTTGCCCCCAGAGAATTTTGGTCGCGGACATGATGGACCAAGGATCAAGCGTCCGCTGCCCCAAGAGCAAGTGCCGTATCGCGTCGGGCGTACGTAAGGCGACTGCGGGCTATGATTCGGTCGGACGCAGGCAACTTGGCTGGGTCCGTTCAACCCTCGACAACAGAAATCCCGTCGCTGCGCTGGCATGTCAGATTAGGGCGATCAACAGACGTCAGCAGACCTTCCCGCTTAATCCCGTTCGAGCGTGTCCGTCCGCTCTAGACCGCGGGGTAGCCCGTCCAGCCTGTGGCTGGATCAAGCGGCCTGTTCGATCCGGGTTAGGCGCCAGTTCCAGGTCGGCAAGATCGGTGATCTTATGATCGGCAATGCCGTGCCAGCACGTCAGCGAGCCAAGCCTGCGGACCGACGTCGTCAGGCTTGGCGGTTTGAAAATCTAATTCCCCGAAGCGCTACTTGGATCAACTATCCAGTAGCTCTGCCATCCGATGTCGATCGATGATCCCTGGGGTCCGGCGGTAATGGAGGGCCGTCCAGTTCGGCCAGCTTTGCCGCGACATGCGGTCTGCGCGATGACCTCGTCAGGCAGCGCAACGCACATTGCGATTTCAAGCATGCCACGGAACACGTCGGCGTCTGCGTGATGCAGCAACGAGAAGCTTGGCCATGATCGGGTTGGGTGGCGGCACCGGCGTGCCCTCTTCCAGCGCGTTCATCTCGGCGATCCGCTACGCGGTCTGCGGCGATCTGGTTTCGATAAAACGGACCGACTTGGCGTTCGGTCTCCGCGTCGTAGTCCCGGGCGAAGGCTTCGGGATCGTTGATGTGTCGGCGCGCCACGTCGCGGAGCACTTGTGCGTGCAGAAGACCGACGCTCAAGCCCCGTCCGGCGGACGGATTGGTGCACGCCCATGCGTCACCAACGGCGGCGAATCCCGTGACGACGGGCTGACCATCGACGACAAACCGTCGGTACCGGTCGAGAACTCCCGCCAGCAGGCGGACGGGTGTGATCGGCTCGCCGTCGAGCCAGTGGGCTTGCAGTGGGCACGCGGAGACGACGCGATGGAATGTGGTCGGAGTCACGCAAGGCCCGCATCGCCTTGTTCTTCGACGAAGTATACAAGGTGATCGACCAGGTGTCGTTGTCCGCCGTCCAGCGTAATGATCGAGAACAGGCCCATCGGCGTGAGCGTGCGTCCTATCCTGCGCGGCCGCTGACGTCCCGAGAAATATCGCGTAAAATAGACGAAGTTGCAGTCTTCGGCTTGCTCGATCGGGCTGCGGCCGCCCGCGTCGACGATCCATTCGCCGGCCGGGCTTCGTCGTCCCATGGCGTCGACCACCAGATCGGCACGAATTTCTTCGCCGGATGTCGTACGCACCCCGGCGACGTGCGGTACACCGGGGATGGCCGATGCACCCGTGATCAATTCGCGAACCTTGGTCCCCCGCTGGATGGTCACGTTCGGTGCGGCTTGCGCCATCGCAGCCACCACCCATTCAACGATCGGCCTCCGACCGGCGATGCAGCGCATCGCTTCATCGCCAGGACGCGGTGCCCGGTCTGTTATGGTCGGTGGAAGGGAGTGACTATCGAGATAATCCACCCAAACGCAACCGGCGCGAAGCAGGTCATCCGTCAGCCCGGGCAGTTCGCGATCGCTGATCATCCGAAATCGCGATTGAAGCGTATGGGGCTGCCTAAACTGGGCGACACCGGGGCGCTCCCAGGAAGCCCAGGCCTCGAAAGGGGTCGAGGGCCGATCTCCCGGATCGGCCTCCAGAACCGTGACCCGGTGGCCGTCCCGACCAAGCATCATTGCGGCGCACAACCCAATCATGCCCCCGCCACAAATCAAGATTTTGCTCATCTCCTCCCCCCGTGCGCCATTTGGATTTGATCCTCGCGCAAATTTGTCGCGGCAACGCTTCGCCGCGGCCGCGTTAGTCGGCGCGGTTGACCTCAAGAAATCGTCGGCAAGGTCGTCGCAACTGTCGGATTGCGAACGCGCGCCGGCTTCCCGGTCTTGACGCCGTCGGTAAGGTCTTCGCATTGATAGACGTTGAAGACGGTACTCCCGCATCATGGCGACGAGTTGCGTTGCAGCGTCGTCTTTCCGTACCTTCCTGGCTTCACGAAGAATGCTTGCTTCCACGCTCGCCCAGACCGCCTAGATCAGCCGATCGATTGCCGCAGAGCAAGCGTAGGGACGACGCGTTCTAGGGTAGCCGCTTTCGGGCATTACTCTGCCAAATTGCTTCCTCAGCTCGACATTCCCTTGTTCAACCGGCCTCGGCAGCCGCCAACGTCCGCATCAACTGCTGCCATCGCCATCGACGATGGCACCAAACAGCTCCCAGGCTTCGCCCTTGAACGTCTTCATCTGCAATTGCGAGATGGGGGCAAAGTCCGTTGCCGACGTGTTGATCTTGATACCCGGCAAGAGGCCGCCCAGTTCGAGGTTTCTGATGCTGGCGGCCTGCTTCATCACATTCTCACGCGTGAGATTGTCGCCGCAGGCCCTCAGGACATGCTCGAGGGTCTGAGCCACCAAATAGCCCAACATGACCAGGGTATCGGCGCGGTTGGCGCTCGGATAATACTGGTCCAGGAATTCGTTCCAGGCCTTCATGCCTGGATCGTCCTTCCACTGCGGGTCGTTCGGATCCTTGGCAAAGGCTGAGGATATGATCCCCTGTGAAGCCTCGAATCCGGCCGGCTTGATGACGGCACCGATCGTGGAAGAGGAGTTGTTGAGAACATGGAGTGGCTTCCAGCCGATTTCCGCGGCCTTCCTGATGGCCTGCGCCGCGAATTTCGGGCTGGTGATGTCGACGAAAACGTCGGCATTCAACGACTTCATCTTGACGATGTGCGAGTTGATGGTCGGTTCGGCCACATTGTAGGCGTCCTCGGCAACGATCATGGTTGCAGCTTTGTCTCCGAGACCGTCCCTTAGGCCCTTGAGATAATCCTTCCCGTAGTCGTCGTTCTGGTAGAGAACGGCGATCCTGGCGCTCGGCTTTTCCTTCAGAATATATTTTGCGTAGATGCGTGCCTCGCTCTGAGAATTGGGCAGCCAGCCCATGGTCCACGGGAAGTTCTGCGGGTCGTTCCACTTCGTCGCCCCGGTCGTGACGAACAGCTGGGGCACCTTCCTCGTGTTCATGTATTTCTGGATGGCGGCATTTTCGGCTGTGCCCACCGGACCGAAGATCAACAGCACCTCGTCGCTTTCCACGAGCCTGCGCGCCTGCTCCACCGTCTTCGGCGGGCTGTAGCCGTCGTCATAGGAGATGAAGTTGATCTTTCGGCCGTTGATGCCGCCTTGGGCGTTGATCTTGCGAAAATAGGCCGCCTCGGTCATGCCGATGACGCCGAAGGCCGACGCCGGCCCGCTATACGGCATGATGTTGCCGATCTTGATCTCGGTGTCAGTCGCGCCCGTATCGTATTTCTTCTGGGCAAGTGCGCTGCCTCCACAGGCTGCAAGCAAAATGAGGGCGGTCGAAAACGCCGCCAATGGTCGCGCAATGAAGGACATTTTCGTTTCTCCTTAACGGAATTAATAATGTGTCCGGTTGCTCGTTCGGATCGGCAAATCGGTGATGAGGGAGTGCTATAGACTCAGCTGCGGCTCCCTCAGGGTAACCTCGTCCAAGGGGAGGTTATAACAGCATGGCTGAACACGCATGACGTGTGGCTTACATTTTCCTTAGCGTTGGCTTAGTTTTGTGCTCTGAGCGGCGCTAAGGCGCCACCCGCGCCGGAGGCACCACAAGGGACCGGTAGCTTGCGCTATCTTTTCGAGGAGTATGCATTCGATGCCGACCGACGCGAGCTGCATCGCGGTCCTGACGTCGTGTCTGTTGCACCGCAGGTATTCGATCTGCTCGACTATCTTATCCGCAACAGGGAGCGCGTCGTCAGCAAGGACGACCTCGTGAACGAAATCTGGAAAGGACGGGTCGTATCCGAGGTGGCGCTGACAACCCTTTTGAATGCTGCCCGAACTGCAATCGGCGATTCCGGCGAACAACAGCGCTTGATCAAGACGCTGCGACGCAAAGGCGTCCGCTTCGTCGGGCCGGTGACGGAGGAGCAGCGGGCCTCAATTGCCGACAACCCAACAGAACCACCTGCGCCAGCACTCACGCTGCCGGATAGGCCTTCGATTGCGGTTCTTCCCTTCGCCAACTTGAGCTCTGATCCCGAGCAGGAGTATTTCGCGGACGGAATGGTGGAGGAAATCATCACCGCGTTCTCGCGGTTCAAATCGCTGTTCGTGATCGCGCGAAATTCGAGTTTCACATTCAAGGGAAAGACGGCCGACATCAAGGAGGTCGGACGCAGGCTTGGCGTGCGTTATGTCCTCGAGGGGTCTATCCGCACGGCGTCGGGAAAAGTCCGGATCGCCGGCCAATTGATCGACGCGGTGACCGGCGCGCATATCTGGGCGGACAGGTTCGAGCGCGAGCTGACCGACGTCTTCGCGCTACAGGACGAAGTGACGGTCGCCGTTGTCTCGGCCATTCAGCCAAAACTGCATCAAACGGAAATTGTCATGGCGGCGCGGCGACAACCGGAGAACCTCACCGCCTATGACCTTTATCTCCGGGCCATGCCACATTTTTACCTTTCGACCCGCGAAGGGCTTGCCGAGGCGATCAAGCTGGCTCATCGCGCCCTAGTGCTGGACCCTCGCTCCGGCCCCGCCGCGGCTTTGGCAGGTAACTGCCATCTGCTCAATGTCCTTCTTGGTTATACTGCCGATCCTCAATTCGACCGCGAGGAAGCCATTCGGCTATCCCGCCTGGCCTTGAGCGTCGACGATGGCGATCCGGACACGTTGGCACGCGCGGCCCATATCTCGGCGAGCATGGCCGGGGATTGTGAAGGTGCGATCGAGATGGCTGACCGGGCGGTCGCGCTCAACCCGAATTCATTTTCTGCGTGGAACAACAGAGGCTGGGTTTATCGGGCTGCGGGGCTGCCGGAGGAGGCACTCCGGAGCTTTGAACGCGCTATTCGTATGAGCCCGGTGGATCCGCTGCTACACCGATCGTTAGCCGGGATGGGGTTGAGCCTTCTTGAGCTTGGCCGCTTTGACGAGGCCATCGTCGCTGCGAACAAAGCCCTGCGTCAGAACTCCTCCTCCTCGGCTTACCGCTGCCTCGCCGCCGCTCTCGCCCATCTCGGGCGTGACGCCGAGGCGCGTGAGGCGGCGGCGCGTGGGCTGGAGGTCGACCCCGGCTTTACAATCTCCACGGGGATCGCCCGGGGCGGGAATTCAAACGCGAAGCTCTATATCGAGGGTCTTCGCAAAGCGAGGCTACCCGAGTAGACCGCGCGTCCACGCCGACGCGGTGATCGAACAGGGACGCTTCGCCGCAAATCCGGAACTGGCCGGATCGCCAGCGACTGGCTACGATCTTGCGCTACGCCTCATCGGTGGTCGTCTTCCCGAACTCGCTAGTGGTCCCGTTACGCCTCGATTGCGGCCAGTTCAATCCTGAAACGGCGCGATGAGCTTTTCGTGTCGTTGTGGTGCACACCCGCCCTCCTGCTGAATTGCCTTAGTCGACGGACATATTGGGAGACCCGTTCACACGGGCAAATCGAGCCGTTCACGGCGTATCGCGGCCAACACTAGCCGGTACGACCACGTCGCGAATGACCCGGCGCGGACCTCCGCCGATAAATATGTTAGTTTGACAGTCGCGCCGCCTTCTAACGATTGAGTTCGGAGGTCTAGAGTGAGCGCACCGATGTGAGGCGGATAGCGGGAGATATCGCGTGAAACGTGTGGCGTCGGCTCTGTCTGCAACGGCCTTGCTGGTCTATGCAACAACTTCAACGCTGGCGCTTGAGTCGCGCTTGACCGCGACCTCTACACTGTCGGCCGACGAATTGTGGACCAAAATCGGCCAGTTCTGCGGGATGCCGTCGTGGCATCCGGCGGTCGAGCGGTGCGACCTCAGCGCCGACGGCAAGATCCGCACGTTGCGGTTTTTCGGCACCAGCCGCACGGCCGTGGAGACACTAGAGGCCCGGGACGATGTCGGTCGCAGTCTTGCCTATGCGGCAGCCTCTGTAACGACGTCTGTTACGAACTATCGCACGACCGTCCGTGTCATTTCGGAAGCAAGCGCTTCGGCAGTGCAAATGATCAGCAGCTACGACGCCGATGGTGTTTCGGATGCTGACGCCCGGCGAGCCGTCGGGCGCAGCCTGTACCTGTCGCTTTGCCTGAACGGACCGCTGGTTTGCTCCGGCGATCAGCGATCGTCCTCCCCAGCCGAAGTGGTGCAATTTGCTGGTCCGGCTCAGAGCCCGACGCCGCTCGTGTTGAGAGGCTATCTGCGGCGGCCCACGAGTTCAGGACCTTTTCCCGCGGTAGTGTTGTTGCACGGATGCGGTGGCTTTTCAGATCAACTTGATCAAAACTGGGGCGTGAAGATCGCCGCCTGGGGTTATGTCGCGCTGACCATCGACAGGTACGGTCCGCGCGACATCAAGAATACCTGCCGCGGCGGCATGCCTGCAGATTCGCTCTTTGACGCCTACCGCGCCCTGGATTTTCTAGCGCAACAGCCGTACGTCGATCCAGCACTGGCGGCTGGATCTTGCGGCCGAGATCTATCACCTGCGCGAGCCGCAGAAGATCCCGCAGGTGATGAGCCCGGACGAGACACGTCGCCTGTTGTCCGTCGCCAGTAGCCTCAAGGTTCGCGTGTTGCTCAGTCTCGGCTATGGCTGTGGCCTGCGCGCCGGCGAGGTGGTGCGGCTGAAGGTCAAGCACATCGACAGGGCGCAGAACATCATTCGCGTCGAGCAGTCGAAGGGCAAGGATCGCAACGTCATGCTGTCGCCCGAGATGCTCATTCTCTTGCGGCAGTGGTGGAAGGTTCGTCCAACGCGTTGGGATGCGAGCGTGCCACCGCAGGAACGCTGGCTGTTTCCTGGCCGTAAGCCCGGCCAGCCGATGACGACCCGCCAGCTCAACCGGCTGTTCCACGAGACAGCCGATGGGGCTAGGATCAGGAAGCGAGTGTGTCCGCATTCGCTGCGGCATGGTTTTGCGACGCACCTGCTGGAACGTGGTGCCGATATAAGAATCATCCAAGCGCTTTTAGGACACGAGAAATTGGACACGACGGCGCGCTATACCCGCGTCGCCACGGGCATGATCGCAAACATCAAGAGCCCGCTAGACCTGCTGTCGCAGCCTCGCAAGAAGCCCAAGAAGAACCCTGGCAAGAAGCCCGATATAGGCGAGAACGACCAGCCGCCGGCGTAACGGCCGCGGCGATGTCCCGTACCAAGTTGGAGGTCGCGGATATTTTCCGCGGCCAGGGACCGGCATGGCGTCAAGCCAATGCCGGCCATGTCAGCCTCGAGCAACTCAAGGTGATGTCGGCGATCGAGAACTGCCGCACGGCAGAGCTCGGCGGCCATGTCGTACGCTGCGAGAACGAGACGTGCGGCCACACGGAGATCGGCTACAACTCCTGTCGCAATAGGCACTGTCCGAAGTGCCAGGGAGCGGCGGCGCGCGAGTGGCTGGCCGAGCGCGAGGCCGAGCTCTTGCCGGTGCCCCACTTTCACGTCGTGTTCTCGCTGCCGGCTCAAATCGCCGATATCGCCTACCAGAACAAGGCCGCAATCTACGGTATCCTGTTCAAGGCTTCGGCCGAGACCATGCTCACCATCGCGGCCGATCCCAAACACCTCGGCGCCCGCATCGGTATCCTCTCGGTCTTGCACACCTGGGGCTCCGCGCTCACCCACCATCCGCATGTCCACATGATCGTGCCGGGTGGCGGCATCTCTCTGGACGGAACTCGCTGGGTCGCCTGCAGGCCCAACTTCCTTCTCGCCGTGGAGGTTCTCTCGTGTCTGTTTCGAAGGCTCGTCCTGGAAAAGCTTGCTGCCGCTCATTGTGCCGGAGAGCTGCAGTTCTTCGGCAAGCACATGGCGCTGACCAATCCAAAAGCCTTCGCGGCTTATTTGGCACCGCTGCACAACAAAGACTGGGTCGTCTATGCCAAGCGTCCATTCGGGGGACCGGAGCAAGTCCTGCGCTATCTTGCGCGCTACACCCACCGCGTCGCCATCTCCAACCGCCGCCTGATCTCGGACGACGACAAGGGCGTCACCTTCACGTGGAAGGATTATCGCCGTGACGGCGCCGAGCGATACAACAGGGTGATGACGCTCGATACAAGCGAGTTCATCCGCCGCTTCCTGATGCATGTCTTGCCATCAGGCTTCCACCGCATCCGCTACTATGGCTTCCTCACCTGTCAAACCCGCGCCAAGAATATCGAGCGTATCCGTGGGCTGCTTGCTGTGCCGCTCATTCCGCTCGATGACATCAAGGCGGCCAGCGCCAAGATTTCGACGAGCGCTCAGCCCGAGGAGCCCAAAGCACCAGAGCATCCATGCCCTTGCTGTGGCAGCAACATGCGCATCATCGAGACCTTCCCTGCGCGGGCAACAGCCGAAACACAAGCCCACGCCAGTTCCGCCAAAGATCAGGATCGACACCTCATGATGACGAAACTGATGCTCGACATATGCAAGTACGATCAATGTCTGTGTTGGCTTCCAGCCGACAACGTTATCCCTTGCGTCGTTACGTCAATGTTGCCGTTCGGCAAAACTCAAAAGCGCAAGATTGGGCTACTAAGACGATCCGTGACCCGTTCACAACCCAATTCACGCCCATGCCGCGTGGCAAAATTGCGTACCTTGCCGCCTCGTTCCGCCACATCGACGCCTGCGCCCGCGGCGAAATCCCCATAGTTGCGGCACCACCGCCGTTCCCAACCCGCGATTTCCTGCCTTGGCGCTTTTCGGCCGCCGGCCGTCGGAGTGCGTGGAGAGACCATCATTCCGGCGGCCGAAAACCTGCACAAAAACGGAAGTCGCGGCGTTGCGGCGGGATGTCTGCTTCACCCCCGAAAGCGGGCATTGGACGGACATTCCCGGAGGTCCGTTTAGTGCCAATACCAAAAATCCCTGATTGTCGGGCTAAGCCTTGTCGGCCTCATGCGCGGCATGTGCGATATTTTATCGATTTGGCACGGTTCCTTTGACGGCCCAAGCTACGCTCGCAAAACTACGTGGTCCGTCTGGTTGACCGCATAGATAGGCTTGACGAACACCGGCTTGGACTTTCTCCGAAACGCCCTCGTGCAGCCTCGATAAGAATGCTGCCAGCGTACCTTGGCCACTGATAAGCGGAAGCCAATAGTCATTGAATTCCGTGAATTCCATTCGGATAGCTAACGTCGCTTCGGTAATTTGTTGAAGCCCAGCACCAACAAAGGCGCGCGTCATCTCGTTAGGAAACGTCATCGGTCTCACCAATGCGGTGCAACGCCGAGCGACCGCATCAGGCTCAATTGCAGCGATCGTATCCCAGAAAATACGCTGGCTGGGCATTCCTCCAAAAGTATCCCACACGGTCGCAGCAACGATGCCTCCAGGTCGCACCACGCGAAGCATCTCTCTCACCGCTTGATGGGCGTCTGACACAAAATGCAGAACGAGCATGGACAGAGCGCGATCAAATTGATTTTCGCCAAATGGTAGCGCACAGGCGTCGCCTTGGCGCGCCGCAATTCGAGGGTCGCTGTTCCGTTGCCTCAACGCTTCAACAAACTGTTCTTCGTAATCTATGGCCTCGATGGTTGAGATATTTGCTCTGGCTGGGATCAACAACGTCAAGCTACCAGTCCCGCATCCAACATCTATGATGCGTTCTCCGTCCGCAGCTCCGGCAAAATCCAAAAACAAGGGAGCCAGACGCTTGCTCCATCTGCCCATGTATTGATCGTACCCATCAGCGCCTTTTGAAATGAAAGTAGAAGACATATCTCGCCTCGAAAAAGCGGCTCACACATAGATTTGTGAACAACAGATGCGCAATCGGCGCAGCTTAGCAGCCAGCGCATTGGTGGCCAGTAAAGATTGACCAATGCAGAGCCTCAACCGGTCAACGCCGCATGTCCGCTCTGAGTCATTTTCAGACGTCGCGCCGTACAGCGGGGATGTCTGCTCCGTCCCCGAGACCGGACATCACCGACTAGGTCAGTCATGTCGGCTTTGTGCCAATGCACGAAGTCGCTGCGCTCCAGCCCGCTGCGCGGGAGCAAGAGCCGAGATACCGGTAGCCAGGTGAGAGGATAGTGATAGCGGTGGAGAGCTCCCGTCCTGAGAATCGAGGTGTCGTCAACCTCACTCAGGAAGGAGCTCCCCATGAGCCAGACTAACACTGTCAGTCCGCTGCGTCAGCACATGATCGAAGACATGGCTGCGCGCAAGCTCAACCCACACACGCAACGCAGCTATATCCACAGTTGCAAGCGGTTCGCCGCTTGGCTCAAACGCTCGCCCGGTACGGCAACGCCCGACGAGGTTCGGCGATTCCAACTGCACCTCATCGAAAGCGGCGCGAGCATCTGCAACCGCAATCGGATCATGACCGGGGTGCGGTTCTTGTTCCGTGTCACGCTACGTCGCCATGATTTGGCGGCCGAGGTCTGGCACCTCAAGGAGCCCGAGAGGCTGCCGCCGGTGCTGAGCCCCGGGGAGGTCAAGCGTGTTCTGACTATGGCGACGAGCCTGAAGGCGCGGGCGAAGCTAACGCTGGCCTATGGTTGCGGGCTGCGGGCCAGCGAGGTGGTGCGGCTGCGAGCGGGCGACATCGACAGTGAGCAGATGATCATCCGCATCGTGCAGTCGAAGGGCCGCAAGGACCGGCACGTGATGCTACCGGCGGAGGTCCTCGAGCTGTTGCGGCAATGGTGGAAGGCGCGGCCGACCACGTATGATGACGGCGGCGTCGCGCCGGAACACCGCTGGCTGTTTCCAGGTCGCAGTGATCATCGGCCGCTGACTACGCGCCAGTTCGGACGGTTGTTCAAGGAAGCCGCCAAAGCCGCGGGGCTGCGCAAGACGCTCTCTCTCCATGCGCTGCGTCATAGCTTTGCGAACTCATCTGCTCGAGCGCGGCACGGATATTCGAGTGATTCAGGCATTGCTCGGACACAAGAGGTTGGAGACGACGGCCCGCTACACCCGCGTGGCGACCGGAATGATTGCCAAGATCGAGAGCCCCCTGGAGGGCCTGAGCGCGCCGCGCCGCAGGCGTGCGAGGCGGGACAATAAGGAGCCGCCGGCGCCGTAGCGCCGCCGGCCATGGCTCGACCAGCTCTGGAGGTCGCGGACATTCTCCGCGATCACGGTCCTGCTTGGCGCGAGGCCAACCGCGGGCATCTGAGCCTCGAGCAATTGAAGGTGATGAGTGCGATCGAGCGCTGTCGCACGGCGGCGCTCGGCGGGCATGTCGCACGCTGCGAGAACGCGGCGTGCGGCTATACGGAGATCGCGTTCAACTCCTGCCGCAATAGGCATTGCCCTAAGTGTCAGGCTGCGGCGTCACGCCAATGGCTGACCGACCGCGAAGCGGAGCTGTTGCCGGTGCCTTACTTTCACGTCGTATACACGTTGCCGAGCGAGCTGCGTGACATCGCCTACCAGAATAAGCGCGTGGTCTATAGCCTGCTGATGAAGGCGGCGGCCGAGACAACGCTCGCCATCGCAAGCGATCCCAAGCGCCTCGGCGCACGGATCGGCGTCACCGCCGTGCTGCACACCTGGGGCTCGGCACTCACTCATCATCCGCACGTGCATATGATCGTGCCAGGTGGAGGGCTCTCGCTCGACGGCGCGCGATGGGTCGCCGCGCGCTCCAACTTCCTCGTGCATGTCAAGGTGCTGGCGCGCCTATTCCGGGGCAAGATGCTGGCGATGCTCATGCATGCGCACAACGCCGACGAGTTGAAGTTCTTCAACGCCCATGCCGGACTCGCCGACAAGAGAACGTTCAAGCGCTTCATCGCCCCGCTGCGGCGCATCAAGTGGGTGGTCGATTGCAAGGCGCCGTTCGCAGGGCCCGAGCAGGTGCTGCGCTATCTCTCCCGTTACACCCATCGTGTCGCCATCTCGAACCGCCGCCTCGTTGCAGCCGACGACGACGCGATTGCGTTCCGCTGGAAGGATTATCGCGTCAACGGCCCCGGCCGCTGGAAGACGATGAGGCTTCACCCGCACGAGTTCATCAGGCGCTTCCTGCTGCACGTGCTGCCCAAGGGCTTCCACCGCATCCGCGTTGCCGAGGTTGCCTAGCGCATTGCCCTCTCCACGACGATCGCCGATCTCTTTGCGATGGTAAGTTGCTGCTCGTAAAGCTCGACGCGCTCGTCCTTCCAATTGTATTGCGATTTGGCAAAATCGCCTCCACATAGGCGAGTAGTTTCTGCGGGCAGCTGGATGTGGTCCGGCGTTCGATGATCAGCCTAGCGCCACGCAAATCGCACTCTACTCGATTCTCGCGCCTATACAGCGCAGCGCGATCTCCGCCGCAGCATCAAGCTCTACGAGCAGCAGCTTGTCATTGGTCCCACGGTCGCACTGGCCGTCGAAAGGCAACTAGAATCCAAAATCTTCCTGCTTGGAGCTCTTTATCGGGAGATCGACGGAAATACCTCCGGGCGTAATTGCGCAGATTGGAGGACTTCTGGAAGTTGAAAACCACCCTGATCAAATAAAGATAGACGACTAGCACAGATGGTCTGAAGAGTTTGACGTCTTCAGACCATCCGCCTTCAATGATCTGCGCCGGTCACCGAGGGGGCCCGTAAGCGTTCGGACCCCAGTGATAAGTATTCACGATGGAACCCGGGCCAGAGGACGACGTGGTGTTGATACCCTGCGGCGTGCCATTAGCATTGTAGAATTCATGGCGGCCAGTTGGATAAACCACCTCTTTGGAGCCATCAGGACGAGTGGTGGTTGTTGAAGTGACCTTACCAACCGAAGCTACGCCGCCGCCTGCGGCCCACGCGCCTGTATTAACAGAAAATAGAATTGCAGAAATAAAGATTAAGAGCATTTTGGACATCTCAATACTCCGCTCAACTGAGGAAAAGAGCAGTACGAAATTGATTCGACGAGAAATCAAAGTAACTAGCCCCCGGGCATTGGGATCTGAACTCCGACTCCATAGGATGAATTTGGTGGAGTCGTCGGCGTTCCAGGATTAGGTGTTACGATAACTCCGACGCTCGATCCCGAGCTGGTGCCGTGGACAGGATAGTAGGTAGTACCACCGCGATCAGATGAGCCGTTGGACGGCGGATTGAACTGAGGAGTGGTACGTTGTTGGGCCCAAGCGGACGACCCGAATCCAATCAAAAACGCGAGCGTACTGATCGTGCAAATTCGACGGGACGTCATAACTTCCTCCATCGCTGTGGCGAAGTTTTAAAGATGCTCTTTATCTTCAAACTCCTGTATAGTTGGTTGAGTTATGGGCGTCTTTTGTTCAGCGCTTACGGAAATGTGATTGCCTGATCCGGAAACAGCCACCTAAATTTAAAGACGCACGGTCTTCCAGGCTGATCCGCTCCAGATACGGCACGATGTAGTTCGCTGTACCTTCCGGTTCTCCTCTGGATCTGAGCTGCCGAAGCCATTCTCACCTAGCTTCGAGAACTCAACTCCGGCCCTTCACCTCGCGCTTCCATCGGTGCGAGCCCGTGGTCGTCCTTTGCGTAGTCCTTAATTCCCGAAAAAAGAAACATCATCGCGTCGAGGACCTATTCCTCCTGTTTGGAGAGCTTGTTTACAGCATCAGAGCTTCCCGCTAACGTCGCAGCGCAACATAGCATTCCGAGCCAACCTCTCCCTCCTTGCCTCAGTGAGCTACGCCCAGAAGCCCGTCGAGGGCTGCGAACAACTACTAGCGCAGTGTCAACAGCATCGTCTTCATATTTGGGCGCGATCGTCGAAGCACTACCTTTGGTAGTTTTCTTTTCTGCCTACCTCCTTTTGTGCCAACATTGGGTTGAAGCAAACCAAAAGGGAGTGATGGTCGTGAACAAAGCCCCGTTAGCTCTGTCGTTCTTACTCATCTTCGCGTTGCCCGACATTTCCTTCGCTGCTACCATGACCCTGCATGCGGCAGTTAAGGCGGCGAAGAAGGGGCAAAATCCGCTAGACCCAGTCGCGGCTTGCAGGATCTGGATCAATGGCCTGTACGACAGTTGCGAGAACACGACCCAAGACTCGTGTACGAAGATAATGGAATATGTGACCAACCCACCCACGACCATTTGTCAGACGCAGTGGTATCCGGGCACATTTTGCCCTCGTCTGCGGCATTAAGTTGGTCGCTAACCTGGCTCGCCGTCAATGGTTAAACACTCCAGTGCAAGCAGCATTAAAGGCATAATTTTAGTGCATGATGGGCCTTGATGGATGAAATTTGCATTTGTATCCGCGGGCCCGACCATCAGTAGGCGCGCGTGCTCCTCAGCCTTTGCATGTTGCCATGTTGCTGAGACTTGGTGAGGTAGTCGCCGACGTCGCACAACGTACGCTATGTTCGCCTGTCAGGCAGAACGATCGGATCGCCGAACTCGCGGAACCAGCTGGAGTTCACGCCGCGGGATTTGCCCCCGAAGCCGAAATGGATGAGATGGGCGACGTATAACCGATACGAACAGGAATACGACTACTATGAAGCGGTTCTGGACTACGGCTGCGCCGCAGTTGGGGCGGAGCGCCGGGCGGGAGCCGTTGGAGGTGGCCCCCAGGGGGCGGTGGGCGGCGGATCGCCGGGATCGAACAACGCGGCCGGGAACGGAGCGGCTAGAACGGGCAACCCAAGCAGAAATGCCGTCGGTCTCCCCGGAAATCCCACCAATAACTTCGCCGGGGATAACAAACGCCACGACCAATTGAGGCGTCATTGGTGGTGGCGTGGGCGTTCCGTCCGCGCCCGAACCCGAACCTACTGGCGGTATCTCGCCCTCTGCCTTAGCCAAGCAACCCGCATCTGACCAAGGTCCAATGGTCCCGAATGAAGTCCAAGGCGTTGTAGAGGAAGCGCCATTGTCGCCCACGGGACTATCGCGACCGGGACCAGACGGAGTGTCGACGACGATAGTGGCGGCGCGGCCGTGTGGCGTAGCGGCTCACGAGACAGACGGAACGACGACCTGCATAGGGATTCCCGGTCCGGTTAGAAGAGGCGGCCATTCCCGCGAAGGCACCATTACTGGCATGTCACGTCGGTAGCGAGTATCCTGAGTCCAAATTCGTCTCACGATATCGCGATGCTCCAATTTCCATGTTCGCAGCTGGGGCGATGGTTGCGCTGTCGATATTCTTTGTGTTTCGACCGCATCACCCCCTCAGTGGGGCCTCGTCAGGCGCTGGCTGCCACGGGATGTGTTGATCGCCCCGAAACCAGCGCTATCCCTGCGGAATATAGTTGCGAGAAGCCATGACCGGGCTTCCTCGAGCGTGACGAGCTCGCGACCGCCGGGCAGCGTGATCGGGTCGTCGAAGGCGCGGGACCAACTCATCGCAGCCGCTTCCGCTTCATCTCCAGAAATTCCGTCAGCCGAGCCGGATCGGAGCTGAATCGATCCCATGCCGCGCGAAACTTCTTCTTGCCTGCATCACCAAGGGTGCGCAGAATGCGGCCTTCGGTCAGGGCAATCGGATCGTCGAACGGCCTGCTCCAGCCCGATCTACCGAGTTTTCGTTCACAGCCTTACCCACATGGTCCGCCCAAGCTCGGGTTTGAGGTCGCGCAGTCGAGCGTCGCCAAGTACATGGTCAAACGGCGGGGGCCGCCAAGCCAGGGATGGCGGACCTTCTTGCATAACCACGCGCCAGACATTGCCGCCATGGACTTGTTCGTTATTCCAACCATCGGTTTCGACCTACTTCATGCCTTCGTTGTCGTCCGGCTAGACCGCAGAGACCTCATCTGGATCAACGTCACAGCAAATCCCACGGCCGAATGGGTTGCACGTCAAATAACGGAAGCATTTCCTTGGGATGAGGCTCTGTACTACCTCATCCGCGATCGCGACCGGATCTATGGCAGCGTCGTCACGCGCCGATTGCGCGGCATCGGCATCCGGGACAAGCCTACCGCACCAGCCTCGCCTTGGCAGAATGGCGTGCTGAACGGCTGATCGGATCGATCCGGCGTGAATGTGTGGACCACATCATTGTCTTTGGGCGAGACGCATTTGCGTCGGGTCCTGAAATCCTACGCCGACTATTACAATTGCGTCAGAACGCATCGATCATTGAAGAAGGATGCGCCGGTTTCTCGCCCGGTTCAGCGAACCGGTGAGATCAGGTCGCGCGCCATCCTGGGCGGACTTCATCACCACTACGGCCGAGCTTAAGTTTTCGGTACACACAGCCGGTTCGGTTTGTGCCGCTCGGCGGAACTTTCCGCCCGTCCTGCCGCTGAAAATACCGCGCAGACAGCGGTTTAACGCCGTCGCCTCGGCTCTGATCCCCTAGGGTTTACGCGGCCTTCGCGGCTGCCGGGTCCGGTCGCTTGTCGATGACCTTGTCCACAAGCCCGAACTCCTTGGCCTGCTCGGCGGTGAGGAACTTGTCGCGCTCCAACGCATCCTCAATCGCCTTGTAGGTCTGGCCGGTATGTTTGACGTAGATTTCGTTAAGTCGCTTCTTCAGATTCAAGATTTCCTGCGCATGCAGCATGATGTCGGTGGCCTGGCCCTCGAAGCCGCCGGAGGGCTGGTGCACCATGATCCGCGAATTGGGCAGCGAGAAGCGCATGTCCTTCTCGCCGGCCGCGAGCAAGAGCGAGCCCATCGATGCCGCTTGCCCCGTGCAGAGCGTCGAAACCGGTGGACGGATGAACTGCATGGTGTCGTAGATCGCAAGCCCTGATGTCACCACCCCGCCCGGCGAGTTGATGTACATCGAGATTTCTTTCTTCGGATTTTCGGCCTCGAGGAACAGAAGCTGTGCAGTCACCAGCGTCGACATTCCGTCCTCAACCGGACCGGTGACGAAGATGATCCGTTCCTTCAGAAGGCGCGAGAAAATATCGTAGGCGCGTTCACCGCGGTTGGTTTGCTCGACGACCATCGGGACGAGGTTCATGTAGGTTTCAACGGGATCGCGCATGAGTCACCCAAGGGTTGGCGGAAGCGAGCATCCTTCGGCAGGAATGACTGCCGGTGCGGATGAACGCCCCGTGATGCAGGACGTGGGACAGGGTTACAAGATATGGGCCAATTCCCCGGTGACAACCGCCGCCGGCCAAGCCGGCCAGGGCAATCGAGCCGAAGCCGGCGTGTTACCAGCGGTGTGAACTTCACCTAAAATCAGCGGTTTGAATTTCGCGCTTATTTTACGCGCATTCTGCGCCGGCGTTGCGGAGTGTGATCAACGTGCGCGCCGTGGCCCTTGCGGTTTCCAGCGGCCTCCAGCCCAACCGATCAAGCGTGCCGCCGTGCTCGGGCCAATCAAGGCCGAGCCCTTCGGGTGGCCGCGAAGACGCGGCCAGCCTTGACAGGCCCTGCGCGCGACGGCTGCGAGACTTGGCGGTCGGGACGGAAGAATGCTCGCGGCGCGGGTCGAACCAAAGAATGGACCCGGTGGTTCAGAAGGGCTGGTCTTCGCCGAAGAGGTCGAGTTGCGAAGGGTCGTAGTCACGTCTGGGTGCGATGGAATTGTAGTGACGGCGTATTTGAGCGAAGTGTGTCGCCTCGAATTGCAAGGCGAGCTCCATCAGCGCGTCTGCGATGTAAGCGGCGGCTTGATCGGAGACGTCGTATTCGGACGATCCAGCTGGGCGCTTGCGCGTCATCGTGGCGGCTCCAAGCTTTACTCTTCGATCTCGTCCTTCATGCGGAAGCTCTTGCCTTCGATGATGACGGTATCGGCGTGGTGAAGCACGCGGTCGAGGATGGCGGAGGTCAAGGTGCTGTCATTGTTGAAGATCTGCGACCAGTTTTTGTAGACGCGGTTGGTCGTGATCACCATCGGAGCGCGCTCGTAGCGCTGGCTAATGATTTGGAACAGCAAGTCTGCGCCGTGCTTGTCGATCGGAAGGTAGCCGAGCTCGTCACAGATCAGGACCGCGGGCTTGAGGTAACGCTGGAACTCGCGCTTGAGGCGGCCGGCGGACTGGGCTGCGGCAAGAGTGTTGATGATGTCGACGGCCGTGGTGAACAGCACCGAGTGTCCATTCAGGCAGGCGGCGCGGCCCAGAGCAATCGACAAATGCGTCTTGCCGATTCCGACGTTGCCGATCAGGACCACGTTGGTCTGGGTTGCGATGAAGGCCAGGCGGAACAGGTTCTGGATTTGCGGGCGGTTGATCTTTTTGGGCCAACTCCACTGGAAGTCATCGAGGGATTTGAGCACGGGAAAGCGCGCGTTCTTGATCCGTCGCTCGATGCTGCGGTTCTCCCGCATGGTGGCCTCGCCCTCAACTAATTGCTCCAGATAATCCAGATGTGAGCGCTGCTGCTCGGCAGCTTTGGTGGCCAAGGCCTGGTAGTGGCTTTGGATGTAGGGCAGTTGCAAACGCTGCAGCTGCGCGTCCAGTCTCGTCAGGTCAGTCGGAGGCATGATCTTTTACCTGGTAGGCGTTGAGGTCCGGGGGAGCGATGTCGATATCGAGCAGGTCGTGGCGGCGAGTGAGTTGCAATGGTCCGGGTTCCGGCAGCGCCCGGGCGCGGGTCTCCAGGATGTTGGTGATGTACTCGGCACTGAAGGCCTGGAAGGCGAGCCCGTCGGTGATGGCGCGCGCCACCGCATCAGCTGGGTAGATATCGGCCAGAGCCAGGATCTTGCGGACGTGGTGGCGGGCGTTGAGCCTGCGCTGCTCCAGGCCATCGTAATAGGCTGTCGCATCTGGCGACAGCGCCAGGAAGTGCATCATCAGGCGCTGGTCGCGGGCACGGCTGCGCTGGGCGATCAGGCCCTTGGCGTGGTCCGGATCCTCGATGTCCTCGTGGCGACCATAGCGGCGCAGATGACGGGCAATGAGCTGGTTGTCGAAGTAGATGCAGACCCGGTCGGGATAGGCTTTGACCGTCACTCGGCGGTGAGCGTATGCGGCGGGGACGGAATACTGATTGGTGTCCAGGGTGATGCGGAACTGGCTGGAGGCGACACTGGTCGAGGTGTGTGCAAGGTCATAGGGGTTCGGATTGAGCGTTCCCAGACGCGGACGCTCTTGCGCAAACAGATCGACGGGTCGCTGTTGCGTCTCGCCGTGGATGCGCACATTGGCGATGGTGTCGAGCCAAACCTGTGCGGCCGCCTGGATCGTGCTGAAGTCGGTCAACTCGAGCCCATGCAGGAAATTCTTTTTGACGTAGCCCACACCTCGCTCGACGCGCCCCTTCTCGTTGCCGCGAGCGACATTGCAGGCCTCGATCGCAAAACCGTGGTGGCGGGCAAAGTCCAGATAGCGTGGATTGAACACCGGCGCGGCGCCGGCCAGGCGCTGCAGAACCGCCGATTTGAGATTGTCGACCATGACTTTGGACGGCACGCCCAAGGCGGCGAAACCGTGTTCGTGGCAGGCGAGGAAATGCTCCATGGTCTGGGAGACAGTGAACTCCACGAACATTTGGCGGCTGAACGCCAGCACCATGACGAAGAACGAAAGCCGGCGACGGGTATTGCCCACCGCGACGGTTCCGTAGACCCCCCAGTCGATCTGCGCGCACTCGCCGGCGGCGAAGTGCAACTTCAGATAGACCGGCCGCTTGGTCGGCCGGATGCGGCGGACGTAGTCGCGCAGGATCGTCACGCCGCCGCGGTATCCTTCCTCGCGCAGACGTTGGAAGATCTGCTGAGCGCTATACGGGTGGGTGTCCAGCAACCGCGTGATGCGCGGCTTGAAGGGATCAAGAACGCTGCGGCGCGGTCGGCTGCGGCGCGGTTCGAAGCGCGAATGCGCTGCCCACGTTGCCACTGTCTGTGGGTGGAGGCCCAGCGCCCGGGCAGTCTGCGCGATCGTCAGGCCTTGGCGATCATGGCAGTCGTGGATTTTGCAGAACGTCTCGTAATCGATCACGACCGGCTCCGCAGTCAGGCACAGGTGTTGCCGCCCGCGCCGCGGATGTAGCGAGAATGTCTTGGCCCAGTCGTAGCAAGCGGTCCGTGGTGCGCACGATGTCATCTTGCAACGGCGTCCCCACCAAATGGGCGATTAAGCCAATCAGAACAGCAGGTTGCGCCGTTAAGACATCTTGTAACGGCGACCGCGCCGCAATGGCTGTTTCGACAGTGCAACCAATGGGTTGCGCCATTGAGACATCTTGTAACGCAGCGCCGGCAGCTCGACCCTTGCGCCAATAGCCGGGATGGCGCGCCCGCCACGCTTGGACGCGGGCGACGTTCACGGGGCCGCGGAAATAACCTTCGTTCTCAGGCTTGGCGAGCCAACGGGCTTGGCTCGCGGCCTTGCTGGCCGCTCTGCAGCCAGACGCCGAACAGTAAAATTGGTGACGCCGGTTACGGGCGTCAGGACGAAATAACTTAAGACAGCACTTGCACTTGCGGCGGTCCCCACGGCCCATCGCGTCCCCTCCAGCGAGGACGCATCATCCACCAATGTGACGTCGTGTCCGCTCTCGATATCCGAGCGAGCTCCGCAGCATTCCCCCTTCATCGTCTTGGAGGATTCAACGACCACGCCAGCTGCAGCCGCGACACAAAATCAAACCGCTGGTTTTAGGTGAAATTCAAGCCGCTGATGAGACGGCGAAACCTACACGGCCGTGGCGGTGCCATCGCCCAGCCATCGTGCCGAGTTGCGCCGGGTGCCGTCACCTAGTGCGGCTGCCATGGGATTGATCGACGCTGGTTAAGAGCCTGACTGCTACACGATTCGTCGCAGGTGTATTGAGGCCGGTTAGCCCCTAGGCCGCTCTCTTTCCAGGCGACTGGAGCTCGGCTGAGCCGGTAACAGGAAATAGGGTCGCCCCGCGCCAATGCCGGGCGGCCCGTTCAGGTCATGACACCACCATAATAGAAAACACGTCCTTGTCCGGCTGGAGCCAATCAAGGAAGTCCGGTCCAGCTTCCCCTTTTACTTCGCAGGCGGCTTCCTCGAGATCGGGCCGGTTTCTTAGCAAGGTTGCTATGGCGGAGACTCGATCGACTTCTCTGACGACAAAGTATTCCTGCCAGCCGGGCTCACCGTCCAGTCCCGGAATATGCGCAATTATCTTCCATGGCTTTTTCTGCATGCCGGCAATATGGCGCCTAAAATCAGCGCGCGCTCCTATTTCTCGTTGCTTACAATCTTGATGGCGACGCCCAGCGAATCTTGCGAAGGCCCGAGCGCTTGGAGCTCCCATTCGGCCTCTGAGGCGACCCTGGCTCGCTAGCGGCCCACGCCTCGCGTCACGGCCGGATACAGGTTTTCAACGTCCGCTATTTAATGAGCACCACTCAAACCGCGCGTTGGCGTCTCCTGCTTTTGGAGGCTGCTCATTTTTGCTGGATGGCCGCGCCGAACGCCATTGAGCCGTGCAGAGAATCCCCCGATCGCATTCGTCTGCGAGCTTAAGAAGCAGGTCCGCATTGGCCTTGTCCTGCTCGGCGAGGGCCAGTCTGCGATATCGGAACGCGCGGGCGTTGCTCATGGCATCTCAAACCCCAACGCAACAAGGATTATTCTCAGAAGTCATGGCGAGGCCGCGCCTTACTTCGGCGGGTGCAAGCCGCCTTGAAGCCAGCGGCCAAGACCCTTGGACTTCATCGGATCTTTATGCGCGGCATGGGTCATAAGCAGGCAATTGCACATGGCGCATCTAAACGTATGCAAGTCGTCGCCAGGGCCTGCTAGCTCAATACTGACGAGCATCATCGAGGCCTTGCACATCGGACAGGCGGGGCGGCCAATTCGAGCGAATGGAATGACGGACGACAGGCGTTGAGACTGGGGCATGATGCTTCCCTCGAAATTGGCGGGAGCGCAACACTCTCTGTCACCG
Source organism: uncultured Alphaproteobacteria bacterium (assembly GCA_963822795.1). GTDB lineage: Bacteria > Pseudomonadota > Alphaproteobacteria > Rhizobiales > Xanthobacteraceae > Bradyrhizobium. The sequence continues at coordinate 37,456 of CAWGJM010000018.1, forward strand.
GCATTTTGCCCAGAGCGGGACGGTGATAATTCATTGTGCGCCCTTTGGCGCGAATAGCTAGTTAATTCCGCACAGCGAAACATGCGGGACCCGGAGAGGGTTTGCCCGAGCCATTGGCTAATTCACTAAGCCAACCTACGTGCCAGGCGGCCCTGGAGCGAGGTTCGGTCCCGCGCTGTAAATGAAGAGGCCCACTGAGGCGGCGTTAAGGATGCAGGCCGGCCTTCGGGCTCGCAGTTCTTCGATCAGCATCTTGATCCGATCGATCGTGAGTTGATCCGTGATCGACGCCGCTATCCTTTCGTAGTGCTCAATCTTTTTGTCGAATTCGACGCACTTGCCGCACATGGGGCAATTTCGCCTCTAAAGGGGACCAACCCAAGAGATCGAGATTAATTCGCGCCCATCGGCATTGCCCCGCCCCGCGTCACGGCCGGATACAGGTTTTCAACGTCCGTCATTTAATGAGCTCCACTCAAACCGCGCGTTGGCGTCTTCTGCTTTTGGCGGCTGCTCATTTTTGCTGGATGGCCGCGCCGGAACGCCATTGAGCCGTGCAGAGAATCCCCCGATCGCATTCGTCTGCGAGCTTAAGAAGCAGGTCCGCATTGGCCTTGTCCTGCTCGGCGAGGGCCAGTCTGCGATATCGGATCGCGCGGGCACTGCTCATGGCATCTCAAATCCCAACGCAACAGAACGAGGATTCAAGTACAGGAAAAAAGGTTTGGTTCGGGGCCGTCCGCTGACGCGCTGTGCGATAGAAGGGATCGCCCGGCCCCTTTTATAGCCCGCAATTCCCGGACTCACCAGCGGGCTCCATAGACTCAGCAAGGGGAAAATTCTCTGGCTTAATGGAGTTGGACTGCATGCGTCAGTTCATAAATCTGGGAGGCCGCCTTGAAGCTCTCGCTGTTTTCCGTCCAGGACCATTATCCCGATGGCGCCCGCACCGTCCCCCAGTTCTACAAGCAAGTGATCGATCAAGCCGTCCTTGCGGAAAAACTGGGATCTGCCGCGTTCTTTTCCGCGGAGCACCGTTTTCATCCCTATGGCGTGGTTCCGAAATCCCACCGCTTTGCTCTGCGCGATTGCCCAACGCACGACACGCATCAGACTCTGGAACGCCAATCTCGATCCTTACGTTTCACAATCCGAGAACGGCGGCCGAGATTTTTGCGATGGCGGATATCCTTAGCGATGGCCGCTTCGTGCTCGGCGCCGGCTCCGGCTATCTCAAACATGAGTTCGAAGGATTCGATGTCGACCCCGCTGAAAAACGCGATCGTTTCGACGAGTGCCTCGCAATCGTGGAGCGGCTTCTGTCTGGCAAAAGGGTTTAGAAATTCCCCGGACGGGTTCAGTGTCCTGCATGAATAGCGTCGTTGAGATAGATGCAGGTAAGGACGGCAAACACGTAAGCCTGCAGGAACGCGACCAGAAGTTCGAGCGCGGTCATCGCAACCGTCAACGCGAGCGGTAGTATGCCGCCGATCCAACCAATCGCGCCAAGCGAGGTGCCGAGCAGCGCAACGAATCCAGCGAACACCTTGAGCGTGATGTGGCCGGCCAACATGTTGGCAAACAGACGCACGCTGTGCGAGAGCGGCCGCGTTAGGAAGGAGATGATTTCGATCGGGACGACAAGTGGCAGGATGTAGATCGGAACGCCCGAGGGCACGAAGATCCTAAAGAATTTCAGGCTGTTCCTGTAGAAGCCGTAGATCAGCACCGTGAAGAACACGAGCAGCGCCAATGTGGCAGTAATGATGATGTGGCTCGCGACCGTGAAGGTGTAGGGAATGATGCCGATCACGTTTGAGACCAGGATGAACATGAACAGTGAGAACACTAGCGGGAAGAACGTCATCCCTTCCGATCCGGCGGTGGAGCGGATCATAGAGGCCACGAACTCGTAGCTCACTTCGGCCATCGACTGGAAACGCCCGGGAACCAATTGCCGGCCTGCAGCGCCACCCACGATCAGCAAGCAAATTACCGCCACCGAGACCAACATGTAGACGGACGAATTGGTGAAGTAGATGGCCTGATTGCCGATCTGGCCGATTTTGAAGAGGTTGTCGATATTGAACTGGTGAATTGGATCAAGCGTCATGCGCGGTTCCATGTCAAGCGGCTCAGCCGCTAGGCGAATTCGGCATTAGCGAACGCGAGGTCATAGAAGCAGTCTTCTAGATTCCACCAAAAAGGCGTGATTCTTCGACCTGCACAGGCGCAGAAGCATCTTGATTGCCGCAAGTCATGCCAAAACGCGAAAGTTGTGGAAGCATTCTGCTCGCGCCGCGTCCACCATCGAGATCGCCACCAACATACGATCCCCATAGCACTCGCTGCACTGCCGGGTGCCACACTCCCGCGACTTCGTGCATTGGCGCTTTTCGGACGCCGGTCGCCGCAGCGCGTGGATAGCCTCGTCATGCCGGCGTCCGAAAACCTAGACAATAGCAGCCATTCAGCACGGATCGTCGTACCTTCGGAAGTGGTCAATTCGGTACAGACTCCGGCGGCCGTGAGAGCTTACGCTCCTTGCATCTCATAAGCCCAAGCAAGGCGGACCAGCCTTCGATCCGTCAATGGCAAAGCGGCAAGCTGACGGAAGAATCATGAAACGCTCAATGATCGCATTGGGCTGCATTCTCATCGCTGGGCCTGCACTGGCGCAATCCGTCGGCGAGAAAACCGGCCTTAATTCGGCGCTCGGCATTAGTCCGACCACGGCTGATTTCATCATGGAAGCCGCAAATAGCGACATGCTCGAGATTGCCGCGGCCAAGCTCGCGCTGGAGATGGGTAACGCCGAGGAGAAGAAGTTTGCCGAGCAAATGATGGCCGACCACGGCAAGACAAGTTCCGACCTCAAGGCTTTAGTCAGCAGCGGCGCTATCAAGGCCGATATCCCGACGGCGCTCGACTCTTCTTCCCAGAAAAAGCTCGATAAGCTTCGCGATACAAGGCGTCAGGCCTTCGCCAGCGAATACGACCCGATGCAAGTTAGCGCTCATAAGGAAGCCGTCTCGCTGTTCGAGCGCTATTCAAAATCTGGCGACAATCCAATGCTGAAGGATTGGGCCAGCAAGACGCTTCCCGCGCTTCAACATCACCTTGACATGGCCGAGGCAATGAACAAGAGCCGAAAGTGACAGGCGGTCGGAGGCAAGGCACCATGTTAGCCATCCCAGCTCACGTTGCGGTTGGCCTTTTTATTCGGCCGAGACACTCCGGGCATTTGGCGGGATATATTCTGCGACCCGGTTGCGTTGGCTGTTTGACCTTCTGAAACCCAGTGTCATCGCAGGCCGGGGCAAACAACCTCAGTCAACACTTCACGCGGTCTTTTCATCTCGATCAATCGTTAAAAACAAAACAAAAGTTGAATCATTTGGGCGTAGATAGCGGCTAGTCGGCCCCGTCATTGAAAATGACGGCAACTTGTAAGGTGCAAGAATACTCTGAAAACGTGCCAGCTGTGTTTCGTGATTAAAGTGTCGAACGCGCCTGGGCTGGGGGCGATGAACTCCCTCGGTGCCAAGCGGCAAGACGCGCGAAAGCGTCTAGCCGTCCGAAGCGTCGGCTGCATCATCCGGCTTTTCGCTAGCGGATGAAAAAACTGATCATGGAACATAATTCCGATGGCTTGCCTGAAATGACGCCATCGTGGAGTGCCTCAAGCGTTCGACATCATTTTGTCGCGACCACAACTTGCTTGGGTGTGGACACTTCAAAATTGATGAAAGGCGATAATCGTCGCCTTTCGACCCTGCAAAGTATCTCATGCTGTTGGTGTGTGAAGGGTCGCGCTCGTCGGATGCAGGACGGACGTTCGGATGGGCAGAAATTTCCTTCTGCTTGTTTCCACGGACGGAGGCGTATCTAGGATTTTGAAAGACATCGCCGGTTTCCAGCTTAAGGCTATCCTGCCCCGCAAGGTGAAGCGTGAAAGTCGACGAGTACACCTGAAGGCCAAGAGCACGAACCCCTCGACCCTCACCCTTATGCTTCTCGCCAGCTTGCCTGCCTTGCCACCTTGTAGCGCTCGACATAACCGACGCGAATGTCGCGGGAATAGGCGGCCTGTACGTTGGCTTTGGTGTTTGGTTTGTAGGTGACCGGCATCAAAAGTCCTCGCGCTTCATGTTTGCCCGATAATCATCGATGGTGATCAGAATCTCTTGCCACGCGTACCGGCACGCCGATCTGACGCCCCGGCAAAGTTCATAGATAAAGGCAAAGATCAGGATGAAGGGCAGGATGATGGTGAGGACCGATTTCACGTAAATCGTTTTCGCTCTCACGTCTCGGCAACCTTCTTTTTGAAATCGGCGCAGGCGCTGCGGATGTCCTGCGACAAGATGTTGACTTCCTCGATTTGCGTATAGATCAGCTTGCCCTTTTCGCGGATCGCGGTCGCGGTCTCGCCGATCAGGTTCATGTCGGCGTCGCACTCGCGCAGTGCGGCCTCTAACTTGGCGATGCGCTCTTTGGCCGCAATGCCCATCTCTTCGACGCTCTTGGCGGCATTCTCGAATTGCGTCTGTACCGCTTCGGCCGACACTCGTCCGATGTTCTCAACGGCTGGGGCGCCCGGCAGCGTGATCGGCGCCGGCAGCGTGCGATGCTGATGCAATTCAGCAATGGCGCCTTCAAGACTTCTCGTCAGTGGATCCGAGATAGCGCGGCTTGCGGGTAATGAAATCAGTCATGACTTGCTCCGTTGAAATTTTACGTAATGCACAGTGCGAACGGGTCGGCGACACCGCGTGCCCTCTACCAGCCAAGCTCATCGCCATGGGCGTGCTGCGCCATGTGATGGGCGTGCTTCAGCGGCAGCGCCCATCGATCGTCAGGTCTGCCCCAGCCGATCGGCTTGCTGTATATGAATGACGCCGCGCGAAGATGCGCGGCCTCGCACGGCGGACCTTGCAGGCAGCCGCAGGCACGGCGCTGCCGACCGATCCGCCATGCGGCTGAACCTGCTGCTCAACGTATGCAAGCAATCTCCGGACACTTTTCCGCAGCGCCAGAACTGCCGGGGAGCTTTCACGATTCATGCCGCCCTCCTCGTGACTGGAGTGCCGCAAATTGTTTCACGCCGCGCCGCCTGCCGTCAACGACAGCGGCGACAAATTTTGTACCGATCCTCAACGCAATCTGGGAAACGGCCGGGGCAAATATGTTGAACCCGTGGGGTCGCGCGGTTCTCGCACATTTCTACCGCCACCAAAGGACCCCGGGGGGATTTCTTCCCTCGGGGCATTTCTTTGGGGGTCTCTGGGGCTGTCAGGGGAGATCGCTGGCGTTCCCGATTCGGGCGCGTCTCTACCGTCCCCCCAGCCCGTTTTGACCGATCCCTGACCCGTCCAGAGCGGGGTTATACCCCACGCCAAACCCCACGCTATGCACGGCAGACGAAATGCATGTGACAACAATTGCTTCCATCGCATTTATGTCTGGCATCCGCCACTCTTTGCCTCCGCCAATCGCGCCGAGAGCATCGCGACGGCCCGCGCACTCCTCAATGTCGCCCCGCCTGCCGCCGACTCCCAAAAGCAGCCGGATGTTGCGCCGGATAGCCCGCGTGTGCTGCCCTGCCCATGCCCCCGCTGTGGCGCTCGCATGATCGTCATCGAGACTTTCGCGCCCGGCTGCGAGCCGAGCTGGCGGCCGACACCGAGCAGGATCGACACGTCATGAGCCAGACCTCCTGTCGACGTTGCAGCTTTCCCGTTCCGATGCGCTGGCTCCGCGCCGGCGGCGATCTCTCTCGACCCAATCACATCCACCAGTCCGCCGTTCGCCCGTTGATGCGCTCCGAGCGGGCGCCGAAATGCCTACTGCACTCTCCCGATCTCGCCTGCGCGCAGACATCGAGGTGGCGTCGTACTGGCGTGCCGCCCATCATCGAGATCGGCGCCAAACTAAATCCCCATAGCGCTCGCTGCCAGCCAGTGCCCAACTTCCCGCGACTTCGTGCATTGGCGCTTTTCGGACGCCGGCGCCGCAGCGCGTGGATAGCCCTCGTCATGCCGGCGTCCGAAAACCTGCACACAACCGACTAGTGCAGTGCAAGATCGCCGGTCAACGATCGACCGCACTGCGCTTTTTGGACTTGCCCTCGGTCGCGGAAAGCTCAGACGTGATCCACTCGGCAAAGGCGCGCACCGCGCGGCGCTGTCGGCCGGCGCGCGGAAAAACGAGATAATGGCCCACGTAGCAGACATCGACTGAACGGCCCTCGAGTGGGGCGACCAGTTTGCCTGTCGCGATTTCACGCTCAGCAAGGCGTGTCGATTCGAGAAGTCACGCCAAGACCGCTCGAAGCCATCGCAATGGCAAGGAAGCTGCGGTCGAAACGCATACCGCGGATTGCGGGCGATTCAAGACCGTTGGCCGCGAACCATTGGTGCCACTGAACCCGTTTGACCTCCGACCGGATGAGCGGCTGGCCGAACAGGTCTTTCGGCTCGCGAATCCTCTTTGCGATGTCGGGAGTGCAAAGTGGGGTGACGGTTTCCTCGCCCAGCGGAATTATCTCGTTTCCTTCGCCCCTCGGCTGACCATAGACAACGTCGACATCGAAATCGTCGTTGCTGAATCGGGCATATTCGGTGCTGGCCGCGAGCCGAACCTCCAGTTTAGGCTCGGCGGCGAGAAACTGAGCGAGACGAGGCGCCAGCCATTGCGCGGCGAAACTTGGTGCGCAGTGCACCCGAAGCGATTGCGGTCCACGACCAGAAACTTCGTCCATGCCTCGCCTCAGATTGTCGAACGCGGCACCGGCATGACGCATGAGGTTCTCGCCGGCGGGCGTCAACCGGATCGATCGGGCACTCCGCTCAAAGAGCGTCGTGCTCATCGTGCTTTCAAGCTTGCGGATCGCGTGGCTGACGGCACTCGGCGTCAGATGTAGTTCGTTTGCAGCATCCCGAAATGAGCCGGTGCGCGCGGCCGCCTCGAAGGCACGGATCGCCGATATCGGAACACTGGAGAGCAACATTCGATAAGTGAACCAGATTCATCTATTCAAGACAACTGCACGTTTGTCGGAGCGCAAGACCCTGAATAGCATGGGATGCGAGGGTGGCGATGCCTACGGGCGGACCGTGTTCGGGCTTTCTGTGCCACCGTTCGCTTTCGCTTTGGAGAGACTAGTGCCGGGGTTCGTGCATGTTGTTGACGACGATGCGGCCTTCCGGACCGCGGTGGAACGTCGTTTGACGAAAGCTGGTTATGAGGTCGCGACCTATGCGTCGGCCCAGCATTTATTGGATCGCTTGCCAAACGAAAGTGAACTTGGCTGCATTGTCCTCGACGTGCGGATACCGGGACTGAGCGGACCAGAGCTTCAGGGTCGCTTGAGCGCGCTCGGCTCGACCTTGCCTATCGTGTTTCTCACTGGTTACCCCGATGTTCCGACCACGGTCCAGACCATCAAGGCGGGTGCGGAGGATTTTCTGACCAAGCCCGTATCGTCAGATGAGCTTCTTCGGGCAATTGAGCGGGCTCTAGCGCATCATGAAGTGACGCGTAGCCTGAATAGCAAGCTGGACATGGTTCGCGCTCGTATCGGGACATTAACGCCGCGCGAGCGACAAGTCTTCGAACTCGTCGTTCGCGGCAAGACCAACAAGCACGTCGCGAACACGGTGGGCTCGACCGAACGCACAATCAAAGCCCACCGCCAACGGGTGATGGAGAAGATGCAAGTCCATTCGCTGGCGGAACTTGTCTCCCTTGCCGAGCGGGTCGGCATTTTGGGCGGTGCGTCAGGTAGCGGACAGTCGGCCTAACCAATCAATCAACACAGCTTTGAGCGCTATTGTCCCATCGCACAACAGCAAATGCACCGCGCGCGAGGCATAGCAAGGACCGTGGGATGTTGAAACCACCGGCCTTGAGGCTCAACTGGGTTCGCATTGTTTGCAATCCATAGTAGTCCTTGAAGCTGCGTGGCAAACACCCCAAGGGATATCATTCTTGCCAAATCGAAAACTCGTCTTTGTCGTCGATGACGACCCTGGAATGCTGCGGGGAGTAAAGCGGCTGTTGCGGGAATACTGGTGCGACAGCGTCCTGTTTGCATCTGCCCAGGCTTTTCAGAACCAGAACGATTTCGAAAAGGCGCTTTGCGTCATTCTCGACATTAATCTGAAAGATGGGTCGTCAGGCATCGAGTTGCGGTATCGTCTCAAAGCTACTGGCATTTCCGAGCCGGTACGTGACTGGAAGAGACAACCCCGCCGTTCGCATGGCTGCGCTTCAATCCGGATGCCTCGCCTATCTCACAAAGCCGTTCTCGACGAAATCGCTGATTGAGCCACTCCAGAGAGCCTCGGCGAGGTTCGCTTAAATCGCTCGCGCGGTCACGGCGAGGCCATTGGGACAGTGTACTCAAGAACAATGTCCTTCGATCCAATTGTGAGTACCCCCAGCCTATAGCATCCTTTGATCCGGGCCTTCGCTGTAGTCCAGCTTGGGGAAGAGATCATGTCTTATGGCGCCTCGATCTACGGCCGCGTCTACAACCCGCCAATCACGGCCGAAGTTCTCTGCGGGATTTCTCGCGAGCAAGGATGGCGGCCCGGCACAATCGTGAACTCCGCACCATCTCAACTTGAGATTGAGACCCGACTGGTGATGGATCGGCTCTTGCGCGAATGCTTCACAAGCAAATCGCCGCGCGGCACAGGCCGAATCGACACCCCCTGACCCTTACGTCCAACGGCCTTGGCGCAAATTTTCCATCGCGCGTCATTCGTTGATGGCCGGGACAGCCCCAAGCCATTTTCCGAAATGGGTCAAAAGCGCCATTTTGACCGTCAAGCGATCACTTCCGGACTACCCTGGTAATCCGACATGCTCGGCGTCGATCGGCATGTCTCAAAGGTGCCAACGCACTGAGTCGCTGCGCCTATGTGAGCCCCGTCGACGCTCCCTCGAGCGGCTCGATCAGCGACTTCGCCGAGAACGGCTTTTCGAGATAGGCGAGGCATCCGGATTGAAGCGCAGCCATCCGGACGGCAGGGTTGTCGTTCCCAGTGATGTAGATGACCGGCACGGACATCCCGGCGGCTTTGAGACGATGCCTCAACTCGATGCCTGACCCATCGGTCAGGTTGATGTCGAGAATGATACAAATCGCGCTTTCGAAATCGTTGTGATTTTCGAAAGCTTCCACAGACGGAAAGAGCAAGCTGTCGTAACCGTTCTGCCGCAGCAGACGCTTTACTGCCCTCAGTATCGCGGCGTCATCATCGACGACAAAAACGAGGTTCCGATTTGGCAAGAACGACATCCCTGACCCGCCGGCGAGATAGTCTCGGAGGTCCGCTAGGGACTAAATCCCATTGGGACCGATTAAAAGAGGAAGATACAGCCAAAGGCTGACATAAACGTCTAGCTGCACCAAATCGTAGCTTGTCACGTTCGCGTATTTGATTTCGAGGGGAGTGTTACGGCCACGTTATAGGAAAGTTATAAATGGCGGGACGGTTTGGCGTGTGAGTCATGGCCTCAGACGATCATGTGGCGCTGACACGGTCGCGTCGGGTGCCGTAACGTGCGGGCAGTGACGGCCTGACCGCTCCATCGTCGCTTCCACGCGGGTCCTTTGGGACCGACAGAAAAGTGCGGGGACGGTTTCAGGCGGCGGTCACGCCCTTTACGCGGGGCGGACCCGGGCCTCGGCGGCGGCGGTGCTGAGAATTTTCAACCTGCTCCTGCCACGCGATGATCTGGTCGGCGTACCAAACGCGCCGGTTCTCGCTGATGTGGATCGGCTGCGGAAACTGCTTGAGCCTAACCATTCGCAGCAGCGTCGACCGCGCAATCGGCACAATTGACAGCACCTCGTTGAGGCTGAGCATCTTGCGAAGTTCTTTTCTGGGTTCGTCCGCGTCGTCCATTTGTGGCCTCCCGCTTTGTCGGCCAGCACTTGCTCTCTCCCATGCCTTGGTTCGAAGCCAGCGGTGTTTTAATTGTCTATCTTCTCGTCGTTTGGCGATCGCTCGCGGTGTCCGGGACAGCTGGGCCGATAGTCCCGAACATCCGCGAGCGCCTTGCGCTGGGCGCGGACCCCATGCCGATCTGCATCGAGCGAAGCTCGTTCATCGCTGCC
>CAWGJM010000019.1:0-12967 GCA_963822795.1 uncultured Alphaproteobacteria bacterium
GAAGGCAAAGGTCACACGTTCGAATCGTGTCGGGTGCGCCATTTCTGAACAAAACTAGGCATTCGTGCCGGAACCGCCCCGCGGCCCATAGCGAGCCGTTTGAGGACGGTCCGCCTGCCGATGATGCGGATTTCATCGACCTCGACCTGCTCGACCATGGCCCCGGATGTAGGCTCGCCGGAATGGCGTCTCGCCCGTCAGGACTTCGTTCGCACGACCTCGACGAATTTGGAGATCTTCTCCTGCGGGATCCGCACCTCGGGGCGCGGTCGAATGCGACGTGCGGGATGTCCCGCTCGTTTTCTACAGCAGCGACATGCTCCTCGAGGGTCGCGTCGGAGCCCGGGTTCATAGTCAGCGTTGAAGAGGACGGCTCCACGGGTTCGCCTGAGGCTCCCCTAGTAAGCACGTCGGAGAAGCCAGCAACGCACCGCCCAAGGTGCCGGGGGGAATGACCTGTTTTCCGACCCGGGCAGGGCGGCCTGGCCGTCGAATCTACGGCCGATCGGTGCCCGTCAACCGCTCCGGCAACCGGAACTATGCTAAGGCTCCGTAGCGGAAACGGCCATTTTCAGAAATCCGAATCGGATCATTCGTTTGCGCGTTTCGACGCTGAAAACTTCAGATTAATGTATCTCATGTTCGAGACCGACGACGAATTTTGGATCATTTCGATACGATCGTCGCCGCCCGCGGCCGCCACGTCGAGCGCATGCACCTCGGCATGCGGACGACGATGTGGGTCAAGCACAAGCGGCATCGGATGATGGCCGCGATGCGCGTCGTCTGGCATCTGGTGCCGCCGCCCGATAAGCCGGAGAGCCGCAGCCACGCTATCGAGTGGGCGAATCTGGCCTCGCTCACTTGGGGCGAGACCTACGGGCCACGGACTCGACCGCCTCTGGATGAAGACGCCGAACCGCCGAAACCGGCCGTCGTAGAGGCTACCGCCGCGCGTCTGCTCGCTGTTCGGCGGGATCCTCACGGTCCTCGCCTTCATCGCGGCTCTGTTGCTGTTCAGGCGGTGACGCCGGTTCGGCCGCGGCCCTGGACCGCTTCTCGTCCTCTGTCGAAGGATTCGGCGGTTACGAAGTCGTCGCTCTCCCGCATCTTCGAATGCCAGAGCACCATCGGCAGCCCTTCGGGATCCGCACCCGTCTCGCCCGGCGTGTCGCCGCCGAAGCGGACGCTCCAAACGCCGTGGGCGATCAGGTTGCGTTCCTGCCGCAGTTCGGCGAGCGCGTCCCAGGTCGGGCCGATGTCGAGCTTCATGTGCTCCTCGACGATGCCGCGGATGAATTTGATGTTTTCGTGGGCGTGCTCCTTGGCGATCTGCTTCTTTCGCTTCAGGTCGGCCTGCTCCAGTACCCACACGCTCTCGATCACCATGCAGTCGATGTGGGAAAAGATCGTCACCGCCTCGGCGATCGCCAGCTTGAGACGCGGCGGCAGGCCGAACGACCATGTCATGCCTGGGATCGCGATGCTGGTTGGCGGCAGCTTCTTCATCGTCGCCCCCCGGATCGGGTCGGCAGGATCGGTTCGAGCACGACGTCGCGCAGATTGTACTCGCGCGCGAATTCCTTCGCGACCATGTCCTTGTCGATCGCGGCGGGCGCCCTCCAGTGCGTCATCGGTCGGTTCGAACGATGGAGTTCGTAGTTCGGGCCCCCGAGGCGGTAGGCCGGCAACTGCGCGCGCTCGTTCGTCCCGTCGTGAATGCCGCGCACGCTGAAGATCATGCGCTTCTGCCCCATCGGTCGACCTCATCAATACTGCCAGCGCGGAGTCTTCGGAAGCCCCAGCACCGTCATCCAGGCGTCGTAGCCGTTCTGAACGATCCACCGCATCGCATACTTGTTTCCGTCGTTGCGCGTGATCGTCACCTCTTCCAGGCCGCCGTACTTCTGCTCTTCGTAGCGCATTTCGCCCCAACCGTTGCTGATCGACACGATGGCAGCCGACCCGGTGAGCGTTGCGCTCGCTCGCGTCAGCACGAAATGCTTGAACGCGTCGGCTGCGTCGTGCAACAGGTCCGTGTCGGGTCCGGGCACGGTGCCGCGGTCGAACACGCAGGCGGCGCTCAACGCCTGCCGGATGGCCACGAGATCGGCGAAGCGCGGCCTGGTGTCGACCAGCACGACGTCAGCCAGGTGGTGCAGTTCGGTTGCCGCCGTCCGCGCCGCGCGCATGACGTCGCCCCGAGCGGCGGCGATCGCAGCCGCGTCCTTGGAATGGTTGGCGCGGTCGAGCGCGCGCTCGGCTTCGATGTAGCTTCGGAGCGCCGGTCGGACGACGTTGTCGAGATGGTCGTGAACTGCCCTCAAGTTTGAGGCACCATCGGTTGCGCGAATCATTGGCCGAATCTGGGGGTGGCAATTCCATTCGCAAGCCGCTCCCCTACCGTTCCGTAAAAAAATGGCTCGTTTTCAGTCACTTGAGTCCTCGGGTGGGCTTCAGTGTGTTCTCAGGCCGGGAGGAGCCAGAGACGAACCCGCTGTCCTATGCGGCGCGCAGATCTCCCGTGAATTTGTCAAGTTCCGTTCGCAGATGGACGCTTTGCCGTGCCAAAGACTGCGCAAGATTTAAGAATCGGCCCGACGCGCGTGAGTGAGGTGGTCATTGCCGAGCAGACGAATCTTCTTGCCCTTACCCCAACACGCAGGCCACGACCTTCATCGTTGGCGAACTTTTCGTGCATGTCCCGAGCAGTACCGGCTATCCCGCACTGCCGACGCGTTGGGTCTGGCCCCCGGGAGCACGGGTATCGAGGCTGCTGACTCAGATATGGCCGCCTCGCGAGAGCTTTGTGGCCTGGCCGCCGGACGCGCTGACTGATCGCGATGCCGATTTTGTCCCGGCTGCCCTGAGGAACGTAATCGACGGCGCGACGCGGACCATGATGGGCCGCCAGATTTTCTAGTTCAGACTATTCGAGTTCTTCCACCGTGGCGGCGTAGTGGCAGCCGGTGCCTGCAGTCATGAGCGTAAATCTTCCGCCGTGGCTTTGTCTGACCTCGAGATCGGCTCGATACCCGGCAGCATTCTTCCTTAATGAGGCGGAAACGACCTCCTCGTCGGATAAGTGCCGACATGCAAGCCGCTGCAGCACGATTTTCATCTCGGCTTCGCTTAGCAAACCTTCCGGCAGCGCCCGCTCAAAGGTCTGTTCCGATCCGTCATAGCCCCTGATGACCCAGTGGCGACGCGTCATTGCCAGTCGCTGTTTGGCCAGTATCACTCCTGGTACTGAGTCAGATTCTTGAAAAGAAAATGCAGGGATAGGAAACACTTTCGCCGCTGCTGACGAAGCACTGCCGCTCCTGGCACGCAAGAGCCTCGTCAATCGTGCCGCCAAAGGTCTGCTTACTGAGGTACTGCGGAGATTGTGCTCGGTGGTGTCGAACCGCCGCGTGCGGCCATGCCACCGTGCTGCCGAGCCGCCCTGGCTGGCGCGGATCAAATGCAATTCGACCAATTGAAGCGACGTGAGTTCATGACAGGTTTGTAAAATCGTTCCAGTACCTCCTGACTGATCTCCACCAATTCGATATCCTGCAATCCGGGTCAGCCGTTTGAGGCGCTCGACGCGCTCGCGATGCTCGCGCGCTTCGCGATCGACCTTGTCCTGCGGCAGTTCCCTCATCAGCTCGGCTTTGGCGACTGCGACAACCGCCTCAGCGGACACATCGGCCATTATCGCCGTAAACCCCATCAAGTCGGTATGCGCTTTGCCGCGCATCCGCTTGTTCGTTACCGCCCGTTCATCGAGCGCAATGGCGGGTTCCGGATAGGAACGCGCCGAACGCGGAATGGTCACGCGCAAGGCGGTCGCCAAGCTTGACCGGGCTTCCCCTCCAAGCCCACCCCATCGGCCGTGCTGAAAGGTGAGCTCACGGAACGTGTCAACGATTTTGAGACAGTCCTGTTTGGTATTTAGACTGGAGTGGTGAGCAGGAGCACGCTTTTGATGGACATTGCGAGCAGAGCTATTTGATGCGTTGCCACTTCCGCCTTCCCGCGAGGGCTACAGAATTGACGGGAAGCGGAAGTCGGCAACCCACCGACGGGCGCCCCCTCCTTCGACCTGGTGGCCGAGTATGGCCTCGTGGCAAGCCCTGTAAAGGCGGCCCTTCGGTCCCCGCCTCCGGCGGCTATCGGCCTTGACACGGCTTGCCACGAGGCCTTCGTTTGCCACCAACGGATCGATGGCGGGATCCGGCCTCCGCCCCTCACCATCGACGCCGAAAAGGCCCCCTCGATCTTTGCGCAAGTCCCTAGAATGGGCACGCACAGGCTCTTTGAGGTTCGTGTGATCACGCTTGTCGATGGATGCCGTTTGAACGAAACCACTGCTACCGCGCAGCGAGGTTTTTCAAGCTGTTGTCGAAGGGCGCGGTGCATTGGTCCCATCAATTACCTAGCTCAAAATCTCGGAGGGTAATTCCACCAACTGCCGTGCACAGGCTCAGAATGGTTGGCTGGCGGCTCGGTGGATTGATCCAAGTCGCGATCGGCTTTGCGGGCGGTTTGGGCTCCTTTCTGACGAAGCGTTCGGGGTTTCTGCTGAATGCGCCGTCGAGTGTGATTTGGCGGGCGGCGTGGACTTGGTCGGCTTGACCGTAGTGCACCTGGTCGGGCGTCATCAGGCCGATGCCGGCATGGTGATGATCCTGATTGTACCAATTAAAGAAGCCACGGCAGAACGTCTTGGCGTCCTGAATACAACCGAAACGTTGCGGAAACTGCGGCTGGTATTTCATGGTTTTGAAGTGGCTTTCCGAGAAAGGATTGTCATTGGAGGTGTGCGGCCGGCTGTGGGATTTGGTGACGCCGAGATCGGCGAGCAGCAGTGCCGTGGCCTTGGCCCGCATCGGACCACCACGATCGGCGTGCAAAGTGAGCTGGCCCTTCGGCGCAGGATGTTTGGCGGTGGCGTCCTCGAACAACGCGGCGAACAGGGTGGCGCTTTCCCTGTCGGCGACACACCAGCCGACGACGCGTCGGCTGAAAATGTCGATGATGACGTAGAGATAGAAGTAGGACCATTTGGCCGGTCCCATCAGCTTGGTGATGTCCCAAGACCAGACTTCGTTGGGCGCCTGCGCCAACAGCTCCGGCTTTTTGTAGACCGGATGCCGCAGCTGCTTGCGCCGCTCAAGCACTTCCTGGCTTTCGGCCAGGATGCGGTACATGGTGCGGATCGAGCAGTGGTAGATGCCCTCGTCGAGCAGGCAAGCGTAGATCTCGGCGGGGGCCTGATCGGCGAAGCGCGGCTCGTGCAGAAGGTCCAGCACGGTTTGACGTTCGGCGGCACAAAGGGCGCGGTGCGGCTTCGACCGGGGGCGAGGCACGGCCTGTGGCCTCGCCAAATGCCCACGCTGGCGATAGACGCTGGCACGCGACAGGTTCAGAGCCGCGCACGCTCCGGCGGTGAGACCAGGCGTTGGCGCCAGCGCGACGACGGCATCGATCATGATGCGTCGTCGCTGTCGGATGTCGCCAGCGGGAGACCCAGCAAGGCTGCTACTTTTTTTTGGATGGCGATGATGGCCTCGGCATGCTCCAGCCGGCGCACCAGCCGCGCATTCTCCCGGTTGGCCTGCGCCAGTTCGGCCGTCAACGGATTGCGTACCGCCGGCTTCGGCCCTCGTTTGACCGGCGTCCTTGCACCGAGCGCGCCAGCCTCGCGCAGCCGGCGCCATTCGCTCAGGGTCGACGAGTACAGGCCTTCCCGGCGCAGGATAGCGCCGGTGCCTCCAGCGGGGGCGCGATCGATCTCGGCCAGAACCCGCAGCTTGTCCCCGACGGTGAACGTCCGCCGGCGCGGCCGATCCGACAGCTCAGGAGCCGCTGCCGCGGGGGCTGGCACGGCGGTTGGTCTCAGGCCTCCCACCGCGCCAGCCCCGGCGGCACCATCCAACTTCTTGTCTTTGATTGGCATAACCATGTGATCTCTGTCCTACGCCCCGAGGTTAAACTCTTCGGACTCAGATGTCTCATGATCATTGGCACGGAGGGTCATTTGCATACTCGACGCTCTCCAGTTCAATCAGCCTTGCCCTTGTATTGGAACGTCGAGTTTCGCGCGATCACCACAAGTTCCCAGAAGGGGCGGCACTCGTCAATTAGCTTCGCCAGTCAAGAGTTCAGAATTGCCTGTTCGACGCATTCAGGCGGACCTATGATATGGCCTACGATCTGCAATTGAAGGGTTGCACCACCTCCGCCCCAAACTGGACGCTCTGAGCGAGGATAATGTGGCGTCGAGGCGCCCCTCACTGCTCCATGTTGGAGCGGGGATCTGATCAGGAGGTCGCGATGAAGATTGAGAGCACCACATTCGGCGCGATTACGATTGACGGAACGACGTATCAGCACGACGTAGTCGTTCGCCTCTCCGGCGAAGTTGTAAAGCGGAAAAAGAAGTTATCAAAGAAGCTGTATGGTACCTCGCACGTGCTTTCAAAAGATGAGGCAAAATTTCTCTTCGAGAAGGGGTGCGACCAGGTCGTCATTGGTTCGGGTCAGATGGGCAACGTGCACCTATCACCGGATGCCGAAGCCTATTTCGAAAGAAAGGGCTGCGTGGTCCTGTTGAAGCCGACACCGGAGGCGATCCGGATGTTCAACCGGTCGCGCGCCAGGAGGATCGGGCTCTTTCACGTGACCTGTTGAAAGAAAGGCCCTGGTGAAGCTGTGCATCCACGTTGGACCAGCCGGCTCGGCGCGCCGCTCCTCGCTTTTGTGTTGACCGTTGCGCCGTCGGTTTCGCCGGTGCACGCCGTTGAGGATGCTCGCAACGTGAGCGTGGTGTCCTTTGGCCCTTTCAGCGATCAAGGTGTGTTTAGACGCGAGGCGACGGGCGCGGCACAGGTCGTAGCGGGCCGTTTCGGGAGCGGCCCGATCAACGTGCAATACAATTCGAAGAAAGGCGGAGGAGCAACGATTGAAGGTCTGGCCATGTCCTTGCAAGCGGCGGCCAATGGAATGGACGCCAACAACGACATTCTGTTTTTGATTCTTACCTCGCACGGCTCCCGCGCCGGCCTTGCAGTCAAGGCGGGGAGGCTTAGGCAAACGCTCACACCGTCCAATCTCGCCGACATGCTGATGCGGACAGGCATGCGATACAAGGTGGTGGTCATCTCGGCCTGCTATTCCGGCGTCTTTATTCCTCGTCTCGGGAAACCCGATGCGTATCACGGCGGCCGATGCCGACCATCCGTCGTTCGGCTGCCGGGACAAAGCCAAGTGGACCTATTTCGGCAACGCCTTTCTTAATGTCGCACTCCGGCAAGCTAAAAGCCTGAAGAACGCCTTTGTTTTGGCGCGCTCGCTCGTCAAAAAGCGAGAAGTGCACGAGCGCTTCGAGCCGTCGAATCCCCTAATGGCAGGCGGCGAAAACGTACAGCCGTTGCTCATTGCGCGTCATTGAGCGACCGGCCGGCTTCGCAGCCGACACCATAGCAAAAGCCAACGCTGCGCCTTGTCCGCTTCGCGCCATAAGCCGCCACTTCATTGCGCCCCCGAAATCTTCAAAAACAATGTGAGTGGTTAAACCGCCAAGGCGGATGTAGAATTTGTACTGCGCCTCTGCGCGGGCGCGGGTGACCTATCTCAAGCGAGGAGGCAAATCCGATCGTGACTATAGTCTGCACGCTGTCGCGTCTCGTCCCGCAAAGGTTGGCGAGATGCTTATCACAACGTCATTTTCACGAGGGACCCGCGGGCTTTGCGGCGGAAGGGGAACCGAACGTGGCGGTTTGCCTGCTTCCGGGGACCGAATTGGCTTTTGATCAAGACGTGAAACACGATCAAAGCTGGATTCGGACGAAGGCCACCAACTTCAGAGTTGCTCGATTTCGCAAGATAGATCAGCACAATGCCTACCGACATCATGACGCGCTCGAATTGCCAGGCGGGGACGTCGTTCTCTTGACGCATCTCTCAAGCGGCCAGCGGGCGACTGTATTGCAGCTGCCGCTCACACATCAGCCCGGACACGCAACCCCCATTGCCGAGGTGCACTCACACCGTAACACGCCCGCTTCTGCCATATAGAAAAATGGTGTAACCTAAAGCAAAAACCCGCCGAGCGCAGGCCCCGGCGGGTCAGGATGTGAGGGGAACCTCACAGCCGGACTGAAGCGACGGCCACACCGTAGATCTCCGCCAGCACCGCTGCTTCCGGGTCAGGCCGGCCGGACCTATCACGATCCAAATTATTTGCCTGCCCCCCGGTTAGTTGCCATTTGATCTCGGCGGGAGGATGCTGTCGGCTGCGGGCGCAATGGGGAGCAGCATGAGCACGGCAGGTCTCGACAATCGCCACCGCTAAGGATGGCGAAATCAGCCACAAGCACGGCAACACCCCGATCCAAACGCAACGTAAGATTTACGGACAGAATTTCGCAGCGGCTATCCTGCAACCGAAAAGCTCAGCGGGGTTCTGCTTCAACTAAACGAGACGTCGCTGAGCCAGCTCCGCAGCGATTTGGATGTCCTGTCAGATCGAGCTCGCTTTCCGGTTTGTTGAAGTCCTCAAAAAAGCCGCCGCTGATCCATCAAACCGAAGCTCGATTGATCCGCCGCTATTCCGGCTATCTAGGTTGCCGTCGAACTCATGCTGCCAAAGCTCATTGAGCATCGTTTCATGAATTGTATTTTTTACACGCTGAGCTTCTTTTGCATTTCCCGATGCCGTGAAGTTAGCGATAGCAGAAATGAACCTGTTGATTTCGCCAAACGGCAGCAGTCGAGCGTACTGCAACTCGATTTCGGTTCCGATCTGTGGATCAGCGGGGCCGTAGTGATGGCTCGCAAAAATCTGCAGGGTTCCAACGCTATATTCGTTATAGAAAATCTCTAGCGACGACCGTACTCTGGTTCCTCGCGGCCTGTAAGTTCAGCGTCAGGTCGTTCTTGCAACCGCCACGGCTCGTTTGGCTCGAACCTGTGGTTTAGAGCGTCGGCAAACATCTCGAAATCGGAGAAGAACCGTCGATCCTCGTCGCTAATTCGTAGCTCCGTGCCGTTTCGTAGCGAAGACGGTGTATGATTGGGCGTGATGGGCTTGCCATTTAGCAGCTTACCTAAAAATTTCCGCTTAGGTGCCACGCCTCACCGTTCGCCAGATGTAGCTGGTGAAGCCTAAATTTACCAGAACCAGCAATATTAGAGCTTCGTACATGTTCGCCCCCTTGTCGCTGTTGACGGCACTTGAGCGATCGCTGACCCGAGGAAAAAACTGCAATCCCAACCCCGGGTAGCACTTTTGTGGTCGTTCGCGTGGTACAATTTCTTAATGCGTGTCCAACACGAGTGCTGAACGGAAGTACTCACTACAGTAACCTTGCCGCTGCAATGCTTGATATAATGGATTCTTGTGCCGCCAGGGAGAATAACAAGCCAGTTCGGAAAGTGATTTGATTGAAACTTAACACCACATTTGCAGCCATTATGGCGGCCTTTGCTGTGTGCCCGACCGGAGCCGTGGCCGAAGTCTATTCGTGCGAAATTAAGGAATGGGTGCGGGTAAATGACGAGGGACTTGTTCGGCCCGCGCCGAGTGCTCCTTTTAAACGCCACGTATCGATCGACAAGGAAACCGGCAATGCTGTCGGCGATGCGTTGTCGAGTGCAAATCGTTGGGAAGTTGCTCAAATGAGTTCGCAAGAAAACGCGTTCGTGACCCTTGGCTATGTTGGGTCGCGGCTCGTTTATGAAATCGCTGTCTACGAATTCAAAATAGGACGCGAGAAACCTCTGATCATTGTCGTTCGGTCGCATCGCGGGCTTTTTTCTGCCCTCAGTGGAATCTGCCAATGATGTTTCGCAAGCAGGATGTATAGGTGCCGCTTGATCCTCAGAAGCAACGTCGGTAGCCGGAGCAAGACCCGGCGAAAACAACGTCTGCTTTGGAACAGTTAACGGACTCAAGTCGGACACTGCGCCAAGTCCGAAAAGTGCCGATACCGTTGAAAAAGTCCTTTTTTGGCTTGACGAACGAATTTTTTCCGGGCCGCTCATGCGTTGCGCACGCGGCGACGTGAGGGACCACATCGTTTCACACAAAAACGACCACGGACGTTCGTATCGGCGCCGCAGGGCTTTGCAGCGACAAAAATCAACTTTCGCGAGATTTTCGGCGTTGCTCGATTTTCGACTTTTGCAACACTATCTGCCAAAGGCGGAAGTGCAGGTTGCTTTGACCCCAATCGCAGCAGGACTCCAACGGCTATCGCATCGCGGCATCAGTTTGCTGCTTGTCGAAGAACGCGCTCGGCACCGAAAAAGGGGCGCAAGTTGCAGACAACCAGAACTCGTTCACGCCGTGGCCGTCCGAGCGAATATGCGGTCAATCTTGGCGGCCATGATGAAGTCGTTCTCATGCAGTCCCTTGATCTTCTTGGTTTGCAGAGAGACCGTCGCATTGCCCCAACTGAAGCTGATATTCGGATGATGGCCTTCCGCTTCCGCGAGTTCACCAATCTCCTGAACAAAGGTAAGCGCCTCGCGAAAATCGCGAAACCGGAAGCTCCGCTCGATGCGGTGAGCTTCCTCAGCCAGTTGCCAGTCCGGAGCCTGTGCGTGAAAGAGCTCAGCTTGCTGGCGCGTAAGTGGAGGTATTCCCCCGCCACAGGGAGTACAGGTTTTGCCAGCAAGAGCTTCGGTCACGTTGTTTGCCCCTCGTGTCAACCTTCGCCCGCATAAGGCTCGCAAACTGCGAAGGTGAACGTTGCGGCGCGGGCGCTGTCCGCCTCAATCGCCCACGCCGGGATTTGGTGAAAAGTATTGGAGTTTGTCCGGCTTCCCCTCCCACTCCTTGGAGTCGGGCGGAGCGGCTTTTTTGACCGTAATATTTGGCCAGATTTTCGCGTATTCCGCATTCAGCGACAGCCATTTCTCAAGCCCCGGCTCGGTGTCCGGCTTGATCGCGTCGACCGGGCATTCCGGCACGCAGACCCCGCAATCGATGCATTCGTCCGGGTGGATGACGAGCATGTTCTCGCCCTCGTAGAAGCAGTCCACGGGGCACACATCGACGCAGTCCATGATTTTGCAGCGAATACAGCTCTCGTTGACGACGAAGGTCAATTAAGCGTCCTTTCAGCTGATCAGAGTGGCGAACTCATTCATGGTGTCCATCCGTCCTCGCGGTGCTCGTTCACTGGTTGAAAATGGACGCACAGAAGACCTATGTCCTCTGGCTGAATCGGAACACCGAAGAGCAGGCATTCAGCGGCCGAGGGCTCCGTGCTCGGCAGGTCGCCGCACATCTCTCTGCCGAAATGCGTGCAGTCCACGCAAACACCGATCCGCCGATGCGCACCACTCGTAGCTAGAGTAGACAGCACTTGGTACAGCGCGCGACGCATCGCAGTTCGCTCTGTCGCGTCGAGCGAATCCACGGCGCGCACCAAAACTTCGAACGGATCGCGTGCAAGCGCTTTTTTGCCCTTGCTCGTCAGTCGCAGACTTACGCTTCGCCCGTCCGTCTTGAATCGCTGTCGGACCAAGTACCCACCCGCTTCAAGCGCCTTAATGGCTTGTGTTGCAGTGCCGCGGGTTGTCGCTTGAAATTCCGCGAATGCCGACGGGGTCCGCGAGAACGGGTTGGCACGCGCGAAGAAGCGGAGCGCCATCCATTGGGCCGGACTGAGTTCGCCGTCATAGCCCTCAGCTTGTACGAGCCGACCCACTTGCACCAGGAGCTCTGCCGTTTCACGCGCCGACATGGTTACCTCTTCGGAACATAATAGTGTTTCGAAATTAACTTGACAACCGATCGGATGCAGATAATTTTGTTTCGAAACTAGTTGGAGGGCTTGATCATGGCCCGCAACGCGGCCCTGCCGATCCTTAGGGCCGAACCAGGCCTTACCCACTATCTTGAGGAAATCCGGCGATTCCCGATGTTGGAGCGCCAGGAAGAATACATGCTAGCCAAGCGCTGGCGCGAGCACGGCGATCGCGACGCGGCGCACAAGCTGGTCACCAGCCAGCTGCGGCTCGTGACCAAGATCGCCAGGGACTATCGCGGCTTCGGCCTGCCGATCTCGGAGGCGATCTCCGAGGGCAATGTCGGCCTGATGCAGGCGGTCGAGCGCTTCGAGCCGGAGAAGGGCTTCCGGTTCGCCACCTACGCCGTGTGGTGGATCAAGGCGGCGATCCAGGAATACATCCTGCGGTCGTGGTCGCTGGTGAAGATGGGCACCACGGCCAACCAGAAGAAGGCGTTCTTCAACCTCCGCAAGGCCCAGAGCAAAATCTCCATCCTCGACGATGGCGATATGCGGCTGGACCAGGTGAAGATCATCGCCCGGCGGATCGGCGTCACCGAAACGGACGTGATTTACATGAACCGGCGGCTTGGCGGCGACGCCTCGCTCAACGCCGCGATCGGCGAGGACGGCGATTCCGGCGAGTGGCAAGACCGGCTGGTGGACGAATCCCCGGACCAGGAGACGACGCTCGCCGCGAGCGAGGAGTTCGATAAGCGCCGCAAGACGCTGTCCGATGCGCTCACCGAGCTGAACAAGCGCGAGCGGCGTATCTTCGAGACGCGCCGGCTCGCCGAGGAACAGATCGCGCTCGTGGAGTTGGCCGCGGAATTCGGCGTCTCGCGCGAGCGCGTACGCCAGATCGAGGTGAGCGCCTTCGCGAAGGTGCAGAACGCAGTGAAGCACAGCGTCGCGGCGATGGCGACCCCTGCGCCTCCGCAGGTGCGTTAGCTTCCAACCCTCTCCCGTGGTGGGATGGACGTGTCGCTCTGGGTACGTTTTACGGCAACCGAACGACGCGAGAGGGCGCCGCTCACGGGGTGCTGATCGAACCCTCGCTCGACGATCCATGCACAGCACTTTGCGTCATCGATCGGGCACCTAAGCCGCGCGCTGCAGATGGAAAGTTATCCGAAATTTCATAATGAAGTCGGGGTGCCGATCGTGCGCATCGGCTGCCG